>NZ_FOWR01000022.1:0-25620 GCF_900115495.1 Enterovibrio norvegicus DSM 15893 | reverse complement strand
TTCTCGCTTCTCGCTTCTCGCTTCTCGCTTCTCGCTTCTCGCTTCTAGTTTCTCACTACGCG
This sequence comes from Enterovibrio norvegicus DSM 15893, assembly GCF_900115495.1. Taxonomy (GTDB): domain Bacteria; phylum Pseudomonadota; class Gammaproteobacteria; order Enterobacterales; family Vibrionaceae; genus Enterovibrio; species Enterovibrio norvegicus. The sequence continues at coordinate 25,558 of NZ_FOWR01000022.1, read as the reverse complement.
CCCTATTTTTTACGAACGGGCGCGACGGAATCTCGTCTTACCAACGTCGGCGTAAACTGCATGATTTCTGGAACATCACTTAACCCCTTGGAGAGTTGAAGCGCAAGCTGAGTTGCTTGTTCTGCCATCATTTTAATGGGGTAGCGAATGGTGGTGAGTTTCGGGTACACATAACGTGCAATCAAACCATCATCGAAGCCCACAATCGACACATCATCTGGCACATTGATGCCATTTTCTTGCGCGACCGACATCGCGCCTGCCGCCATGTAATCGTTGTACGCCACCACCGCGGTGAATTCCACGGAGCGCGTCAGCAATTGCGTCATTGCTTCTTCACCGCCATCACTGCTCGGGTCACCCAATTCCACCATGCGCTCGCAAGGCGAGATATTGTTGTCGCGAAGTGCAGCTTCAAAGCCTTTCTTACGCTCGTGCGCATCTTCAATGTCATGGTTAGACGAAATCAACGCAATCTTGGTGTGGCCGTGTTTGATCAGAAATTCTGTTGCCAAATACGCGCCACGAAAGTTATCGAGTGAAATGCAGCGTCCAGCGAGTGCTTCAATGTGGCGGTTGATCAGTACGAGGCTTTTCACTTCTTCGGCGTAGCTGATCAGTGTTTCATCAGACAGGGCTTTTGAGTGGATAATCAGTGCATCGCAGCGGTTGTTGATCAGCAGATCGATGGATTCTTGCTCTTCGCGAGGGTCGTGATAACCGTTACCGATCAAGGTGTGCTTTCCTGCCGCGCGGGCAACACGATCAACGGCTTGTGTGAGCGTGCCAAAGAAAGGATCGGAAACGTCTGCGACCAACACGCCAATCGTGGCACTGTTCTGGCTGACCAGCGCTTTTGCGGCGGCATTGGGGCGATAGGAGAGCTTTTTCATCGCCTCGGTCACGGCCTTAATGGATTGCTCACTGGCGTTCGGAGATTTGTTTATAACACGAGAAACGGTCGCAATAGACACACCGGCTTCTTTTGCCACATCTTTGATCGTTGACATGAAATACCTCACTGCTCACTTGGCATCATTATACGCAAACAAATGATTTGTGCAGGGTTCTGGGCGCACGTTAACCGATAGCGCTCTCACAATCAGGGGCTTCTTTTGCCATACCTCATGCCCATTAACCACAGTGTTTACCTGAAGCTCGCTTGATTGTTCTTTCGAACAATCGTTCTCCGTAAGAGAACAATCATTTCCAACTACGTGTGTTTATGCGCAACCCAACAACCCGTATCGTTGCTCCATCAGCACAACATGCAGCTTAAGAGGGACACATTATGGGTTTATTGGTCGATGGAAAATGGCGCACCGATTGGTATGACACATCGAAAACCAACGGACGTTTTACCCGCAAAGCCACCAGCTTTCGCAATTGGGTAACGCAAGATGGCTCAGCCGGACCAAGCGGCGAGAGTGGCTTTAAAGCAGAGCCTGGTCGCTATCATTTGTATGTTTCTCTTGCGTGTCCTTGGGCACATCGCACCTTGATCTTCCGTGCGTTAAAAGGGCTAGAAAGCATGATTTCAGTGTCTGTCGTGAATGCCTTTATGGGCGATGACGGTTGGACATTCTTGCCGGGCGACGACGTGATTGCAGACAGCGTGAACAACAAAACGCATCTGCACCAAGTGTATACGGCAGCACGCGCTGACTATACCGGACGGGTTACCGTGCCTGTGCTTTGGGATAAGAAAACCCAAACGATTGTGAGCAATGAATCCGCGGAAATCATTCGCATGTTCAACAGCGCGTTTGATGACGTTGGCGCAAAGGACGGCGATTTTTATCCCGAATCGATGAGAGAGGTAATTGATGAAATTAATGACTTCATTTACCCAAACATCAATAACGGCGTTTATCGCGCAGGGTTTGCGACGACTCAAGAAGCCTATGACGAAGCCGTGGACGACCTTTTCAGTGCCTTGGACAAACTGGAAGAACGCTTGGCAGAACGCCGATATTTGGTCGGTGACCAAATCACTGAAGCGGACTGGCGTTTGTTCACCACCTTGGTCCGATTCGATGCTGTTTATGTCGGACATTTCAAGTGTAGCCGTCGCCGCATCGTCGAATATCCAAACCTCTCAGGCTACTTGCGCGATCTTTATCAACAGCCGGGCGTTGCAGAGACGGTGAACATCGACCACATCAAGGCGCACTATTACGGCAGCCATGAAACGGTAAACCCGACACGCATTGTGCCGCTTGGCCCAGCATTGGATTTCACGACACCACACGGCCGTGAACAAATAGGTCAATGATTCAAACACGTCAACGCAGAGCAAGCGAGTGGCGCGCAGTAAAGGAGTGAAGCAATGGGAAAATTAGTTGAAGGCCGTTGGCTGACCGATGATGCGTTGCGTGAGTTGGAAGCCAAAGAGTATGAAAACGCACAAGGGCGATTTGTGCGCGGGACGGCCAAATTCAGAAACTGGGTGACCGCGACAGGCGAAGCAGGGCCAAGCGGCGATGCAGGCTTTCAAGCCGAAGCGGGTCGTTACCACCTCTTTGCTGCGCTGAACTGCCCATGGGCGCATCGTACCTTGATTTATCGCCAAGTGAAAAAGCTGCAAGACGTGGTGGGCGTGTCGTTAGTCGCGCCGCTGCGCACCGATCAAGGTTGGGTGTTTGATGCGAGCAATCCGCGCTTTACGGACGAACTGCTAGGCCTTGAAGCCATGCACCAGCTTTACGTGAAATCGAACCCTGATTTCACCGGGCGCGTCACGGTGCCCGTGCTCTGGGATAAGAAAACCCAGACCATTGTGAGTAATGAATCCTCAGAGATCATTCGTATGTTCAACAGCGCATTTAATGAAGTGACAGGTGATGAGCAAGATTTTTACCCAGCGGCGCTGGCGCAAGACATTGATGCGCTGAACGATTGGATTTTTAACACGGTCAATAACGGCGTTTACAAAGCAGGGTTTGCGCGAACGCAAGACGCCTATAGTGAAGCGGTGACTGTGTTGTTCGAATCGCTTGAAAAGATCGAAGCCCGCCTTGGCGAGCAGACCTTCTTGCTGGGCGATGCGATCACCGAAGCGGATTGGCGATTATTGCCGACGCTGGTGCGCTTTGATGTGGGGTATTTCACCGCCTTCAAATGCAACCTGAAAGCGTTACGTGATTACCCGAATATATCGGCATATTTGAAAGCACTGGTGAAACAACCGGGCGTACGAGACACCATCGATCTGGATGTGTATCGCCGCGGATATAACTCGAAAAGTCCACTGCGCAACCCGCACGGTATTGTGCCTGTTGCCCCAACGGTCGACTTTTTGTAAGCGCAGTTTTCTATGCGCTATGAAAAAACACGAACAAAGCAATATTTACCAACGTACGGAGGAGTCATTATGTTATTCACAAAATCAAACACGGCGACAAGACTATTCAACGCAGCGCCTGACATGTCTGCGTTGGTAAACGATGAAATGCTGAAAGACAGTGCATTCCACCCCAATTTGGGTGGCGTGACGAAAGGCGGCATGGCGAACCATTACCCGATGACCATCATGTCATTGCAGGGCTTGGGCGCGAGCGATGAAGATATACGTAACTTCCGCTCAACCTGGCCGCGTTATCGTTCCAAAATTAGCGAAGATTTACGCTTGATGGACAAAGGCGTGATCACCCAAGAAAACTGGCCTGACTATTTAGGGCAAGCCAACATGCTGGCAGATTTCCAGCGGGTTTTCTTTGAAGGTTTGAATGCGACTGACGATCAAAACGCGTACTTGCTTTCCGTGCTTGAAAGGCTGCAATACGCACTGCCAATGGGTTTGTTTCACCCATTGATCAGATTGAGCTTTGCCATGATGCATGGCGACAAAGGTTTGATTGCGGATGCGTTAGCCTACTGGGCGATACGTTACGAAGACTTGTATAAACGTATGTTGCCACCTCGTACTAATCTGACAACCTTGTCAGCCAGTGCGGCGGAGAATTGGGCACTGTTGCACGCGGCAAAACCGCAAGTCAGTGTCTGGGGTGGAAGCCTGAGCGTTTGTGAACGTTTATGTTCTGAACCTGTGCTTCACGACATCGCGGTTGCTGAGAATTTCTTCATAACCGAAGAAAACCTTCAGCTGAAGATTCAAGAAATCGGTGATCGTGCTATCAGCTTGTACTTGTACGAGCCTGCACTCACCACCTTACATGGTGTGACGGCGTATCAAGCATTGGCGGACATCACCCAACAAATGCTGGATAGCGGCAACGGCGCTCGCCCTGTATTGGCGGAGCTTTGGCAGCGCTATTGGGTATGGCTGACTGGCTTGTATCTTGAAAAAGGCTTCCCAGAAACCTTGCCGACAGTGGCGACAGATGCGCAAGCATACGTGGATGCATCCGATTGGGAAGACATTGCCAAAGGTATTGCGTCAGTGCCAGAAGTACATGCCATCAAAATGGTGTTTAGCTGCAAGTGGCTTTACGAAAACATTGAAGCCAATCCGCTCTACAAAGCGGCGGCCATCAATGTGCTGGCAGAACACACAAGGGTAGAGCCCGTCGCGCTAGGCTAAAACAGTGATGTATTTGAGCGACACAAACAAAAAGAGCGGGCAATGCCCGCTCTTTTTTTATTCAACATGTCACGTTCAGTCATCGTCCAAACCCTTTTGGGCTTGAAAGTGCTTAACGCTTTTGTTTTTTCGCTTGATCAGACAGATCGAAATCGAACTCATCAGGGAACAGCACAACGCCTTCCAATTCGATGTTCGGGAACGCAACGATAGACAGCTCATCGTCCATCAAACCGTTCGTCCAGCGGCTGTGCCATTTGTTTAGGCCAATCGCTTCGGGTTTACAATGTTCCCACTCACCGGTTGCCCATTCTTGAGCAAACGCTTCATTTGGCCACACTGGCACACAATCTTCGTCTTCGGTATTCAGCATCACACAGCCGTGTTCATCGATTAGAATCCAAATTTCACGGTTCTCGACAACTTCCTTCACTAAATACTTATAGCGTTGGTCTACGTCGAATTTAAGGATCTCTGCGATGCGTTCTGGAGTCAGGGTTTTAGCCATTTTGAATTCCACCTGGCGATGTTAGTTGCCGCTAGTATACCCAAAGACGGAGATGAAACGATGCCTAATTTCCAGTGAACGATTTTGCGACTGAGCTGAGTATTAAAAGGTGGTTTTGGGGAGTGCTAAACATTGGGGGATAGTAAAAAAGAACGGCAGTTTTAAAGTGAGTTGTCAGTACTCAAAGTGTGAAATTTAGAGCGCCACGTCAATCCAGATTCAAAATTCGTTAACCTGCCTCACTATATGCGCCAAATTGAGCACGATGTGGTAATTTATGGGCAACACAATTGAACGGATTCAACCTCTTGAGAAAGAAGCTTCTACTTTCTTTTTTTGCCATCGTCACTGTGTGTGTCGTTGTGGCTTTTACCTATCAGCCAAATTATGGCGAAGGACATGCTCCTAAAGCAGAGCAATATCATGGGGGCTATCAAGCCAATACTGTGCTGTCGAATTATTTTTCGAAGCCAAAGGATGTGCCTGATGTGTTTTCAGGCTTTTTCCCGCTAGAGACTGGGCATGATGCATTGCTGACTCGCTTGGCCATGATTGAGTCGGCGGAGCATAGTCTCGATCTGCAGTATTACATTTTCAGTAATGATGAAACGAGCCAACTGATTGTTTGGCGTTTGTATGAAGCGGCGGAACGTGGCGTAAAAATCAGATTACTGATCGATGACATGCAAAGCCGTAAAGACAGTGATATTGCGTATCTGAATGGACACACCAACATTCATGTTCGCTTGTTTAATCCCCATCAATTTCGTGCCCTGAGAATGCTTTCTTGGATCACTGATTCAGGGCGTTTGAACCGTCGTATGCACAATAAATCGATCACGGCGGATGGTGTGGTGTCTGTGGTTGGGGGGCGCAATATTGGAAACGAGTACTTCTCGTTTCGTTCAAACGTGGAATTTGGTGACTTCGATGTGTTGCTCAACGGCCCTGTGGTAGAAGACACGGCAGAACAGTTCGATATGTATTGGAACAGCGAACATTCGGTGCCGATGTCGTGGATTCAAAAGAGTAAGCGCATCCCCAACACGGAAGATGTTGCCCGTTGGCGTGAGGCATCGCGTATCGAACACAAGTTCACCAGCGATGAATACAACTTCGCGACCTTGCCGCTGTACAAGAAAATCAAAGATAATCAGATTGCCCTGAATTGGGGGCCTGCGCGTTTGTTGTTTGATTCACCTGCGAAAGTTGATGATGGCGATAGCCTATTGATCACAGGGCTTACGGAGGTGCTCGAAGAAATTGAATCCTCGATGATCCTTATTTCTCCGTACTTTGTGCCGACAGAAGCGGGCACGCGCGCACTGATTAAAGCCTCGTTGAGTGGTAAACGCATCGTTGTGCTAACCAATTCCTTAGCCTCTAACGATGTTTTTGCCGTGCATGGCTGGTATGCGAAATATCGCCAAGCGCTGGTGGAAGGGGGTGTTGAGTTGTGGGAAATGAAGGCGCACACCTATTTGCGTCACCATTGGAGTGTGACGGGGAGCAGTCGCTCAAGCCTTCATGCCAAAGTCATGATGCTTGATTCGCAACAGCTCTTTGTGGGCTCGATGAATTTGGACCCGCGTTCCGCCCGGTTGAACACGGAAATGGCGGTGATGTTTGATACGCCAAACTACGTCTACGGTGCGCAGCGAACGTTCTTTGAAGCACTGAGCAAAAACGCGTATCAAGTGAAGATGGACAACGGAGAAATGCGCTGGGTTGATCATTACTATCGTCGTTCGTTTGATACTGAGCCCGATTCGGGATTCTTGCTGCGCACTGGGGCATGGCTGAGCGGTTTGTTACCTATTGAAAGCTGGCTGTGAAGAGTAGCAATAAGCCTTGATAGAAATAAAAAAGTTCGCCAACACTGGGCGAACTTTTTTTATGCAGCAGGAGTTGCTTGCCTGTGTTGGGTGCGGGAAATGCCACATTTCATCTCATCACCATTTGAATCGCATGAGCAGGGCAGGCGACGCGGCATTGGGCACAACCGGAACATTTTTCTGTGTCGATAGCGATACTGCGATTTACAGTGTCAATTGCTTGATGAGGGCATGCCTCAGAGCAGGATTGGCAAGGCGCACTCATTTGGCGAATGCACATGCCAGATAGCATGGCGATAGCCCCTGTGGATGGCAATGTATCAGGTGATGCATTGGCCAATGCCAGGGTGGGACACGCGCGTTGGCATTCTCTGCATTCAGTGCACGCGCCTCCATCTAAAGTAAGTACTGGCTTACCTTCAATCATGCTGATAATACGCGGTGGGCAAGCATTGGCACACTTTCCACACCCGTCACACAAACGATTCAACAGACTTTCATCAACCGCTGTCGGTGGCCTTGGCACGGTGCGCTTTGAGGCAAGGCCTGCTTGTGTTTTTACGGGCTTACTGACGCCAGACCACAAGCCACGAAACAGCCCGCGACGGCTGCATGTTTGCATGTTGAGTTGTGCAGTGTAGTAACGCTCGTCTCTGTCAGACATGATGAATTGCAGCCTGTATTAGCGGTAAACCGTCACGATTTTGTATTGCGCATCCACCTGTGAGGCCAGTTGCTCCAACGTACCTTCAGCCAATAAGCTCAGGCCTTGGTAAAACTCGGTGGTTGCACCTTCTCGCATCACCGCAAAGAAACGTGGCGCCCATGTTAATACATGGTCCGTTAGGAAGGTTTGCAACGATACCAAGCTCTCGTTGTGGGCCATTTCTATTACTTGCGTGGTCAGCGCGGTTTCCACCAAGTAGGCGATAAATGAAAACACCAAGCCGATGTGATCTTCAGGTTCGCGTTCGCCCGTGTCGATGGCAATGCCGTGGTCTGCATAAAAGGCGCGGATCGCCAGGGTGGTTTTGCCACAAGTGGTTTGCTCTTCTGCAAGATACACAGAACCCCAAGGCGCAGCCGCAAGGGTGTTAGGCCCGACAAACAGTTGCGCGTAATCACGGGAAATGGCCTGCAAGTCAGGGCGTGCTTTTAACAGGGCTAAGCCGTGTTCCACTTTGTCGTTTCTGACTTCAACAGGCCATTCATCGAACAGTGCTTCGTCGTACAAGGCATCAATAAACGCGGCATCTGGCGCTTGGTGCAGAGCACGGTAAAAAAAGTGGCTCGCGATGGTAAGGCTTGCAAGCGTTTGGTAACGAAAGTCATTCATGGCAATGGGCTTATTCGACTGAAATTAATAAGGTAAAAACAACGTGTGTTGGCAACAAAAACAAAAAGACGGTGGAAAAAAGAAAAAAGGTAACGCGATAAAACAAAGAACGAGCGAGAAAAAACTAAAAAAGAAGGGGCTGGCTATCCTGCCCCTTGAGAACAATTCGGCGATGATTTACATGCCAGAACTTGCGCTGATGAAGGCGTCGTAGAAGAACGCACGACCAGACAATTCTGCCATTACCACCATCAAGAACGCGGCAATAGTGATGCCTGCGTTTTTGTTATTGTCACGCAATGCTTGAGAGGCAAACAGCACGACACCTGATGCCATCAAACCGATGCGCGCCATGGTGAAGGCTTCTGCGTTCGCAATCGCGAAGGGGTTGGTGTAAGCGTCTAGTTGGCCTAGCCACACCGCATAACCGCCAAAGCCAATCAAAGAGATTGCCATGGTGGTCAGTGCAGCCATACCCAGCGTGCGATCCGCACAGGCTTGAGCTTTACCAAGCTGAGGGGCAAGCACACGCAATGCCATCGCGGCTGCAATTGGGCCAACAACGCCTGCCGTCATCAGGAATTGGAAGGTTGTCCAATGTGAGTTCCAGCTCACCACGGTTGGCAGACGGTACACGTTTACAATCGCAAGAATGAACACCACACCCAGTGCCATGGCGGCAGGTAGCGTCAGCTTTTGCAGTGTTGGTTGAATGTTCAACACGCGCAGTGCGGTGAAGGTAAAGGCTGCGCCACCAAACAGTGAAAGCGCAACGATCTCCATACTTAGCGCAGACAGGTGAGCCAGACCAAACATGACGTTGAACATGCGGAATGGCTGACCCAAGTGCGTCACCGATGCCATTGCACCGAGACCGAGCAACGCCAGTGATGCCATGAATGCGATGTTCATGCCTTTGCGTTCAGGTTTGAAGAACAGCTCAACCAACCCTAGCGCGATAAACATACCGACGGCGGATTGCGCCAGAACGGTAAAGAAAACCAGCGATAATTCACTCATAGCGATACCTCTGTCGGGTTTTGGATGCTGCCGGTGGTGTCACCCGTTGGACGAGAGTTACGGCATGTGGTCACGATCAAGTTAGGTGAAGTCAGACGTGGGTCTGGCAATGGCGCAACGTCGTTCTTGGTGCCGTACATTTCACGAAGTTCATCCATTGGACCAAAATCCAACGCACGTAGCGGGCAAGATTCAACACATACTGGCTTGCGGCCTTCAGCGATGCGCTCGTAGCAGCCATCACATTTGGTCATGTGTTTCTTTTCAGGGTGGTATTGCGGTGCGCCGTAAGGACACGCCATGCCACAGTACTGACAGCCGACACACACGTCTTTGTCGACAACCACAAGGCCATCTTCAGTACGTTTATGCATCGCACCCGTTGGACAGGCTTTCACACACGCTGGGTTTGAGCAGTGGTTACATGAAATCGACATGTAGTAGGCGTAAACGTTTTGGCTTACTGTGCCATCATCGTTTTGCACCCAGTCACCGCCGGCGTATTCGTAAACACGACGCCAGTTAACGCCCACAGGTAGATCGCTGCGGTCTTTACATGAAACCTGACAGGTTTTACAGCCAGTACACTTACTGGTATCGACATGGAATCCGTATTGAGTCATCTATTTATCTCCCCTTAAACCTTGGCCACTTGAACCAAAATGGTGTGCTGAGGATTCCCCTTCGACAGTGGTGTGTTCTTCTGTGAGGTCAATGTGTTGATACAACCGCCCAAATCGACGCCGTCTTTATCTGGGTTGTACCAAGCACCTTGGCCTAGCGCAGTTACGCCCGGCATGATGCGCGGGGTCACTTTGATGGCAACGCGAATTTCGCCACGATCGTTGAACACGCGAACATAGTCGCCACTTTCAAGACCACGTGCTTTCGCATCAATTGGGTTCATCCAAATACCGTCGAACACCACTTCACGCAGCCACGGAATGTTGTGGTAGGTAGAGTGCGTGCGGCCTTTGGTGTGGTAACCAAAGAATTGCAGCGGGAACTGCTCGGTCTTTGGATCCAGGTGGCTTTCCCATGTGGTCACGTACTGAGGAATAGGCGTGATGATTTCATCGTCAGCCAAGGTCCACTCTTTCGCGATGGTTTCCAGCTTGGTGGAGTAGATTTCAATCTTGCCAGACGGCGTGCCAAGGGCGTGCTTCTCTGGATCGTTACGGAAATCTTCCAGCGCGATACGGCCTTCTTTTGGCGCAGCCAAGGTGTAAGGACCGTTTTTACGCAGGTCTTCCAGCGTAGGCAGGTTCGCATCTTTTGCACGCGCACCTTCGTACAGGTATTCCAACCAACCGTCACGGGTGCGGCCTTCGGTGAACGCCTCTTTCACGCCTAGGCGCTCTGACAGACCCACACACATGTCGTAGGCGCAACGCGTTTCGTACAATGGTTCGATAGCACGAACCAGCGGGAACACGCCGCCTAATGAACCTGAAGAGTAACCGTCCGAGCTCACTTCGTTGTTTTCGATGGTGGTCACGTCTGGTAGAAGCAGGTCAGCGAAACGCGCAGACGAGGTCATATGGTTATCACACACCACAATGAATTCTGCTTGGCTTTCATCTTCGATCAGTTTGCGGTGTTTGTTGATGTCCGCATGCTGGTTCATGATCATGTTGCCTGAGTAGCTCAGTAGGAACTTGATCGGGGTACGAAGACGTTCCGCACCTTGAATGCCGTCGGTTTTGTCGGTCATTTCTTGATGACGGTAAATCGCATCGCTCCATTTGAAGAACGGCACTTTTACTTGAATCGGGTTAACGCCGGTTGGAATGCGCGGTGCTGGGTAACTCCAGTTCGCAGGCATATCACCGGTGTTTGTGCCAGGGCGGCCGATGTTACCCGTTAGGATTGGCAGCATCACGATCGCACGAGACGTTTGCTCGCCGTTCGCCTGACGCTGAATACCCGTACCTTGGGTAATGAAACACGCTTTTGCCGTGCCGATTTCACGCGCAAGTTGCACGATTTGATCAACAGGAATACCGGTGATTTTCGATGCCCACGCAGGAGTCTTCTCGATGCCGTCAGGACCTTGACCCAGAATGTGCGCTTTGTAGTGACCGTTTTGCGGTGCGCTGGCTGGCAGGGTAGACGCGTCGTAGCCTTGGCAGTACTTGTTCAAGAAATCTTGGTCAACCAAGTTCTCGGTGATCAAGGTGTGTGCGATACCTTCAACCAGCGCCGCATCAGTACCTGGGCGGATTGGCAGCCAGAGATCTTCTTTACCCAGCATGGTGTCGGTGTAACGCGGATCGATAATGATGGTACGCACGTTATTCTTACGCTGTGCGTTGATGTGCTCGTGGATCTCACCACCACCACTCATGCGGGTTTCAGCAGGGTTATAACCGAACATCACCAGCAGATCAGCGTTTTCGATTTCTGTGGTATAGCTACCGTAAGCCGACGGTTTGATGGAGCCGTAAGTGAACGGCAGAGCAAACTGAATTTGGCCCCAGCTGTAGTTACCGTAGTAATCAAGGAAACCACCCACAAGGTTGAACAGACGCTTGAAGCAGTCTTTACCGTCGGTGCGGTAACCTTGTGTGCCTGAACCATAGGTAATGAAGATTGAATCATTACCGTATTCTTTGATGGTGTACTGGAGTTTTTCCGCCATCAGATCCAGCGCGTCGTCCCAGCTGATGCGTTCAAACTGGCCTTCGCCACGTTTGCCGATACGCTTCATTGGGTATTTCAGGCGGTCTGGGTTGTAAACACGGTGTTTGATAGAGCGGCCACGCAGACACGCACGCACTTGGTGATTACCAAAGCCTTGGTCATCGCCACGGTTGTCTGATTCAATTTGGGTGATCACGCCATTTTGGGTGTGCACTTGCAGTGCACAACGGCTACCACAGTTCACCATACAAGCAGACCATACCGTTTTGGTTTCAATGGCGTTTGTTGCCGTAGCTTTGGCAACCGCTTTCAGTGGTAAACCAGCAGCCAGTGCCGAACCACCACCGATGGCTGCCCCCCACTTCATGAAGCTTCGACGCTTCATCGGCGCTAATACCGCCTTATCGATCCAGTTTTTCATTGTCATTCTCACACCGCTTTCGCGGATCTGTGTGCTAATTGACTTAGCTATTTTTATTTGCTTCAAACCCATTAACAAAGCATTCACCAAATGAATGATTGCTAGGGTCTCAAACGTAGAATCTTTGATGGAGTATTGCGATGAGAACTATAAATATTCCCTAAATGTGAGGGAATATTTATTCGGGGGAAATTGGTGCCACATGCAACATGAATGACGCTTTGTTGATTTCAATCAATTTTGGATTCGAATCATTATTTATAAATGCGACGGATTCGCAATTGAAAAATAATTAAACAATATTGCGGGTGAATGATTGCGATGAATTATACTCTTGGTGTGAGAGTATGTCTTTTTCTTGTGGGGTGTAGCGAGAGGGAAGAGATGGCATTTGATTGTAAGTATCTGATTAAAAATTATTTTATTTTTGTGTATCGAGGCTGAAAACCTCGTCGATGAAAATACGTATTGTATTGGAAAGGAAACTATAGAGCCCTAATCAGAAAAATAATCGTTAATGATTGATTAGAGTTCAAATTAATTATCTTGTTGAAGGGTGAGTGTTATATAGAATTTTATTCACTGTTTGTAATAACATTTCATTGCCATTAGAACGAATATGTTAATGCGTGGTCAGGCATTTAACCTCGCGTTAATATTTCGACATCGAATTAGGGCGCTTTCTATTTTTGGTATTTTTAATTGTGCTTATGGTCGCATTATTGGCGATATTTACGTGATAGGAGCGGAGGGCGACGTGATAGATCTGTGATGGGGATATTGTGATGATGGATACATAGAATTGTAATGACTGAAGCAAATCTATTCATCATTGCTCTCCTGTAATCTCAATGTCGAGGGTTGGCGAGACAATGAACACAAGCTAGGCTAGCTCGACATGATGTTGAAAGGACATTCAACACATGACAGACAAGGAGTTTTTATGTCAGACATCGCTAACACCCCGCCACCCCCTTATTACGCCGTTATCTTTACCAATCTCAGAACAGAACTCGACGACGGCTATGGCGAAACCGCTGCAAGAATGGTTCAACTGGCCGAACAGCAACCCGGTTTTCTTGGCGTAGAATCGGCGCGAGATACCGTTGGCATTACCGTTTCTTACTGGAAAGATCTTGATTCCATCAAGCAGTGGAAAGCGAACGTCGAGCACATTGAAGCGCAGAAGCTAGGGCGCAAGAAATGGTACGCGGCGTTTACCACGCGCATTGCCAAAGTAGAACGGGAATACAGCCTATAACGCGATGAAAGGTGACTTGTTTAGCGTCGGAGCGCCAAATGCGTAGCGTCAGTTTTCCTCTATGGTCACTTGGTGCTTTTTGCCCTTATTTTGGACATGCGCTTATTTAGTTCTTTTTGGAGGATGTTTTTGTCGTAGGGTTTCATGGACTTCCATTTTTGGCACTCTTCCCGAGTGCGACCGCAGCCCACACACCATCCCTTGGGGGCTGAAAAATCACACACATCAATACAGGGACTTTGATTTCGCTTCACTTTGCTCTGTCCTTTGCGGTGTTTGGTATCCCTTGATGCATCTCTTTAAAGCTCACGCAATACCTGCTCAATGCCAGACTCGAGTTGTCGTAGGCGGTTAAACTCCTCGAATAGCTTTTGTTCGAGGTTTTTAACGTTGAGTGGCAACGTTCGCTGACAGACATGGTAGCCACTACCAATGGTTCGATAGCCTTTCCAACCCGTGATTCGGTCACCTTCAAGCGCTAGAAACTTCCGGATAAACTCAGATTGCGCCGGACAGTCCTCTTCTGCATGTAGGCAAATAGGGAACGCTTTTTTCTTTATCTCACGCGCTTCAATGTAGGTCTCAAAGTGGATACCGCCTTGCGCCTCGTTGTGCCAATTTTCTTTATAAAGCTGTATGTAATCGCCACGGTTATAAATTTCCCAACCGTCATCAAACCAAGAGGATTGCCTTAGCATTTTCTCGAGGTTTCGGAAAATAGGCTTAATGTCTTTCATAATGGCATCCCTCGAAGCACTAACACGAGGCGATCATTCAATATGTCTTATCGTGGTTTAGGTGGGTGTATTGTGATGTTATAACGTAACATATCAATGGCATTGAATGCGTGTCAACAGGCCGAGTTAAGTAAAAACAGCGTAAGAGAAATACGGCGTTTGAATCCGGGCGATGTCTTTTAAACGAGACGTTTTAAAAACTTATTTCGCGAAGAAAATGATAAGCTCTGTAGGTGTTTTAGCTGCCTACATCAGCCTGCTATCTGCTTCATCAATCAAAGGAAAAAGAATGAGAATTGCTGTTATCGGCTTGGGTGACATTGCCACTAAAGCTTACTTACCTGTCTTGACGCGACTGCCTGAACTTGAGCTTGTTCTTTGTACTCGCAACCCCGAAAAACTTGCCGCAGTGGCGCGTGAGTACCGCATTGCAGAAACGTGCCGCGACTATCGTGAACTTGTGCACATGAACATTGATGGGGTGATGATCCATACCAGCAGTGAAACCCATGCCTCGATTGCTACCTTCTTTATCGAGCAAGGGGTGCCCGTTTTCGTTGATAAGCCTGCTGCCTTAAATTTTGCAGATTATCAAAAGCTTCATGATTTGGCGGAACAAAAATCCGTCCCCTTATTTGTCGGCTTCAATCGACGTTACATTCCTATTTGGCGCTCGCTGGTGGCGCGTGATGACCTTCGCACCATTACCTGGCACAAACACCGACTGAACCTTGTCGGTGCAGTACAAGACTTCGTCCTGGATGACATGATCCATGTGATCGATTCACTGAATCTACGCGGCAAAATCGACCAGCAAGACATGCAGATTTCAGTCCAGCGACAGGGCAGTGACATCGCCATGATTAACCTGAGTTGGGAAGAAAACGGCACGCTGTTTAATGGCCAAATGAACCGTCAGTTTGGGAAAACCTGCGAATCTGTCTCTCTGAGTTTCTACAATGAAGCCTACCAATTCGACAGTTTCCTGCGCGGCGAAAAGTCTGAAAGCGGCAAAACAGAACGCATCGAAATGGCCGATTGGACAGATACGCTAGAAACCAAGGGCTTTAAAGCCATGTTGGAAGATTGGGTGGATGTGGCGACGTCAGGACAGATGGATGAACAAATGAAGCGACGGAACCTGTCGACCCATGCTTTTTGTGAGCAGCTGTTGGGGAGAATCTCAGGCGCGTGATGTTAAGGTCAATTATGCCTGACGCACTGAGTCGCAAAGCAAACATGAGCCAGCGCAGGGTTTGGCTGGCTCAACCCGCATTTCCTTTCTTATTTCATCGGAAATTGTATCGAATGCCGAGAGTGACACTTTGGTTAGAAACATCCGCTCCGTCAAAGCCATCAAACTCAGCCGTTTGGTAACGGTATCCAACGCCGATATCTAAGTTATCGATCATATAGCCAATTTCAAAGCCAGCCTGATAAGAAAGATCGGTGTCCTTGATACTTTGACCACTCACGCTAATTTCGGAAGACATCGAGCCAACCCCTAAGATCAATGCGCTGTAAAGGTTATTACCTTCCTCGACGAATTTAGGTTTGGCGTTTATGAAATAAGCATCGGCGTCTACGTGACTTGAGCTGGTGAAGTCAGCTTTACCAAAGTACAAATATTCAACCTCTAACCCAAGTTCCAAACCGGGTGACACTGTGAAGCTGTAGCCTGCGAAAGCGCTACCACCTATATCGCTGTTTTTATCGGCTGACATGCCACTGTATTTCAGTTCCATATCATTGAAGATTGAAAGGTTACCACCCGCGTAAACGTGGTTGTCGGCATAGGAATGTGTACTGAACAAAAGCAGAGCGATAAGTGATTTTTTCATCCGGGGACCATGGTTAGCTTGATAAGTACGTAAGAGGTGGCGTTGAAAATGCCGTGTTTGAAGTGAGCTTTTCTGTCGAAAAACGAAGCAGGTATTTCATCTTCGAATGGGCGATCTTTCTATACCTCTCAATGTGTTACCGGAGAATATATCATTGCGAGTAACCCTCTCTATTTGAAGGTGATCTCAAATGCGGGGGTTAAACCTTCAGGGTGGAATATGGCTCTGGATTCAGGTTGATTGCAGGGAGTGTTGCGGTTGTTTTCTGCGAGTCACATTGAAAGAAGATAAACGCCGTTAGCGCTGTTCGATAACGGTTTCAAGCGACCAATCCTTGGCAGATACCCTTTTCACAACAGCATTATCAAGAAAAGAACCGACAGTAGCATGTGTTGAACACTCTCCCTCTAGAACCGATTGCAGGTCATTGGCTACACTGACAAACACATAACAACAAACTCAATGTACATAAGGAAGTGATGAGCATACCAATCCCCCACCGACCAAGCGGTATTCTTCTTGGTGATCCCCAAGCATCAGTGACGATTGATGTTTTTGTCGATATTCAATGCCCACACTCGCGTGCAATTTGGCCAAACCTCATGGCGGTTATGCGTCATTACACGGGGGCATCGGTCAGCCTTAAAACGCATTTGATAACCCTGAGTAATCATCGACAAGCATGGGACATGAGCTTGGGGTTGTTTGCCTTGGCAGAGGGAGACGCCGACAAATTCTATGGGTTCGCTACCTTCCTCTATGAACGACAAGATACGTTCTACAACGGGCCTTTCCTTCATAAAACCCATGACGATTTACGGCAGCTCGTCGCCGACTACGCCGAAGAACATGGCAAGGTAGAAAGAGACGCGTTTTTCGAGCGTATGGACAGCAGTGAAATCTATGTGATGGCAAGAACGCCCATTCGCTATGCTGCAACACGCTCGGTCTGGGCAACGCCAACGGTGTTCATCAATAACGCGGGTTTAGTGCCTGTTGATCAGCACTCAAGTCTAGAAGACTGGCAAGCGGTGATTGATCCTTTGTTGTAGGTTCCCGTCTGGTTAGAGAATCAGGAAGAGAAGAGGTCGGTGTTGAGTAGGTATACATTACTCTATTCACCGATTACGTATTTCGCTTCTTTTTACTGGCAGGTTGCTAAAAAAGCTGGTCGATAGTGAATCGACCAGCGCTTAGATTCACGTTACTTGCTAGGCTTATTTGCCTTTCAGCTGCTTTAACGCGCCGGCCCAATCTTCTACGTGATGCGATTTGGTGATTTTGCCATTCTCGATGGTATGAACATCAATCGTCATAATGTCGAAGCGCTTACCTGCGCCATCAACGCCGAAGAGAGGACCCGTTGGTGTGCCGGTTGCGCGGCCTCGCACAATCACACGATCATCAGCATGCGTCATCTCTTCGATATTCCAATTTAAGTCTGGGATTAATTTGGCGAAGTATCCCATTTGACCCAAGAAAGCACCTTTCGACTTATTCATGCCAGAGTAGTTACCGACACTTTCCCAGTTATCTGCCGTGTTAGCGCTGAAGGCTTTTACCGCTTCTTCAGAACCCGGGTTACTCAGAAGTGTATAGAAAGTCTCTACCGTCGTTTTGTTTGCTTGTGTGTTGTCATTGTAAGCTTTCGATACCGCATAGCTGTCTTCCATCCAGTTCCAGCTTTTTACTTTATCGTCTTCTACATGAACACGAACAGCCCACGTGAATTTGCCAGTATCAACACCTGTGTTGTTGAGAATAGCGCTCATTGAACCCATAAACACCGCTTGATCTGCGTTAGCAAAACTGTGGTCGGTGCTCCAGCTTGTCACTGTCAAACCTTTACCGAATGCGGGCATAAATTTGCCCATCACTTCTTCTTGGCCTTTCCAAGGGCCAATCCAAGGGATGCGTTTGTCGCCTTCGTTATGCCAAACAAAATCATCGCTCATGAGTTCGGTCAGTTTTGCGCCGTTACCACTGCCAGCGGCTTCGAGAAAGGATTTAGCAACCGCTAACGTGTTGTCTGATTGAGCATCTGCATGGCTGATACCCCAAGGAAGCATCGAAATGATCGATACTGCAATTATTCTTTTCAACGTATCCATACTATTCACCTTTTGAATAAGTTAAGAGCAGTGATGCTCCATGTGTGACGATGAAGATGATCTTATCGAAACTTTGATTGGTTGATAATTGCGCATTATTTGACTTGATAGTTCGCATAAACGGAACAATGAGGAGTCGATTTGGTGAATTGGTTTGAAGAGCAGGGGAGAATACAGCTTTGTGGAGTTTGTATCCTAACTGGGCTAGCGTTGCTAGCCCTTTTCTTGCTGCAACAAACATCAGGTTGGTGGGTTTGTATGCCTGCTATCTGTCAGTCTGCGCAGATTTAGAGGCGGATTTTTCGTTTTTCTAAAAGCGACGGTCCCAGTTATTTTGCAGGGCCAGCCTAAATAGCGGCAGGGGTTTCCGTCTCTAGGGACTAGCATGTACATGGCCCACGGGTCGCCCATTTCAGCGGCCTTTAAAAAGGTGTCGCCCGCCTGAAATCGCTCCCCGTTTCCCATTGGGTCACGCCCAGCCAAAAGGTGGCGTAAGCATCACCCTTTTTAGATTGTGTCAGGAACAGGCTACGCGCCTCGTGGAACGCCCCTTCGTTGTATTTTACGATACCGCTGGCGTCGTTGGCAGATGCTCCTACGGGCGCCACCAGAAAAATAATAAACAGTATTTTCTTCAGTATATTGAGCGCGATCGCATGCATCAAAGGGACTCTTTGGTCACGCAGGCTGGCGAGGTTCTCTTTTTGAAGCGGATGAACAAAATCAGGCACAGTGACCAGACCATAGTCACACAACACTGATAGATAACAGGCGCAAACACGCTGAAATCCTTCGGCGGTTGCACAATCAGCAGAGTGACAATGGACAATAGGGTGCAGAGTATTGTCATTGTAAGCGGAGCGGTTTTCCCTTTTTTTTCCAGCGTGTTGAGTTTTGAACGCCATAACAGCCATGCAGGGATAGAGGCTACACCGACCACAAAAATAAACCCTAGTGCATAAAGGCTTTCGCTCAGTAATGTATCGATACCCATAATCAATCGCCTTTAATAAACAAACAGTTCAATGGTGGTTTCATCTAAAAAGAGATTAGGGGTTAAGGTCTTGGCGTAGGCTTCCGCTTCTTTACGCAGCTCCTGTTGGCGCTCTTTGCTTATGAGATCCCGTTTGATTGACCTACCCTCGCTATCTGAAACGATTAACCCGTATTCATCCGTTACTGACTCTTGGGTAAACACTTTACATTCGTCTCTGCCTTTATTCAGTACCTCATTAACCACCGAGTAGTAAAAGGCTTTTTCAATGTCTATGGGAAAACCTTCCCCTCCCCATTGGTATGCACTACATAGGGATTTGGCGGCAGTAGGGAAACCTGTATCCAATGATTTCTGCAACCAGGCAAATTCTTGGCCTTTGACGCTTGAGTCTTCGCTGTATCCTATGCCAGATATCATAGGGGCATAGCCTTTTTTCGCGGCTCTATGCATGTAGTTCAGTTTGTACTCGTTGTGTCTTCCACCAAATTTACGCATGTAGCGGTAATAGGCACCATAGGTATTTTGCTCCATGCCCGCTTCCAGCAGTTCCTGATAGCGAAATAGCCTGTAAAACGGAATGTACTCCCACCAGGGTTGGCTGACTTTGGTAATGGCAAATTGGGCCTTGGCATTGCCTTGCTCAGCAAGGGCTTCCCATCCAGCAAGGGCTTTGGTTTTCCATGCTTCATCACAGGGCCAGCCTAAATAGCGGCAGGGGTTTCCGTCTCTAGGGACTAGCATATACATGGCCCAGGGGTCGCCCATTTCAGCTGCACGGAGAAAGGTGTCGCCCGCCTCAAAGCGCTCCCCTGTTTCCCATTGGGTAACGCCCAGCCAAAAGGTGGCATAGGCATCGCCATTTTCAGATTGTGCCAGAAATAGGCTTCGCGCCTCATGAAACGCCCCTTCATTGTATTTGGCAATACCGTGGGCGGTGTCGTCGTTGGCGGACGCCAAGGTGGTGACGGCTAATAAAGTAGTGAAGAAAAGTGACTTCAAGGTATTACACACGGCGGTATCCTTTCGCAACGGCGTCTTTGATGGCGTGCTGGTCTGACGCTGGAATGGCAAGGTAAACGTCCTCTTCCCGGTGAGGACCTCTCAACACCGATTTTTTGAATAACGGTGTTAGTCTCATCAATTCCGGTAGTTGTTTATTAAATGCTTTCCATTGGTCATTTATTTGATCTCGGTAGGGGTATTTATCGTATGTGTCAGAATGAAAATCATCTTTAACAGCCAAACTAAAAAAGCGGCGCAGTGACACGATATTCTCGGCGTACTGCTCCCATTTTTTTTCTACTTTCTCGTGCGGTTTTTTCATCCCGACCCGCTGCATGGCATTTTCAAATTTGCGTATTTGCTGGGTCGTGGGGTTGTTAGCACCTAACCAAGTCAAAATGCGGTTGATGGCTGTTAACTGTGCGATATTATTTCTCGCGGCTTTTTCGCCGTCGCCAAACATACCTATGAAGGGAATTTCGTTGTGATAAATGAGCGCATCAAACAATTTTGCCAAGGTCTCAGCGGGCATGTTTCTGATCCATTTCTCGTTGAGGTCCAAGTTCTCTTTTGAGTTGAGAAACGCGGCAACATAGTAGGCGTTTTTCTTGTCAGACGCTTCTTTCTCAAGGTTACTGATCATATTGAACGGTAACAATAACACCTGTGAGAGTGAGAGGCCAAAAGCGGCGGCGACCGTTAGCACGGTATTGAAGGCACCGAAGGTATCTTCTCCGTTTTCATCTTCCAGAAAGAATTCGAAGCGATGAAAGTCCGCTGACTCCATGATTTGAAGTACGGCCGCAAAAAAATCATCCGCCGCCAGGACGTTTAACTCGGTGGCAAATTTGCCACCCACTCCTAGCCCTTTGGTCATGCTCATGTCTGTGACAAAGATAAATTTACCTTTATGGAACGTGCATTGGAATACCGCTTTATAGCCTACGCCCAGTGTGGCGCGAACGCCTATCCCTGTTTTAAACAGGTTGAGGCGTTGCTCTGTCTGTGGGGGAATCCAGTCGAACTCACAGCTTACCTTGCCCCCCACTTCTAAGCCTGCAAAGGCAGACGCTTCCATTCTCGCACCGGCTGCTATTGTGGTCGGTTCATTGTTTCGCGTTATCGTCGCGTTTTGGCTACGCTGCTCGTTAAAATCAGTTGTTTGGTCGTAACTGCCACGCACACCGATTTCGCCATTTGCCATATTGCCGACATGTATGTTGGATGCAACCTGCACGCTAGCAGAGAGGAAACCGTGCACTTGTGCTTGAAGACAAAGCTCTCCCTTGCCAAGGTTTTTGAACGTTGAGGTGAGATCTTTTGTTTTATAGCGAATGTCCAATGGAAGCGGTATTTTACTCTCAAAGCCAAAGGCGGCACTGGCTAAGTCAAATCCTGCTTTTACTTCGCCGCTGAGTTGGACATGGTCTTTGCTAAACGTATCTTCCTGAGCGGTAAAAAGCTCTGCGCTGTTCACGAATCGAGCAAATTGAGCGCCAGAGTGGATCTGGGTGTAGCCGGGCAACCCGAAGAATTCATTGTCGATGACATAGCCGTGCCAGGGGAAAATGATCGTATTCGGAATAGCAGCGAGTGTCGAATAGTGTGTGCCTTGATAGCTTAAGTTGCCTATTGAGGTTTCTGAGGAAAATTTGTTTCCTGCCGCCCCGTTTCCTATTGCACCACTAGGGGGGGTGACACTGAGCGGTTTAATGCATGAGGCAAGGTTATTTTCAAATACTGGGTGATTTGACTTCAGGTAGATCACCGTTTGGGGAGCAGAAGATAATGCGCACTCCACGATAGAGAGGTTGTTGAGGCCAGCTGCAGCGAAAATTTGATGTTCAAGGCTTTCTGGCTCCCATGAATATTCATCCCAGAGCAGCATATGCGAAGTGTTACTTGCACTTGGTACACCGCCAAAATGAGTGATTTTCTCATCAATATACGCAATAGATGGCGAAGATTTCTGTGTTTCAGCCGCTAGTTTTAATGACAGTTGGCGCTGTTGGAGCATCAATGCAAAATCGAGAAGTTGGCGGACATATTTAACATAGGCTTCATTCTTTCCAAGCCTCTCAGAAAAATCACGTAAACGCCGCCCGACCTCTCGAATGAGGAAAAGATGCAGCACATACATAGGGTAATACCCTATTGCGTCTTTGAAATTCAGGGTGTTGTGGAGGTTTTTAAGTTCTTTGACAAACACTTCGATGCTCGGATTGCGTTCATCGACAGTGTCAATCAGGGCTTTGACATCCTGCCATCCATGAAACAGTTGATCTTCAGTCAGGCACTGCTCTTTAATGACGGTGCCCGTCTGGTTGAGCTCGTGGACAGCCTCGAAAAAAAAACGGTATTTTATATCTTGAGTGCCCAGATACGCACTTACCCCCCACTTATTGGTGTGTGCTTTTTGGATTTCTTTATCTGCTTTGTCACGCCAATACTGATAGAAATCATGAACGGTTTTAATATCTGGGATGGGACTGTTTTCTTTGATTGTCTGAGGGGAAAGGTAATCGGAGATCTCCAACTTGACTCTTTGGGTAATGATTTTTTTTAAACTTGCGTAAACCTCTGCATCGCGATCGGAGGAATAATACCCCTTATCGATGAACGCAAAGGTGTG
Organism: Enterovibrio norvegicus DSM 15893; assembly: GCF_900115495.1. Taxonomy (GTDB): domain Bacteria; phylum Pseudomonadota; class Gammaproteobacteria; order Enterobacterales; family Vibrionaceae; genus Enterovibrio; species Enterovibrio norvegicus. The sequence continues at coordinate 2,671 of NZ_FOWR01000022.1, read as the reverse complement.
CTCACCCTCTTGAACTTTGGTCTTCCGAGCAATACGGGTCGCTTTTTTTTCAAAGCCCTCAATCGCTTTCTCTAGTGCTTTAATAGTACTCTTTTTCAGCTTCCGATATTGAGACATCCGCTCATCTTCGAACTGCTCAAGGGCTTGCTCGTAAGAGAGAGTAATACTTCCCCAGTATCCACCCGGTTTATGGATCATCTCTTTACCTTGAATACTACGTTTATCTTCCTCAAAGTCGCTTTCTATCTTTTCAATTTTTTTTGAAATATCGCCAAGACCTATATCGGGGTTATCTGCGGGAAGCAGAATAACATCACCGCTTTGGGTCAACTGAAGGTGTTCCAGCAGCGCGTGCTTGTAATGCTCTGCACTCTTTGGATTGTCGATCTTTAAAAACATTTCATGCGCAACAGCGTCAAAGGAATCAACAATGCCAAGCCCATTAAGCCCTTTGACAATGTCCTCTTTGCTCGAGCCGCTCAGCGCAGCTTTACAGATATCGGCTTCGGCTTTGACGCAGTCTACTGCTTCCTGCGTCAATAAGAGGACTTGCTGTTTTTTAGTGCTTGGATGCTCGGGAATGAATAAAGAGTCCACGAACTTTTGTGTTTTACAGGTTAACGCCGCCACGCTCTCTTTCGCGAGTTGGGGTGTGGGCTCTCTTTTTTCTGTGCTTGTATCGGGCAAGGTAGGAACGGTCAGCGTATTCCCATCATAGATTAAGTCGATATTTTTGATTTGCTGCGAATTGAGACTGTGCAGCGTTTCAACGGTCGTATTAAATCGAACAGCGAGAGCCGATAGTGTCTCTCCCGACTTAATCATATAGCTTTTTGTCATTGGAACATGGCCTCTACAAGCTGGTTATCTAAGACTAAATCTTTATCTGCGAGCACAGTTTTGATAGTGGGGGGCTCATAGCGTTTGATTGGCTGAGACTCGGCAACATTAAAGCTGGTGAGAACAGCATCCGCTGTACCAAAAAAAATCTGTTTTTCATCATTGCTCAGATGTGCCATTAAAAATGACAAGGTATTGGGTGAATAAAAACGCAAAAGGAACAAGCGCCCGTCCTGAGAGTTGACGGTGATAAGTTTCTGCAAGGTGTCAATTCGGTTTTCCTGGGGAATAGCACTATCAAATTCAAATAAGACAGCGCTGCTCGCCCAAAGCGAATTGTTTTGCCACAACGACCATAATGCATCGTCCTTTGTGACTGTAATGCAAACGGGGCTGTTTTGTCGCTGGGCTTTCCAAGGCGTGTTGTCATACAAAAAGAACCACGGCTTTTCATGTGTGGTGGCAAAAGCGGTGGCGTCTTTGACACGAAGGGCATCAACAACCAAGACGTAATTAGGGATAAGATCACGCATCGTCACACTCACAATTAGGCTTGCTACACTCGCCATTCCCGCGTCTTTGACAAATTTCCATCATGGGGATGTCTTTTTCCGCAATTAGCGGAAGCAAGCTAGTCATGGTCGCGGCTTGAGGTGCCAATAGTATCTCGGCGGGTGCTGTAGGGGCGGTAACCCCACCCGGCAACATCGGCATTGCACCCCCAAACCCTGAACCGCTCCCTGCACCGCCGCCTGCGTTGAGGTCGATCACCGGGCCAGAAATGTGAACACCTGCGGTATCCACGGTGACGAAACACCCGCCTGCTTTTAGGGTGATTTGACTGCCAGCTTCGATAACGAGCTTCGCACCAGATTTTTGATGAACTTCAGAGCCAGCATCGACGAGTTGGCTGGTTGCTTGTTTGATGTGTATTGAGCTGTCAGTGGTGAGTGTTTTATCACCCTTTACGTGCTCTTTGCTTTGCCCATCTACTGTCAGGTGGTCATCCACCTTGATGTGTGAAAACCGCTCGTTCTCCACCTCCAGATGCAAGTCGTGTTTGATGTTGTCTTTGCGGTCATTCTCGACCAGCAAGTTCATGTCTTTTTGAGCATGAACATAGATTTCTTCTTGCCCTGCTTCATCCTCAAAACGTAGTTCGTTGAAGCCTTCCCCCTGATGGGTTTCGGTTCTCAGGACCGTGCGGGTTTTGTTGGCTGGCAGCGGGTAGGGCGGCACATTGGTCGCGTGATACGTGCGGCCCGTGATAATCGGTTGGTCTGGGTCACCTTCAAGGAAAGAGACAATCACTTCATGGCCGATGCGTGGTATCGCCATCATGCCGTATTGACCGCCCGCCCAGCCTTGGGAGACACGTACCCAACAACTTGAGCTTTCATCACTGTTGCCGTATCTGTCCCACGGGAACTGCACTTTCACGCGCCCGTGTTCATCACAGAAGATTTCTTCGCCTGCAGGGCCCGTTACAATCGCGATTTGTGGGCCATGCACACAAGGTTTGGCTTCCGGAATGGGACGCCAAGGGCGATGGCCTGGAATCACTGAAAACGTATTGTGGAAGGACGTCATGCCTTCGCCGCCATGCTCTTCCAGAGCTTGAGGCTGCGTGCCTTCACTGTGCAGGGTCACCACAATCCAATCCCGATTGGTGGTGTCGTCCGGGTGACCGTCCAAGTCAAACACCATGCCCGCATCTACCTGCATGATGGTGCTAGAGGCAGTCGCCGTTAACGCATCACTGCGCAAGTGCTCTAACCGGTATTGGGTAAACGGCTTACCCGCCGCATCGCTTTTGAAGCGGCCTGGGTAA
>NZ_FOWR01000053.1 GCF_900115495.1 Enterovibrio norvegicus DSM 15893 | reverse complement strand
GTACCTGCGACAGTGTGTTCCCAATCAATCTTGCGGTATGCGACAGACACAGTCACCAGTTGGGTGAATTCTTTCTTCTGTGCGTCCTGACAATGAGGCATTTGGCAATCGATATCGATGATGGTGCCGTCGGTCAGAATGGTAGAGAAGAAGTGTTCTTGCTTACCTTCCACCGAGGTGCGGTACCATTTCAGTTCGATTTTCGGCAGCATCTCACCAGACGCTAGCGAGTTGTACATCAGCGGCACGGCTTTGTTCAGCGCCACGGTAAACTTAAATGGCTTGTGAACACGTTGACCAGAAGGCTGGCCGCTTTGTGGGTCAGTCGGTACCGTCACGATGTGGTCAAAGGCTTGAACCAGCATTTGGTCTTCATGACCTTCCACGTAGATGTTACCGACAGAATCAGCAGTGAATGCGCCAGCAGTGATGTTGCCCTGAGTTTTGCCTTCGATGGCGATATAACAAGGAGTTGGCATTGCGATGTCCTTATGCAGTGAATACCGACCAAGAGGGTCGGAATAGACGTTAGTTTTGATTACAACGCAGGAGATAACGCAAGGGGTGTGCCAGCTATGGACGTTAATAAAAACAAAGGGTTAGGTTGCATTAAAGGAATGAAGAGCAAGGAGTTGCTTAGGGGGTGGGCGAAAAATTGCTCACTGAGCAAGAATTGGCCGAAATAACACGAGGTGAAAGAGTGCATTCTACGATCACACCTTTGCTTCTCAACAAGCGGGTCTCGTTGCACTGTCTTATAATTAGGAAATGCTAATCTAAAAATGCTCGCTGAGTGGCACTGCGATGAATAATGACGACCTCAAGCAACACCATACATTTTTCACTCAACCCATTCTCGCTGTTGGGCAGTGTATTCCGGGAGAAAGTGACTTACGGTTAGATGAGACGGCGGCGAGAGCCAGAGCCGGATTGCTGAATGTCTTATCTGGTATCACGATATTTCTCTTGATCATGCATCCGGAGTTAGACCCCGTTCTCTATGTCGCTCCTTACGTTATCTTTGATATGTTAATGGCTGTGCTTTTCGGGCTAACACCTTTGAGCCCGAGTGGGGTGTTAGGCACGGTACTGACCATGAAATCTAAGCCTGTTTGGAGACCAATCAAACCGAAACGTTTTGCATGGACCTTAGGCGCGATCATGGGGGCTACTTGCTTAGGCTTTCGATTACTGGATACCCCAGACAGTTGGATGCTGGCGGTATTGGGCATGTGTTTTGTGCTGACATGGCTTGAGGCTGTACTAGGCTTCTGTCTTGGTTGCTGGATGTATGGGAAGCTGTTTGGTTGTGAGGCCTGTGCGTGGGATTGAGCCAATAAAAATAAAGGCAGCAAACGACATAGCGTGTTTACTGCCCTTCAACGTTTTGATTGGCGTGTCGAAACGTTAACTAAATGTCAGTACTTGGCCTTCAGCGCTTCTACTAAGGGCTTTGTATTCCACTTTCGACACCACAGTGCCTTGGGCATCATGCAATTCAATCCATGTGCCTTTGTTGGAAAGTGCAGCGCCACCACCGCCCGCGCGAACTATCACTTTATGTTCTCGCCCTGGCGACAGCACCAAACGCTGACGCAAGGTTGTGGTGCCGGATTTGGTTTTGACCTGCCAGCCCGTGACATCAAGTAAGCCTGGGCTGTCATTTCGAATGGCAACCCATTCATTGCGATCCCCCGCACCAACAGGGTTCGGCAATGCAGATGAAATGGCGACATCACCTTCCTCAAACAACACCACATCAGGATTAGAATGCGGATCGAGGAGCGGTTTGCTGTCATCTCGGTTTTTCAAGACAGGGAAGAACGAACGGATGTGCATACCGCGTGATTTATCTTGCGCGGTTTCTCGGTAAACCACCAAATCGTAGCGCCAACCATTGATCGCGACACGGCGTTTTGCTTCGCCATTGAAAAACGAAAGAGGGTCGACATCATTCTTGTAACTCTCAATGGTCGCGAGCGTCCCGATGGCGAGCAGGCATTCAGGACTGATGCCGACGAAGAACCCACCTTTCGATTTGTGCGCCGTTTTGTTGCCTACGCGCCAACGCATCGACAGGGTGGCGACATCGGTATTCAATTGGCCTTCAGGGCCGTCATAAAACGAACCGAGGTAATTCAAATCTGTTTTGCCATCAATGCCGTTTTGTTCATCCCAGTAGAATTTCACCCAGCAGTGATAGCCGCCCACTTGGTACTGCGCGCCTTGCTTCTTAAATTCGCCAAGGAACACATGTTCAAAGCCCGAGCAATCGTGAGTCGGAGAACTGTAGTAATTGGTATAAAGCCCAAACCACATGTTTTTCACTGAAGCTTTGAATGTCTCTAAGCTCGTGAAATCGACACACTGATTGGCACCAAAGGTATCGCTACTGAACGGAAGGTCTGTTTGTTTGGTCGCCGCGTAACCCAAGCCACCTTTGGTCGTTTCCGCGATGGCATACTGATAAACCTGCTCCATGAGTGACGGTTGATCACCCTGATTACGCGCAAAGCACGCATCTAAGAAGGTGTCGATTTCCTGCAGTTCTTCTGCGGTGTAGCCCTCTTTTTTGCTCTGCACCAGATTGTAGTTGTCGATCAGCGCTTTGAGTGATTGATAGGTCGGTAGCGTCGCGAGCTTGTCGGTATTCACGTCTTCAAACAACGAGAACTGCGCAAAATCACGATGCTTTGGCTTACGATTGCCTTGCTCGCGCAGCTTGATATCAGCGTGTTCATTGATCCAGCGACCATCTTTCATGCGCGTGACAGAAAAGCCCGTTTCGTCACCATCCCATAGATCTTGCACGATGTCGAAGTAGTCGCCACGCGTCTCAATGATGTCTGTTGGAGACTCAATCGGCCGCATTTCTGGTGTTTGAATGTCGTTAGAGTCGGTGTAGTTATTTGGGGAATAGAACATCGGGTTTGCTTCGTACAGCGCTTGCTCAAAATACAGATCAGTCAGCTCGCTGATTTGCGTTAATGAAACCTGATAGTTCTCGAGGTTCAGGGCATGCTTGCCGTTCTGATCATCCCAAAACTCGCTTTGCTTCATCAAAAACGCTCGGCTCTGTAATTCCCCATTTTTGGTGAACACAATCACCTTCCAAAATGCAGAAGGAATATAAGTACCGCGATAGGGCTGATCGTTGATGGTATTGATAGGGCCGGTAAACACCGACAATTTGTCGCCTAGTTCTGGGTCTTCAAGTAGCCAGTTTTCCAGCTCTAGCCATTCATCTTGGTTGAACTTTGCATGTTGCAGGTTGGCATTGGTGTAAAAGAACGAATCGCGATTGGCCTGGCTTGCCTCGGCACGTGTGCCCCAAGTGATCGCCGCGCGGCGAACCATATGGCCGCGATCCCAATCATTATTTTTGAAAACGCTAGCACCTGCTTGGTAGGCAATGTCTACGCGTGGGTCAATTTTCCAACGGCTTCGACGAATCTGAATCAAGCCTTTCCGGTCAACGTTGTGGGCGGTGTAGAACGCGGTTTTGGTTTCGCGGTTCATTACCAGTGAAAAGTGCTCATAGTGGAGCGGATCGCCATCATCCCAAGCAATTTCTCGTAGTTCTTCGCCAAGGCGAGGTAATTGAACAGGATGCGCGAGAAAGTCGGTATTGAATCCTTGAGCTGCCATCAAAATCTCCAGTAGGGAACGAAAATACCTTCCTACGGTAAAGCAGTTGCCTTGGAAAATGGGCGAAACTGGCGCTGGATTCCAACATTGCTTCGTTGTTTTACAAGGTGATCGAACGTGTTGGAAATAAGAGTCGGACGTTGACGGCAGTGGATCATGAATCGCAGGGCGGGAGAAATACCGGAAAGATGATCAAGGTAAATTGTTACCGACAACGAGAGGCGATGGCTGCATTTACTCGCGTTCGCCTAATGAGTGAAAAAGCACAAGGTGATACACTGCGCGCTTTCTACGTTACGAAGAAAATCCCATGCTAGACAAAGAAAAGATGCTGAAACTGGCACGCATGAAAATGCCGTTTGGTAAATACGCGGGGCGCGTGATCATTGATTTACCCGAAGAGTATTTGCTGTGGTTTCGCAAACAAGGCTTCCCTGAAAATGAGCTAGGCGCGTTGATGGAACTTGCGTTAGAGCTGAAAATTGAAGGGCTAGAAACGCTTATTCGACCGCTAAAACAAGACTAACAATCACGTCGTAAACAACTTACCTGTTGCTGAGCGGCGGCTCAGCAAACTGCATCAAGGACGAGTGTTCGCTCGATAGACATCATGGAATCATTGTCACTCTCGCAAGCCCGCAAGCTTATTCTTCATTCTCAACAGCTGCCTCAAAACAAGCAAGGTGGCAGTGCCTTGTCAGCCACCTTGTCGGCGATTGAGCAATTGGGTTACATCCAAATCGATACTATCTCCGTGGTGCAGCGCGCGCATCACCACACCCTGTGGAACCGCAACCCGCGTTATGACGTTTCTCACCTTGATACCTTGGTTGCACGTAAACAGGTCTTTGAGTATTGGTCGCATGCAGCCGCTTTCCTTCCCATGCGTGATTACCGCTATAGCTTGCCGAGAAAACATGCGTTTAAAAGCGGCGCACAAAGCCACTGGTACAAACGCGACAATAAAATGATGGATGAAATAGTAAAACGCATAGATGCGGAAGGGCCGCTGCTAGCGAAAGATTTCGAGGGTGAGAGAAAAACCAAGCAAGGGTGGGGCAGGAAGCCATCAAAACACGCGCTTGAGAACTTGTTCATCCAAGGTGATTTGATGATCACTGCGCGTCGAAATTTCCAGAAAGTGTACGATCTCACAGAACGTGTTTTACCAGAAGGCATAGACACATCACGGCCAGATGACGAGGACTACGCCCGCTTCTTGATCACGCGTTTTCTTGAAGCCAATGGCGTAGGGAATGCAATAGAAATGAGCTATTTGCTCAAGAACACCAAACCACTCATCACGTCGGTGCTGAAAGACATGGTTGCCAATGGAGACCTCCTTGAGGTTGTGATCAGCGATGCGGTGTATTTTGCGCTGCCTCAGTCACTTTCCTTGCTTGATAAACCCCTCGCCAAACGAAAAGCCAAGATCTTGTCTCCGTTCGACAACCTGCTTATTCAACGAAAACGCGCCCAGTTTTTCTTTGATTTTGACTACCTGATCGAATGCTATGTGCCAGAAGCCAAGCGCCAGTTTGGTTACTTCTCGCTGCCCGTATTGTGGAATGGCGATCTGGTTGCGCGAATGGATTGCAAAGTCGATAAGGCGTCGTCAACCTTGGTGGTGTTGCACCTTGCCCTAGAAGCAAAGCTCAAGAACATAGAAGCATTTAACGCGAATTTGCGCGACGAGCTTCAGCGTTTCGCTGCATTTAACGGGTGCGAAAGTTATCGCATTGAAAGAACCTCAACAGCGTAAAGTGCTTTAGGAGGAAGAGGCATTAAACCGGTTCAATTGTTGCTTTGGTTTCTCACAATTGGTTGAGTGTCTATCTGCGTTGTCGTGCACCATGTCGACGACAAATCACGTCGAGCAAGGTTAATCACCCCACACACCATGAACAAAGCAAAACACCTTCAATTACTCATCTACAGTTTCGTCACGTGGTTGAGTTTCTATTTGATTGGCTTACCCGAGTATTATCAGCAATGGCCGCTATGGTCCAAATTGGTGATCCTTCCCTTGGTGACCTTCATCTACTTTCCCGTCACCCGCTACACGCTCAATAAATATTGGGATGACGGACGTCATTTCATTAACGCATGTTGGCTGGCGTTGTACCTCACCGTGCCGCTGTTTATCTATGATTACTTCCTGCTCGCTGTCTACAAAGGGCTGGGGATCGAATTTGTCATACCGTATTGGTATCTCATCTTCTTCTATTTTTCATTTTGGGTGCAGTTCCCTTACATCGGCTGGCGAATGGAAAAAGAAGAGAACAACGCGTAACGGTCGCTCTGTCGCAACAGCTATTAACTGTTCCACCACGTGATGATGCAAACCTGGGGTTTAGGAAAAGAGACGCTAGGGGGAAAGCTTTCAGACAGAAAGAGGCTGCATGATGCAGCCTCTTTGGGTGTTTATTCCGCGCCGTAGCTGGTCATGGAATCAAGGTAAAGATCGAGCAGGGCTTGATCGTTAACCTTGATGGCAACATTCTGCGCGGGCATGTCGCTCCATTCGTCAGTTTTGTGCTTGGTGTCCGTGTACTTTTGTAACGTATGGCCAACAGCCGGGCCATCGCAGACGACGCGCACCGGGCCTTTGCGAAGGGTAAACAGCGATGGGTCGATCACATAGGCAATGGCTGATGGGTCATGCACAAAGCAGCCGTTAACACCCATGCGTTCTTTGTAGAAGTTTAAGTAGAAGCGGCTGATGTCCCACATAAACTGTCCCACTTCCCCGCAAGTATCGCGCAATGTGTCGATATAATCTGACGAGAAGAAGGCTTCATGCGTAACATCCAAACCCACGATGGTAACTTGCCAAGGCGCAGTGAACACAATGTCTGCTGAGTGCGGATCATCATGAATATTGGCTTCGGCAAACGGCGTCACATTGCCAGTGTGTTCGTGTGTGCCAAATGCGCCACCCATGATCACGACTTCTTTAACAAGTTCGGCAATTTCAGGTGCGTGGTTATACGCGAGAGCAAGGTTGGTTAATGGACCAACGGCCACGAGCGTGACGTCGCCAGGCGATGCTTTTACGGTATCGATGATGTATTGAAATGCGGGACGTGGATCGGCAGTGATCGTCGGTGCCTCAATGGTAATGCCGCCAAAGCCATTTTCGCCATGCACGGCGATACTGGCACCTACTGGTTCACGATATAGCGGTTTGTCTGTTCCTTTTACAACGTCGCACTGAAGGTTAAAGCGTTCTTTGAGATAAAGTGCGTTGCGTGTGCCGGTTTCGATGTCTGCATTGCCAAAGATGGTGGTGAGAGCCAACAGTTCAATGTTTGGATTTGCTTCAGCAAATAGGATCGCCATTGCATCATCAATTCCCGGGTCGGTGTCTAATATTATTTTGGTTGTCATTGTGGAGACCTAGCCGATGAGTGAGTGCCTATTCTATGGAAATTTCACGGATGACTTATGCGGATATGTGTATTTTTATTGTGACACTTATCAATAAACCCATGGAAAGTGACATTTATCCCTCTGAAATTAAGAGGGAATTATCGCCAAGTCTCTCATTTTAGATGTCAGCGTTTCTGTGTAGAGAAGGTTTTATCACGTGCGCGGCATGACAGGGCGTTGTCTAAATAGAGATAAAAGAGTGCCAGAGGCAGCTCTTTATCTCGTCGTGGTTTTTAGACAATGTATAAGGAGGCGTGACTAATGCTCGGCACCCTCTATCGCGGGAGAGACAAGGTGTCGGTTTTCTAAAAAGCTCATTAAGTCTTGAATAGGTAAGGATTTAGAATAGAAATACCCCTGAACATAATCAAAACCTTGATGCAGCAAGTATGACTGCTGATCTATATTCTCAATGCCTTCGGCAATAATGCCCATGTTGAGTTTGTCCGCTAAATATTGAACCACGCTGAAAATCGCTTTTGCATCTTCATCACGAGGCAAGGCTTGTGTGAAGTGGCGGTCGACTTTGATTTGGTCAAACCCGTAGGTCAGCAAATACTCTAGTGAAGCAAAACCTGTTCCGAAGTCGTCCAAGGTCACAGTCACCCCTGCGTTCTTTAGCCAGTGGCGCACTTTGTAGCTTTTCTCGGTATCGAAAATTTGGCAAGACTCTGTAATTTCGATATCAATGCGCGTCAATGGAACATTAAATTCCTCTGAAAACATCAATAAGTCGCTGATGAATTGGTCTGACACCAATTGCTTCGGTGACACATTCACACTCATTCGAAAGTGCTCAGGTAGTGCATCTAAATAGTGACTGAGATCGGAAAAGGCGCGACGTAAGATGGCTTGCCCAAGTGCAACAATCAGCCCGTTCTTTTCTGCTTCTTCAATGATTTCGATAGGCGCGCCGTCTTGTTTGGTGTCGCTGTTCAATCGCAATAAAGCTTCACAACCGACGACTTCACCAGAATGCATGCTGACTTTGGGTTGGTACTCCAAATAGAAATCATCATTTTCAATGATCTTTTGTAGTTTCTTCCTTGTTACATCACGGCGAGAACGCTCTAGGTCCGCATCTTCGTCATAGAAGCGAATGCATTTTCTGCCAGCGTCTTTCGCAACATATAGCGCGATATCCGTGCAGTGAAGAAGACGTTGCGGTGTGTGTGCATCTTGCGGATACACAGTGACGCCAATGGATGTGGTAATCCACTGCGTGTTGTTGATGTCTTCGCGGTGCAGGGGGACGCTCAACACGGGATTGAGTTGCTCGATCAGCGCCTCGGGTGTGGTGTAGTTGTTAAACACGATGATAAATTCATCGCCACCCGGTCGGCTAATGATCGCGGTGTCTTTTAGTGTGCTTTGAAGAATTTCGGCGAGTGTGGTGAGCAATTCATCACCCAATTGATGCCCGTACGCATCATTGATGCCACCGAAGTTATCGATGTCCAATGAGACAACAGCAAAGCGAGAATTTTGCTCACACAGTGCACCTAGCGTTGAAAGCAATGCTCGTCGATTAGCTAAACCTGTTAATGGGTCTTTCTCAGACAGTGCTTTAAGTTCCGCTTTGGTTCTCTCTAGCTTGTTCATGTACTTCGCAGCATGATCAATGGAGGTGTTGTAGGCCCGAATGAGTCGGCCAAATTCATCTTTTTCATGGCCAGCGACGGTGATCATTTTTGCTCGGTTAGTACGATCAATGTGTGAGTTGTCATCAATGTGCTGAATAATGTTCGACAGTGGCTTGCCAATCTGGCGGTGAAAGAAAACACACAAGAATACTGCCGTCATAAAAATTTCGACTGATGTAGAAAGGAAAATCGTCCAGATCAGTTGGTGAAACTCATCTGCAGTGGGCACATAGTCGATGCTGCCCACGAGTGAGCCTACGTCGGAGTCTACGTGCTTACCGTCGCGAAAGACGGGAAACGTCAGTGCATGGTTTATCGTTGATGTTTCGTAGTTTGGTAGAAAAGAAACGAACCAATTTTCCGTCGAAGAAGACGGTGTTTTTGATGCTTTAGCAACGATGTCACCGTAGTTATCGAGCAAGATAACTTCTGAAAATAAAGAATCTTTCTCGAAACCTTTGAGCAGCGAATACGCCTGCGTGGAATCCAAGTTGAATGCGGCATAGGCGGCGCTGTCTGTAATCTTCTCTAGCTGAGAGTTGGCTTCACGATATTTTTCGTCATAGAGGCTCTGCAATTGCACATTGGCCATGATGACGCTCATTATCATTCCTGCCACAAAACTCAGTAATATCACTGAGGTGACAAATCTGCGCATCAATGGTGCTTTTGATGATGAAAACAACCAGTTGCTCATGGATTACCTTCTGTTTTTCACTATGGTGCTGCGGCTTCACACGAAGCAACGTGCAGTTTTTTAGGATCATCTTGCGTGCACACGTCATAGAGCTTGCCGCTTTTACGTAACCTGTTGTATGCATTCTCTAATGCGCTAATCACACTAGGGTCTGATTTGGGGTTAATGGCAAGGTTAAGTACCAGAGGGGATTCAGGGTCGCCTAAATAAAGGAACGATTTCAGGTCTTTGCCGATGCTGTCGTCAAATGCATAGGTAGACCAAGGGCCTAACACGAAATCGCACTTGCCATTTCTCAACAAGCTAATGCGAAGCGCCGGTCGAGCGACACTGCCATCCGGCGTTCGGAATGTGTTGAGAAGGCTGTTTAAAGAGAAGAGGTTTTTATTTTGCTCGAACCCGAGTGTTTGTAGCTGCTGGTAAGAATAGGTTTCTAGTTCAGAGCAGACTCGAAACCGTTTGGCATCATCTAAAGAGGTAATGGCTAAATCTTCACGGTGGTTTAAACCAATTAATGATGAACGTTCAAGCGCATAAAGGGGACCAATCCAATGAAATAAGTTTTTTCGCTTCTCGGAATAAGCGATGGAGAAAATGGCAACATTCTTTTCTTTTGTCGCCGTTTTATAAGCGCGCGCCCAAGGCATAACATCAATTTCTGACTCTTCCATATTCGCTTCTTTGAGTATGACTTCCATCATATCAACGGCGCGACCACTGAATTGGCCTGCGTCATTAAAGACTTGAAATGGGGGTAATAACTCACTCACAACGCGTAAGCTATTGTCTGCGCGAGCTCGTTCACTAAAAAATATCATTCCTGCGATTATTATTAGTAATTTCATTATTTTATAATACCGATTAGCGTTAATTTCATGCTGCTGTATGTTTCATAAACCCGTGTGGTTTTCTGCATTAAATAACACGGTTAAGAATACAATACCTTTCGTTAAACCTATTGATACAGCACGCTAGTGACTTAACGTAGATTGTACAAGGTTCATTAATAATAAAATGTCTCTTAATTGATACATGTAATAGTTTTTTCGCGATTGAATTTAAGTGTCGATACAGAAAGATAGAAAACAAGTCTTTGTTTTCATAAAATCAAACACGTTGCTTATTTTGACTAAGGTGTTGAATATAATATTGAAATAAAGACTATTTATGAGACAATTCAAACAAGAGATCAATAACCTTAACGGTACTATGTCTATATTAACAGCATCATTCGTGTGATTTCATAATGGGAAGTAAGCTCACACTTTTGATGTTTAAAAAGCGGGGAAGTAGACCCTGATAATCTAAAAATGCCAGCGACAGCATGCCAAGGTGAATGTTTCGATTACCAATGTTTCGATTACCAATGTTGAGCAGAGAAATAGTCGCTAAGGTGATCAATGAGCGCGCGCACCGCAGGTGGCATATTTTTTCGCGAGGAATAGAGCACATAGACCTGCATGTCTTTAGGCTTCCAGCTGGGTAATACCTCAACAAGCTCCCCTGATTGCAAATGTTTGGCAACAAGGTACTTGGGTTGCATCGCGATGCCTAAATGAGCAATGGCGGCTTGCGTTAATAATGTCGCGTCATTTGCGGTGAGGTGGCAGCTTATATCAATAGATTCAATGTCAGCGTCTTTGTGAAGGTGCCATACGTGGCGCTCGAAGTTTTTGTATCCCAAGCACTCATGCACCTCGAGATCTCGTGGGTGTTTTATCTCGGATGACTTGTCGAGATATCCCGGCGAGGCAACCAGTACGGATTCGCAAGGCGCAATCGGTTTACCAATGAGTGATGGGTCGGGGTCTGACGCAATGCGCAGTGCAAGGTCGATACGTTCCCGTGTCAGATCGGTATTGGAATCTTCCAAATCAACATCGATGACCACGCTGGGGTGGGCAAGCATAAACCCTTTTAGCGCAGGCACGAGCTGTGCATAACCAAAAGACATGCTCGTCGCGAGCCGTATTGTGCCTGTCAGTTCATCATTTGCCGTGGTGAGTAAGGTGAGTTCATCCGCTTTTTCGAGAAGGCGTTCGACATCGGCAAGGCACGTTTCTCCAGCAGAAGTTAGAGACACTTTGCGCGTGGTGCGATTCAACAGGCGTGTTTGCAGCCAGTTTTCCATCGCTTCGATGTATCGCGTCACCATAGGGCGGGACATGTCCAAACGATCGGCGGTCGCCGTAAAGCTCCCTGAATAGGCCACGTCCACGAAGACTTTTGCGGCGGTTATTCTGTCCATAGATGTCTATTTTAAGAAATAATAACATCAGTATTTGCGGCATTTTTGAACATGTCAACATTGCCCATTTTTCTGCTTATTCTTCCTCAAGCCCTGTGCGTTTAGCGATGTCAGATTCAAATCCGTCCAGGCTGGTTTGGTTTTTCTTTAGCCAATACCGTTGAATGCCTTCTTCACCCTGGCGATCAGACCATTTGTCCAAGTCATCACGATCGCCTTCGTAGCTGAAATATGGCACAGACATGCCACACGAACTCTGCACAAGGTCGATATCCAACAAGAAAATTTGGCGCGAGGCAAAATTGATGGGGAACAAGGCCGAGAAAATCTCCCACTCCGGATCATTTCTATGCAGTGCGCGGGCTTGACCATAAGCGCGAAGGATCAGTGGCGCACCTTCAAATGCACAAAACATGATGGTCATTCGTGGGTCACGAAGCACATGTGCAGCAGATTCGTTGCCGCTGCCCGTTTGGTTTAGCCAAGCAATGGTTTTATTGTCCATAACGCGCAGTGAATCGCCGCCTTTCGGTGACACGTTAACCTTTCCACTTTCAGCCGCTGTACCGACAAAATACATTTTCTGCTCGCCGATGAATGCGATGTGTTTTTCACTCAGTGATTTGGTTGTTTGTCCCATGTTTCGTCCTTGATGATGCCGCCATATACGGAGTGAATACCGTAACATTGTTGAATTTTCATACCAAATCACGTGGGACACTGTGCGATTGAAGTGGCTGAACCGTGACAAGACGCGACCTTTTTAGGTGTCCAAATAGCTGCATCATGGAGTTATGGTTACTCTTAAGCGACAGTTTTAAGGAGTAAACCGCATGGCTGACAGCGCATCATTACTTGTCTACAAGACTTACATGAAAGCTTTGAAAATAGCGGCGAGGATCATTCCCATTCCTCGACCGACGCTTTTTTCTGGCGCCAATAGCAGCGAGCAACTCTGTGAAGCCATTGGGTTAATGAACATTGGCAAGTTACTGATCGTGACTGATAACGCGCTGGTGGACATTGGCCTTGTGGGCAATATCGAAGCGCAGCTCATCGCAAATGGTGTGGACTTTGTACGTTTCTCTGATGTCACGCCTGACCCCACTTATCCGCAAGTTGAAGAGGGATTGGCGCTTTATCACGCAGAGCAGTGTGACGGCATTCTCGCCATTGGTGGCGGTTCCCCCATTGATTGCGCGAAAGTGATCGCCGCACGGGTAACCAACAAAAAATCAATCAAACGTTTAGCGGGATTGTTGAAGGTGTGGCGAACGCCTGCACCGCTGTTTGCACTGCCAACCACGGCGGGGACAGGCTCTGAAGTGACCGTTGCCGCAGTCGTGTCCGATCCCAATACGCACCAAAAAACACCCTTGATGGATCCAAAACTTGTGCCGCTAATGGCAGCGCTTGATCCCGTTTTGATGACGGAACTCCCTCCGCACATTACTGCTGCAACGGGCATGGATGCGCTCACACATGCCGTGGAAGCGTACCTTTCGGTAAATGCCACCGCAGAGACGGATGCCTACGTTAACGCAGCCATGGCTTTGATTAGCCGCAACCTTATCGCGGCGTACAAAGACGGACGTTCACTGAAAGTCAGACAGGGCATGGCGTTCGCGTCTTACTATGCGGGGCTTGCGTTTACCAAAGCGAGCTTGGGTTACGCTCACGCCATTGCACATAACTTGGGCGCGAAATATGGCACGCCGCATGGCGTTGGGAATGCGCTGGCGCTTCCACATGTTTTGGCGTTTTCATTGCCGGATGCAGCAAGCCGAATGGGTGACCTTGCAAAGATGGTGGGTGTGGGTGATGAGGAGTGGGACGACATGACCAATGCGCAGGCGTTTATTGATTATGTGGTGATGTTGCAAGAAGAAATGGCGCTACCGAAAACGTTAGAAGCCATAAAAAGCCCCGACGTGTCCACTATCGCAAAGTTGGCCATCAAAGAGGCGAACTGGAATTACCCTGTTCCTCGCTATTTAACCCAGCTTGAATGTGAATCTCTGATTCAAAAATTAATGGTGTGAAGCCGCACTAGCCTCGCGCTGTTGGGCGCAGCTTCTTCGTGTTCAACTGCACCTTTCATCGCAAGGCTGTGTTGCTTTGGTGTTTCTCCATCCATGGTATCCCTTCCTTGGACACTCCCCGGATTACGCGATTTCTTCTGCAAGCTGTGCCAAATACGATTGCATGAATACGGTGCGACGTTTGGCTTCTTTTTGCGCTGCGGCAGTTTTCATGGTGTTTTCGAGTTTCAACAGCTTGGTATAGAAATGATCCAAGGTGAACTCTCCATCATCTGGTTCTCGCGTTTCGCAGAAAGGGTCATCCGGCGAATAGAAAGGGCGATTAAGCGTCACGTTCACTTGTAAGCAGCGTGCAACGCCGACGGCTCCGAGGGCATCTAAACGGTCTGAGTCTTGAACAATTTTTGCTTCGAGCGTGGAGGTTTCAACGTTTGCGCTAAAGCTATGCGCGACGATAGCATGATGAATGCCTGTCAGATACTGCTTTGGATAACCGATGTTTTCTAGAAAGGCTTGTGCTTTATCTGCAGCATGCAGTGAGCTTTGGCGGCGTTTAGGGTGGCCTTTTCCAAAGGAAAAACAATCATGCAAGTAGGCGGCGGGAATCACGATTTCAGGTTTTCCACCTTCTTCTTTGCATAGCTGCTTGGCAGTTTTTACCACACGCAGAACATGCTGAAGGTCATGCGCGAGATCTTGGGTCATTTCTTGTTCGATAAAGGCAAGAAATGCGGCTTCGCGTTCAGGCGTGAGGACTTTGCTTTTGTCTAGGATCATGTTGGCCAACGATTGGATTGTTTGAGAAGACATTCTTATTAGATTAAGGGCAACAGACCCTCGATAATTTGCGCCATAGTATGCGCCAATTCCCGTTGAATTCTAGCGTCTCACATTGTTTGAGTCGGGAGTTTTAAGAAAACGTGAGGGTGGAAGGAAAGGCTCAACCTTGCTGCTCAATTCTCATGCAAATTAGCAGGAAAGACATTGCTCTGTTTTTTAAGCGACCCATGCTAGAATGCGCGCCCTTTGTGGCAGGCGATATCTGCCATACTTGTTGTTTTTCCATTTAGCCGAGATTTCTCATGCCATTCTCTAAGCTGGGCTTAAGCCTGCCGATTGTTTCAGCCGTCACTGAACTTGGGTATACATCCCCAACGCCAATTCAAGAAAAAGCGATTCCTGCGATCTTGAAAGGTGAAAACCTACTGGCTGCTGCGCAAACCGGTACAGGTAAAACGGCCAGCTTTGTGCTGCCGATTTTGGAAATGCTGAGCCGTGGCGAGACCCAGCGCAAAAAGCGTGTGCGCGCGTTGATCCTTGCGCCTACACGAGAGCTGGTGGCACAGGTTGAGAAGAATGCTGAGCAATACGCGAAGAACCTTTCGCTTACCACGCTAGCCATGTATGGCGGCAAAGAAATCGCTGCGCAAAAACAGCGCTTGGTTGAAGGCGTTGATATTCTGGTCGCAACGCCAGGGCGTTTGTTGGATATGTATTCGCAGCGCGCTGTTCATTTTGATGAAATTGAAATCTTAGTATTGGATGAAGCTGACCGCATGCTCGACATGGGCTTCATCGAAGACATCAATAAGATCATCGAGCGTTTGCCTGTTGATCGCCAAAATCTGCTGTTCTCAGCGACGTTGTCTGACAAAATTCGTTTTCTTGCGAAAACAGCGGTGCCAAACCCTGTTGAAATTTCAACGGCGAATTCACAAAGTAAACCAGATATTGAGCAATGGCTGACGACTGTCGATAAAGACAAAAAATCCGCGCTGCTGAGTCATTTGATCACCGAGCAAGCGTGGGATCAGGCGTTGATTTTCCTTGAAACTAAGCATGGTGCGGCCAAATTGGTTGAACAGCTTGGTAAGCGTGGCATTCAAGCTGAGTCGTTCCACAGTGGCCGCAGCCAAGCGGTACGAGAGCAACTGTTGGAAGATTTCAAAGCCGGTGATCTGAAATTCCTGGTCGCAACCGGCGTTGCATCGCGCGGTATCGACATTGAAGAGTTAACGCGCGTTGTGAACTACGACCTGCCGTTCCCTGCGGACGATTACATTCACCGTATCGGTCGTACTGGCCGCGCGGGTGCGAAAGGTGAAGCGATCACCTTCTTGTCGAAGGATGATTTCAAAAACCTTTGTATGATTGAAAGCCGCCTTGGGCATTTGATTGAGCGTCGTGATATTGAAGGGTTTGAGCCACGTAAACCTGTGCCGATTTCTGTTTTGAATTACGTGCCAAAGAACAAACCAAAAGGCGACAACGCTGATAAGCGTGATGCGAAATCGCAACGCAGCCCACGCTCAGGTGCGAAACCAAGCGGACGTTCAAACAATCAAGATCGTCGTCGCTCTGATGATAGCGCGGGTAAACCAGTATCGCGTCAGCGTTCAGAGTCAAGCCGCTCAAGTAGCCCTTGGGATTCGCTGAAGCCGAAAAAGAACATCTAATACCGAACATAAAAGCGCAATCATTAAACCTTCGTGTTTACTGAGCGCCTTGTTCAAAGAAGCCCGCGCTCGCGGGCTTTTTTGCAGGGGGAAGGTGTGTTGAGTGAGATCGACTGCCACGTTTTACCGCGAGATGCTAGTGTAAGTCTGCAGCCACATTTTTAACCCATCTTTTACTTTTCAATCGCCAACCACAGATCACTGCTTTCAAACATTCTTCAATGATCACCAAGCCAAGCAGATACTGCGGCGGGTAGTTGAACACATGTGTGAGCAAAAATGCGCAGGGGAGCAAGAATATCCACTGTGCGAACACATCGGTCATCAAGCAGAACATGGCGTCGCCTCCTGCTCGGAGTACACCAACAATCAGCATCATCGAGATACTTTTTATGACAAGAGACGCCGCCATGAGACTGAACAACGATGACGTTAGCTTTTGCGCGTCTGAAGGAACCTCGGCGTGGAAGAAAAGTGATAATAGGGGGAATTCTAAAAGAGAGAGCACCAATGCAGTCACTACTCCCACGGCAGCGCTAAAGTAAAGGTGGAGACGCACTGCTTGAGGGAGTTCATCCAACTTATTTGCGCCCACCATATTGCCGATCAAAATAGAGCCTGCGGTTGATAACCCAATGAGCAAAGACATGGCGAAAGCTTCAAGTGGCGCAAGAACAGATAATGCGATTAAGAGGTTTGGGTCACTAAAGCCAAGAATCGCATGGAACGCGAACAACCCTGCCGCCCATATAACAGCGTTGACTGCCGCGGTGACAGAGAGGCGTGCGACGACCTTAATATCTTTATATTTTAATGCGACAAATTGCGCCACACGGAAATGCGTCAAAGGGTGTTCTTTGACGAGCAAGTAAAGATAAAGGGCAATACATTCAATAACCGCACTGATAGCGGTACCTAAAGCTGCTCCTTCAATGCCCATGGCTGGAAAACCAAAGTGACCGAAAATCAAGAGCCAGTTGAGGAGTAGGTTGAGCCCAACCCCGATGAAACTGATTTTGGTTGCAATGGCGGGTTGATGCATGGCACGCAGACCACTTGCAATGCTAGAAGCGTACGCAAAACAAAACAGACTGACAGCAATGGTTTGAAGGTAGATCGCTCCTTTGTTGATGATGTCTTGAGATTGACTGCCTAACCCCATTAACGGATGGGGGAAAAAAAACAAAAGGGTAAAAAAGAACAACGCAGTGGCGAGGCTGAGCAGCAAGGTAATCAGAACCGTCGTGTGTAGCTTTCTTGGCCCATCTTCAGTTTTGATGCCAAAGCATTGAGCTGCAACTTGGCCACCGCCAATGCTTAGCCCAATTATAAAGAAGCTAATGACCATCTGAGCTTTGGCTGCGAGGCCAATTGCTGCAATGTCAATTTCGCTCAACGAAGCCAGCATAATGGTGTCAACCGTACTTTTGCTGGAGAATATGGCAGTTTGTAATGCAACGGGAAGGGCGAGTAAAACAAGGCTTTTATAAGGCGCTAAACGGGCATGTATAGACATGAATGAATCCGTGAATGGTGGAAGTAAAGGTGCAGACCCTCCTTGCTTTTCGAGGGCGTAATTCTTCAGTGTTACAGAAGTATTTGGAGGGTCTGCAAAAAGGGATTAAGAAGCGGTATCTAGTTGTTTAACGATTTGCGCGGGGTTACCCATTGCTATGCAATTGTCCGGGACGTCCTGGTAAACCACACTATTTGCGCCAACCACAGCGTTTTCGCCGATGGTAACCCCCTTTAAAATGGTGACCCCCATGCCGATCCATGCATTGTCTTTAATGGTGACTTTCGCGCTAAGGGTACGTGCAGCATCGTCGTCACCCCAGCGACCTGTAACGGGGTGCCCACTGCTGTCCATGATGGTCACTTTAGGACCAAATAAGACCTTGTTACCAATGTTTACCTCTTGGTAGCAGACAACAACGGTGCCTTGCATCACAACGCCATCGCCAATGGTAATTTTGCCAGAAGCGCCCTTATTAACCTGAACAGCGGTCAGACGTACTGGACGATTTTCAAAGGCAAGGTTGTCATCAGAGTAAAGAACGGTGTCTTTACCAATGGTGATGGCTCCCTGAAAATCGGCTTTGTTGATTAGCGAAAATTGCGCATCGCGAGTGTAGTCATCGGAATCACGCGCAAGGGTAAAGGCGATATGAGGCTGGCCAACAAATGTTGCTTTCTCATGGATCTGCATTTGCTCACTAAATATGTGTCGTGCATCTTCCACTGTCACGCCGTTGGACACTGGAAAAATGTTTTCATATACACAAGGCATAACATCACTTCCTTATGTGTCAAGATCGGTATTCGTGATCGTTTTACGTGGTGACTTGAAAAGTTCAGGGTCAGCCATTGGATAATTAGGGCTACTTTTTAACACTTTAATAAGCTTATTCAATGGTAGATCATTGATCTCATGGTCTAAGTTGTAATAGCTGGTTTGCCAGATGTTGTATTTGCTATGAATCAGTTCGGCAGCACTTTTTGAACTTTCGCCAATGTCTTTCACTTCTTTTGGGTGAGGCCAATGGAAAGAAGCCATCGATTTATCCACGATAAACATATTGTTATTACGGAAGAGACGCACACCCAAGTCAACATCTTCTCCGCCCCAGCTATTAAAACGTTCATCAAACATACCTGCTTTAATGAGTTCTTCTCGCTCAGCAGAAACATGGCACGTCCAGAAGAGGTCGAACGGTGCTGGCCAGTCACTAATGTTGTGGCCCATATCATCATATTGAGCCTGGCGAATGTCATACATACCTTGTTGATCAAGTTCGCTCAAAATGGCGTCAACATTGTTTGGGCTGATAACAGATTCCATTTTCTTGACGCCTTCTTCATCAAGATCGAAGCCGTACACATAACCGACAATAGCGATAGGGTGAGTCGAGACTTTGTGGCGAAACAGGTGCTCTTCTAAACTGCCTGTTGCAAGTAAAACACCGGTATCGAGATAAACGATATATTTCCCTTCAGCAATAGCTGTGCCTACATTTCTAGCTTTACCAGCGCGAAAGCCTTTGTCTTCTTGCCAGAAATATTTAATGTTTAATTTATCAGAAAATGAACGTGTGACATCTTCAGAATTATCAATACCACCATCATCAATGACGATAACTTCGAACGATTCTAATGGTAATGTTTGCTCACATAATGCAGTTAATGTGTGGGAAAGCAGCGTTGAGCGATTATAAGTTGGGATGATAACGCTTAGTTCAATCATGGATATTATTCTCTTATTTCTTACAACTGACGGAAGGAATCATAAGAGAACTAAATTTTTAATCAATGTCACAAAATAACATTTTTTTTTAACCCAAACGTGACTTGAGTCGTCCTATTGTCTAGGCATCAAGGACTTAGGTGCGTTTTGTGTGATCTGAACAACCTCTTAAAATGCGAGTCATATCTTGTTTTAGTGCTTGAAATGTAATTGATTGTTATAACACTAAAGGTTTTTATATTCGTAGTATTTATGATTCCAATCATCTACTTCATTAATTATTATTTTTGTAAAGAGTGTTGATGTGTGAAAAATAATCACTATTAATGTCTTCTAATATCGATTAATTATTCTATTAATGAAGTAATCTGACCTATAATGTTATTAAAATATCGGAGATTTTGGTTGTTTTTTAAACAGTGACCGGGGCGTTTTATCTGTATTGATTTCTATTCTTAAAGGATGAAGCTGAGCGTAAGATAGTTCTTTCCCGTGTTGTGTCCTTAAAATTACAGCTTGTTGGTTGACCAAACAAGAATTCGTCGCCATGGTGGATGAGTGGCACGGCATTTTGATAGATGGGCGGAGACAGGAACATATTGTGAAAAAAACGGGCTTATTGGCGACCTCTGTGCTTATTTGTGCTTGTTCTTCAACGCTAGAAGAGTGGGTAACAATCAATGGCATTTCAGTCACGGGTGAAGGGGCGAACGATGTTAGCACGCAATGTCAAAACGCCATCCTAGCCAAAGTCGAGCGGGAAAATATCGACGCCACTCCCCAAGAATGGGCAGAAGCCATGGATGTATGTATGCTTTCAAATGGCCTTGTGCGTAAAGATGATCTCTACGAATACACGCCAATTTTGGTCGAGGCCACGGCACGTCGAATTAACAGCGATGTGCCTGTGATGGTGGATGATGTAACGCGGTTAGATTTGGTCGAGAATGATCGCCGCACACTGCGTTTCTATCACACCATTTTGGATGATTTGGTCGAAGACATTAACCTCGAACAATTCAATCATGTCGTGCCCAAAATTGTGGCGAAAAACAGCTGCAGTGTCCGTCCTACCGCTGTGTTGCTTGAGAATGACGTGGTCTTTCGCTACTTCTATTTCGATGCGGAGGGCGCAAAAATCTCTGACTTTGATGTCGATATTTCTGACTGCGAGCCATAATCGCCACAACTCGTCATCTTGATTTCCAGACCTCTCCACATTGTGAGCGTTTACTCATTCCACGATGTCGCTATCCGTTGTTCGGCACGCAATACAAAAGAACACGCTTTCCACTTTCCGCCCTCTGCTGGCATTGCGCTAACGACATATCAGTGCTGTCGTCTGAGTGCGTATGGGCGTGAACAATGAATGCGGGCTGTTCGAGGTCAGTGATGGTGCTTTGCAGATCCGTCGACACGCGTTTCGCTTTTCCATTCGAATAATATTGCGCCGAAAACGGGCGACTCCCAACATAGTAAAGATCGACGAAACGGGCTTCCGGTTGTTTCTCCCAAAGCGTCAGCAACGCGTTTTCCGCCGTTTTCCCAGTGAGGTTGAAATTCAAGGCGAGCGCAGCAAACAAGATCAGCACGGGCGTGGTTAAACCGGTTAAATACGCGCGAGTGTTGAGCGGGTTTTCTGACTGATACAAAGCAATCAGCAATGCAAAAGCAGGCAGCCCGGGTAAAACGTAGCTGGCGAGAATATTCCCCGCGAAGGTGAACAGCAGCAACGGCGACAGCATCCAACACCACAGGTACTGCGCATACGCATTCGTGACATTCTCTTTTCCTTGTCGAAAGCGTTTTAATAGCTGCCAGAAGAAAAAAGGCGTCCACGGCAGCGCCGCGATGGCGGCATATAACCAAATCGTGCCGCGCGGTTCGTTGTGCGCAGTGCCATACAAATCGCCTTCCCAGCCAGAAACCACAAAGCGCATGAAGTGCTCACCCACCAAGAAGTAATTCAAAAACCCCGGGGTTTTGAATTCTGCCAGCATGTACCAAGGCAGCGAAATAGCCAACATCAGCATAGTGCCGCTCACCCAAGGGAGTGCGTGTAGCACTCGTCGCCAGCGACCATCGAGTACTATCCAGCAACAGAGGCTGATACCAATCAATACCAGCGTGAGAGGGCCTTTGGCGAGCATGCCAATCGCAAGGCCAACGAAAAACAGGTAGCCCGCCAGTTTGGAATGGTGCTGAAACGCGAGCCAGAAACTCGCCATGCTGAGGGTGATGCCGAGCGCTAACGCAGTGTCGGTCATGACGGCGCCAGAAATGACAATGAACGCAGTGCTTGTCGCCAATACCGCGACTGACAGCATGGCTTCTTGCACAGACTTTCCTGCGTGAACGCAAAACTGATAGGTGATGGTCAATATAAGCATGCCCACAAAAAGATGCGGCACCCGAACGGCAAACTCATTGTTGCCAAACAAACCGATTCCTCCCGCACTTAGCCATGCAAATAAGGGCGGTTTTCCCCAGAAGGGCACATCGTAGTCGAACATGGGGGTGATCCAGTTTTGGGTTTCGAACATGATGCGCGCCATTTCGCCATACCGTGCTTCTGTCGTGTCCATGAGGGAGTACATCGGCAAAGTGATAAGGCGAATACCCAATGAAATGATCAGCGTGCTAAGGGCGAGTTGGGTCAACGATAGGCGTGAAACGAAGTGTCTTAAACGGTTCATGGTGTAGGGATCTCAGAAACAGGGGAAGTGGATGCTTTGGCAGTGTTTGAAGCCGATACAGGTGTGACCGTTGAGGCGTTAAAAGATGACGTTGCTGCTGCCTTGGTGAGTTGGGAATCCACCAAAAAGAGTGGGCGTTGTTTGGCTTCAATAAACAAACGGCCGAGGTATTCACCCAGCAAGCCAATGGAAAGCAACTGGACGCTGCCGAGTGTCAGTACGGTGAGCATCAGGCTGGGATACCCAGCAACGGGATCGCCCCATATGAGGGTTTTGAGTACGACGACCACAGCGATGCAAAGGGCACTGACCCCCGTGATTAATCCAGCATAAGTGGCGAGTCGAAGCGGCTTGGTGCTGAAAGAGGTAATGCCTTCCGCGGCGAGATTAAACAGCTGCGCGGTATTCCATTTGGTGGTGCCCGCGAAGCGAGCATCGCGGTCAAATTGAAGCACCGTGCGTTGAAAACCGGGCCACGCAAACAAGCCTTTCATAAAACGCGTGCGCTCGGGCAGGGCGTTGATGGTGTCCACAACGCGCCTATCTAACAGTCGGAAATCCCCAACGTTTTCAGGAATAGGCACGTCACTCAGTCGGTTCAACAGGGCATAGAACATACGCGCGGTGAATCGCTTGAATGCACTTTCGCCCAAGCGAGCTTTACGCTGCATATCCACAACGTCGTAGCCTGATTGCCAAGCTTCAATCATCTCGGGGATAAGCTCTGGCGGGTCTTGAAGGTCGGCATCCAACAATATGACAGCATTGCCTCGGGAGGCTTTTAATCCCGCAGACATCGCCGCTTCTTTACCAAAGTTCCGGCTGAGCCGAATCAAGCTGACATCATGGTGCGCGGCATCAAGTGCACTGGCAATGTTTGCACTGTCGTCCTTACTGCCATCGTCCACATAGATGATTTCACAGTGGGCGTTGAGTGTGTCGAGCGCAGACAAAATGCGCTGATGACACGCTGCAAGAACAGCTTGTTCGTTAAAAAATGGCACCACCACAGAAAGGTGCGGCGGGGTATCATAAGTTGGCTGAGCTGGGAAATATCGGATCACGGTCAAAATGGGCCCTCCTACGTCAGTGAGGGTCACATTACGAGGAGAGAAGTGAAAGAAAGGTCGTTCACTTTTTTTTTATGTTTTCTGTGCAAGAATAAAGAGGAATTCGGCAGCCAGGTTTAGTGAGAATGAAAATATTACTCGTTGAAGATCATGCAGATATTGCGGGTGTTATCTTCGATTACTTCGAATTGCTTGGTCACACCATGGACCATGCATTATCCGGCACTCAGGCCCTAAATCTGGTGGAAGATAATCATTATGACGTCGTCATTCTGGATGTCATGTTACCCAAAATGGACGGCATGACGGTGTGCAAAAAACTGCGTGAAAATGGCGTAGACACACCCGTGCTTATGCTCACTGCCATGGGAGAGCGAGAAGACATTCTCTCCGGCTTTGATCATGGCGCGGATGATTATTTGGTAAAGCCATTCGATTTGAAGATCCTGGAAGCACGGGTGTTGGCGTTAAATCGACGCCGCACGGGGCAAGTATCTGTCCGTGAACTGGTCTTTGGTGAACTTCGTCTGTCGCTGACGTCTCACGTTGCTGTGCGCCGTGAGTGCCAATTTACCCTTAACCCTTCGTTATTTACTGTGCTCAAATTGCTGATGGCACGTGCTCCGCTAGTAGTGACGAAAGAAGAGTTGGCCACCGCGTTATGGGGCGATGACGAACCCGAAGGCAACGTGTTGCGCAGCCATGTCTATCAACTCAGAAACCTCATTGATAAACCGTTTGAGTTTGGGTATATCCGCACCGTTCCGAAGATTGGTTATCAATTGGTCGATAAACCGAGTGGCGCAGAATGAGCAAGATTAAATCCGCAAAACAGCTGACGTTTACGTATTTTTCGATTGTGGCGTTTGCCATCATCACCATTCACTTTTCCGTGCTGGAAAGCACGGTGGAAAATCTCGAGCACTTTACGGCGCAGTATCGTTTGGAGTCGCTGGCTAACAGCTTAAATGAAGCCGATATCAACAGTGATATTGTGGTGCTCGACAATTTTTCGACCGCGTATATTGGCTATGGTGCGTTGCCCGATTCGCTCGAAATAAGCAAACAACTTGCGCTGAACAGTGCCGTAGAAATCTACAAAGCAGGGAGAGTTGATCAAGAAACGGATTACTTCGTGATGAAAACTACGGTCATGGTCAACGGCGAAATGTTGGATGCCTACATCGTTAATAACGATCCGATATTCGAGCTAAGTGAAGAGAAAACACTAAAATCGCAAGCCAATCAGCTGCTCTTGTCCTTTGGGTTACTGATTTTGAGTTTGCTGGTGGTGCTGAAAATTGCCTCTCGGTTAACCAAGCCCTATTCGTCGCTCGCTAACCAGTTGAGTGCGAAAACTGAAGGGGACTTGTCACCCCTGACATTGCCAGCAGCAGGTAAAACAGTCGAGCTGGTGACGCTGACGGAGAGCATCAATACCTATCAATCTCAAATCGCTGACATGTTAGAAAGAGAACGCGCGTTTAACCGTTTTGCGAGCCATGAATTACGCACTCCCCTCATGGTACTGCGCGGCAGTTTATCCCTACTTGAACACGCCAACGATCCCCAATTTGTTGATAAACAACGTGTGCGAATGACAACCGCAGTCGAAGCCATGCAAGACTATGTGGAAACCTTGCTATCACTGACGCGAGAGAAAGAAGATGCAGTCACACCGTGGCGACTAAACAGCGCCGAAATTGAGACCTTACTTTCACATTTTCAAATGTTGTTGGAAGAGAAAAACATCGAGGTGTTGGTCAATGTTGAACATGCGCCATGCTTGCGTGTGTCTCACAAGGCTGTTGGCATTTTAGTGGGAAACCTGATTAAGAATGCTTTCGTTTACACAGAGCAGGGGCAAATCACCATTCATGTCTCTTCAAACGCCATCGTGATTCAGGACACGGGGGTTGGCTTAGAGAGCAACAGTAAGGTGAATCAAGGGTACGGCTTGGGATTGGTGATTGCACAAGACATCGCACGAAAATATGGCTGGCAAATCGACTTAAAAGAGAATGACGCGGGGGGCTGCACCGCGAGCGTAACAGGGTTAGAAAACGAAGGGTTAAAGTAGCGCGTTGACATTTTTTTCACCTATCGTCTGGTTAACTAAACCTATCGATAAGGAGAGACGTATAATGAAAAAATTGTTAGGGATCACGCTGGGTGTTTTAGGGTTAGGGGTGATTGGCTTCATAGCGTTGGTCGCTTATGAAAACACGATCTACGGCGAAAGTGATGTAGCAAACGGCAAGCAAAAATATGTCCAAAACTGCCTTGTTTGCCACGGTGAGAGAGGGCAGGGTGATGGTTTAATCGCTGCAACACTGCCAAAAACGCCTGTGAATTTGCATAAGAAATTTGGTCGTTTGAACCCGGTGAAATCGGGGATAATTGGTGCAGTTCTTGACGGTCGTGATGGCGGAATGCCTGCGTTCGAAGGCGTGCTCACCAAAAACGACGTGAACGACATTATGGCGTATGTGTTGGTGCAAAACGGTGAGACAGATTAGTGCGTAATTTAAGCAATTAGACCTGCGCCGCACAAACCGAAGTGCCTGTCGATTCTGCTTTCTGGCTGTGTCATAAATAATGCATCGCTCAATAACACATACCTCTTCACTCCGTGTTTATTGGGCTCTTGGTTTCAATCAGCGATCCACTGCCTTTTAAGCTGATACATCCGCAAGTGACATCTCATTTGTGGTCAACCTTCGTCTAACTTGACGAACACCCGCCAGCACCGTTTTGGTGTTTAGCGACAGCAACACAGTCGCTGGTGGGTGCGTTTTTTCCTCGATTTACACCGTCTTTCAAATTTGACCCCATATCTCACTGCTTTTAACTATGCGCTAGCCCGCATTCTTCTGCAGATTTACACCGTAAATTTTCTTCCATCATCAGCGTGAAATGGGTGATGAGACACCGTGGTTGTAAGTGGTGGGCTATACCCAAACGAGTTGAAGATGACGGATTCAGCGAGATTGACTGGTGTTGTGATCGCGGCGTCCCTTTGTAGATGTAGTCACCTCCATCAAAAAGGGACAACAAAGAGCACGATGGCAGTCAACTCGCCCGTAGGGAGGCCCTCAATGCGCCCACTTCTTCGTTAGATGCCTCGGAAATGGGGTGACTATTCCTCGCGAAATTCGCCGCGAATTGAACGCACTGATGGCCTCTGGATACGAGCATCTTCAACTCGTTTGGGTATGTAACCTTGCAAACATTTGTTCGTCTCTTTACACAACTGGGCTAAGGTGAGGGCAAATTTGATGGGGTGTGATGATGAAAAAATGGCGTGTGTTACTAACAAGTGCTCTGGTGATGACGGCGCTAACGGCGTGTTCGTTGACTCCCCAATATCATGCTGACAGCACGGCGTTTGGGTCAGTTGTGCAGATGGCTGAAATCAATGATGCACGAGAGATCCGTGATATTTATGATCGCCAGTTAGGCGAATTGTCTCCGTATCAGCTTGGGCATTATGGGCTTCGTATGTACCGCCAGACTCAAGATGACTATTACAAAGGCGCGGTTTGGACGGACATGGCGCGGGTGGCGAGTCGTCTTAACGCATATGCGGCAGACATTGACAGTCAAGCGGATGTAGAACGACTTGGTAAAGTACGTCTGTCCCATTATGGATCTGGCGATTCTGAGCGAGATGCGTTGCGGCAGAAAGCGGGCACTGGACGTGAAGAATATTTGGTGCTTGGCGCTGGGCTGATAAGCAGCATGGCGCGTGCCAATGAATATGGTTTGGCACACATTGAAGATGAGAAACTTCGTGAGGTGCTCGGCTGGTATGACTTTAGTGTTTATGTTTCCAACCCTGAAATGATTCGAGCGTGGGCTGCGCAGCTGGCGAACCAAGTGTATTGGCTGAAGCAACTCGGTGAAGATGATCTGACGAAAACATTCGAGTCCGCGTTTCGCGAAACCTACCCAGACGGCGAGGATGCACAGCTCTCCACGCAGCAATTCAACAATAAATTGTATGGCATGACGCACATCATTCTCGCGGCATCAGAATACTACCGCGTGTCCGTGTCTGAATCAGATTACGCGTGGATCTATACGTATTACCGCGACAATATAGACACGATTTTAGCGCGCTCAAAGCCGGATGTGGTGGCTGAAATTGGTATCAGTTTTCTGTTGGCCGGGCTTGATGATGATCCTGTCGTCGAACGTGCACAAGCATACGTCAGAGAAGCCATTTCAGAACAGGCAGGCATCGTACCTTCTGTATCGGGTAGCGTCGATCTTGCCAAGGGTGAGCATCGCAATGTACTCGCCATCATGTTGCTTGATTGGCAAGGTGCGAATGCCGTGCCGATGGCGGGGCAGAAAAATGGCATTGTTTCATCTGTTCCCTGGGGGTTGGTACCGAAAGCGAAGCCCTAGTGGAATAATCGAAACCCATAAAAAAGAGAAGCAGGAAACCCTGCTTCTCTTTTTTGTATCCGGAAATCAGTTTGTGCTGATTAGTGGCTATTAGCGAAAGCAGTGCGCCGCATAACGCGCCAAACCTGACGTGACAGAGCCAAAATAGTCTCCCGCCACAATCGGTACACCGGGAAGGGTGTTTTCCAACAAGGCACGAAGAATCGGGGAACGCGCACTACCGCCTGTCATGAAGATCGCATCCGGTTTAGCGTCAGCTTGCGCAATGGCATCTTGCACTAGCTCAGCGATACGCATCACAGGGTTGCTGATCGCCTCTGCCAATTGGTCCGATTGAATCGAAATCGTCAGCGCTTCGTTGCTCAGTGGCAGCAAATGTTGGGTGCTGGTTTGCTCAGAGAGCGCAATTTTGGCTTCTTCTGCGCAACGAACAATTTGATACCCTAAGGTTTCTTGTTGCACTTTGAGTAAGCGCCTAATTTTCTCAGGTTCGCTTGCGTCTCGGATCAATTGTTCTAACACTCGGCGGTTGGCTGATGTGTAGAAATCCGATTGTGCTGCGACGTTGTTGATCGCAATCGGGTTCCAAAACTGCGTAACGGGCATGGCAATGCCGCGTTGCAACGTGCTGTCTTTGCCAAACAGTGGCATCAATTGCTCAAAGGCAAGATGGATATCGAGGTCATTACCGCCAATGCGACACCCCGAATGCGCGAGCAGTGATGAGCGACGATCTTCTAATCCGCGCCAGCTAGGGCCCATTTGGATTAAGCTGCAGTCTGTCGTACCGCCACCAATGTCGACCACAAGCACGGTTTTATCTTCGGTCAATGCACTTTCGTATTCCAAACCAGCGGCAACAGGTTCGAATTGGAACACCGTGTCTTTAAATCCTGCGCGTTTTGCTGCTGCAGTAAGAATCGATTCTGCTTGTTGGTTTGCACGTTCGCCGCCTATGCCTTGGAAGTTCACAGGGCGACCAATAACAGCACGTTCGATCTCTTGCTGTAGGCTTGCTTCGGCTTGTTGCTTGATGTTTGCCATCATGGCGCAAACCAGATCTTCGAAGAAGCTCACTTGCACATCACGTAAACCTGTTGCACCAAGAAACGACTTCGGTGACTTTACGTAATACACCTCTTCAGGATCTTCTAGGTAAGTTTCTAATGCAGAGCGACCAAAGCGTAAATCGCCAGGCTCTACATCGATGCCTTCTTCTCGGTTAAACGCGACGGCGCGACGCAATAATTGCTCGCCCGTGGTGTCAGCCGGTTTAATGTCGAAATGACGCCACAGATACTCACTGACCGCCTCACGCGTGGGCGCACAAAGCGTTGATGGAATGAAAGGGCTATCGCCTTCAAGGGGCAATAAGCGTGGCGCTTCGTTTTCTATCACGGCGACAGAACAGTTAGCCGTTCCGTAATCAAAACCGATAAACATCAAAAACTCTCCAGCGTCAAAAAGGTCGGACAGTTTACGCGATTACGTCGACAAGACAAGGCGATAAACCGTGCATGTATTTTTCAGTGTATGCGTTCAAATGGGTGGCGTGAGAGGGATGGGCCGTTGGTCTGCGATTGAATGATGTGAATCACACTCTTGCTCGTTTTTTTGTGTTCAATTTTTGCTTAAGAAAACTTTTTTCAAGTTTTTAATGATTTGAAATGTCGATGTAATTTACCGAATGGCAGCGGGCGAACGGTAAAGATCAATGAGATAAAAGACGTGCTGTAATGTCCGAGAATTTGCTTTTATCCGTACTCTGCTAAATTTGAATAGCGACAGGTTTCTCTCCGATTGCCGCCTTCGATTTTGCAATTAACCGCCGTCGTTTATCAGTCTAGAAACGCATTCTTGATCAACCGCTCTCTGATTGCTGGCTGGTGTAAGTCCCCCTAATTAACCTTAGATATGCGTGGGTCTGTGACCTCGTAAACGCAAGTTGGAGAGACAATGTTGTCAGTTGATGGTGTGAAAGCGGTATGTTTTGAGTTGGACGGTACGTTAGTGGATACCGCGGCAGATATTCGTTATGCCGCAGAAGAAATGCTCAAAGACATCGGGCTTCCCTGTTTGAATGCAGAGCATGTCAGCGATTGGATGGGCGATGGCACTGACAAGCTGATCCATCGCATTTTATCGCGTCAAATCGATGGGTCTGTGCCTGATCCTATTTTTCGTTTGGGCAGCGCTCTGTTTCTTAAGGCTTATCAGCGTCGTCAGCATGCAACAGCCACACTCTATGAGGGGGTCGAGTCGCTGCTTCGCCAACTCACACGAAAGAAAATTCCTGCAGTGTTGGTCACCAATCAATCTACCTTTCACGCTAACGAGATCCTGACAGTGTTGGGTATCCGCAATCATTTCACGTCAGTACTAGGCCGAGATGCCTTGCAAGAACCTAAACCTTCCCCTGATGGGTTGTTGGAAGCGGCTTTGTTGCTGGGGCTCAAACCCGAACAGTTGCTCATGGTGGGAGGGAGTGTGAATGATGTCAATGCGGCGCGTGCCGTTGGGTGCCCGGTGGTGTGCGTGAATTATGGTTACAACTACGGCGTCGATATTCGTTTTTCTGCGCCAGACAGCGTGGTGACATCCATTTCGGATATCGCAACGTGTTTTGACAGTGGTAAAAGCAAAGTGAATGCATCGCGTACTCGACATGCCGCGCGCAAGCTAAAATCTGTCAATGAGAAGAGATAAACGTCTTTTTTGTT
The DNA here is from genome assembly GCF_900115495.1 of Enterovibrio norvegicus DSM 15893. GTDB lineage: Bacteria > Pseudomonadota > Gammaproteobacteria > Enterobacterales > Vibrionaceae > Enterovibrio > Enterovibrio norvegicus. The sequence continues at coordinate 1,115 of NZ_FOWR01000053.1, read as the reverse complement.
GTTCATTTTGCCCTCTTTATTCATAAAAGATGAAAAGCACTTAACCTGAGTTCGTTAAGTGCTTTTGTTTGTCCTATAGTGCGAACGGGCAACACACTGAGTAATCACACTGAACTACAACACATAACAATGACGATTGCTCAGGTCGTGTATTGAATGATTATTAGTACTAGGGAGGGTACGCATGTATCGCAAAGTATTGACGTTCTGGTTTGAGGAATTGACGCCAAACGACTGGTTCTCTAAAAGTGAGGAGCTAGACAAGCAGATTGAGGCGCGTTTTGGCGATCTGCTGAAACAGGCGTCACGTGCAGAGCTATTTGATTGGCGAAGCTCAGCCAAAGGTCGCTTGGGAGAAATACTGGTACTGGATCAGTTTTCTCGAAATATATATCGAGATACACCAAAAGCATTTTCGCAAGATCCTCTGGCGTTGGCTTTGGCGCAAGAAGCAATCAACCTAGGCATTGAAAGAGAGCTGAGTGAAATAGAACGTACTTTTATGTACATGCCATACATGCACAGTGAATCCCAGAAAGTGCACAAAGATGCTATGCAGCTTTTCAATAGCCTTGAAGATAAACAGTCTTATGAATATGAGATTAAGCACAAAGAAATCATCGATCGCTTTGGCCGATACCCACACCGTAATGCCATTTTAGGCAGAGAATGTACTGAAGAAGAAACGGCGTTTTTAAAACAACCAGGCTCAGGCTTTTAGGTGTCTCGTAGCGCGGTTCTATAAATCGCAACAAGACCAATTTAAAAGAGGCGCATAATGCGTAATGCATGTGAATTAAGCTGAATTACGCCTTCTAGAAGGCCTAGTCGCATAGCGACTGGGCCTTTTCTTTACTGCTCTTGGATATGTCCTCTCCCTCCTCTCTGGAAGCACAAAGCTCTCTGCCATATCGAGGATATACCTGAGCACTTCTGGATATCTTCCGGGCGCGACTGCCGGGAGCATCTGCAACTGACTCACCAAAAATATCGATGCCTGCTTAAAACCTATTTGGTATGGCATTACCGTATTCAAGGAATACGCCATCTGGCACATCATAAAACGCAGCAGGTTGTAGGCAAGCAACATTCCCCAAAGCTCCTGCTTGACCAAC
>NZ_FOWR01000017.1 GCF_900115495.1 Enterovibrio norvegicus DSM 15893 | reverse complement strand
GACGGTGACGGCGTCGGCGATAACGGCGATGCCTTCCCAACGGATGCTACTGAGACCAAAGACTCGGATGGCGACGGTGTGGGCGACAATGCCGATGCCTTCCCGAACGATGCGTCTGAAACCACGGACTCTGACGGCGACGGTGTGGGCGATAATGCCGATGCCTTCCCTGACGATGCCACTGAAACCACAGATTCCGACGGTGACGGTGTCGGTGATAACAGCGACGTTGACCGTGATAACGATGGTCTGTCAGACGAGCTAGAGCTTCGCACCAGCGCTGACATTGTTGATTGGCCGGTGCAAACCGGTAATGCCAGTTTCACCAATGGCGTGCTCTCTGCCAACGGCGGCTCTTGGTCTTACCAAGCCAACTCTGCGCGTTTCTCGACCTATGGATTTAGCGACAGCTACCGTTTGAACTTCACCGTCGATGCGCTGGGCAGCAATAATATGTTTGGCTTGGGTAACATCGAGTCCAGTGCAAGCTATGGCGATATCGACTACGCCTTCTATATCGTCAATACCACCTTATATATCTACGAAAGCGGTGCATATCGCGGCAACTTCGGCAGTAACAGTGTGGCGGTTGGCGATGTGCTCACGCTGGAAGTCGATAACGGCACCGTGCGATACCTTCGTAACGGAGAGCAAATCAGAGAGATCACCTACGCTGGTGACACGCCAGATTTCTATGTCGATTCCAGCTTCTATAACGGTGCGATGCGTCTGAGCAACATTGAGCTCACTCCCCTCTCAGGATCGGGCTTTACGGTGGATGTTGATAATGATGGCGTGACTAATGATGTGGATTTGGATTCCGATAACGACACCATCCCTGATGTGGTCGAAGCCGGTCTGACCGATGCGGACGGTGATCTGATGGTCGACAGTATCGACCTACAAGCCAGTGTCGATCCTGCGCCAGATTCAGACGGTGACGGCATTCCTGACTACCTTGATTTGGAAAGCCAGAATGCATTGAACGATGGTACCGCCTTTGACATGCACGGCTACGACTTTGCGGCGTTCGACACCAATGGTGATGGCATGCTCACCCTTCAAGACGGCGAAGGGGGTAGCGATCTCAACGGCAATGGCGTTGATGATCGTGCAGAAGACTCGGACGGTGATGGTATTTCTAACCCGAACGATGAAGACGATGACAACGACGGCACGCTCGATATTTACGATGCCTTCCCATTTGATCCAAACGAAGACACGGACACAGACGGTGATGGCGTGGGTGATAACGGCGATGCCTTCCCTACTGATGTAACAGAGACTTTAGATTCTGATGGAGATGGTACAGGTAACAATGCTGATATTGATAACGACAATGATGGTCTTTCAAACGCCGTTGAAAAACGCGTGTCTGTCGACGTAACACATTGGACATACTTTAACGGCAATGCCGAATTTACTGATGATGAGCTACGCGCAAATGGAGGAAGCTGGGCACATCAAGCCAACTCTGAGCGTTTTTCGACGTATGGGTTTACTGACAGGTATCAACTAACTTTTAAGGTTGCCTCGCTTGGATCTTACAACATGCTAGGGCTAGGCAGCGTTGAAAGCTCAGCAAGCTACACAGACATTGATTATGCTTTTTACCTCTCGAACGGAAACTTATATATCTACGAGAACGGTACGAACATCAGTGATGCCATAAACCCTAGGGTGGCTGTTGGTGACACCCTATCAATCGAGGTATCGCAAGACATCATCGTTTATCGTCACAATGACAACACGGTGCGAGAAGTATTTATCAGTGGTAGCCTTCCTGATTTCTACATTGACAGTAGCTTCCACAGCGGTAATTTCCGTATCAGCGATATTCAATTGATTCCTCAGTCTGGCGCTGGATCTTCCCTAGATGAAGATGGAGACAACGTTCTCAATGAGTTTGACTTGGACAGCGACAATGACACGATCCCAGACGTGCTCGAGGCAGGCATTTGGAGCGTGGGAGATTCACTCACGCTTACCGACTTGAGCCTTCAAGGAAGTGTTGACCCTGCGCCGGATAGCGATGGGGATAACATTCCAGACTACCTTGATCTCGAAAGCCAAAACCCGCTAAACGATGGAACAAGCTATGACATCAACAACACGTATTTTGCTGCATTCGATACTAATGGGGATGGCAGGCTAAATACGGATGATGATTTTGGCGGAGAAGACAACAACGCGAACGGTATGTCTGACTTCGTTGAAGAGTTTGGTGGTTCACCCTCTTCCTCACATTAATCTCAAATCAGTTCCACGCATTCGACTCCAACAAAATTGACGAAAGCGTGGAACATTTGACGGTGAAATCTAAAGCCCTCTTCGAAGAGTTATCTTTGATCTCATTTAGCCAACACTCTGACCAAATGTTGTTATTCAAACAAACCCGCGCCGTAAGATATTTGATACAAAAACACGCCACTTTGTTCATTTTATCGAAATAGAGACCATTCACAGGCGAAAACCTGATATCAAACCATTTAAAACGCCCTACTAAATCATTATATAACAAACACTTAGTATGTTTCACCACCTACTAATTCACCTAGTTATCCACAGATTCTGTGCATAGGTCAGCATGAGGCCAATTGCTATTTTTTCAATTAAATACAATGAGTTACTATCATTTTGTCAAAAAAATAAATTTTTCTTGACCTGTTGATGAAATCGCTAGTTGTTAAAAGGGGGTATTTATGGGCTACGGACGGCGAGAATTGGGAGGATAAACTTGTTGCGTATCACGGTGTTATTTTAGATAAACCAACGTTCAGCAGTGTCAAATAACAGACGGTCTTCACCAGGAAGTGCAAGCAATGAAATACCCATCGGCATACCATCAACCGTCAACAATGGGAGTGTGAGTTGCGGTAAACCTGCAACTTCAGCAATGGCGTAAAGCCGACGCTGGTTAATCAGGAAAGTTTCAATGTCAAAAGCATCATTCTCTGCAGCAGGACCCGGCGATGTCGGGATCATTAATAACTCACCACTGTTCAATAGGCCTTGAAAGGTATTGGTGAAAAATTCACGCTTCTTTTTCGTTTCTACAAATTCTTTAAAGCTTTTGCCTCGAATGCGCTTTAGATACTCATCAGTTTCTTGAGACACTTTCGGCTTGTAATGATCAAGCCACTGACCGTATTCAAAGTCGATCTCTCTCCCTAAGATCACCGAATGAATATTCTGCGCTTGCGTCAGCATCAACTTGCTAAACGTTGCAACTTCTTCTTTCGGAACTTTAACTGTCGAGAAGAACACTTCCCACTCCAACATCGCCTCAATAGGCAACAGATCTTGGAACAGGCTTGACGCGTATTTGACTGTCTTTAGCTTCACTGGCCGAAGTGCTTTCGTCCAGCATTTCTCTGCGATTTGATGCAACGACGGCAAATGCTTCGCCATGACACCCACCGCATCAAATGAAGGAGAAACCGTAGCAATACCACGCATGTCTAACAGTTCTGGAGACGGGCGATAAGCATAAAGTCCGTTATAAGCCGCGGGAATGATCACTCCACCACAGCAGTCGTTACCGACAGCTATCGTGGCAGCGCCTTGAGTAATCGCCAATGCCGCGCCAGAGGAAGAGCCGCCTAAGCGACGTTCTGAAGAAAAGGGATTGGACAGTTTAGCTAGGAAGGGATTAATACCGCTTATACTGGTGCCAAAATCATCAACCTGTGTCTTGCCTATCAGCCGGCACCCTGACTGCATGATCGTCTGCACGACTTGCGCATCAAATTTCGAAGGCTCGTTGTTGTCTGACCATGCAGGAATACCAATTCCAGTGACATAACCTTTAATTCCCACGCATTCACTCACCACCAAGCGTTGACGAGCGAGGATGCCCTTCGCCACGTCTTGACGTTCTGGTTTAAACTTATGCAACAAGTAACTGTCTTGTGACATGTGTGGCGGTACTCCAAATATCTCTAGCTATTCATAAGCTTATAACGAGTTTTCATTTTTTGCGTATGCATGACATTAAAATGTTGATGAATCTTTTGTCTTACTCTCAGCTCACGAGCGTTTGCTGCATTTTTCTGAGAGTGCCATTGCGCTGGTTTTGAATTCATTACTCGTAAAATATTCATCATTGATTTGCAGTTTACGGCTCTGCATCCAGCTGTCTGAGGACGACCCTTGCCCATAGGGTATGTCGTAAACATGAAAGTGTTGATTTTGATGCAAATAAATCAAATTTGCTGGCACACGCAAAGGCTTGAAAGGCTTATTTAAGTACAAATTAAAATTACCCGAACAATCAGTGACAATGTATGAACCTTTATCACTACGTATTGCAATGTAAGGCGCTTCAGACACTGTAAAACGTGCAAGCGACCATACGCCCGGCTTGCTCGTTAGCTGTAAGAACGGCATCGGTTCATTACGCACTGCTTCTTTTTGTGTATCGACAGGTTCGAGGACATTTTCCTGCTGGTCATCCGTCTCGTCTTCTATGTAGACCACCTTAACAGTCGGCGTTTTTGGCTCAATCGACGCGTCTTCAAACCAGGCGGTAAAATCAGGCCAAATCACTTGCCTCGCACCAATGATCACAACAGCAAGGCATAGAGAAACGATCACTGCAGGTAGCCAAAACTTGTTTGCCCAAGGCATCAAGCCGGGACGTTTTACGCCGCTGGTCCTGTCTAACTCAGTTTCAAGCACCTCATTTTCTGAAAGAACACGACGTAACTCAGCGGCGAGTTTTTTCTGCTCAGCAATAGCGGCTTCTTTTTGTGGCATCAATCGGCTTCGCTCATCTTTGAGCAGCACTATCTCCCCTTCAAGTAACGAGATTTTTCTCAATAACTCAGTATTCTTTATAGGGCCTTCTCGCGAACCTGAGCCTTTCTTAGCTTGCGCCAATTGACCTTTTAGCAGTTGATTTATCGCAGAAAGCTCTTCTTTTTCTTTCTTGAGCTGGTTCAGTTCACGTTCGAGTGTTCCACCTTCCCTTACGGAGGCAGAAGCAGGAATGGTCAGTAAATTCTGCCCCTTCCCTTTCGCAGCGTTTTCGTAGGAGTGGCGTACCAGATGCATGAGCGCTTGCGATCCACCCTTGTCTGGATGTACTCGAGAAGACAATAGCTTATAGCGCTGCTTTACAGTGGCAGCGGAGGCATCCGGTGAGGTTCCAAGTAAGTCGTTAAACGTAGTCATTTACACTAACAAGCCAGCTAAGATGATAATATATCGGCCGAGATAACAGTTCCTTGAGAGAACTCTGAGGTTTTCAATGAAAGAATTGAAGCCATATTTCGAATGCCGCTTCGTCTCATATATAAGATAGCCACTTCCCGTATGTTCTGCGCCCTAAAAAACCAATGCTTTGCTGCATCTCTCTTTTTATTTTTCATTGCGGACACCTTTTATTAACACAATTATGTATTTTTTACTCACTTAACCCATCATTTCAATCAAAGCCCCTATTTCTCATTGCAATCGTAATTTTGTGATCTATGATACTTGCGAAAATTTGATGTTCCGATGAAGACAGCAGGAGAGAGATGGCTATCGCCGTCCGCCGAAGAAGTAAATCTTTCAGGCACCTGAGAACGCGATTTGCGTTCAGGTATGGACTGTTGTTGGAGGAGCCTCTGGAGAGATCCGTTAAATCGGACGCCGAAGGAGCAAACTTGCTTACTCAATCTATGTTGGGCGATTGCGAGTGAAACTCTCAGGCAAAAGGACAGAGGAGATAACCGCAACAAAGTACCCACTTTGCTGCTACTTTTTGCGGCTACTCTCCTCCTTTGAATCTAAAGGGGGATAAATGAACCATTCACTGTATAACTTGCTACAAACCATCGATAACCTTGTGTGGGGTCCACCCCTACTTCTGCTACTTGTTGGCACTGGTGTCTATTTTACGTTTCGCCTCGGCGCGATTCAGATCTTCAAACTGCCACTTGCACTGACCTACATCTTTAAAAAAGAAAAAGGGATCAAAGGCAAAGGTGATGTTTCCAGCTTTGCTGCACTGTGCACTGCGCTATCTGCCACCATTGGTACAGGTAATATTGTGGGTGTTGCAACGGCCATTAAGCTTGGCGGTCCAGGCGCACTCTTTTGGATGTGGATGGCAGCCCTGTTCGGTATGGCAACAAAGTATGCAGAATGCCTGCTTGCGGTGAAATACCGTGAGAAAGATGCATCCGGCAATATGCTTGGTGGCCCGATGCTCTACCTTGAAAAAGGTGCTGGGCAAAAATGGCTAGCCCGTCTTTTCGCCTTCTTTACCATCGGTGTTGCGTGCTTCGGTATTGGTACCTTTCCACAGGTCAATGCGATTGTTGATGCAAGCCATATTGCATTCAACATCCCACATGAAATCACGGCTATTGTGCTAACCACTTTGGTTGCAGCCGCCACGATCGGCGGCATTAAATCCATTGCAGGTATTGCCAGCAAAGTGATACCGACCATGACTGTGATTTATGTTACGGCGTGTGCGGCCATATTGTTCAACCATGCCGACGCAATTCCTTCCGCCATCGGTTTGATCATCGAATCTGCCTTCACACAAACAGCGGCGACGGGGGGTTTTGTGGGTGCCAGCATTATGCTTGCTATTCAATCGGGTGTTGCTCGTGGTGTATTCTCGAATGAATCTGGCTTGGGCAGTGCGCCAATGGCTGCAGCCTCTGCACAAACGAACTCGTGTGTTCGCCAAGGTTTGATTTCCATGGTTGGTACCTTTTTGGACACCATCGTTATCTGTTCAATGACGGGACTGGCATTGGTTTTGACGGGTGTTTGGTCAATGGATATCGCGGGCGCCCAAATGACCACAAAAGCGTTTTCCATCGGATTGAACCAAGAGTATGGCCCTATCGTGGTTGCGATCGGTTTGATGTTCTTTGCGTTCACCACCATTTTGGGTTGGAACTACTATGGTGAGCGATGTGCGATTTATCTGTTTGGCCAACGTGCTGTGTTGCCTTACAAAATCATCTTTGTTGCTTTGGTATTGTCAGGCGCATTTATAAAATTGGATATGATTTGGCTAATTGCGGATATCGTAAACGGATTAATGGCGGTGCCAAACCTGATTGGCTTGATCATTCTTCGTCACGTGGTGGCACAAGAAACCTCGCTTTACTTTGATCAGTTGAAGCAAAAAGTGAAAGAGAGCCGTGCCTCGTCAAACCAAGCAAACGCATAATCATCTCGCAATAGTAACCCTGTCATTCTGATTTGTGTGTTTATCGTTGAGTTAGAAGGCAAAACAGCGCCTTATGAGGCGCTGTTTTTTTATACGTTGCGGTTTCTTTTATGAATATTCTTCTATGAACTAGGCTTATGCCGTTTTTGCCTTCAGCATGTCGCTCAACCCTAACTTGCCAAAAATCGCGTCGTAGTGCGCGAAGTTAGGTATACGCGTGTGGTGCTGAACTTTGTTCCCCACCGCAACGAACTCATAGCCGAGCGTATTTGTGGCCATTTTGTCCCACTCACCATCGCCAAAATACACGCGACGAGTAAAGAGTGCGCCCGTGTCTTGTTTTGCACGAAAAGCCGCTAACGCCATGATTTCGCTGCGTGTCATGGCATCAGAGCAAGAAGCGAAGCTTACGTGGTTAATGTCAAACCCGGCAGCGCGAAGTTTCATGCGCGCAGATTCTTCCCAACCGCCCGTTGCAATAGCAAGCACGACGTTAGGGTGCATTTTCATGTCATTCACAAATTGAATCGCACCCGGTGAGGCTTGGAGTTCGTGGCTGTTGGATGCGATATACGCACGAAGTTTGGTGAGGAATACACTCTTAACATCGCGGAGGATCTTCATGCGATTCTCGCGCATGCCTTGTTGCTCAATAAGCTCTTCTAGAATACCGATGTCCGTCACGTTCAAAAACGCACCCAACTCGTCGGTAAGTTGGATTCCCATGACTTCTTCAATAGCAGATCGAAAACATTCCGAATCAAAATCATAACTGTCGATGAGCGTTCCATCGACATCCAGCATAAACAAATACATCGCGCCATTCCTCAAATCTTAAAATCACACAGTTCTCAAGGCTGATTTGACACTGCGCAGCGCCCTCTCTGGCGCCTACAAATAACATTAAATTTACATCAATGCACACTTGGCAACATTCTAGAGATAGTAGACGCACATTAAAGCTGGCGCACAGTGTAGTGATTTTTTGTGACGAATAAATGGCCGCGATGAACAGCGGCCTGTCTTTATTCAAAAAATGTGAGGACTGGGTCGGTTATACAAGCGGAATCTCGTGTGATGCACTCTCGTGGCCTTCCTCGCCAATCATTTCGTCATAAGGGCTATCCATCACCAAGGTGGCGACGCGGAAGCCTTGATCGACCAATGATGCTTTGGCGAGGTTTAAGCAACCATAAAACATCAGCTCGCCCTGTGGGCTTCGTTGGTAAGTAATGGTTCCCTTCCCTGCTTCAATACCAACAAGGTATTTGCTGGTATCAATACAACTCACAATGACGGCTTTCTCTGTTTGGCGAACGGCATTAGACATGATCTTCCCCTTTGTGTGTTTTTTGTGGTTACGCAGAGGTTAGGTGATTAGATCACGACGTCGCGAGAAAGCGAGAAAGCGAGAAAGCGAGAAAGCGAGAAAGCGAGAAAGCGAGAAAAGATGACAGTGCGAAAAGCTTGGGTAAAGAGAGAAAAAGAAAAAAGAGAAAGACGAGAACAGGAAAAATGGAGGCGCGTCCCGGAGTCGAACCGAGGTCCACGGATTTGCAATCCGCTGCATAGCCACTCTGCCAACGCGCCAACGTGTTGCTGAAATGAAATTTCAAGCAATTCAGAGAATGTTCTCTGGCTACGGGGCGGCATTATAGGGAGCAACAACGCGGACGCAACGCTTTTTTGAAACTTTCCAATCAAGTGTTTCTCAATTGCGCATATTGGCGATTCTTCGTGCTTTCTCTTTCAAATTAGTGACATCCTGAGAGCGCTTTTTATACGCTATTCTTTTCAGTGAATCCCGCATGAAAAATTGATGCAGAAAGAGTGCTTGTCAAGACTTGAAGATCACACGATATAGTGGTTTGATCTGCGCCCTTGCCAATCAGAGACACAATATAGCGTCTTTGAATAATAAACGCTCAACACGACCGCATTACTTCCGAGGTGCAATTCATAATGGCTAAAACCAAGTCAGCTTCTGATATCGAAACCACAGGCGTACTTTCTGTTCCTTACCAAGACACGTCAATGGAAATTTGGGACAGCAAATACCGTCTTAAAAGCAAGCACGGCGATGCTATCGATGTCACGCTAGATGACACATTCAAACGTGTCGCACGTGCACTTGCGGATCTTGAAGAAAAGTCAGTTCAAGAAAAATGGTACAAGGAGTTTTTGTGGGCACTTCGTCATGGTGCAATCCCTGCGGGACGTATTACGTCTAACGCCGGTGCGTTTGAGCACAAGCCTGCAACTTCTACCATCAACTGTACTGTTAGCGGCACCATCCAAGATTCAATGGATGACATTCTAGGTAAAGTGCACGAAGCAGGTCTTACCCTAAAAGCAGGTTGTGGTATCGGCTATGATTTCTCTACGCTTCGCCCGCGAGGTGCATTCGTATCGGGTGCTGGCGCGTATACGTCAGGCCCACTGTCGTTCATGGATATCTACGACAAGATGTGCTTTACCGTGTCTTCTGCAGGCGGCCGTCGCGGTGCACAAATGGGCACGATGGATATTCGCCACCCAGACGTGACCGAATTCATTCGCGCAAAACGTGAAGATGGCCGTTTACGCCAATTCAACTTGTCATTGTTGATCACTGAAGAATTCATCGAAGCCGTTAAGAACGACGGAGAATGGAAGCTGATCTTCCCTATCACTGCCAAAGAAGCACGCCAAGACAAGCTGGATCTCTACACTGATGAAAGCATCGTTTGGGCTGACTGGCCAAACAGCGACGATTTGGTTGAAGATGAAAAAGGCCGTGTTGCCTGTAAAGTTTACCGCACAATGCCTGCGCGTAACCTGTGGAACGTGATCATGTCGTCTACCTACGACTACGCGGAACCAGGCTTCATTCTGATCGACAAAGTTAACCAGATGAACAACAACTGGTTCTGTGAAGAGATCCGCGCAACGAACCCATGTGGTGAGCAGCCTCTTCCACCTTACGGTGCGTGCCTTCTTGGCTCTGTGAACCTCACCAAGTTCGTTCGAGACCCGTTCACTGACAATGCACAGTTCGATTGGGAAATGTACCGCAAGGTAGTTGCAACCTTCACACGTATGCTGGACAACGTGGTTGAAATCAACCAATTGCCACTTGAAAAACAACGTGAAGAAATTCAAACCAAACGCCGTCACGGTATGGGCTTCCTCGGTTTGGGCTCTACCCTGACCATGCTTCGTCACAAATACGGCAGCGCAGCCTCTATTGCCTTCACGGAACAAGTAGCGCAAGAAATGGCGATCACCGGTTGGGAGCAAGCGGTTGAGCTAGCGGCTGAAAAAGGCGTTGCGCCTGTGATGGACAAAGAATTCGTTGTTACTGCGAAGATGCTTCGTCAACGCCCTGAAATGGTGAAAGACGGCATCAAACTCGGTGACAAAGTCGCTGGTAAAGTTCTTCACGCGAAATACAGCCGCTACATGCAGTTGATTGGCGAAGTGCGTCCAGACCTTATTGAGAAACTAGCAGCGAATGGCGGCCGTTTCACGCACCACAGCTCAATTGCACCAACGGGCACGATTTCTTTGTCGCTAGCAAACAATGCAAGTAACGGCATTGAGCCAAGCTTTGCGCACCACTACACGCGCAACGTCATCAAATCAGGCAAGAAATCGAAAGAAAGCGTTGATGTATTCAGCTTTGAATTGTTGGCTTACCGCGAGCTTATCAACCAAAAAGCAATGCCATACAGCACCAAAGAAGACGAGCAATTGCCTGAGTACTTCATTACCGCTGATGACATTACGCCTAGCCAGCACGTAGAAGTTCAAGCCGCTGCTCAGCGCTGGATTGACTCGTCGATTTCTAAAACGGCCAACGTCCCTACCGACTTCCCGTTTGAAGATTTCAAAGACATCTACATGGATGCGTATGACAAAGGCCTGAAAGGCTGCACCACCTTCCGCTTCAACCCTGAAGTGTTCCAAGGTGTATTGGTGAAAGAAGAAGATCTTGAGAACACCACCTACGTGTTTACGCTGGAAGACGGTTCTACCTTCGAAGCCAAAGGTAACGAGAAAATTGAATATGACGGTGAGCTGCACTCTGCCGCTAACCTTTACGATGCGCTAAAAGAAGGTTACTACGGTAAGTTCTAATCGCATCTGTTCAGTAAAATGGGAGCAGCAGAGGTGCTGCTCTCGTCAGAAAGAAGTAGTTCATCATGACACGTAAAATCGAAAGCAAAATTGTCGCGTATAAAGTAAAAAGCAAAGATGCGATTCAAGAAGCACCGGTGCAAGCTGTTCCAGAAGCACCGAAGCTTGAAACCATGCATGAAGAAATGCCGCGCCCAGAGAAACTGCTTGGCACGACATACAAACTGAAAACACCTGAGCACGTTTCAGAGCACTCTCTGTTCATCACCATCAATGATGTTGTATTGAATGAAGGCACTGATCATGAGCTACGTCGCCCGTTTGAAATCTTCATCAACAGCAAGAGCCTTGAGCACTACCAGTGGATTGTTGCGCTAACCCGCATCATCTCTGCGGTGTTCCGTAAAGGTGGCGACTGTACTTTCTTGGTTGAAGAACTTCGTTCAGTGTTCGATCCGAAAGGCGGTTACTGGAACAAAGGGAAATACGTTCCGTCACTGATCGCTGAAATCGGCAACGTGATTGAACAGCACTTGATGGAAATTGGCATGCTTAAAAATCCAGAAATGGACGAGCATCAGAAAGCCTTTCTTGAAGCAAAACGTGCAGAAAACACAGCCAAAGAAGAAGTGAAGGAAGAAGAACCTGTGAACACAGGCTTTCCGCCAAGCGCGACCCTTTGCTACAAGTGCCACAACAAAGCTGTGATCGTGAAAGACGGTTGCCAAACCTGTCTAAACTGCGGTGATTCTAAGTGCGGTTAATCCGTATTTAACGCACAATGAACAAGGGCTTCTCAGGAAGCCCTTTTTTGTAGGTTTTCTTTATCGTTCAAAATTTTAGAACGATACCCCCAGATTTTTCCGCTTTTTTTCCAACAGTTGAAGCCGTATATTTTCCTGCATTGGTGAACAAATCGTTCATTTTTTGGAGCAACGCATGGCTAGCATTCTGGTTCTGAAATCAAGCATCCTCGGCGACCATTCTTCATCGTCAACGCTGATTAATGAGTTAGTAGATAACCTCAGCAACACAGCCTCAATCATTGAACGCGACTTAGCCACACACCCGGTGCCAGTATTGGACAGTGAAATCATGATGGGGTTACGCGGTGCTGAGAATCTGTCAGAACGCCAACAACGTGCCCTTGCACTTTCAGACCAATTGATCACCGAAATTCAGGTCAGTGATACGCTGGTAATTGCTGCACCAATGTACAACTTCAGTGTGCCCACTCAATTAAAAAATTGGATCGACCTTATTGCGCGTGCAGATGTGACTTTCACCTACACAGAGCAAGGTCCTAAAGGTTTACTTACCGATAAAAAAGCCATTGTGGTCACAACGCGCGGTGGCATTCATAAAGACTCACCGAATGACCACGTAGTGGGTTACATGAAAACGGTGTTGGGTTTTATTGGTATCTCAGACATCGAGTTTGTTTACAGCGAAGCCCTCGCCATGGGAGATGAACCTGCAAAAACATCAATGGACAGTGCGCGTCGCACTCTGTTGTCCTTGTTTTAGACAAGGAAAAGTTGCCAACACCCACAGCGCTCGGGAGTGATCCCGCGCGCTGTGGGCTTTTGCGTTTGGCTCTTCGGAGCCTTTTTTTATGTTCAAGGTTCGAGGTTCGAGGTTCGGCAGTATGCTATGTGATGACATCCGTCATTCGAGAACTTTCATCTTCTTCTCAGCACTTTTCTCGTCTCTCGAATCTCGCAATCTCGTCTATAGCAATTCACGTTTCGTTATCTCGCGTCTTCGCCCTTAAAACTCAACCTGAACATACAAGGTGTTGTAGTTACTCCCACCTTTGATGCGTCCAAACTGACTCGCTTTTTCGAAGATGGCAGAACGGTGATGAATCGAGTAACCTAACCAGGCACGGTCGAGGGCGGGAACATTAAAGAGATCACCCAAGTTAACGTCCAACGACAAGTCGATATAATTCAATAGATTGCTTGGCTCATACCCCTTTTCGTCCAACTCGGTTTGTTCGATGTAGGTAATGTTGTTCACATAAGACAAGCCCTCCGCAACACCGATTCGCCATTTCGTTGGCCATTCCACTTCATAGAACGCTTTAATGGCCATAACGAATTCAGAGGAAGATGCTTGAACCTTTGAATTCCAATGCCACACCACGCCCGGTGTCAGATAGATATCAAGCGGGACGCCGAACAATGAATCCGTCAGTGGATGACCGTAAAACAACGAGGTAAGTTGGTTGTTGAACGGGTCTTTTTCGCTATCACCAGCAATAATGTCGCCAATGTTTGATGGCGTTGCCCAACCATGAGCCACGCGCCAGTATGGACGCGTTGAAAGCTCTCGCTCGCCGTGTCGACGGTTGTCGTTGAAGAACCCAAAGCCCGCAAACACTTCCCCTTGCCAATCCGTGTCAATAGACGATGCATTGCGCACATTGCTGTCAAAATACGTCGCATAGGTGGCACCAACGAGATACAGGTTGGAATAAACGTGGTATCGCCCCCTTACCCCGATTTTGATGTCTGCACCTGCGCCCAGGCGTTCACCTCGGTCGCTAAATTCTGACAGACCGTAGTAATAGCTGTTGAAGTTGGCATCTTTATAACGAACAGAGGCCGTGGCATCGACGAAGTAATCATCACTTTCAAACGTTTTGCCCAACGTCGCGACACCATGAAAACGTTCACTTTTATCGGAAAGAAACTCTAAGTCTGTGTACCAGCCCTCGCCAAAGTCTCGCTTGAGTTGAAAGCCGTAATCTCCCGTGTCCCCGCCAATGTCATTTTGCACGTCCCGCGGCAAGTCGATAAAACGCATGCGCAGAATCGCATTGAGTCGCCATTCCTCTTTTTCCCAAAGACGAATGCCCCCTTCAGTGCCATTGATGAAGAACGCTTCATCTTGATAGAACATCATTGGAACAAAGCTCGACACATAATCGCTGCCAGTGCCTTTATAGGGAATGCCAGCACTTCGCATCGTGGCAGCAATGCCCCAGTTTTCGCTTCGCTTAGAACGTAAGGTTTCTATATCGGCAGGCGTTTCCTCAGTGGTCTCAGCTGGCAATGGCTCAGATGGCACAGGTTCAGAGGGTGCAGGCTCAGACGTAGCAAATGCACCAGCACTGGTAAAAATGGCGGCACTCGCCACTAAAGAAGGAAGCGTAAGGATGTTGCGTAAAACCATGACATTGACTGCGTTGATGAATATGACATGGGTATAGTGTACGCGAAACTTGAGATTTTTCAGGGGAAAAAGGCATGATTACAGCGGCTTAGAACTGCGGCCCACAGAAACAAACCAAACTTACTCCTCAATGCCAATCCACCAGCACGACACCACCGTCACCACGCATCCAACAAAGCAAAGGCATCCATCAGACAGGAGCAAGGCTTGTTTCACGCCTGCTCCTCATTTTGAACATCTGGCTATGGCTGAGTGTTTCTAGTGATTCTTAATGCTCTCTTGCCGTGAGCACAAAGAGATCGACATGACCTTGATGATGCGGGTTAAGTGGTCGAATCGGGTTCGCGTTGTGCCAAACGGCATGGTCGTCGAGCAAAGCGACATCGCCGTCATTCATCGCGAGTGAGAAAAACGGGCGTTCTGTTTTATCTTTGTAGACAAGAATCTCACCACCCTGCACGTTTTCCCTGTGGATCGCAGCAATAGCAATATGATCAAAGCCATCTTGATGGATCCCTTCCGGTGAAACAGGCGTGATGTCATCAACAGTGATCACGCGCATTTGGTGAATTTCAATGTCTTGTTCATCATTCAGCTCATTGTTGTCTTTAAACAATTGGCAAAGCTCAAACAAGCCTTGGGAATGAATCACGTCTGAGGTCAGTTCTTCGAAATTTCGTACCACGCCACCTTGATGGTGGTTGATGTCTTGGGATTGCATAAAGGTATGGTGTTGCATTTGATGCACATCGCCATCTTGGCAACGCACCACAGAGTAGCGTCTAAGTCGGTATTGCCCATCTGCATAAGGGGTAGTAGGCAGCGCGGCAAAACTTGGTTCTAATTCCCGAACAGCATGGTCGCTGATATGACATAGCTGCATAAGGTAATCTGGATGATACATGTTGCGTCCTCCATCATTTCCGTGAATCGGTTCGATTGGGTAAATCGACACCGATGACAACCCTTACATTCAGTTAAAACCAAGGCAACAAATTTGCCAAACCTGTAAAGTCATATTAATCACCCGTAGATTAATATTTGAACATTTATGCCATTATAAACCGAATTTGCAGTGTCATATTTCAAATAATTTGAACCTCACCAAACACACCAAATCACTTTGAGAGGTAGCGCGCTTTCATCGGAAGCTTGTTCAGCTAACATTCAATTTCCGACGCTAGGATAGAGTTGTGGACGCTCTCCAAGCCAGATAAGAGGAACTTTAATGGGAAGAATGTTTAAGGCGTTGATCATCGTACCAATCCTTGTGATTCGCGTTCCGGCTCACGCGGAAGGTATTGATTTTCAAGAATGTAAATCTAGCGAGTGCATTTCATACCAACAGCCCGTAACAACGAAAACCGACACCCTTTCCGACTTGTATTCCATTCCATCATTCCGTGCTATTGACGTACGTCAGCCACACCAATCCCTTGAATCACTTTACGATGTTGCCCCTAATGCTCAGCAAGAATTGGAAGATCTTGCCCATCAAATTGCTGACCATGTGGATGGCACCGTTTACTCTGCAGGCATAAAAGGCGAAGTCCGTGCCAAGCAAAAAGTGGAAGGCGAATTAGGCGGTGACGCGTCTCAGCTCACCGATATTGTTCGAGTCACCGTTGAGGTTGATTCAGTAGATGCACTGACCACTGCCTATGCAGAGCTGGCAGCATCCGCACAAACCAAAGAAGTGATAAATCGATTTCATGCACCGCGCCCTTCTGGGTACCGCGATTTGAAAGTGCTTGTTGCACTACCAGAAACACAAATGATTGCTGAAGTTCAGTTGCATTTGAAGAAAATCGCGGACATTAAAAACGGACAAGAACACGAGATTTATCGAGAGATCCAAAAGATAGAACGTACTGCGACCCTTGAGAAGCGCGAATTGAGCGAACATGAATTTGCGAAGATCAACCGCTTGCGCCAAACCTCTCGTGCTTTATATGACCACGCTTGGCAGGCATACCAACCACTCAGCATGGCAGTTTAATCACGAGATTGATGACGTAAACCACGCAAACTCTAGTTATAAATAAAAGGGCGACTTATTGAAAAGCCGCCCTTTTTATATGTCATTCTGTGGTGGATCTCGTCAGTTCAAGTAACGATAGCAGTTAGCCGTCACACCGAAATGGCGTTATCGTCACTTCCTTCCCTTGAATATCAACAAACGATTGTTCTGGAACCGTTGTCCAGCCTTCACGCTTTTCATCAAAGGGTTCGGAGGCAAGCACAACACCGCCTTCAGTTTCTTTATAGAACAGGGTCGGCGGTTTGCCTGACGTCGCGTAGCGAAGCCCCCAGAACTGCTTTCCATCACTGAGGCACAGTGATGCCTTAAATGGCTCTTTGATGTTTCGCGCGCGCATTTCAGCTTCAATGTCATCAATCACGCTGCAAAGTGCATCACGCGGTGAGTCGAGAAGCCCTTTTTGCAGAAGGAGAAGGAAAATCAGTTCGCTGTCCGTCGAGCCTCGACGCTTGAGGTAGAATGATTCATCGAGCTGCCGCTCCATGTTATAGCGAAGAGATTCAAACTCCGGAATTTGGCCGTTGTGCATAAAGAGCCAATTATCGACATTGAAGGGATGACAATTCTCTCGTGAGGTATTTGTCCCTGTGGATGCTCTTACGTGCGCCATAAATCGGTGGGATAGCGTGTGTTCCGCAATGGATTTCAAATTACCATCAGACCACGCGGGCATTACCTCATGGTACACAGCAGGCGTGGGCAAAAGACCATACCAAGCCAAGCCAAAGCCATCCGCATTTACTGCCGTCACTGCTTTGGTTGCTTCCATGCTTTGCATAACCAATGAATGAGCAGGTTGAAGCAACATTTCATCTAAAAAACACGGCGTTCCCTGATACGCCAACCATCTGCACATTCCATTGCCCTCTTTAGATACATTACTATCAGTATGACGTAACTTTTGGCAATTGCTCTGCTACTGACAAAAGAAGGCGTAATATTTTCATTGTGTTAGCCGGGATGACCGTCTAATCGTGCTTTCCATAGCATCGGACCAAAGATAATGACGAACAACGTAAATGCCATTCCCCACCCTATTGCCGCAATACCGACCGACAAAAACAGATGCTCAGGCCACACAATCGGGCCGATAACACGTACAAGGGTCGCAACAATCAGTGAGATGTAAGCCAGTTGGAACGAAGGGCCTTTATAGATTTCTCGCCCAGTGTGTCCCATGGTGACGCGCGTAATCATGGCTAAAACGACGCCCGCTAACGTTCCCATGGCAAACATATGCAGCAATGTATGTGAGCCCCACGTATTTCCTAACAGGAGTGCTTTGGAAATCAATCCCACAGGCAAAGCCAGATAGAACACATGCAGTGACCACACCAAAGGCTCAGAGAACGTTTTCAATCCCTGCCAACGATACAAGCGCACAAGTTGAGCAATACCCGCCACCAGCAGTAAAGTCATTTCAAACGCATGGGGCACCATGGGAAAGAAGCTGATGATCGCCAACAGCAGCAAAGGGAAAATGGCGCACACATCCAGCCACCAAATCGGCGTTGGCGGCTGTAACTGAAAACGTTTTGCGGTAAAGAAAGGAATAACGCGGCCACCCATGATGGAAATCAACATCATGAACCACCAAATCATGGCCTCCCAAAGCACACTGGCAGGAAATGGCGGCATGCCTTTTATGGTTGCGTAACTCGCCAAATTCGCCACAACCGCAACCAGCAACATGGGAATAAAAAACAGGTTTCGCCATTTCTTGGTGATCACAACGCGATAACCCACTTCCCACCCCGAGACGACAAGAAAGGCCGCATCAACAATGGCGATCACCACGAGCGATGTGTCAGTCCAAAACAACACACGCGCTAGCAGCCAGAATCCAACAATCAACGCGAGACGGAGACCACTCGTCCCTTTCACGCCTGTCCATGTTTGCACTGCTGTCAGCAAGAAACCGGCGACGACAGCCATTGCTACCCCAAACAGCATTTCATGGGCATGCCACCAAACAGGCGGTACATTCAGCGGCGACGTATGCCCTGACGTGAACAACCACACCCAAACACTCACGGTAAATACCGCATAGCTCGCAGCCAGAAAGAAGAAAGGCCTAAACCCCAAACGAAGAATGGGGGGTATACGATCTTCTTTTGCTTTATCGACAATGTTAATCATCTTGATACCTGCTGAGGTTTGGATTTCATAAGATGTATTATAGTTACATGTTTAAAGGAAAGGTAGTACTGATTTCATATTGCGAGGTGCGAGAAAAGCATAAGCGCAAAAAAGCACAAGCAAAGAGCAGAGAGGGAAAAGAGACAGAAAAAAGAGAAGCTGGATGTGCCAGCTTCTCTTTGGGGTTAACGTAAATCTCGTGATTACCTATTGGCCTGCTTTCGGATCAAGCGCATCTTGTAATGCATCACCGAGGAAGTTAAACGCCATCACGGTTAACAGAATCGCCACGCCAGGGTAAATCGCAAGCCCCGGAGATTGCCAAATCACCTCTTGGGCATTTTGCAGCATGTTACCCCACGACGGCATTGGCGGTTGAATACCAAGACCAAGAAAAGACAGCGCACTTTCCAGTAATATCACCCCACCCAACGCCATGGTGGTCGCGATGATCACGGGTGACAACACATTGGGCAAGACATGACGACGAATAATGCGCCACGGTGATGCGCCATAGCCAATTGCGGCTTTCACGTAGTCTCGCTCCCGCACTGACAACGTGCCCGAGCGTACCAAGCGCGCCGTGGTCGGCCAACCAAACAAAGCAACAATGACGATAATTCGAATAAAGCTCGCATTTTCACCCTGTGCCCAACTCTCCGGTAATCCAAGCTTACTGAGATCAACCGCTGCCAGCACGATCATCAATGGCAGGGTCGGCAGCGACAACGTGAAATCAGCAATACGCATGAGCACCGCGTCTAGCTTACCGCCAAAGTATCCCGCAAACACGCCCACTAGCGTGCCAAGAATGGCGGTGGCGAACGCAGCAACCGCACCGACAGCCAACGACACTTGACCGCCGTAAAGCAATCGCAAGAACACATCACGGCCAAGTTCATCGGCTCCTAACCAATGTGTGTCGCTGACAGGTTCAAAACGCGTCATGAAATCCACTTCGAACGGATCATGCCCGAACCAGTCCGCCAACAAGGGCGCACTGAAGCACAGTAACGTAAGCAGAAAAACAAACACCGCTGAGATTAAACCGGCTTTGTGTTGGCAGAAGCGATGCCAAACCAGCATCCACGGCGATGAAGCGCTTCGTTTGGTTACCGCATTCGGCGCAGCATCCATCATAGGTTGTGTCATGCAGATGCTCCTTTGGTTAGGCTAATACGCGGGTCGAGCTTTGCGTAAGCGATGTCGGCCAGCAAATTACCCAATAACGCAGTGAAAGTAATGACCATCAAACCGAGCAATGCCAAGTTGTAGTCATTCCCCATGATGGCATCAAATATCAGCTTGCCCATCCCCGGCCATGCAAAGATGGTCTCTGTGATCAAAGCGCCAGACAACATAAAGCCAATATCCAACGCAATGATCGTGACCAAAGGGATCATGGCATTACGCAATGCATGGGCGAAAACTACGCGGGTTTTCGACGCCCCTTTCGCGATGGCTGTGCGAATGTAATCCTGACGCAACACTTCCAGCATGGTGCCACGTACATAGCGAGAATGGCTGGCAACGTTCAACACGGTCAGAGAAATCACAGGTAGCACCAAATGCTGTGCTTGAAACCAAAAACCGCCCCCCTCCGCTTCCCCTGTACCACCAGCGGGTAACCAACCCAAAGTCACGGAGAACACCAAAATCAACATCAAGGCTAACCAGAACGCGGGCGTAGAAAAGCCCACAAACGCGGTAAAGCTGATGATGTAATCCACCCAAGTGCGGTGTTTAAGCGCCGCAAACACCCCCACGGGAATCGCGATAAGCAGTGACAACGTAGTAGCAATACCCACCAGTTTCACCGTGTTCCACACCGCGGGAATCAATACATCTTCAGCAGGTTGTAAATACAAACGGGAATAGCCGAAGTCACCTTGAAGCGCACCCAATAACCAATTCCAGTAACGCTCAACCAAGGGTTTATCCAACCCTTGCAACGCTTTCAAACGCGCCACGTCTTCGGCTGTCATGTTGGGATCCGATGTCAGCATCAGATCGATAGGGTCTCCGGGCATAAGACCTATCAAGGCGTAAGAAACGAAAGAAACAAAGAACAGAACCAACAGGCTCTGAAACACCCGACTCAATATATACTGCGTCATACCATGGCTTCCTTGCTATGGGGCTTTTTTAGGTCGATCACCGCTCCCGGGTAATGACAGGCCACAATGTGTTTATCGTCGCCGTCAAACGTTTGAGGCGATGGTGCGATGGTTTTGCAGGTCTCTGTGGCGTTGGCACAACGTGGATGAAAGGCGCAGCCACTCGGCGGGTTGATTGGACTCGGAACGTCACCCTGTAACGCAAGTCCTCGTTGACGTTTTCCCTTTCCCACTTCAGGCACGGCGGCCAGCAAGGCACGGCTATACGGGTGCGCAGGGTTCGCAAAGAACGCATCGCGCGGCGCTTGTTCTACGATTTGGCCGAGGTACATAACAACAATGGTGTCCGCCAGATAGTCGACCACCGCTAAGTCATGGCTGATAAAGAAAAACGATAAGTTACGTTCACGCTTGAGCTCTGCAAAGAGGTTCAACACCTGACTTTGCACGGACACATCCAGCGCAGACAGCGGTTCATCCGCCACAATCAGCGCGGGATCGAGCACCAACGCACGGGCGATACAGATACGCTGTCGCTGCCCACCAGAAAACTCATGGGGATAACGGTCCAGAGCGTCTTCACTCAGCCCGACCGATTCCAACGTCTCAAGCACTTTTGCGCGACGAGAAGCCTTATCACCGATGTCATAGACATCTAATGGCTCGCCAACGAGTTCAGAAATGGGCAGCCTAGGATTGAGCGCGGAATAAGGATCTTGAAACACCAGGCCGAGTTTACGACGAAGATCTTTCAGCGCTTGCCCTTTTAGCCCTGCTGTCGCGATACCCGCAAGTTCTACGTCGCCTTCAATTGGCGATTCCAACAGCGCCACCATGCGCCCAAGGGTCGATTTTCCACACCCTGATTCGCCAACAATGGCAACGGTTTCGCCTTCTTCTAAGGTCAACGAAATATCGTTGACCGCTTTCAGCTCGTGCGCCGGCTTACCAAACCACCCTTTTGACCCACAGGGTAGCGCTGACAAACTTTATTCAATCTTAATAGTGTCATGAGCGTTCCTTATAGGTGATGACAAGCCACAGAGTGAATGTCATTCAATGCGACCGTTTCAGGCATCATCGCCACACAGGTTGGCGAGGCTTTATTACAGCGATCAACAAATGGGCAACCACTGCCTCGTTGGTCGAGCGGCGGCACAGCACCGGGAATGGCAGGAAGCACATCGCGCGCGCCACCGATACGTGGCAACGTCGCTAGCAAGCCTTGGGTGTAAGGATGTTGAGGATTCGCAAACAGCTCTTCTGACGTCGCTTGTTCCACAATGCGACCCGCATACATCACGATGACACGTTCAGCGAGTTGGGAAACAACGCCCAAGTTGTGGCTGATAAACTGCACCGCAGTGCCCGTACTATCGCGAAGTTCTTCCAGCAGATCGAGCACTTGGGCTTGAACCGTTAAGTCCAGCGCAGTGGTTGGTTCATCTGCAATGATGAGTTCAGGTTCACAGGCCAACGCCATCGCAATCATCACCCGCTGGCGCATACCGCCCGATAATTCATGCGGGAATGCCTTTGCACGGCGCATAGGATCCGGAATGTGTACCCGCTCAAGCATTTCAACGGCGCGTTCCGCCGCTTCAGCTTTATTGCTGCCGCGGTGAAGCTCGAACATTTCTGCGATTTGGTCGCCCACAGTGACAACAGGGTTGAGCGCCGTCATGGGCTCTTGAAAGATCATCGCGATGCCTTCACCGCGGACTTTCATCCAATCAGCATCGCGGTTTTCTAGCAGGTTTTTGCCACGAAATACCACATCACCGCTGGCTTTCATGACGTTGGGTTGCAAACCCATCAGTGTTAATGCTGCGAGGCTTTTCCCGCAGCCGGATTCACCCACGACGCCAAGAATTTCGCCTCGATCTATATGAAAGCTGACATCGTTAACCGCAGGGTAGCCTTTGTAGGCTACCCGCAGACGACGCACATCTAATATCGTCTGATCCATTTACGGCTCCTATTTGGTGGTGGTCCACTCTTCAACCCAGTTGGTTGATGCAAACATGTGCCCTGTTGGGGTGACGCCTTCCAACCATTTCGGCATCACAAAACTGTCGGCGCGGAAATACAGCGGTAAGGCAGGCAAGTCTTCAGCATAGATTTTCTGAATTTCAAAGAAGATCGCCTTGCGCTTTTCGTCGTCTAGCTCAGCTTCAACACGCTCTAACAGCGCATCCATTTTAGGATTTTGATAGCCAATGTAGTTTTGCCCTGACCAGCCGTTGTCTTCAGTTGGGATGCTGTTTGAATGCAAAATGGTACGCGGTGGGTTTTCAGGGGCTGAATACCACGCGAACATGGCTAACCCTTTGTGCTTACGCTGAGTCAAGGTATCGCCGAAATACACGCGCGCAGGCTGGTTGTTGATCGACACTTTCACCCCAATCTTCTTCCACTGCGACTGCAACACTTGCTGCACAAGCTCACGCGTTTTGTTGCCTGCCGTGGTCGCCAATTCAATGTGCAGTTCATTGCCATCTGCATCCACCATGACGCCATTTTTTTCGGTGTAACCCGCCTGTTTCAGAAGCGACTTAGCTTTCTCAGGGTTGTACTCATAACGTTTAACTTCGGGGTAAAAACCAAGATCTCGCGGGCTAGTATTGGTATCGGCAACGGGCTGTTTTCCAGAAAACAGCTTATCAACAAGCTGCTCACGGTTTGCACCGTACAACAAGGCTTGGCGCACTTCTTTCTTCGCCAAGTGTGGGTTGTTCATCGTGGTGTCTAGGTGCTCATAAAGTAGGCCAGGCTCGTAGTGCACATTAAACTTCTTACCGTGGCGCTTTTCGATTTGCAGCACTTGGTCGAGAGACAAACCGATTTCACCCGGCAAGTAATCCACGGAGCCCGACAGCAGATGCGCTTCTAGCGCTGACGTGTTTTCTACGGTTTTAAAAACAAGTTCATCAAAGGCGGGGGATTGACCTTTCCAATGCGGATTACGTTGCGCAGTGATGAAGCTACCCGGACTGACTTTGTTCAGCACGTAAGGGCCGTAATACAAACCTGCATTGGTTGGGTCAGTAGCGTATTTGGTGGTTTTGCTGTAGTTCGTAGGGTCGGCGCGGTACAGCGCACCTTCAACGTGTTCAGGAAGCGGATCAGGGAAATAATCTGTGCGGTATTTGAAGCTGACTTTACTCAGATACACCTCAAAGGTTTTGTCATCAAGCAGAACCAGCTTCTCCATGGTTTTTGCTTCTTGGAGACCCGGATTACCCACGCGCTCGTCTTTTTGGATCTCATAGCCTAACTGAATGTCTTTCGTGGTCAGCGGCGTGCCGTCGCCCCAAAACAAGTCGTCACGCACCGTGACGGTCAATTTAATGCCTTCTGAGCCATCTTCTCGGGTAATACGTTTCGCTAAACCGTTTTCAAACGTCGGGATCTCAACACACACATTACATTGAGGTTGCCAGTCTTTTCCGTAAATCACGGTTTTGCGGTAAGCGGTATTCAGTACATAAGACGCCGCGACATTCGACACCAAGGTAGGATGAAGGCCTTCAGGGTATTGAGACATACCGATCTTGAGGGTGTCAGCACTTACGGAAACAGAAGAGAAGGCAACTGGCGCTGCGATGGCCAATGTGAGAAGCGTTTTATTCATACAGTCATGTCCTTTGTCAAAGCTGAGGGCAAATCCGTCACCCTATTGGATACCTCATTAACCGATCACTCAGTTGCTGGGATACCGTGCGTGCAAAGGAGAATTCTTTAGCTCTCCAAGCAAATACAGTGAAAAATTGCACGCAATAGCTCAATGTTAAACATATGTTTCAATCATTGTCGAGCCAGTAATGTATACAATTCAATCAAACAGGAAGCACTGTCGCTGAAAAGCCCTGCCTCAGTCGCATTTCATCAAAACAGATAAAATATTTAGTTACGAATCATTATGTTACAGCACTAAACATTCAATTTATTGCATGAAAAACCGACGAAAAAGACTATCTATGCCACTCTTCAACCCAATGTGTAGACGGGAACATATGTCCAGTTGGCGTGACACCCTTTAACCACAGCGGCAACACAAAGCTGTCGGCGCGAAAGTACAGAGGGAGCGCGGGAAGATCTTCTGCATAAATACGCTGAATGTTGGCAAACAACGCCTCGCGTTTATCCGCATCAAGTTCCGTTTCAATTTCATCCAATAAGGCGTCCATGTCTGCATTTTTATAACCCGCATAATTTTGGCCGCCCCAGTTATTCGCTTCTGTTGGAATATTTTCTGAGTGCAAGGTGGTTTCTGGCGGGCTTTCAGGCGCGGAGTACCACGCAAACAGAGCTAACCCTTTGTGGTTTCGCTCTTTAAGTGTTTGACCAAAGAAAACCCGTGCTGGCTGGTTATTGATGCGGATGGTGATCCCCATTTTCTTCCATTGGGATTGCAGTACTTGCTGCACTAACTCACGGGTTTTGTTGCCTGCGGTGGTCATGAGTTCAATCTGAACGGGCTTCCCGTCTGCATCCACCATGTCTTTTCCTTGCCAACGGTAACCCGCTTGCTGGAACAGTGCTTTGGCTTTTTCAGGGGCGTATTCATATTGGGTCACATCGTCTGAATAGCCGATGTCGCGTGGGCTGGTGTCAGTGTGTGCGACGACTTGTTTGCCTTCAAACAGTTGATTAACCAATTGTTGGCGATTGATACTTAGCAATAGCCCTTGGCGAAAGGCTTTCTTGGCGAGGTGCGGATTATCCAAGTTGACGTCAAGGTGTTCGTAGAGCAGACCGGGCTCATAGTAGTATTGGTACTTCCCTTTCTGACGCTTTTCTAGACGCAACACTTGGTCAAGCGTTAACCCAGATTCGCCCGCAATCATGTCTACAGACTTTGAAAGTAAATGCGCTTCAAGCGCGGCGGTATTCTCGACGGCTTTGAACACCAGATTATCGAAAAACACCGAGCGGCCTTTCCAGTGTGGATTTGGCACCACTGACACAAAGCTGCCTGACGACATTCTGTCGATAAGATATGGGCCATTGTATAAACCCGCCGTTAACGGTGATGTAGTGTACAACGAGGTCTTGTCGTAGTTTTCGGGATCGCGGCGATAGATCTCACCTTCGAGGTGTTCTGGCATGGCCGACGGCACGGCCGTACGATAGTTAAAAATGCGCTTATTCAAAATCACATCAAGGCGTTTTTCATCGACGATATCAAGGCGCTCAAGGGTCTGATCTTCCTCATAGCCCGGATTACCTTTGACGCGTTTATCCGTCGAAATCTGATACCCCAAAGCCACATCTTTGGAGGTCACAGGAACGCCATCTCCCCAAAACAGGTTATCTTTGAGCGTGACAGACAAGCGAATGCCTTCTCTGCCATCGTCCAGCACAATTTTCTCAGCGAGGCCATTTTCAAATGTCGGCACGGTTTGGCATAGGTGACACAGGGGCTGCCAATCTTTGCCATAAATCATCATGGGCCGCCAAACTGTCGACAACACGTAGCTACCTGCAACAGATGACCCAAGTAAAGGATGCAAGCTAGTAGGATATTGGCTAATGCCAATTTTGAGGGGCTTTTCCGGCTCTGTGGCGAGCGATGTGAACGAGGCAACAGACAGGAGAACTGCCGCAGCAGCGCACCGAGTAAAAAGATGTGTCATGTTAACGCCCTCTCGATTCAGTGACCGCGTCACTTATTGTGTTATTCACAAAGCATCAAAAAAGTGATGCCTCAAACTTATCGGCATCCCTCTCAATGTAGTGCACTTTCTTTCTAGTTTTCTGGCTGTTAGACAGGTTTGACTAGCCCAAAACGTCATAACTTGCAGGTATCGATCCTTTTACGACAACACGATGTAACTTTCTTGGGGTGTCTCCATAATCTGTGACCGCAAAATGCTGCGTGCAACGGTTATCCCAAATCGCGACACTGCCTACTTCCCATTGGAAACGTACCTGAAACGCTTCAGCACGACTGTGTTCAAACAGCGCCGAGAGGTCGGGCAGCGCGTCGCCTTCCTCACGCTTATCAATGAATCGGGTAAACTGCTCATTCACGTACAGCGCAGGCTTTCCTGTTTCAGGGTGCTTAACCACCAGCGGGTGATGCACGGCGTTGATGTTTTTCGTGATGCCTTCAACACGGCTATTTCCACTATCATCTTCATTGTCAAACCGGCTACCAGAAAAGCCATGAACCGCGTGCGTTGCCGTCGCGTGAGCGATGGCTGCTTTCGTACGACGAGGCAATGCGTCATATGCCGCTTCCATCGAGAGCCAGATGGTATCTCCGCCTCTATCAGGTAAATGTTGTGCTGATAACACAGAACATTTCGGCGGCGCTTCTTGCCATGTCATGTCGGTATGCCAGAAGCTTTTTCCTGGTGGGTTTCCTCGGGTCGTTTCAATCAGGCTGACTTGAGGAAAGCCATCTGCATGAGGAAAGAAAGGATGTTGTGCTTCTAACTCACCAAAACGCTTCGCTAATGCAAGTTGCGCTTCAGGTGATAAGTATTGGTCATGGAAGAAAATAACTTTGTGTTCTAAAAAAGCGTGGTATACCAATGAGAATGTTTCTTCATCGCACGCGTTAAGATCGATCCCTTCAATTAACGCGCCGATGTGTTTTGATAACGGGGTAACCTGCATATTCCTTCCCTGAAACATAGTGTGTACTGATGCGCTCAACCATCAAGCACAATGAGATAGTTGAAGGTAGAGACCTTCTATTTTCACTTTCGATTGCAGCGCCAGCGGAATCCATAAAACGCTTTGTCTCATTATGAAGCAAAATGGTGATAAATAATTTTTATCGTCATGAGAAAAACCTTTCGTTGAATACAATGACAGAAGGTTTAAACTCTTTCGCCCTCTATGCTTGCAGCACTATATACCGTGTTTTCACACGATACGCCTGCACCACAGAAATAAACTGACTCAATCGGCGTGAAAAAATGAAAGAAATTAAGATCTTATCATTACTAAAAGCTGGCCTTGTTTCGTTCGCACTTGTGTCGACGAGTTATAGCGCTTATAACGTCATCCAAGTTCAACAGATGATTAAAGACTTAGACGCCAGTTACGCTCAAATGTACACCTCTATTCGCCGCTTTGGTTCGTACTATAACAATGCACCATCAACATCATTGAAAGAGGGTGTGTACGGTGATGGCAAGGTCAGCGTGTACGTCCATGGCAAGGAGGTTGAAGTCAAAGAACTTGCCGAAGGTATTCGACGTTTACGACATCGCTTACAAGTCAGTGCACCCGAAAGTATTTGGTCGATAGCTGTCTTCCAAAACCCAAACACTTATGCCTTCTTCGACCCGTTACGATCTGGTTACGAAAAAGCATTTAGTCAGTACGGCGAAAATGATGTTCTTGAAAAAATTGTTGAGCGCGAGAACCTCAATCACACCTATCAAGAATTCTATGGGTGCAATGTTCGTATGTCCGATTCTTACTTAGAAAAAGGGACGCAAGAAGAACTTCGCACCATCTATTTCCCCATTCACAACAAACGATCATTAAATGCGCTTGTCGCCGTTGATATCCAAGAATCTTACATTGATAAATACATTGAACGCTATAACCACAAACACTACACGCAGTTGACCATCACGCCAAAATACAGTTTGTATACCAAAAGTGCATTTTTCATCTGCTCTGAAAAAGATCCGGTACATATTGGCGTGAACTATCTGAAAGTGCTTCAAGCCTCTTTGGCGCCTTCCTTAATCATGGCTTTTCTATATCAATTCAGTGCTGGTCTACTTCGAAGACGAACGCGCTCAATCAGAAAAGATGAAATGACCAATTTCTTTAGACGTGACTACTACGAGCCACGCCTTAGGAAAATGACACGCTTTGCCATGCTCATCGTCGACATTGATCACTTCAAAGAAATCAATGACACACATGGCCATAACAAAGGCGACGAAATCATTTCTGAATGTGCCAAGCGCATCTTGACGCAAATACGTGCAGAAGATATTACGATTCGCTGGGGTGGCGATGAGTTCTTTATCTTGTTTAATAACATGACCCATTGCCAACTCGGCGTTAAAGCCGAAACCATTCGAAAAGCGGTTGCGCAAGAATCTATCGCGGGCTTGGCAATCACCTTATCTATTGGCGGTGTGTTCGTCCGAGACACAACTTTTGCCAAAGCGTATAAGAGTGCAGACAAAGCGCTGTATGAATCGAAACGTCGTGGCCGCAACCGCTCAACGATGGCGGATCAATAAGCGCAACGGATAACAAACCCATGCCGACAAAGCATGGGTTCTTGACACTCGTGATTGCGTTTAAGAAGACCCTAGAGGATCTTTCCCGCTGCTTTAACGGCTTTCTCGATGGCTTTCACTGCTTTCGCCACCTTCTTAAATAGCTTTTCAATTTTTTGTATATCCCGCTTAGCCTCATCAGCCAAACCCGCTAGCGATTCGACTTCCTCAAGCGCCGTTTTTACGTCTTCGTCTTGGTGATTAAGCTCGGCAAAAATCACGTCTTCTAACTGCCGATACAACGCCAATCTGTCTATTCGAATTTGTGCGCGCTGCGCGTCGGTTTCCGCTATCAGCAATAACTTGTTGAGGTCATTAATTGCATTGACTAAGTTTTCACGAATCGTCGCCATTGTCGCTCCTCAACATCGGGTTATTTACACATCAGAACGTTGTCAACACGCGTCACGCCGTCCGTGCATTTCTCTATCAGTTTGTTCAGTGAACGGTAGCTGCCATGGGCATACTTCAACTGCCCTACCGCATTCATAATGGTGTCTTTGTTGATGTCATCTTTCGCAAACGCCGTTGCCATCGTGTTATGCGTTGATTTGATTTCTTTCAGCGCATTGATGGTCACCAATGATCGCGCTTCAAAGGCGTCCATTTCTTTCGATTTTTGATAGATAGACGTCACGAGATCGCGCCGGGATTGATAGGACGTATCAGGGTCTTTAGCGAGCTTCCGATAATTCAGCACCATGTCGTTAATTTCGCTTTCAATCGCAATGCGATAAAGCACCACCACGCCGCCGTTTTCCAACGCCGAAACCATTTCGCCAATCAGCAAAGACACGCTTTCATCGGCTTGAATGATGATCTCTCGCAATGCTTTGTCTTTTTCCCTGTTGAGGTATGACGTGCCTAAGGTGGAAATAAATGCCGTTACTTCTGAGCCGTACTTTTCATAGTCCTTCAGCGGCGTGCCAGTGTATTCACTGTATTGTTCTGATATGCCTTTCACTGACCAAAGCATTTGTGATGCCGCGAGTTTTACATCGTCTTCATTCACTGCATTGGCAAGGCTGTTTAGCGAGGCGGCATACTTGCGCAAAGCATCTGCCGACTTGTACAGGGTGAGCGCATTGGCCCGTTTTCTCTCTTCAAAGGGAGAAGTAATAGACGTAATGGTTTCAGGCACCAATTTCTTAGCCTGAACACCTTGGTATGTCGCTGCCACAGTATGGAGTTGATGCTCAACCGACACGGTCGAAAATGCTGAGAAGTAGGTTGTCATGTCGGAAGAAACGCTTTCTGTTGTGGTGGCAAACGAAGAAAACGCATCCAGTGATGGTGTGCTTGAACAACCAAAGAGAGTAAAAACGGTAAGAGGTAACAATACGATCTGTCGATACATAATCAGTCCTTCCACACGTGCTGAGAATGCCCTGCGCATGAAAACTACAGAATGAGAGCCAAAGGCTTTCATTAAGCATAAGAAAATGCACAGGTTTCATTGTCTTACTTTCAACACGGGCAGATCCGTCTGGACACACTATTTTCATCCTGTTTTAGCCGAGATTTGTCACGCAATTTGCGGTAACATCCCTCTGTCTATCAATCCCTTGGATACCACAGTGGCAAACGGCAGCGAATCTACATTTTTCTTCTTCGACTACGAAACCTTTGGCGTTAGCCCTGCTCTCGACAGACCTTGTCAATTTGCAGGCGTAAGAACCGACCAAGATTTCAATATCATTGGCGAGCCTTTGGTTATCTATTGCCAACCACCCAATGATTACTTGCCAAACCCTGAAGCCTGTTTGATCACCGGTATCACGCCACAAACGGCAGTGAGCCGTGGTCTGCCTGAACCTGAGTTCATTGCGAAGATCCACGAGCAATTGGCCATGCCAGGAACCTGCGCTGTGGGTTACAACAACATCCGATTTGATGATGAAGTCTCGCGCTACACCTTGTACCGCAACTTCTTCGACCCGTATGGTTGGAGCTGGCAAAACGGTAATTCACGTTGGGATTTGCTAGATGCAATGCGCGCTTGCTATGCCCTTCGCCCCGACGGGATTGAATGGCCTGAGAACGAGCAAGGCTTCACGAGCTTTAAGCTGGAACATTTGTCTGTCGCGAACGGCATTGAACACGCCAATGCACACGATGCGATGGCCGATGTTATCGCCACCATCGAAATGGCGAAAAAACTCAAATCAGCACAGCCAAGGTTGTTTGATTACTTGTATACCTATCGCAATAAAAACAAGCTCACGCCTCTCATTGACGTTGTATCGATGAAGCCGCTTGTGCATGTTTCAGGCATGTTCGGTACAGAGCGCGGAAACACCAGTTGGATCGTGCCTATTGCATGGCATCCAGACAATAAGAATGCGGTTATCGCTATCGATTTGGGACGCGATCCGTCGCCGCTGTTTGACCTCGATACAGACGCTCTTCGAGAGCGTTTATACACGCGCCACGCTGATCTCGCCCCTGACGAGCTGCCTGCGCCCATCAAACTGATTCACATTAATAAGTGCCCAGTCCTTGCAGAAGCAAAAACCCTTCGCCCTGAAGATGCAGAACGCCTAGGCATTGATAGACAACAATGTTTGGAAAACCTGAAAAAGCTTCAAGCAAGACCCGATGTGCGCGAAAAACTGATTGCGCTTTATGCTGACAAACCAGAATACGACCGCGCGCGCAACGTTGATTCAGCGCTTTACGACGGTTTCTTCTCCCCATCAGATCGCTCGACCATGGACATTATTCGCCAAACCAAACCTGAGAACTTGGCAGGATTGGATATCCAAGTAGCGGATGACCGTATTAAGCCGCTGTTATTCCGTTATCGCGCCCGCAACTACCCAAACACGTTAACGGATGCTGAACAGAAACAGTGGCATCTGCATCGTCGTGATTTCTTCGAAGCCCATTTACCCGGTTACATGGCGAATCTCGAAGAGTTGGCTGAAGAACATCAAAATGATGCGAAAAAAATGACAGTCCTAAAGTCGGTCTATCATTACGTCGAATCCCTTGTGTCCTAGCATTTTTGTTTAAAAACGACGAGTTACCGTTCGACATACCTTTAAAAAACCGTGCAAATTCGACTGTGTTACATTTGATATTTCGTGAATTGCGTCCACACTTTTGTTTAAGGCAATTGCAGTATGGATGAAGAAATGGTCACAAAGGTAAACAGCCGATGCTATCGGTTTCCAGAGGTTGATTTCGAGCCAGAAAGTCGCTCGTTGTATTGGAGAGATAGCGCGGTAACAACGTTGACATACGAAGAGTGCCGTCTTCTTGAAATGCTTTGCTATCACGCGGGCGAAGTGATTTCAGCGCGTGTTCTTTACACTGCAACGTCCTTGCCGGATTCTTCGTTTTCACAGCATCAAAATACCCTGTGCTCTCTGCTCTCAAAGTCCTACCATCAAGGCCACAAAGTGTTGCCACTTGATGTGGTCGGTGATTATGGTTATCGCATCTCGCTCCCGCAGAAAACCTATCAACGCGAAGCCGAAGCAGTGCCAGATCCGTCTACTCCGGATGTGCTCGATATTTATATTGATGAACCGATGCTCGAACCGCCTGCAAAAACATCCTACATACCAAAAGTATTAATGAGTGCCGTCGCGGCAGTGACCCTCTCTATCGGCGCATATTTGTACATCATCTAGTACAGCTGCATACACCTCTAAACACACGAACACTGCTCCTCGTTGTTTTTAACGGAAGCAGTGTTTTCATTTTTACGATGTCCAACCTGTGAAGGTTTTCTGGTTGATAGCGCCCATTTGGCTTAAAATGGTGAGGTTATTGCTACCGCTGGGTCTTCACTGTGAAATATGTTTTGGGTTTTGCGCTTATCGCGTTTTTTTACTTCCTTGGTTACTTTCTTGCCCAACTTATTCCACTCCCAATCCCAAGCAGTATCATCAGCATGCTATTGCTTTTCCTTTGCCTCACCACAGGGATAGTACCTGCAAGGTGGGTGAAAGATGCCTGCACCTTGTTAATCACCTTTATGCCGCTCTTCTTTATTCCAGCCAGCATGGGCCTGATGGATCACTTTGATCTTCTGTTTTCCCAGTCACTACCTTTACTGGGATCTACATTAGTCAGTTCCCTTGTTGTATTGATCGTCATGGCGAAAGTGATCGACAAGCACCAAGGGGAGCACAAGTAATGTGGATTATCGCGACCATCGTGGTTTATCTCATCGCACGTAAGATTGCCCTTCGAGTGAATCACCCCCTTTGCAACCCTCTTTTACTCAGTTTAATGGTGCTCATGCCCGCGGTTTTTTACACGGGCAATACCTATCAAACGTACTTTGCAGAAAACAAACCTATTCACCTGATGTTGGGTCCAGCCGTTATTGCTTTGGCCTACCCGCTTTATGAACAGTTGCACTTAATCAGACGTCACTGGCGTATCATTCTGATTGCATGTGCGAGTGCCAGTATCGCTTCCATGATCATCGGTACCGCATTTGCATTGCTTGTTGGGGCTAACGAACAAATTGCAGCGTCAGTATTGCCAAAGTCCATTTCGACTCCCTTTGCTTTGAGCACAGCGGAGCAAATTGGTGGTATACCTGCTGTTTCAGCTGCACTTGTAGTGGTAGCGGGATTGTTTGGCGCACTCATCGGCTATCCGTTGTTGAACGTATTAAACATCAAATCACCGTTAGCGCGTGGGTTATCAATCGGTGCGGTTTCTCACGCCATTGGCACCGCAAAAGCGGCTGAGTCAAATTACCAAGAAGGCGCTATTAGCTCACTGGCCCTCGTGATCTGCGGCATTTTCACCGCGTTACTGGCTCCTCTGGTTTTTCAACTTATGATGATTGCATTGGATTTCATCACGAAGTAGTGCCAGATCAAATGCAATCGTGAACATGTGATATCACTCTAATCGATGCAATGTTTAGGTTAGTTGCAATACTTAAGTGATTTTGATCACATTAAAGATGGGCGATTGTCTACTACAATAGTCGCCCATAAGACAACACACGGAGCCGACATGCGAGCCAGTGTTTTAGAAGCAATTCATGCTTTGCCTGCCCCTCTTAACGAGGCAATGTTAGAAATTGCCAAAGCCCCGCAATTTGATGCGACCATCAGTGCTGATGCGTTTGATTCTCTGAAAAGCCTTAGCGGTTTATCCGATGCGGATCTGCGCGTTGCCTTGTTACCGGTTGCTGCCGCCTATTCCGTTGCACCTATTTCGACGTTCTACGTCGGTGCCATTGCACGAGGCAATTCTGGCCGTTTGTACTTTGGTGCCAACATGGAGTTTGAAGGCGTTCAACTCAACCAATCTGTACACGCAGAACAATCAGCTATCAGCCATGCGTGGATTAAGGGTGAAACGTCGCTAAAAGACATCACCATAAACTACAGCCCTTGTGGTCACTGTCGCCAGTTTATGAACGAACTGAATGGCGCAGAACACCTCGAAGTACAATTACCACAACGTGAAGCGCAATCGCTACACAGCTACCTGCCAGAACCTTTCGGCCCGTCAGATTTGGGTATCAATGAGCCATTGCTTGCGGCCAAAAGCCACGGCCTGTCTGCGGAAGACACCTGCCCATTAACCAATGCGGCGATCCTTGCAGCAAACATGAGCCATGCGCCATACACCAATAACTTCTGTGGTGTTGCCATCCGTGATAAAAGCGGCCAGATCTTCTCAGGCATGTACGCAGAGAATGCGGCGTTCAACCCGAGTTTGCCGCCGCTTCAAGTGGCATTGATTGCTATGAACCTTGCTGATGTGGCACAAAAAGAGATCGAAGAAGTGATGCTGGTTGAGAATGCAAACAGCAGCATCAGTTACCTGCAAGACACGCAAGGCATGCTAGAAGCGCTAAACCCAGATATTCCTCTGAGTTATTTAGCCATCTAGTCCATAGCTTGATGGAATAAACATCAGGATTGCAGCAAAACGCCGGAGATCGCCGGCGTTTTCGTTATTAACACTTTCCCTTCGCAAAATATTCGCTACTATCACCGTCACTTATCCAAATTTAGACATACGCATGAGCCAACCACATAACCCCATTCTCGGCGCGACTTGGATGCTAACTGCTGGTATCTGCTTTGCCATGGTGAATAGCATTGCACAGTACGTGAGCTTCAAAATGCAGCTCCCCTCCACGACAGTTGCCTTTATTCAGTACTTCATTGCACTGTTGGTCATGGTGCCGTGGCTGAGAAGCATGGGTATCCGAAACGCATTGAAGACAGAACATTTAGGCATGCACTGCTTACGTGTGTTCTTCTCTGTGATTGGTATTCAGCTATGGCTGTGGGCTCTCGCGTACCCTGTACCGATTTGGCAAGGTATTGCCCTTCTCATGACATCTCCGCTTTTCGCCACCATAGGTTCAGGTTTGTTCCTCGGCGAGCGTGTCGGGCCTGCGCGATGGTTTGCGACCATCAGTGGTTTCATAGGTGCGATGATCATCCTAGAGCCTTGGGGGGATAACTTTAACTGGGCGACCTTGTTGCCAGTTGGTGCGGCATTCTTTTGGGCGACCTACTCATTGATGGTGAAGAAGCTGTCCCATCACGACAGCCCAACCACCATGGTGGTTTACCTTCTGTTGCTGATCACCCCTTTCAACATACTGCTTGCCGTCCCTGACTGGACAATGCCAACAGGTAACCTCGTTTGGGGCATGCTGATTGGAGCAGGGCTTTTCACAGCATTGGCGCAATGGGCAATCGCTAAAGCCTATGCGGTGGCAGACGCATCCTTCGTGCAACCTTTTGACCACGCAAAACTGCCATTGAACGTACTCTTTGGTTTCCTTGTGTTTGGCTGGGTACCACCAGGTCGACTCTGGTTAGGTGCAGCCATCATTATTGGTGCAGTGTTCTTCATCACCCATTGGGAAACGCGCAAATCCAACACTGCACAATGATCATCAAGCCGCCATCATTGGCGGCTTTTTATTCCCCTCTCACTTCACTTTCGTCTTTGTTTGATTAACTGGCGGATTGCTTTATTTTTAATCAAATCAGAAGCATAACCGCATATCAATCTACCTAAATCACAATAGCAAACGCTTGCGCAAACGATTGCTTAAGGTAAAATCACCGCCAGAATTTCGCTTTGATGGATGAATATCATGTTTGGAACTGCAACACGCCCTAGTGCGACCCGCGTTTTACTCCTAGGTTCTGGCGAACTGGGTAAAGAAGTCGCCATTGAATGCCAGCGTTTAGGCATTGAAGTTATTGCATGTGACCGTTACGCCGATGCACCTGCTATGCAAATTGCTCACCGCAGCCACGTTGTAGATATGCTGGATGGCGATGCACTCGCTGACATCATCGCAAAAGAAAAGCCAGATTACGTTGTACCCGAAATTGAAGCCATTGCGACCGACCGATTGGTTGCGCTGGAGCAACACAGCGTGAATGTCGTGCCTACTGCACGCGCAACGCAACTAACAATGAACCGTGAAGGCATTCGTCGCCTTGCCGCAGAAGAACTTAACGTCCCGACGTCGCCTTATGAATTCGCAGACACCAAAGAGGCATTCGTTGCAGCCATTGAACGCATTGGTACGCCGTGTGTGGTAAAGCCAGTAATGAGTTCATCTGGCAAAGGCCAAAGCGTAGTGAAATCACCCGCAGACATTGATAGCGCATGGAGCTATGCGCAAGAAGGTGGCCGTGCAGGCGCTGGTCGCGTTATCGTCGAAGGGTTTGTTGAGTTTGATTATGAAATCACCTTGCTGACGGTCAGTGCGGTTGATGGCATTCATTTCTGTGCGCCGATTGGCCATCGCCAAGAAGACGGTGATTACCGCGAATCATGGCAGCCACAAGCAATGAGCGACAAAGCACGTCAAGCCGCTGAAGACGTTGCGCGCAAAGTGGTGACGGCATTGGGTGGGCACGGCTTGTTTGGCGTTGAACTTTTCATTAAAGGTGATGACGTGCTCTTTAGCGAAGTCTCCCCTCGCCCACATGACACTGGCATGGTGACATTGATTTCTCAGGACGTGTCCGAATTTGCGCTTCATGTTCGCGCATTCCTTGGCTTGCCTATCGGCGCTATTCGTCTTTATGGCCCATCTGCATCCGCCGTGATTCTTGGCGAAGGCACATCGACAAACATTTCGTTCAGTGGTTTGAGCGACGCGCTTGCGTTACCAGACACACAAGTGCGTTTATTTGGTAAACCAGATATCGACGGTCGCCGTCGATTAGGTGTCGCGCTCACACGCAGCGACGACGTAGACAGTGCAGTGAGTAAAGCCGTCACTGCGGCAAGCACAGTCAACATCCACTTCAATGATTAACGCTCTGCGTTAACCAAGCCATTCCATAACCAAATAAGCAAAAGCGCCTCAGTGCATGTCACTGAGGCGCTTTTCGTGGTTCTGGTCAGTAAAATAAACACTGAGCAAAGGAAAGCTTATTACGGCTTTTCAATCAACCAGACTTCTTCGGCAAAGTAGCTCGCTCCTTTGCCTGATGGTGGACGCGACGCGTCATCATCACGATGCAAAAACGTCACGTTACACCCTTCAAACAATGCCTTCACAGCATCCGCATTCACACTGAACGGTGGGCCAGACATTTCATCTTGCGGGTAATCCAACGTTACAAGCAGGATCTTTCCGCCAGGCGCTAGCAACGACAAGAGATGAGAGGCGTATTGTCCTCTTAACGATTCAGGCATGGCGATAAGTGCAGCGCGATCGTAAATAAGCGGATACGTTGAAAGTGGCGCAGTAAAGAAGTCACCACTGTATACCGACAACTCATCAAACTCATACAGCTTATGTGACCCACTGATCTGTGTAACAAGCGGGGTATACAAATGCTCGGCAAAGAAGCCTCTCACCGCAATGTCACTCAATTCAACGCCAACCACGTTATTGTGATTTGAGGCCAACCAAGACAGATCGACCGACTTGCCACACATCGGTACCAACACAGATTGATCACGTGTTGGTGACAGCGCTGGCCAGTATTTCACCAATAGCGGATTGGTCTCTGTTAAATGAAATCCAATTCGATTCTCTGCCCAACGGCCGTGCCAAAACTCTTGATCCATGACGCTACTCTTTTTGTATAAACCTGTAATTCCGCCATGATAACAACCGTTAGTAATAATCTACATAGCGATGAGTGATTATCAATACTGATAGAACGCACACTAATTCGTTATTGATAAAGAAAAAAGGCGATCTAATTCACGTTGTTTTCCTCTTTCCTATTGTTATCTGATAAAAATAAAACTACTGTACACACATACAGTACTGGATAGTTAAACAGGACAGACAGATGAAAAACACATTTGCGATCTCTCATTCAGCACAGCACACACAAGCGACGTCTCCAGCTGTGCGTGAACATTATGCGCGCCTTGCGGCAGGCTCTCGTAGTTTTCAGCCCGCATCGCACATCGCTGCATCACAACGCGGTCTGTCATTTGGCAACCTCGTCTCTGTCAATGTTTACCAAAACAACATGAGCGAGTTGGCTTACCTGTTACGAATGCTAAAAACCATAAGCCAAACTCATCGTTGGATCACGCTGATTGCCCCGCCATCTTCATTTTGTCTATCACTGTTTACGCAGGCAGGCATCAGCCCACAACAAATCCGTATTGCACGCGCCACGGCGACACATAACCCAGAAGCCTTAATGAAAAAAGCGCTTCAGTCAGACACCTCTGCTGCGGTTATCGCTTTTGGTGATATCGAGAACTTCGCTGATGCCAACGAAGACGAAGGCAATGCTACACCTTGCTTTGTTATTAACGGATTACCGAGCCGCTTGCACTGATTTCTTAACATTTAGAATACGCAATCTCTGTTTGCATTTCTGACACCGCTTTCGTGGCCACTGCCCTGCTATTTGCGCTTTACATAGCAGGCCACGAAGGCGTAACCTTCCGCTTCATTTTCCCCGCAGGACGTGCCATTACTCCAAAGCCCTCTTAAATCGCAACTTTTATCGCAACTTTGAAAAACGCCAGAAAAGACCTTTCATTATACTTTTTCACTTTCAATGGCATTTTTAAAGGCAGTGTTTTGAGTAATAAATTGGACCTTAAAGCGCTAACTGCGCTCGTGATTGGCTCGATGATTGGAGCCGGCGTATTTAGCCTTCCCCAGAATATGGCTGCGGTAGCAAGTCCTGCAGCAGTGACGATTGGCTGGGTGATTACGGGGTTCGGCATGATATGCCTTGCGCTGTCTTTCCAATATCTCACAGAGCAAAAACCACAGATTACTGGCGGCGTGTTTGGCTATGCACAAGCGGGCTTTGGGGATTTGTGCGGATTTTTTTCAGCGTGGGGTTACTGGCTAAGCGCTGCGGTCGCGAACGTTTCCTACCTTGTCATTGTGTTCAGTACGCTTGGGTTATTCTTCGACACTGACACGGCCGTTTTATTCGGTAACGGCAACACACTCCTATCTGTGGTACTGTCTTCGCTACTGATTTGGTTGATGCACTTTTTAGTTTTAAGAGGCGTACAAACCGCAGCGATCATCAATTACATCACCACCATCGCTAAACTCATTCCGATCATTGTTTTTATCGTAGCGGCCCTCATCGCATTTCGCTGGCACACCTTTACCTTGGATTTTACGGGCATGCACCTGCCTGGAGAAAAGAGCCTCTTCGATCAAGTCAGAGAAACCATGCTGATCACCGTATGGGTATTTATCGGTGTCGAAGGTGCTGTGGTGGTATCCAGCCGCGCGGAGAACCGCAAAGATGTGGGACGCGCGACCATTCTGGGTCTTCTAACCTCATTGTTTCTCTACGTTGCCGTTACTTTGCTCTCGATGGGTGTGGTATCAACACCCGAACTGGCAAAGTACCAAAACCCGTCAACCGCTAAAATTCTTGAAGCCTTGATTGGCGAAACAGGCGTAGTGATCATTGGTGTGGGATTGATTATTTCAGTGTGTGGGGCATTTCTAAGCTGGACACTACTGGCAACTGAGACCCCTTATACCGCGGCGAAAGATGGCATGTTTCCGAAGTGTTTTGCCATCACCAATAAAAACGGCACGCCAACACGGTCCCTTTTGCTCACCAGCAGTGTGGTGCAATTTTGCCTGATTGTGATGTACCTGATTGGCGGTGGCTATGATGATCTGCTGACCATTGCGTCAGAGATGATCTTGGTTCCCTATTTGTTGGTCGCGAGCTACCTGCTCAAATTGTCATTTACAGGAGTGAACAATACGCGTATCCGTGCAATTGCCTCACTCGCGACGATATATGGATGTTGGCTATTGTTTGCATCCGGTCTTCACCACCTATTGCTCGCAGCCTTGCTTTATTTGCCAGGCATCGCATTTTACATGGCGGCGAAGCAAGAGAATCATCAAGCGGCTTTTGAAGGGCGTAACCGTTTATTGCTCGCGTTCATTCTGATTGCGGGGTGTGCGGCGGGGTATTTGGTGTTTAGTGGCGCGACATTACAGTGACGCACCGACACGCTTATCAACATGTTTACCTAAAGAAAACGCCACATCACGTGGCGTTCTTCGTTTTCATTGCAACACATAGCCATTCCGTCTCGCCCTTGTGCTGGACAATGTCACAGCGTGTACGCCGACGAATTTTATCCAGCTCGCTGTCATCAAGCGCATAGGGCAACATGATATTCAGTGCGGTGATGTGCTGTTTTTTAGCCTCATCAATCAAACGAATGAGGTTGGACACATCGCTGTAATGCGCCGACAAAGTGCCGCTCACAGAATGCAAGAAGGCTTCACTGGGGAAGTCGTCATACTCTTCTATGGTTTTACGACGCCATCGAGATATTTGTGCGTGTAAGGCTTGCGTAAACGTCCAATGTTCTCGGCTAGACTCACTCAAAAAGTGGGTGTAATCAAAATTTACAGCATGCGACATAGTACTTTCAGTTAGTTCGAAACGGCCCGTCATCCTGCGCTCCGTTAATGATCAGTTTGTAGTTTTTGTTTATGGCAACACACTCACAAATGCGGCAATTCCCCGCCTAAATCAGCATGTTTAGATCCTTGTATCTTAGAGCCAATATATGCCGATAAAACACAAAATCTCAGCAAAAAATGAAAAATTTGGTGCTGATCATCGTTTAAATTCTTTCGAACTATAAACACATAAAACGCAGCTACTTGCCATTAACAAACAATTAAAAACCACCCAAAAATAGACACAAAAAAACCAGCCCTAGGGCTGGCTTAAAAACAGAAAACATCTGCGAAATTACAGTGCGATTAAAGTGCTTTGTACATCACTTTATTGCCTGCCAATTGAACGCGTTCAACAACGCCTTCTTCCGCCAATTTTTTCAATGCTGATGTCGCCCAAGAAGCTGCTTTTGCTTCTTCTTGACCTGCAGCAAGACCAATCCCTTTTGGATTGATGCCTTCCGCATTCTGACGAACAATATCCAGCACTTGTTGTTGTTTAGGTGTCAGAGAAATTTCTGAAACAATTTTTGCCGTTTCGGCTTTTTGCTCAACAACCGGCTTTGCTACAGCAGCAACTTTCGCTGGTGCTTCTTTAGTCACAGTTTTAGCTGCAAGTGATTTTGCTGCTTTGATGTGTTTTTGAAGCTTAAGTTGAACTTTACGTTTATGAGAGATTTTCATTAAATCGTCCTACTCCGATGCACTACGTTCAGCATCCCCTGAAACCGCAGGGTGAAAAACAAAGCGCGTTTTATACCAAAAAACGGATGCGTTTTGTAGCTT
This sequence comes from Enterovibrio norvegicus DSM 15893, assembly GCF_900115495.1. GTDB lineage: Bacteria > Pseudomonadota > Gammaproteobacteria > Enterobacterales > Vibrionaceae > Enterovibrio > Enterovibrio norvegicus. The sequence goes on along the minus strand of NZ_FOWR01000017.1, from coordinate 64,110 downwards.
TAACGAAGCACTGGCGCGAAACTTGAGTCAAGTCTCGGAAACCCATTGTGATTTTGTTTATTTATCGCGCAGACGCATTCCTTTGAGCATGTGATCTGACTACGCTTAACAAAAGTAATAGAAAGGAAGCCCACACAGAAGTGAAAAAGAATTTGCTGATTTATCCCCCGAATCAACATGTCGGTAAATACTTTACGGTCGCGGTTGTCGCGCTCGCCATCATCGTGTTGTCCCTAATTCTGATAAATCCACAGGTAAAAGCTGTACCCGCCTTCTTGGGCCTTTGTCTATTGTGTGGCTTGGGTTTGTACATTTCACGCGTTATCGATGAACAGCGAATTTCCTTCTCTCTGTCAAACATGCACCTCCAACATCACACCCCCAAAGGCGGCTGGAGCGTGAAATGGCGAGACATTCGCGAGATCGGTATTCCGAGTGTGTCGCAAGAAGGCTGGCATCACCCTTTACCTTGGGTAGGTATTCGTCTGAAAGACTACGAACCGCTCTTGGACAGCATCAGTTTTCGCTTAGCAAGCCATATCATTATGGAACAACGAGGATTATTGCTGAGTGCATATCGGCGAGCAGAGGAGCCCAACACCACACCACTAGAAGACATGATGTTTGATGATAAACCTTATGTGTCTCCTACGGGAAAAACCTACAAAGGCTTGGTAGCGATGTTGGCAAATCGCATGGCCTATAACCGAGAACTGTTAGGTTACGACGTTTTTGTTAGCGAAGATTTACTGGACAGGCCGTTGGAAGATTTTGTGGGGTTAACACGCCAATACTTAGCATCAGCAGGCAGGCTTTCAGCTTTAGAACAATGACACAGCAGCCTTCGCTGCTGCGCCATTTTCACACGAGGTGTATCACCAAATTGGCATTTCATCAGCCACGTAAGGGTTGTTCTTTCTTTCATTACCAAACGTCGACGTTGGACCGTGTCCCGGAATGAAAGTGATGTCGTTACCCAGTGGGAACAGCTTGTTTTTGATTGAGCTAATCAATGTCGCATGATCCCCTTTCGGAAAATCGGTACGACCAATGCTGCCGTTGAACAGCACATCACCCACCCACGCCAATTGATCTTCTTCACTCACAAGCACCACGTGACCTGGCGTGTGTCCCGGCGTGTGGATCACTTTAAGCGTGCTTTCGCCCAAGGTGATTTCATCACCGTCTTGAAGCCACTGGTCAGGATCAAACGGTTCAGTGCGTGCAAAGCCAAACATGTCACTTTGAGCAGGCAATGCTTGCAGCCAAAATGCATCTTGTTTCTCAGGGCCAATCACTGGCACTGAATAGGCAGATCTGACTTCTTCTGTGCCGCCAACGTGATCTAAATGACCATGCGTCAGCAACACCTTTGTGATATTCACACCCAGATCGTTCACCTTCGCGACGAGCTTTGCCACATCGCCGCCTGGATCAACCAACGCTGCTTCGTGAGTTTTATCGCACCAAACGATAGAACAGTTTTGTTGAAAGCCGGTAACGGGAACAATTTCAAACTTCAATGCCATAAAAGAATCCGTGAATTATCGAAAAATACTGAAAACGGGCAAAGCATAGCATGGGTGCGCGAAGAGTTTAACGCCACACAATGTGCTGCGCGCACATACATGGCATTTGACAATAATAATCATAAGGTTACTGCTGTACATCCTCGATTGTCATCCCTCTGAAAGAACCCTGCCACCAGCTTGTCACTGCACTGAAACAACAACGTCATTAAGGATCAGTAGCGTAAAGCCGTGAATCAACTTGTTAATCACTCATCAACGGATGCTTATGAACCCCATACACGTTCGAACGATTTGGATATCTGATCTCCATTTAGGTAACAAAGATTGCAAAGCCCACTACCTGCTTAACTTTCTACATCGCCACCAAGCAGACACCATTGTTTTGGTCGGTGATATCGTTGATTTCTATTCAATGAAATTCTCACGCCATTGGCCAGAAAGCCACAGCCAAGTGTTATCACTCCTGATTGATCGCGCTCACCAAGGCACACGCGTCATCTACATTCCAGGCAACCATGATGATGTTGTAAGGAAATACTTAAAATTCGATTTTGGTAAAATAGAAGTACGTGCACATCACATACACGAAACAGTGCAAGGGAAAAAGATATTGGCCGTGCATGGTGATGAGTTTGATAGCGCGGTATGCCACAGCCGCTTGACCGCCATCGCTGGTGATATGGGGTATGACTTTCTGCTTTTTCTCAATCGCTGGATGTCGAGGATCCGTCAGAAACTTGGTTTCCCTTATTGGTCGCTCGCGTCCTACATCAAACTGCGTGTGCAATCTGCCAACGTGGCAATCTCTCGTTTCGAAAACGCCGCAGTTCAATTTGCCCAGCGAAAAAATGCTGACGCCATCGTGTGTGGGCACATCCATCACCCAGACATGAAAACCATGGGTGACACCTTGTACCTGAATGATGGTGATTGGATTGAAAACTGCACAGCGTTAATTGAACAAGACGACGGCGCGCTTGAATTGATTCGGTGGACAGAAAAGCCAGAGCTAATTGCGGCATACAACACCTTGTTTCCACAAGCCTCCTACAAACAACCCGCTCAGGAAGAAGAGGCCGCGTAAGCGGCATGATGAGTGAAAGGACCAGTATGTTTAGTATCGATGCACTTTTAGAAAACAAATACCCAACGATAGCGGATAAACCTTGGTTGGCACGCCCCGTCAGCGCTACGCTTCAACGTCTTCTGCATCAACAAGCCTTTGTCGATTTTGCCGAGCGATACCCATACCTCAAAGGGTTTGAGTTTGTAGAACAAGTTCTGGATTACTTCACATTCAGCTACGCAACGAGTGACAGAGAGCGCGAACGTATTCCTTCCACCGGGCGCGTTGTCATTATCGCCAATCACCCTATTGGCTCGCTTGATGGCTTGGCCTTACTCAAATTGGTTCGCGAGATTCGCACTGACGTTAAAGTGGTCGCCAATAACCTGCTCATGCAGATTAAACCGCTTCACAGTTGCCTGCTCCCCGTGAACAACATGTCAGGGGGCACGCCAAAAGAAAACCTCAGAAACATTGATGCTTGGCTGCGTAATGAGGGGGCTATAATCATCTTCCCCGCAGGCGAAGTGTCGCGATTGGGCGCGACTGGCGTGAGAGATAAAGAATGGCACAGCGGTTTTCTTCGCATGGCGAGCAAAGCGAGCGCCCCTATTTTGCCCATTCATGTCGATGGGCGAAATTCGGCGATGTTTTATGGGGCCTCCTTGGTGTACAAGCCCCTATCAACCTTACTCCTCGTCAATGAAATGTTTGCGCAAGAGGACAACAAAATCACCTTTACTATCGGTGAAAGCATTCCTTATTCAAGCTATAACACCAGCGCCAATTTACCCCATAAAACCCGCGTCAAGTTGTTCAAGAAACACCTCTACAACATCGGTAAAGGCAAAGAGGGTGTGTTCCCCACCGAGTCAGCCATCGCATCTCCCGAGCCAAGGTTGGCGCTAAAAGAAGAGATTGCGCAAAGTGAACGCCTTGGTGAGACGCCGGATGGAAAAGAAATCTACTTATACCGTTATCACGCAGAGTCTCATGTAATGCGAGAAATAGGGCGATTACGAGAAGTGGCCTTTCGCGCTGTAGGAGAGGGAACAGGACAGCGAAGGGACATCGATAAGTACGACCAACACTATTTCCACTTAGTGCTTTGGGACCCAGCAGCGCTGGATATTGTTGGCGCTTATCGATTCTGTGATACCCAAGCCGTGATTGCGCAGCACGGTAAAGAAGCCCTGTATACACATTCACTTTTCAACTTTGAACAAGGTATGACGTCAAAACTGGATTCAGGCCTTGAATTAGGCCGCAGCTTTGTTCAGCCGAAATACTGGGGCAAACGCAGCTTGGAGTATCTCTGGCTCGGCATAGGTGCTTTCCTTACCAAACACCCTCACTATCGTTATTTATTTGGCCCAGTCACCATCAGTAACGCTTTGCCGCAACCCGCCAAAGAGTTGCTTATCTTTTTTTATCGCACCTACTTTGGTTCAGATCAGTCAGTCGCGCGATCTAAGCGCCCTTTCCATATGGATACACAAAAAGAAAATGAGTTGGTTCGGCATTTTCGAGGCGATGACTACCCAGCAGATTTGAAAACCCTCAAAGCACTGTTAGACAATCTCGGAACGGGTATTCCCACCCTTTACAAACAATACAGTGAGCTTTGCGAACCCGGGGGAGTGCAGTTCATTGACTTTAATATTGACCCAGATTTTGCAGATTGTATTGATGGCTTGGTCATGGTGGACATGACTAAGCTAAAGGAGAAGAAACGTCAGCGATACATCACAACGAACCTGAAAAAGGCCGAACCAGAAACCGTTTAAAGTGCGCTTTCATTGAGGGGCAGACTTCGCGGTTAAAAAGGTCAAAGACGACCACAAAAAAAGGCACGTAATGTGCCTTTCTCTTTCCCAAAAGGATGAGGTTATCTGACGTGAGAAGTTACCCTCTCCAGGTCCTTACAGGGCCCGTGTCAACGTGGATAAAACCGCTTCGCGGATAATAACCAACACCACCAGCTTTTAATGAGAGAGCAGCATCTTTTAACGTTGCGAGCGGCACGCCTTCAATGAAGATATCCATGGCTTGCCCTGTCATGTGATAGCTCTTCTTCGCTTGACCACCACCGCCCTTTCTTAGCATCTCATTCGTTGCTGGCGAGCGATAACCCGATACCATAGTAATCGGCGATTTGGCGCTCACTAGCCCGCAGATTGCAGCGAGTTGATCATAAAGCAGTGGGTCCATGTCGGTTTCAACATTTCGACGGTGATCGCGACATAAGTGGTTAAGGGCTTGCAGTTCTTTTTCATTGTACTGCTGGCCATTGAAATAACAAACATCAAGGTGCTCACCCGTGTTTATGCTTGTCATTGCCAAATTACGCGGTTTCCCTGCCGTTAGGGGCAGCGCAAACGCTGCATTCGGTAGTGCTACCGCAACTACACACGCCGCACCGCCAAGAATTAGGCGACGACGTTGGGTATCCAAACCATTTTTCACAAGTTACAACTTCCCAAAGGTAAATCTTATAAAAAGAGTCCGAACGACTAGCGAAACACGCCTTTGTTTAAGAAAGACTCTCGAAACACCGTGAAATCTAACGGGAGAGAGGGAAGGAATCAAACTCGTACGTGTATCTTTAGTGAGTCAATCGCTGTAAATAGCAGCGTTTCATGATGATTTATCATCACTTTTTATCATTGTCAGTAAAGTGTAAAAATATGCAATTGTGTTGCCTTGAGCATATTTCCACCCGATCACACGCCCTTATTGCCACAAAAAAGCGCAGTGATGAGAAGTGTCATCACTGCGCTTTAAATCATTTATCTGTTTTGTAGATACCCGATCCTTTTAAGAATCTAGCTCGTCAAAACTCAGCCATTACGATTGATTTGTGCTCGCCGTTAAAGACGCTGATGGATCGATAGTACGCTTTGGTCGAGCGTCGTAATCATACACATCATCACGGAATTGCACTTCACCGTCCTCGTTCACCCATGCGGTTTGATAGATCGTGTGCACGCTAATCTTCTTGCGTAGCGTAACCCACTTGGTCTTGGGGGTTTTACGGTAGTAATCGTAGTCACCCATTTCAAGGCCTGATTTATCTAACAACACCTCAGCCAACACCTCCGCTTTTTGAACACGAATACACCCTGAACTGAATGCTCGGCTTGCGCGATTAAACAAACCTTTAGCAGGCGTATCGTGAAGGTAAATCGCGTTACCATTCGGCGTATTAAATTTGTAGCGACCTAACGCGTTAAAGTTACCCGGCGATTGCTGTAGTCGATACGGGAAATTGTTGGGTGTTACCGTTTCCCAATCAATCGAATCAGGTGGAATCACTTCACCGTTAGACCAGCTGCTTAACACGGTATAGCTGTGTTTGGACAGGTAATCATTATCCACACTGACTTTAGGCAAAATGTCTTTGCGCATGATGGTCACAGGCACATTCCAATGAGGATTGAAAACCACGGAATCCAAACGTGATGTGAACAATGGCGTGCGGCGACTTGGTCTTCCCACCACCACTTTACTGTCGAGAATCAGCTGTTTATCCATCCACAATTCCATTTCGTAATTTGGGATGTTGACCAGCAAAATGCGATCGCGCCCTGTTGGCCACAGCCGCAAACGTTCCATATTCAGCGCAAGGATCTGAATGCGATTATCAACGGACTTATTCAACCAATAACGGGTCTTGTTGCCAATCACGCCATCAGTTTTTAGGCCGTGGCTTTGTTGGAAGCGCTTCACCGCTTGCACCATCACCGCATTATAGAAACCTACATGCTTGAGTTTTAAGCGTTGTGCTTCTTCTGTGCTTAATACACCGTGACGCTCTAAGCTCGTGATCAAGCTATCCGAGTCCACCAGCTTGTTACCGTGTTTGATCAACCCACGCTGAGTAAACTTAGGCCAGTAGCTGGTGTTTTCATCTTGCAATGCCACGATGGCTTTTGCCATTTCACGGTACTGTGATGTTTCAGGACGCAACGAAAACGCATAGTCATAAAGTGCATTGCGGCTAGCTGCCATCAAAAGGTTTGTGGTCTGCGTTTTTGTTGGTGAGGGGAATGTGTCGTTAATGTCCGTACCGAAGAACCAGCTTTTGCCGTGCAAAGGCACTTGGGAGTTGTAGCTAATCAACGCAAGTAGACTGTCTGTTGCGAACACGTCATAGGCGCGCCAATCGCCACTCACTCTCAATTCTCTGAGCAGCACAGCACGCCACTCAAATTCTTGACTGATCCCAGCTAATGAAATGATATTGATCTGCGTTTCGAGCTCATCTTTGGCACGGTAATCGTGCCAAATTGGGGAAAAAGAAAAGTACTCGTAGATCATCGCCAAATCTTGGGTGTAGGTCACTACACCCGATTCAGCTTCAGCTTGTTGTATCCATGTAATTGCATTTTCAGACGGTTTGTTTGGCTCAACATTGCCTACATTTGCCCACACTGGAAGAGGGAGCAAAGCGAAAACCAGTAGTGTCTTAAAAAGCATGCGAGCGAAAACCATGCACCACCTCCATTTAGAGATCATAGTATGGCAAACGTCACAATTTTCGTTATCGGATTTTTTATGAATCTTTCAAAACAAAGAGTTAGAAAAGCGTCATTCTAAAGCATTACCCAATGATTATCCCAATGAACCTCAGATGTCTGAAATTCAATGTTTTTTTGTACATTCTGTATTACTAATCTACCACTTCCGGCGCTAAGCGCGAATCTATCTGGCTTTGCGGCTGCTCCCGATGCATCCAACAAGGGGCCAAGCTCTTCCAATTCACCGGATTCAATGTTCCAAATTCCATAACAATTGCCGCGAGGTGAGGTCGCCACAATCTGTGATTCTGTACACGCCACACTGCCGATGTATTGATTAAAACGGCTCCACTGTTCAGTTGTGGCGACAAGTTGTTGATACTCACCACTTAATCGGCGAATCGCGAGCAAAGGTTGGACATCATCTTTGCTGCCTCTGTATTGTTGCGCCGTGACTATTTCCCCTTTTGTCGACATGGCCAAATGTCGAATACTCATTTGGTGGTCAGGCAAAGTGTGAATACCCAGAACTTTTCCAAAATGAATGTCAATCAACACCAATGACGGTGACATGGTCTCGATATTCAATGGCTCGCGGCCTTGCGTTTGAATGCCGCCCACCGCTAACGCCAATGTGGAATGATCAATCGCCATGATTTCATGAGGCCCAAGCCCGAAGCCTGTATGCTCTCCCACCCTATCAAGGGTGCCATCTTGCCAGATTTGGTAAATGCCAATCACACCATTGCTTGTCGTTCGCTCTCCTTCGCTGGTGTAGAGCTTGTCGCCCACCACCACGCCGTGCCCATAGAGGTGGTAACGCTCTGACACACTGTATGTAGAAAGCAACTTACCGGTTTGGATCTCTACAACCGTGATGAACTCACCTGGTCGTCTCGAAAAAATAAAGGCGAAGTCTCGAATACGGTCAATGGCAACACCATGACCACGGGTGGACAAAGGTACTGTGTAACAGGGTTCTCCCTGCGCATTCGCACCGGTAAACACGTAGCCGTCGTTGCCATCTTGCGCACAGCCAAGAAAGGCTACCGTATTGTCGTCTTCACACTTTTTGTACGTTGCGTAACCTGCAATACCACTTCCTACAACAAGTCCAGCAATGGAAAGGGAAAGAAAGCGGCGTCGTTTCATGCTGACGCCGTGAGGGGATGAAGCCAAGATCTAGTCTCCGTCTGTCGAATTAAACCCAACCACCATACCCAACGCTGGGCCAACTTCATCAGATAAAGCCAACTTCAGGTATTCAAGGTTATTTGAAAGACCAATCAATGATCGATAATTTTCGGGGGTGTCTAGTAGTGGCTTGAGTGCATCGCCCGATGGCACACTCGTCACCGTGTCTTGCCAATGCTTGGTCAATCTATCTGCCAGTTCTGTTTTTTGTTTGGCGCGCAGAACAACATCCAGATCAGTCAAATATAACGCATACATTGCCGCGACATTGTCTTTAATAAGCGTCAATGAAACCTTTGATCGCCACGCTTCCGCTTGAAAAGGTTTTGGATAGCCCGGCTTACCCATTGGTAAGGACAACTTCTTCATCACGAAATCAAGCTGACCTGCCAACATGCTGACACTTGCTGCATTGAGTGCTTTCTCTGACTGATCTTTCCACGGGTCTTGTTCCCAAGCTTGGGATAAGCCTTCCGCCGATTGAATAAGACGCTGAGAAACAGCACGTGCCAATGCACATCTATTTTCTGTGTCGCCCGTTGTTTTAGGTTCATAAATCAGCCATTCAAGCGCACCTACCCCTTGAACAGACACACTTTGCTTTGCCAAGGCTTCAGCGGAGTATGGGCCTTCTGATTTCAATAATGCCGTTATCTTCCGCCCCGTCGTGTTTTTCTTATCTGGGTAGAATTGAATTTGCCAATTTAACGAAGCGGCTGCAGGATTACTTGTTTCAATACCTTGCAATGGCATCCAGGCTTTCATCGTATCGACCCACGCTGATTTCACCTCCGTCGTGTCCAATGAACCTGCACTGCATGCTTTTTCAACGGCTGAAGACAAACCGGTTGCTTGAGAAACAAACGTCGCGGCATGCGTCTTTTGCAGCAACCATATTGAGTGTTCTTCTTCGCCAGCAAATGCCACTGGAACCTTAATATTGAATGGAGCGTCAATATCGCAGCCTGACATTAGTGACGTTGTAACCAAAATAGCTGCCATTGAATAACGAGAAGGGGTAGATATAAATGTCATTGTCTTCTCCTACATAGAATTAAGGAAAGCAACCAGTGCTTCTCGTTCTTGTTTGTTCATTTTCAGTACACGTTGCTTACTGGCTTTCGCCTCTCCACCATGCCATAACACAGCTTCTAACGCGTTTCGCGCTCGACCATCATGCAAATAGTGGGTGTGCCCATTCACCTCTTGCGTATAACCTAAACCCCATAGAGGTGCGGTACGCCACTCTTGTCCGTTCGCGATAAATTCATTCCGGTTGTCTGCTAACCCCTCTCCCATGTCATGCAAAAGAAGATCGGTATAAGGATGAATGGTTTGGTTGCTCAACGCGGGACGACCTTCAATGGATGCTGTCTTAAGGCTTGTCTGGTGACAGCTTCCACAATCCGCTTCGGCGAACAGCGTTTCACCGGCCATTACTTGCGGGTCGTCGATATTCCGACGCGCTGGCACAGCAAGGTGCTGACTATAAAATTCCACAAAATTCAGAATCTTTTCAGAAACCTCAGGCTTACCACCGTTGGGTAAGGTATCGCAGGAAGACTGAGAAGAAGTGCAGTTTTCGACTGAAAAAAGATGACTTGTTAAGCCTAAGTCACCGTTAAAAGCTGCCGCGTTTTGCTGCATTAACGTGGGCTGACCTGCTTTCCAGCCAAATCGGCCTATGACGGATGCATTCTTCTTGATATCCCAAACCCTGTTTACACGCCCTGAGATGCCTCGGTTCGCTTTCGTCTGCTTTTCGGCAATTGCGGTAAGTTGCGATGCTGGCACAGCCTCAAGCAGCCCGAGCCCAATCATTGGCGGTGCGATCCTCAACGACATTTCTGTGTCAGGGTGCATGTCGCCGTAATGCAAATCAGACAGCACGATGATGGGCTTTCGCAACGTTACTTCGGTGCCATCCGTAAAGGTTTCTACGTGCGTTTCAAAATGAATATTGACCTTTGCTTCGGGTTCAACGCCCGGCAACGCAAAATCTTGTAGTTGGCCACCATAATTGGGTTCAGGAATGTTTCCATCCATGATCAATTGTTTTTGCTGTTCCGCCGTCATCGCGGGAATGCTTAAGCGGATGAGCATAGAAACCGCATTATCATCCCCCGCTTCGGGTAAATGACCGCGCCCATCTTTGATATGACAGTTTTGACAACCGTTGGTATTGAAAAGCGGACCAAGACCATCTCTCGCATCTGTTGATGCGGGTGCACTCACCCAAGGGTTTCTAAAAAAGCTGTTCCCAACACTGAAATCGATGCGTTCGGATAAAGGAAGATTCGATGCGGGTTGCGAAAAGGCATTTGCGCCTTGTTTGAATGTGGTAGTCGCGCCACCAGAACGAACATCATCGGCAAAGGAAGGCATGGCGAACGCCACTAAAAGGCTAAGTACCGGATACTTCATTATTTCGTCCAATTGAAAATATACATGTATTCTTTGATTGTTTTTGTCGCCGTTCAGCAACACCAAATGCGATAAAGCACGAAACAGAATTATCGATTCAGAAAAACGCCAAAAGCCCCCATGTGGGGGCTTCGAATAAGCATGGTGACATTAGAACTGATGATCAGCGGTATCTGGGCTCAGATTGGTAATACCAATCGCGCCCGCTGCTTGTTCAATGCTACGTGTTTGCTGAACCAATGCGGCAATGGCGCCATTTACCAACGCGTTGCCTTCTGCATTGTCTGCAGCAATCAGTTGGTCAAAGTAAACATTGTTTTTCTCTGCAGATTCCACCAGCTTAAAGACTTCGCTGCGCGCGTTATCAAAATCAGCTTTGATCATCGCTGCTGCTTTTGGATCAGACGCTTTCACTAACTCAAGCACCGATGGCCCAGACAGTTTTTCACCGTCTAAACGCTGGTAAGTCCCCGTCATGACGTTGTAAATACCTTGCTCGTTGTAGAAGTGTGAATTATGTGTGTTGTCTGAAAAACAATCGTGCTCATCTTCCGTAGAGTTTGCTTCCAGTGCGACTTTCATGCGCTCACCAGCAAGTTCACCAAGAGAGAGTGACCCCATGCCAAACAACATTTTGCGCAAACCGTTTTGAGCAGAATCGTTCAATAGTGCCGCGCGGTAATTGTCAGCTTGGGTGGCAGACCACTGGCCCTCCATCCAAGTAAGATCAGTAATAAGAAGCTCAGACGCTGCTTTTAGGTAGTCAGCACGACGGTCACAGTTTCCATTGGTACATGAATCACCTGACGCAAAATCTGTGTAAGGACGCTCACCCGCACCTGGGTTTGTGCCGTTTAGATCCTGACCCCAAAGCAAAAACTCAATGGCGTGGTAACCGGTTGCAACGTTGGCTTCAGAACCACCAAGTTCGTTCAGTGATGCAAGCAGCTCTGGCGTAATGGTGTTTACGTCTAACGTTTCACTACCGATTTTCAATGAAGTATTTGAAACGATGTTAGCGACAGCGCCCGCGTTGCCCAGCTCATATTGGTAATCTTGCGCAACGTAATCGATCAAGCCTTCATCCAACGGCCAAGCATTCAACTGCCCTTCCCAATCGTCAACGACAGCATTACCAAAACGAAACACTTCCGATTGTTGGTAAGGCACACGAGAAACCAGCCACGCCTGACGTGCTTCGTTAAGTGTTTTTTCTGATGGTTTAGCAATCAACGCATCAATGGCGCTGTCCAGTTGTTTTGAGGTGACAAGTGCGTCGCTGAACGTTGCATGAGCAATGTCTGCATAGTTTTCAACGACGGCTTTTGGTGTGGCGGCAAAAGTGGCGAAAGAAACGGCTGATAATGCCAAAACTGAGAAGGCTGAAGCCAAAGGGGTGCGCATCATAATCTTTCCTTGAGTATGTGAATTGTTACCAGTTGTTGCAATTGATAACGATTATTACATTCATACTCAGTTAATTTCAAATGCTAATGATAAATAATATCATTTAGTTTTAGTTTTCACTCTTTCCTCTCACTCTTTTACGCCTTAGTTTGCATACCTCATGCAATTGCTACGTAACCAAATTAGGACACAAGCGAGATTGAAGCCAAATGAGTTCGCATAATCAGCGACTCATGTGTAAGGTTTGGTAAGAAATACGGAAAAAACCTTTAAATATTTACGTATAGAACAGATAATTCGCCGGATTTTTAACATCCTACAGCTGTTTAAAGGAGACGCTTCGATGGAGAAGCATGAAGAGGTGTTGGTAGCGCTTAGGCAAATCATTCGCGCCATCGATTTGCACTCAAGAAAGCTAAATAAAGAGGCAGGTCTAACAGGCCCGCAGCTCGTACTAATGAGAGCCATTGACGAATTAGATGAAGTGACTATTCGCCAACTTTCAAACCATACCAACATGAGCCAGGCAACCGCGACCACAATATTGGACCGCCTTGCCAGCCGTAACCTTATTGTGCGTGTAAGAAGCAACTTGGATAAACGTAAGGTCCATGCGCACTTGACGCCAGAAGGCCAACAAGCCCTGCAACAAGCACCAAAACCCTTGCAGGAAAGCTTTATTTCGCGCTTTCAGTCTCTCGAAGAATGGGAACAATCTCTGCTCATTTCTTCTGTACAGCGTATCTCATCAATGATGAACGCTGAAAACATCGACGCTGCACCACTTCTTGAAGTTACCCCTCTTACCAAGTTCGATGAAACACATTAAAAAAAAAGGCCCTAGGGCCTTTTTTCATCATCGTTCTTTTTCACTCGCAACATTCAACGCTCGTGAATCAACCTTCCTAACTCTCCTTAGAAGGCGTGCGTTTACCGAACTTGACCAACCCCGTTGCAAGCGCTGTTCCTAGGAAGATCGTGCCAGCACCTAAAATCATTCTCAGCGTGACGCTCTCATCCAACAAGAAATACCCCCATACCGCCGCGAACAAAGGAATGAGGTACGTTACAGTGATCGCATTGGTCGGCCCGACACGCTCAATCAGTCGAAAATATAAGATGTAGGCAAACCCAGTTGACACAAACCCCAAAATAACGGCTGCAATCCAACTTGCTTGGCTTGGGTTAACCTCAGGCCAAAATAGAAGACCCAAGGGTAATAGCGCGATGGAAGATCCAATCTGACTGCCCGCAGCAGTGACAAGAGGTGGAACCCCTTTGAGGAAGCGTTTTGCATAGCTGGCTGATATGCCATAAAACACGGTCGCACCAATGACAGCCAGCAAAGACCACCCTAGCCCACTTGAACCAAAATCAAGCTTGCCCCATACCAAGACCATCACGCCAACAACCCCTATAAATAGCCCAGTCATGCGTGTGTATGTGAGTTTGTCGCCCAGCCAAAAATAAGCGATGATCGCCCCCCAAATCGGCGTACTTGTATTAAGAATGGCAGCAAAACCACTAGACACATTCATCATCGCAAAGGCAAACAACACAAAAGGAATTGCCGAACTGAATAAGCCAACGCAACAGGAATGAAACCAGTTCGCACGAAATTCATGTAGCTGTTTTCTTAGCATCAATATCGGCAATAACAGGACAGACGCCAACACAACACGCACCATGATCAACGCAAAGGGACCAAAATCTGGCACCGCATATCGAATAAAAAGGAATGAAGCTCCCCACAAGGCTGCGAGTAAAAGCAGTTCAGCAACGTCTTTTTGCTTCATTTCCATCTTCTTTCCCTCTTCCCTTACTTTTTACTCCAGCATGCTGAGATACCTTACATGTAGCAGCAAGATTACTGTGATTTATCTCTAATGACTGGCCATTTTCGGGCATTACATACGGTTTAAGAAGTCGCTGTAATTGTAATGATTATCAAACACAAAGCCTAAAAGGTTATACTCGTCACATTTCTACTCGCTAACTCACTCATATGTCTAATTAAAAGGCTGTCTAGACGACGAATTGCAAAATAAGCCCTACATTTGGTGTTGAAAACGCACCATAAGCATCTAGTTTTATATATAACTCTCTCTTTAGGATCGGATACATGGATGAAACAATCCGCATCATCATAATCGATGATTCAGAGGCGATGTTGGTCATGATTAATACAATGCTCAATGATCTTGGCTACCACAATGTCACGGCTTTCTCCTCTCCGATCAAAGCATTGGCGGAATTGCATCAGTACCCTACGCGGTATGATGTCGTATTCACAGATTTAAACATGCCTGATATCGACGGAATGGGCCTTATTCGCCACCTTGGTGAAATGCACTACAAGGGGGGGATCTGCATTGTGTCCGAATTGGATATTCGAATCATTGAGTTGGCAGCGGAGGTCGCCCGTCAACAATACGTTTGTTTAATCGGCAACATTTCAAAACCCATCAAGATGGATGCATTACAGTTGGTGATGGACAGGCTACATCAAGCCGAAGAACGTAAGTTTTTGAATTACGATCAAATATCAAAAAAAGAACTGATCACCTACATCGTCCACCGACAGGTAATGCCTTACTACCAACCCAAGCTCAATCCAGAAACAAACCGAGTGGAAAGCTTAGAAGTGCTCGCACGAATCGTTTCCCCAGGTCAACCGGATGCCATTCTTCCAGGTAGGTTCATCCCAACCGCAATCCGTTTTGACCTCATGGATTTGATTACCATGCAGTTAGCGGAAGCAACTGCGGACCATATGAAAGAACTGTCTCATATTTTTGGTGATACAGTTAAAATCAGCATTAATTTATCGCCATCCCAATTGTCAGATCTTGATATTCCGAACCGCCTTGAAAACCTTTTCCAAGATAGAAACATCGAAAAATCCCGCATCGTGTTAGAAATCACTGAAGAATATGAACTCAAGTCTTCAGAGCAAATGGAGTCATTGAACCGACTGCGTATACATGGGTATGGTGTGTCGCTCGATGATTTTGGAACCGGTTTTACTAACATTCAACAGCTTAGAAGCCTGCCATTCACGGAAGTAAAAATAGACCGCACGTTGATCAATCACATCCATGCTGACCAATTCAGCCAAGTTATCGTCCAATCCTTAGTGGGTATTACTGAATCATTTGACGTCGATTTAGTTGCGGAAGGCATAGAGCATTTTGAAGATTTGGATTACTTAACCAAACATCACCCCGGCATTCTCTTGCAAGGTTTTTTGATCTGCCGACCTAAGCCGATTGAGTCATTGTCAAGTTGGTATAGAAACTGGCTCAAAGGCGTCGGTGCCACCGTCAAAAGTGTCTAGCTTGCTGATTCGGCGAGCATGCTCATTAAAGCAACGTTTTTACACAGAACCTGAGATGGAGCATGATTTTGTTTTCTACTTTTTCTCAATTCCCACTCTTCTCATACTCTCTCGTCTTTAAACATCGTTAGCAACGCACACCATCCCCTTTTATCCCTATGTTTCACAGACAATCAGTGTGTTATAACGAGAGAATGTTCAACGAGTAAGGATGCGCAAATGAAGACCATTGGCTTAATCGGAGGGATGAGCTGGGAATCCACATCCATCTATTATCGGCTCTTAAATCAACAGACCAGAAACACGCTTGGTGGACACCATTCAGCAAAGATATTGCTCAGTAGTGTGGATTTTGCAGAGATTGAGGCCTTTCAGCGCAGCAATGCATGGGATAAGTCTGCAGATGCTTTGATCAATGAAGCGCAACGACTAGAGAAAGCGGGGGCAGATTTTATGATGATCGGCACCAACACCATGCACAAAGTTGCTAAAGAAGTGTCTGATGCTATTTCTGTCCCACTTATTCATATCGCAGATGCCACTGCGGAACGCTTGTTGAAAGACAAAATTAGCCACGTTGGATTGCTCGGTACGCGCTTCACTATGTCAGAACCCTTTTATAAAGAGCGTATTGAATCTTTCGGCATTACCGTCTCTGTGCCGCCAGCATGGCAACAAGACGTGGTACATGAAGTCATTTATCAAGAACTTTGCCAAGGCGAAGTGTCAGTGCATTCGCGCAAGCAGTATCTATCCATCATTGACGATTTAAAAGCACTGGGCGCAGAAGGTGTTATTTTAGGTTGCACTGAGATTGGTTTGCTCGTTCAACAAAACCATACCACTGTCCCTTTGTATGACACCACTGAGTTGCATGCTGAGGCGGCAATCAAACTTGCGCTCGCCGAGTAACAGCGCGTCTCGTTTAAATAGGAAGTAAAGCGATGACAATAAGAACCGCCACTGTCGATGACATTGAAGCCATCAACGACATTTACAACCACTATGTGGTCAACACAGCCATCACGTTTGACTACGAGCCGTGGTCAATCGAGCGAAGAAAAACGTGGTTTGAGAAGCTCACCAACAGCGATGACTACTACCATGTTTTGGTAAAAGAAGACAAGGCCGGTGATGTTATTGGTTTTGCTTACAATAGCGAGTTTCGTGAAAAGCTCGCATATCGCATCAGCTCCGAAATTACTATTTACTTGCGTCATGATCTAAAAGCCAAAGGCCTTGGTTCTATGTTAATGCAGGCACTTCTCAAACAAATGGCTAACTCCCCCGTCAAACGTGCGTATTCCGTCATTACCTTGCCGAACGATGCCTCACTTGGACTTCATAGAAAATTTGGCTTTGAGCAGGTCGGCTATTTAACCGACGTCGGATTCAAGTTCGACCAATATTACTCCGTTGCCATATTGGAAGCTGCCGTGTCAGATTTCTGATCCCTAACGCTTAATCCAACACCACGAATACAGGGAAAACAGCGTCTGTTTTCCCTGTATTCTGAGCTGCACCAAATTTCCGCCTTTTATTTCATCGCCCTAACAATATCTTTTCGTGCCAACTCTAGACAAAAAGCCACGAAGTGGATCGTTCCCACCTACACTTAACTTGTTAATTTTGAAACATTCGGTTCATGAAAGGGACGATGTGAAATGAGAATATCCACAAAAATAAGAACAGCATTCATTGCCATGAGCATTGTTACCGTCATTGTAACCACGACGATCATGACAATGACTGCAAACCGCGCATCGAGCCTCGCACTTGAGCACCAAATTCAAAATCAGCTGCTTTCCGTGAGAGAAGTGAAGAAAGCTGAAATAGAACAATACTTTGAAGGTATTGGTAAGCAATTAACTAACTTAGCAAATTCAACAATGACAGAAGACGCGATGTTGCAGTTTGCGCAATCATTTCAAAGTGTGCCAACAGAGGCAGTCATCACAGACAACCAAGCTAACAAATTACGCGATTACTATGTTAATGAGTTTGGGAAAGCTTACCAAGACACCAATGCAAAATCTGTTGATGTTTTGTCGAGCTTGAATGATATCAGCGTTGCTGGTCAGCTGTTGCAGCAAGCCTACATCGGCGTTAATGAAAACTCGCTCGGAAACAAACACCTCCTCGACAAAGCGACAGACCAAACCACATACAGCGAAGTGCATGAAGTGTTTCATTCAAATTACCGGACTTTTTTGGAGTCATTTGGTTACTACGACATTTTCCTGGTCGATCTCAATGGCAACATCGTTTATTCAGTATTTAAAGAGCTCGATTACGCGACCAATCTAGAATCTGGCCCTTACGCGAAAAGCGGTATCGCGGATGTTTTCAATGCTTCAAAGACCCTTAGCAAAGGCGAGTTCAGCTTTGAAGACTTCTCGCCTTACTTCCCTTCTTATGACAGCCCAGCTTCCTTCGTTGGAGCACCCATTGCCAAAAACGGTCAAACCATCGGTGTGTTGATATTCCAAATGCCAATTGACAACATCAACCACATCATGACCTACGGCGGACACTGGAAAGACAATGGACTCGGCAATTCGGGGGAAACATTTATTGTTGGCCCAGATAACCTGATGCGTTCTCAAAACCGCCTCCTTGAACAAGACAAGCCCGCTTATATCGATATGTTGCGCCGAACCGGTGTGAAAAGCGACACCATTGAGCGTATTGACGTCACTGAGTCTTCATCGGGGCAACAACCCATTAAATCCACACATGTCAACGCGGCTCTCGCCGGAGAAACAGGGTTTTCTGTTGGCCAGAATCACGCAAACAAAGAAGTCTTTGCCGCGTACAGCATGGTGAGTATTTTTGGCAAAAAGTGGGCCTTGGTCTCTGAATTAGAAAAAGAAGAAGCTCTCCATGAAGTTGTTTTGCTTAACAACACCCTTTATAAAACGTCATCGATGATAGGTGCCATTATTATTTCCTTGTCTCTAGTCATCGCCTGGATTATTGCAGGCAGTATTAGTAAACCCATCACATCATTGAGCAAACGCATTGCACATATCGCCACGACACATGATTTAACGGTTCAACTAGACACACGAGGGAATGACGAACTCACCGAACTCTCAAAATCAATGAATGTGATGTTGAAAGATTTCCTGACGGTGATCCAAGGCGCTGACAATACAGTGAAAGCGTTAGACAGTGCGTCTACTGATATTCAGGGCAACATTAATGGCATGCAAACTGAAGTTGATGCGCAAGCGGCGAACTCTAACCAAGTGGCGACAGCCGCCATTGAAATGAACTCCTCCATTTCAGAAGTGGCTAGTTTTGCCAATAATGCATCTGAATCATCGCAAAATGTCGTGAGCTCGGTAAAACAAGGCACGAGTGTCGGCAAACAATTAGTAAAAGAGATTACCGATCTCTCTGAGAAAATGCGTGATGCAACAGCATCTATGGAGCAACTCTCCGCAGAAAGCGATTCCATAGGTACTGTGCTTGATGTGATCCAAGGGATAGCAGAACAAACCAACCTATTGGCGTTGAATGCTGCGATTGAAGCGGCTCGTGCTGGTGAGCAAGGACGTGGTTTCAGCGTGGTGGCTGATGAAGTTCGCTCACTAGCAATTCGAACGCAAACATCCACAGAAGAAATCCGCGCCAAGGTGCAATCTCTGCAGGCTGAAACGACAAAAGCCGTGGCGGGCATTACAAGTGCTAACGAGTTTGTTGCCAGCAGCGTAGACAATTGCGGTAAAAACAACAGCATGCTGGCCGAAATCGAAAACATGATGACAGAAATCAGTGTCATGAACACTCAAATTGCTACTGCCGCAAGTCAGCAGTCATCGGTCACAGAAGAGATCACATCGAATGTGAACAACATCGCACGATCGGCGAATTCGGTTTCCGAGAAAACCCATGATACCGACACCACAGCACATCTGATTAACGAACAAACACAACAATTAACCAAGCAGATTGGTATGTTCAAAATTGCTTAAAGTGATTCGCTTATTACTATGATCAAAAAAGGCCAGCTTTCGCTGGCCTATCTATTTGATCCACACACGAACAAGCGTTCACTTAACTCGCATTTTCAAGCTCACCATCAAACGGTAACTCAGCTTTAGACACTTCGCCAAAGCCGCGTAAGCCCACCACATGCACGTGTTCTTTATCATTAAAGATCTTACGCACGAGCTTGTAGGTTGTCCCCTGCTCTGGGCTAATGTTTTCTGGCGCTGCAATCAGCAACTGCATGTCGAGACGATGACAAAGCTCGAACAAAGTCGAAATGGATTTCGTATCCAGACGCGCGGCTTCATCGAGGAACAGAAGACGACATGGGATCACGTCTTTACCACGTAAGCGACGTGATTCTTCTTCCCAGCTCTGAACAACCATCAACAAGATTGCCTGACCAGTACCGATCGCTTCACCGGTAGACAATGCGCCTGATTCAGCACGTAGCCAACCGTCTGTACCGCGATTAACTTCGATGCCTAGCTCTAGGTAGTTACGGTAATCCAACAGCTCTTCACCCAAGATTTGCGGTGAACGCTGACCCATGTCGATATGTGGGTTCAAACGTTGGAACAATTTCGCCATCGCTTCAGAGAAGGTCAGTCGATTGTTGCCGAACAAATCTTGGTGTTGCTCTGCATTTTCTGCCAGACCAGCAAGAAGTTGTGCGTGCGTATCACGAATCGATACGTTCAAACGCACACCCTTAACCTGACCAAAGCCTATGTTAGACAAGCCTTGGTTCAACAAGCGAATACGGTTTTGCTCACGCTGAATGGTTTTGCGAATGATATTCGCGACTGATTCAGAGCTGATGGCCAAACGCTTCTCGCGTTGTGTCAGTTCTTCTGTCAGACGTCCCAACTCCACTTCCATCTCTTCGATCGCCTCAACAGGATCGTCAGTACGGATAATGTCGTGACGAATACGTTCACGAAGGTGTTGGTATACCGCAACATAGAACAGCACTTTACGCTCTGGGCGCGCCATGTCTTCTGACGCGCGCAACGCATCACGCAGAATCTCGTTGTCTGATACCGCAAGGCGCAACGCACCCAAGGATTTATCTGACAGCGAACGCAGTTCATCGGCAGACATGTACGCCATTTCGCGACGGTTTAGCTGCTTCTCAACATTGCTAGTGCGCGCAATTTTCAGCACTTCCACCCAACCGGCTTTAGCGTTAACCACGAACGTACGCAGTTCAGTGTATTCTTTGCCCGCTTTCTTGAGGGTTTTCACCAGCGATTTCATTTCAAGCTCGATCGCGGTTAACCCTTTCTCTAACTCACTCTTACGCTGACGAGATTGTGTCAATTGTGCATGTAGCTCTTCACGACGAATACGTGCGCGCTCTTCTGCTTCAACATCGGCACGCACGCCAAGCTCAACCAATTCACGCTTGAATTCAGTCACGGTTTCTTGCTTCGCTTGGTGCGAACTTTTCAGTGAGGCAAGCAATTGGTTGTACTGGTTCACTTGGTCACGCACTTGCTTCACGGTATCGCGTGAACGTGTACGTGCGCGTTCTGCATCCACCAGCTTGGCTTTTAATTGCTCGTTAAGCTCACTGCTCTTATCAAGCAAGGCAACGGCATCTTCATAACCAAAGTGATGACGACGCTCAACCAAGTCAGACAAGGCAAACAGCTTCTTCTTGAGCAGCTGCAGGGCCTCGTCAGCGTGTTGGTATGACGCCGTAAGTGCATCAAACTGCTCTGGGTCAGCATCAAGTGTTGATGCCAGACCTTCCAGCTCCGCCAACGCTTTACCGTGCTCACGCATAAAGTGACGCGCTTCGTCCGCCATTGAAAGACGTGATTCAATTTCTTCCAGTCGCACTTCTAACGTGTCGTCTTCAAGCGCGTTCACCACGTGTTGCAGTTTGTTCAACAACGCCATGGCTTCTTTCGAGCCCGTTAATTGGCTGCGAACCTGTTGTTCGTTTTCACGCAATTGACCCAATTGACGCTGAATGCTGCTGCGTTTTTCACGCTGCACTTTCAATGCCGCTTCTGGATCTTCGTTAAACGCCACGTTCAAGTGCACAGACACGAACTGGTTGAAGCTTTGTGTTAGACGCTGCAGCTTCTGAGAATCAAAAGAGGCTTTCGCGTAACCTTCGACCAGCTCTTCACGTTTCTCTCGCAGGTTTTCCAAACGGTGTTCACGTGCTGCACGGCCAAACAATGGCACTTTCGGGAAGCGCGAGTAGCGAAGTTGACGGTCGTTCAAGTGAACGCACACCGCCCCTTCCATTTCATCCGCGTCGAACACACTGTCATCAAAGCCTTCGGCCTCGCCTTCAATGATGTAAAGATCATCGGGGCAATCATCAATATCGACCAGTTTTTCTTTGATGCCTTTTAGATCAGGCACCACAATCGCGTGACGAGCGGGGCCATACATGGCACTGAAATACGGCGCATCTTCCATGGTGATGTCATCGTAAATTTCAGAAAGCAGCGTGCCGCCCAGGGTATCCGCAAGAGATTGCAATCGTGCATCGCCACTGCCGCCAGGTTGTGCTAAACGTTCGATTTCAGCTTCAAGCGCCTGTTTTTCAACCGCCAGTTTGTCTCGGGTATCCAAGGTTTGACGTTCGTTAACCATCACTTGCTGCATGGTGTCCAGCACCGCTTGGCTGTCATAAAGCTCAGCATCAGTTTGGTCTGCCAATTTTTCCAACGCGTCTTGTGCAGCAATCCACGCTGGCGCAACTTTTTCAAACGCAGCAATCTTGGCGTTAACGTCATTTTCGTTACGTTGAAGTTCACGCACTTTGTCTGCTTGTTCGCCTACCGCTTCTTCTGCAGTTTCAAGACGTTCTTGCTGGCGGTTCAGTTCAAGCTCAACGTCGTCTTCCGACACAACCGATGCATTGAACTGACGCTGGTATTGCTCAGACAAGGTTTTCGCTTGTTGGAAGCTACGCATTTGGCGCTCAAGATCGCGGTGCTGTGCCGTCAACTGATCCGCATTTTGTGCGACGTGACCATACTCACGACCTTTCACAATCACATCACGGGCTTTTTGTCCCGCTTCTGAACGAGAAACGTCACCCGCAATGCTGCGAACCAACTCAAGACCACGCTCGAATTGCTTTGCCGCCGCCGAAGACATGTCCAGCTTGTGTTTCAAACTCAGCAGCTCAGACGTTTGTTTGTCTTCGTCCGCTTTCAATGCACCCAGTTCGCTGGTTGCATTGTTTTGATCCAGCTCTTCGTTACCCGTCAGTTCACGGGCTTTTTCAAGCGCTTTAACCGCTTGTTGATATTGAAGCGCACGCGTTTGCTGCATATCCAACGCTTGTTGGTAGTCCGCAAGTTGCGTTTTAAGGCTATCGACTTCTTCTTCGCTAAGATGCGCTTGTTCTTCCTGCATCACTAGCTGTTCAGTCGCCTCTTCCACCACCATCATTTGTTCTTCAAGACGAACAGCAAGCTCTTCCAAATCTTCTTGGTAGCGCTCTACTTTCTCTTGTTGACGAACAGCGGTCTGCACCAATTGCAGGTGGTCAGACGCGGATTGGTGATCGAGTTCAAGGTGTGTCTGGCTATCAGACAATGCATCTAGCTCGTCGGTCATACGACCAAACGTACCTTGGAAATCGTCCAACTGGCGGCGTGAGCCCAGCAACTCACCACGGCGTTGCAGTGCAAGCTCAAGCTTCTTACGACGCTCGTTCGCATGGCGCATGTAGTCAGACGCAACGTAGTTGGTTGATTCGGTGATCAAGTGTTTGAACAAGTCACGGTCACGCTGTGTCAGTTTGATCGCTTCTAGCGTCATGCGGTTTTCGCGAAGTGCCACTTCCATGTCTTGGAAGGCTTTCTTCACGCCGCCGTTTTGCGGCAGCAAGTAATCACGCAATGATTTGGTGATCGCACTTGAAATACCGCCGTAGAGCGAGGCTTCGATCAAACGGTAGAACTTCGAACGGTCTGTTTGGTTACGCAGTTTCTTCGGCAACGCACCGTATTCGAACATTTGCGCGTGGTAATCGGTGACCGAGTTAAACGCTTTGAATTGCGCCGTTTCATATTGACCTAGCGCGTCTTTCACTTCGTTAAGCTGGCGAACACGCACTTGGTTAGACGAAACGTTTTCAATCAACACATCTGTCGGCTTCACGTTCGCAGGCAAGCCCTGAACGATGAAAGGTTTGATATCCACTTTCTTGTCGCGACCAGCCACTTGCTGCAAGCGCACACCAAATAGAATGCGTTGATTGCGCGAGTTCACCACATCCAAGGCGGCGTAACACGCACCAGGTTTCAACTTACCGTGCAGACCTTTATCACGAGACGCGTTAGAACTGCCCGCTTCCGTGGTGTTACGGAAATGCAGGAGACTTTGGTCAGGGATAAGGGCAGTGATAAATGCCGCCATGGTGGTGGATTTACCCGCACCATTACCGCCGGACAATGTGGTCACCAAATTATCGATATCAAACGTACGTGCAAAGAAGCCGTTCCAGTTGACCATCGTCAGCGATTGATATTTACCGCGTTGGATCATGCCTGAACCTCCTGCCCGTCATCGTTTAGATTTTCATTGTCTTCCAGAATGCCTGCATCAATGGCTTCGTCTGCATCGTGGTCATTCAAAAGGCTCGATTGTGCGTGGCCTTGGCTGTGCAACACGGCTTCACCATCACGAATCAAGCGAAGTTGTGCTTCTTTGACGTCATCGCCAGAGCGCACATCCGCACCGAAGCGGAATGTGGCTTCACTCACGCGGAATTTGCCGGATTCGCCAATCGGAACAATCATGCCGATACGACGTAAACGACGCAGTGAGGTTTTCACTTTGTCGTACAGCTTTTCACGATCAAGATCTGACCCTGTTGCGCGCAGCGTGACCAGCTTCATCAGTTTATTTTCATCCGCCAATGTCAGCAGTTCATCGAACAGCTCTTGGGTGGTGAAAATCCCTTCTTGCACCAAACGTTCTGGGCTGAGGTATAAGAAACAAAGCACTTTACCCACCAGCATGTCCATTTCAGACAATACGCTGCGACCAATCAATGACGTTGAACGTGGACGAAGGTAGAAGAAACCTTCCGGTGCACGCACAAGTTCAGCGTTATAACGCTGATAAAAGTGCTGTAGTGGCATTTCAAATTCGATCAGATACGCATGGTTATCTAAGTCTTCGCTAGCGATATGGCGGCCAGCACGCAAAACACTGTCTAACGCCGGGAACAATGGGTTGGCGATAGCTTTCGCCAATTCTTCCGGCATCAAATCTTCAATATTTATCGATGACATTTGCTTGTACCTTGGCTCCATAATCGTTAATTGCTTGCCAGTCTGGCTGAATCGCATTGAAATCAGATTGCGAATAACCAAGACGTACTGCTTGGTTGATAACAATCCGTGCCAAATCGAAGTGGCGAGCGTGTGGGTGTTGAGCCAAATAATCTTTCAAAACAGAGCCTAAATCGATGCCTGCCCCCGTCGTACGGTGCCCAGACAACATGTCGGCGATGTGATCACTCAGTTGATCGTTAACCACGGTCAGTTCTTCAAATTCAACCTCTGCCGGCATTTCGCCCATGACTTCGTCATCACGAAGCACCAAGGCTTCGTCACGCATATCTAGTAAGCGATCCGCATCTGCGAAGGTTAAGAACCAAGGGCTATCGAAGTATTCTGTCACCGACTGACGCAAACGCTGGCTAAACGCACGGTTTTTGTCCATGTCGATGGCATTACGAATGAATTTATGAACATGGCGGTCATAGCCAATCCACAAATCGATGGCTTGTTGACCCCAGTTGATGATGCGGTCGAGCTTCATCTGCAAGTTGTAAATCATGGCATCGACGAAATCGAGATCGTCACGACCATGCACTTGCTCTTGAATGTTAAGAAGCTGCGTTTGTAACTGGTCGCCTGCAGATTGCAGGGTATCTTGAAGCTCGCGAAGCGTGCTCGACGTTTCGTTAAGCAGATGCTCACAGTTAGCAATGGCTGCCTGCCAATCTTGGTTCAGCAAGGCCGCAATGTCTTCCTTCACTTTCTGCTGCTGTTCATCCATGGTGCGTTGATTGAGATCGATACGGTCGAAAATTTCGGCCACCGAATACTTCAACACGGCATAGACGTTTTTCCGCCAATAGGCTTCATCTCCGTCTTCGGAGGCAGCGGAAAGCGCTTTATCGATTTCATCCGCCACCATCGAAAGCTGAATAGACAGCTTCAATGAGCTGTATTCGCGATGGCGCGCATAATAGTCACTGATCCCCAGGGCAAGCGGCGTTAAGCGATAAATGCTCGCGCCGTCGGTCAGTTCGCTGGTAAAGCGACTTAACAAACGGCTACGAACTAAATCATTAATGGCGTTGTTAGCACGAAAAGCGATGGTTTCGCTGCTTTGCTCAAATTGGTCGCTGACGATGCGAAACGCATCGATCAGTTCACCCTCTCCAAGCTCCTCATCAAAACGTTCACTGCTTAACACAGCAATCGCTAGAAGGAATGCCAGCCGTTCCGGCGGCAGATTGAGAGAGAAGTCATTTTGTTTCACCCAACCAACCAACTCAGGAACAGTCTGAGAGTTTTCGCTCATCCGTAATCCTTGTTGTCTAATTATTTACCCAAATCGCGTTCAGGTATTTTTGTTATCAATCGAGAGGTTTTTGCGCGTATACGTGGATATAGCGCCCTAACGAAATAAAAGGTTCTTGGCGGCAAAGTTTTTGCTCCATCGCCACGACCTGTTCAAAGGTGTACTCGCCTGTTCGCGTGTCTTTCATGTAATCGTGAAAGGTGCGTACACCGCTTTTCCCCAAAATTGTAAATCCAGCGTCTTCTAGCCACTGGTAAACATCTTCCGGTGGCAGCCCTTTTTGAGGCTGAAGTTTGAAACGTTTTCTGTGCGGCATCCCTTCTTCAATATGGGTTAAATTGCCACAAATCAAATTCTTAAAAAGTAAGCCATTTTGGTTATAGAACATCACTGATGCAATGCCCCCAGGCTTAACCTGTGATAACACCACGTCTAGGGCTTCACGCGGATCCTTCAACCATTCCATCACTGCATGGAAAAGCACCAAATCAGCCTGTTTGTCTATATGTTGCTCAATGTCTTGTACAGGTGCGTGAACGAAGCGATATTGCGACAGAAGACCTGCGTCTTCGATGTCTTTCTCGGCCAATGCAAGCATCTGTGAAGAAAGATCACACAAGGTCACTTTGTGTCCGCGATGTGCGATTTGTTGCGATAATTGCGCTAAACCGCCGCCAGCGTCCAAAATATCTAGTGAAGTGGATTCACCCAGTGTTTTTAATATTGACTCGAGATCTTGCCAAACAACAGCTTGGCGAATTTCTCCTTTGCCCGACCCATAAATGTTTTTAACAAATTTGTGGGCAATGTCGTCGAAATTTCTATCCTCAGTCACAGTGCCTTCGTTATCATATTCTTCAAGGGGTTTATTTTCGCATATGCTTGCCGTTAATAAAGGCTTGATGCACATATTGACCCCTGTTTGACTATATTTCGGGCGACATTTCATGTTTGAACTAAAAAAACTTATATCAACTTTACTGATGCCGCTCCCTGCGCTACTCCTTGTTGGTTTTTTCGGCTTGTTCCTCATCTGGTTCACGCAGCGCAAAGGGTTTGGTTCGTTCCTCGTTTTTGTTTCATTACTGTTAATTGCTCTAGCGTCTTTTCAACCGATCACTTCATCGTTGTTGATGAAGCTTGAACGTCAACACACCGGATTTCTCACACCCAGTGAACCGGTTGACTACGTTATGGTACTCGGACACGGACACGTCGTTGATGATGAGATTCCTCCCACGTCAGAATTGTCACGTACTGCGCTAATGAGATTGATTGAAGGTATTCGTATTCACTTCATGTATCCGACGTCAAAACTGATCCTTTCTGGATACGATGGCGGCAATGAAGTGAGCCATGCGCGCATGCTAGCGCGTGTTGCAATGGCAATGGGTGTGAACAAGAACAATATTCTGTTGCTGGAAACCGCGAAGGATACGTGGGAAGAAGCTTTCCAAGCCGCGTCTGTCGTCGGCCGTAGCAATTTGGTGTTGGTCACCTCTGCGAGCCACATGCCAAGAGCGCTTTATGAATTTAAAAGCGCGGGTCTTGACCCGACGCCTGCACCCACGAACTACATGGCACAAAAAGAGATTCATCAGCCGTGGATTAAGTATTCACCGCGAGCGCAATACTTAGAGCAATTCGAACGTTACTGGCATGAGCGTTTAGGCCAACTGTGGCAGCGTCTACGCGACAAAGTGGCGCAGCAAGAAGCCGAGGTACAAGGCGACCCTGTCACCTCGCCTGAGCCAGCCTCTCCTGTCACGGAAGTGTTGGCGCCTGTTCCAGGCTGATCCAAGACAACCCGTGCTGTTCACTGCGATAAAACATAAAAAAACGCCCTGACTTTCATCAGGGCGTTTTTCTTTACTCGCCAATCTATTTTGTCGCTAATGGATTAGCCAGCAGCAATAATCTTTCTCACTGCGTCTAGATCTTCTTGTGTATCAACACCCGCTGGCGGCGCTTCAATCGCAACATCAACGTGGATCTTCTCGCCATACCACAGCACACGAAGTTGCTCTAAACATTCAATGTGCTCAATCGGGCTCGGTGCCCAATTGATGTAAGTGTTGATAAAGCCAGCACGGTAGCCATAAATGCCGATATGACGTTTCAGGTTATGGTGAATTTCCATCGGCGCTTTGGCGAAATTGTCGCGATCCCACGGAATGGTTGCGCGGCTAAAGTACATGGCGTAGCCATCTTTATCCGTCACGACTTTAACAGCGTTCGGATTGAACACTTCATCTGCATGGTCAATGTTGACCGCAAGCGTCGACATAGGCGCAACGCTGTTCGCGAGATTCTCAGCGACCTGACGAATAACAACGGGCGGAATCAATGGCTCGTCACCTTGAACGTTCACGATGATTTCGTTCGCATCTAGGTTGTAAAGCTCTACCACTTCTGCCAAGCGTTCAGTGCCCGATTGGTGATCTTCTCGCGTTAGGCACACTTCACCACCAAAGGCTTTTACCGCATCAACAATACGTTGATCATCGGTCGCGACAATGACTTTGTCCGCGCCTGATTTTACCGATTGCTCGTACACCCACTGCACCATTGGCTTTCCGCCAATGTCTACTAGCGGCTTGGCTGGCAAACGGCTCGAGGCATAACGGGCAGGGATAACAACCGTGAATTTCATTACTTCACCTCTTCCGACGTCATTTCGCGGGCTTCTGTCGTTAACATGACAGGAATACCCTCGCGAATGGGATACGCCAATCGGTCAAACTTACACACCAGTTCGTTGTTTTCTTTGTTGTAGTTCAGTTTTCCCTTACACGCGGGACAAGCAACGATTTCAAGCAGTCGGTGATCCATATCCATCCTTAACTTTCTTAATGATATTCATCATATTGATGGTGTCTTTCTCGCTGATATTTGCATCAACAGGAAGATACCACCAATTTTCAATATTAGGGTATTGAGACAACATATCACGGCATTTCACCGCGTCTTTTTCTGTCATCAACAGGTGTTGGCCTTTTTCTGCCAACGCCGCCAACTGGTCATACTCAAAGGCTTTGTGATCAGCAAAGGGTTCACAATGTACTGGCGTGATGCCCAGGGCACTCAAGGTATTGAAAAAGCGCTGAGGGTTTCCAATGCCCGCCATAGCAACGGCATTGTCAAACGAAGACGCTTGCGCTTTTTCACCTGTTTTGAGGTTCACAAATTGGCTTGGCGCGAGGTTCATGGCGATTTCGCCAGCCTCAGGCTGACCCCCATTGCACACGATAAAGTCGACACTTTGGAGCCGATCAGTCTGCTCTCGCAGTGGGCCAAAAGGCATGTAATGTTCGTTACCGAATCGGCGTTCACCATCGACAATGACAAACTCAATGTCTCTCGCGAGTTTGTAATGTTGCAGGCCATCATCAGTAATGATGATATCAACCCCAAGCGGCAGCAATGCTTTAACGGCTTCGCTTCTCACGGGAGAAATGGCAACTGACACGCCCGTGCGTTGATAAATCAGCACTGGCTCATCGCCAGCTTTATCTGTGGTGGTATTTTCATCCAACACAAACGGGTAACTTTCCGCTTTGCCGCCATAACCACGAGACACGACACCTGGCGTCATTCCCATGGCTTTTAGTTGCTCCACTAGCCAAATCACAACAGGTGTCTTACCGTTACCACCCACCGTAATGTTGCCGACAACAATAACAGGCACAGGCGCGCGATAAGCGCCGTTACCTTCAAGGAAAGAGGCTCGGCGTTTTCGAGCAATCGCGCCAAACACTTTACTCAGAGGCCACAACAGTGGCGCACCAAGTAGACCTAGCGGGTGGTTTTCAAACCAAATTCTCTCTACCCATCCCGCCAAGGCTTATTCTCCGAATTGGATGCGATGCAACTGCGCGTATGCGCCGTCTTTTTGAATCAAGGTTGGGTGGTCACCACGTTCAACAATCTCACCTTCATCCACCACCAAAATCTCATCGGCGTTTTCAATGGTAGAAAGGCGGTGCGCAATCACTAAGACGGTGCGGTCTTTTTGAAGTTCATCCAACGCGGCTTGAATCGCACGCTCAGATTCAGTATCCAACGCAGATGTTGCCTCATCCAAAATCAAGATAGGTGCATCACGGAGCAATGCCCGGGCAATTGCAATACGCTGACGTTGGCCGCCCGACAAGCTGACACCATTTTCGCCAATCATCGTATCAAAACCATTATCCATTTCGCGCACAAAGTCAGCAGCATATGCCAATTCTGCAGCACGTTCGATTTGCTCACGGGTGAAGTTTTCTTCTGCTGCATAAGCAATATTATTCGCAACAGTATCGTTAAACAGATGCACATTCTGAGACACAATCGCAACGTGATCACGCAGGTTATTCAGGGTGTAATCTTGAATGCGAACATCATCAATGGTGATATCACCACTGTCTATGTCGTAAAAACGCGTCAACAGGTTAGCAATCGTACTTTTACCCGAACCTGAGCGCCCGACCAAAGCCAATGTTTTACCCGCGGGCAATTCAAAGCTCACGCTTTTCAGGGCTGGGGTATCTTTGGTTGGGTAAGTAAAGACAACGTCGTTAACGGTGACGTTGCCTTTCACACGTTCAATGGTGTGTAGGCCGTTGTCTTTCTCGGTTTCCATTTCCATCAGTTCGAACAGACTATTACATGCAGCCATACCACGTTGGAACTGAGAGGTCACATTGGTCAGCGCTTTGAGTGGACGCATCAAGCCAAACATCGCACCAAAGACCACCGCAAACGTACCCGCCGTCAATTCTGAACGAATAGATTCCGTGTTTGCCAGCATCAATACGGCCACCAGCGCAAAAGACGCAATCAACTGAATAACTGGGTTGGCAATTGCCTGCGCCGACACCAATTTCATGGTTTGTTGGCGCATACGGTTACTGACGCTCTCAAAACGTGTCTGCTCAACCTGTTGACCACCAAAGCTCAAGACCACTTTGTGGCCCTTAAGCATTTGCTCTGCTGATGATGTCACAGAGCCCATGGCTTCTTGCATGTTTGAGGATATTTTACGGAAGCGTTTAGAGACAAAGCCAATCGCCCACGCCACAACCGGCGCAATCAACAGCAATATCGCAGAGAGCTGCCAGCTGTAATAAAACATCAAGGTCATGAGACCGATGATAGACGCACCTTCACGCACTAGACTGATCAGTGCACCACTGGTGGCATTGGCAACTTGTTCAGAATCATAGGTAATGCGCGAAAGTAGTGCACCTGACGATTCTTGATCGAAGAAGCTCACTGGCATCTTCATGAAATGGTTGAACATACGACGACGCATCACCATCACAACGTTACCAGAAACCCAAGATAGACCGTATGTTGAGACGAAGCTCGATGCACCGCGCACCAACATCAGAATAACGAGATAAACAGGCATCATTTTCAGAAAATCGCCGTCAACCTTGTCATACGTAAAGCCTTCATCAAGCAGTGGCTTAATCATAGAAAGCATCAAGGTGTCACTTGCTGCGTTGATCACCAAAGCGATAATGGCAACCACGAGGCCTGATTTATAATTCGCGATAAATGGCCACAGCTTTTTAAACGTATCCCAGGTGGTTCTATCTTGGTATTTTGTCATGTGAATTGCTTATATTTCTGCAAGTAGCGGGCATTCTACTCTTTTCTTTTGGGCGCTCCAAACTTCTTACGGTACCAAAAAGGCTCTGTATCGTTTCTTTGACTAAGAACTCTCCAACCTTTGTCCGAGAATTGTGCACTCACCTGCCCGTCATACCCCGTTTCAAACCACTCAATGCTTCTGTTCTCATACCTCGAAACGACATCAGGATGAGGTAAGTTCCACGGCGTATAACGTCCTGTCGACGCGATAGCGGCCTTCGGGTTTACATGATCAATGAATGCCTCGCTTGACGATGTTTTACTACCATGATGTGGCACAATCAGCACATCAGCGGATACATCGTCGTTTTGTGTCAACAAATAGGTTTCCTGCGCTTTGGGGAGATCGCCAGTAAGGAGCACGGCATGCTTCCCATCAGACACTTTGATCACACACGATGATGCGTTCTTCGCCCGGTCTGACAAGGTCAATGGATACAAAACTTCAAATTCGAGTTGTTGCCATCGCCAACGGTTTCCACGCAAGCAAGCCAAATGGCCCAGGTCGTTTTCGCTAGAGCGCACCCATTGAGGCACTAAATGTTTGGTGACCCACGCTTCTCCGCCAGCATGATCGTTGTCGCCATGACTCAATATCAAGCCATCGAGTTTGCTGCCACGCTGGGTTAACACAGGGGCTATCACCGACGCCGCAACAGTGCCAGAAGACCAAGCCGCCCCGGTGTCATACAAAACAGCGCGCCCTTCTTTTTCAATCAACACTGCCAACCCATGCCCTACATCAAACACATCGACGCGCCATGCGGTAGTGTCGGTTTGCGTGTTTTTCCAAGTAAACAACGAAAGACCGATGACCCCCGCGGCAATTGGTATAGTGCGAAAACCGACCAACCACAGCACAAAAGCCAGGAGCACTACAACGATGGGAAAAACGGTGGAAGGCCCTTGCGTCTCTAACCAACCAAATGACGCCACACCAAGGAGTGACATTAAGGGCTGAAGCGAGAGATCGGCAGCGTGCCAAACGTAGGATGACGCACCGAATGGCGTGAGTATGAGTCCCAACAAGATGAGCGGCACTGTGATTAAACTGATCAAAGGCACTGCCAACACGTTAAAAAACAGCGCCGTCAAACTGACCCCACCAAACCACGTCCACATGAGAGGCAACATACCAATCATCAGTACACACTGCATGATAAGCAAAGATTTTACGTACCGAGCAACCTTCTGGATGACACTTTCTTCCAGAGGGGCCGTTGGCCGAAACAGCGCCATGATGCAAAGTGCGTAAACCGCACCAAAAGACAGCCAGAAACTGGCAGAGAAAATAGAAAGTGGGTCAAAAACCAGCACTGCAGCCAATACCAAAAAGAAGGTAGAGAAAGGACTGGCGCTGTAACCACTTTGGCGAATAAGAGACACGACGAGAAGTGCCATCAAGGCGCGTTGCGTAGTTAACGAAAACCCCGCCATCCATGCATATAAGCATGCCGCCACCAAGCCCATCACGAGTGGGATCCACAGGTGAGTATCACGCTTGACGATCAGTGGAAATACATAGCGAGTGACGGTGTAACCGAAAAAGAAGGCCAGACCGATGTGCAGCCCGGATATCGCCATCAAATGCGCTAGCCCACTGTCACGAAGTTGCTGCCAATCTTCGCTCGACAACATGCCCCGCTCACCAAAGGCCAACGCAATCAAAAATCGTGCGCTGTCTAAATGCGCGACATTTTTGTAAACAGTGTCATAGAGTTGCTGACGAACAGACACCCTTTCATTCAACACATTCGCGGATCGGACAGACCCTTTGCTATGAATGTGGCGGGAAAGAAAATAGGTCTCGGCATCAAAGCCTGCTTCGTTAACACGACCGTAAGGCTCTCTTAATCTTGCGGTAACAGACCAGTGTTGTCCTTGTTTCACAGGCAACTCTGTTCGCCAGTAGAGACGTGCTCTAAATGTCTCAAAAATGGTCAGTTTGCGTCCATTCACTGTGTCGACATCAAAGATTACACTTGTTTGCCCGTTTTCCTTGGTAAAAAGGCTGCCAACTTTACCTGCTATGGTAGTATTCACATCAACCGTCAGTGCAGTATCGGTTTTGTGTTGAAAAATAGCCACCGCGCCTGTTGCAATAAGACACCCAATGGCTGCACCGATAACGATCTCTGACACGAACCTATGTAATGCTATAAGGATGAGCAGCGTTGCGATGACAACGCCTATGCTAGGAATACTCGGCCACCATTTCAGAGTGATTATAGCTACCACGATGCCGAACAACAGCTTCATGTCGGTATCGACCCCGTGTGAAATGAAGACGTATGCCAAGAAAAATATTTAAAAAATTTCTCCCTAAGCATGAAGTCATTCGCAAGCAGAAAGCGCTCGCTGTGTTTGGCAATTTGCTTTACGACCCAAACCTTTGGTGTCTTAACAGACGTTCCGCTTCTGGGGCGTTTGCGGTTGGTCTTTTCATGGCATTTGTCCCGCTTCCCAGCCAGATGATCATGGCGGCAGGTCTTGCCATCATGTTCGGTGTTAACCTTCCACTTTCTGTCGCTTTGGTCTGGATCACGAACCCAGTGACAATGCCCGTCATTTTCTATGCCGCTTACAAAGTGGGCACGTTCTTGATGGACACGCCCAATCAGCATTTTCATTTTGAGCTGACATGGGAATTCCTGTTTAACCAAATGAGTCAGATTGGGCCTCCTTTCTTGTTGGGTTGCCTCGTATTGAGCATTGTCTTTTCCCTTATTGGTTATTTCAGCGTGCGTGGTATCTGGCGTTATTCCGTGGTCAGAAGCTGGCAAAAACGCCGCTTACGTTTACCGAAGAAACTCAAAGACGTTCTGAAAAAAGACAAGTCCTAACAACAAAATACCCCGCCTCTGCAAAAACAAAGGCGGGGTATTTTCTTTTTGCCATGCGACTGCGAGTGACTTGCTATACGTGCCTTAATTTGTCTCCCTCGCAAACATCCCGTTGCGATTCACTTAACTCTTCCCTTGCTGATCATCTTCTCTTGCTCATCATCTCTTCTTGCCAGTACTAAGCATCAATACCTGAAAAAATGAAACGTATACCTAAGAAGCCTCTATATGCAGGATTTCAAGTGACTCGGGTATAAACGCAAACAAAAAGCCCACAGAAACGAATGTCTGCGGGCTTTTAAAATTGACGCGTTAAAATCAGAGAAAGGGCTACACGATTAGCGCGCGCTCAGCACAGACGCCGGATGCAACTTACATGCGCGTTGTGCTGGGTACCAAGTGGCAAGCAAGCTCAACACCACCGCTGTTGTCGACACGAGAAACACATCCATCAGGTGCGGTTCGGTCGGCAAGAAATCAACAAAATAAATATCGCCAGACAAGAAGTCTTGCCCTGTCAGCGATTCAATCCACCCTACAATGCTGGTCAAATTGAACGCAATCAAACACCCCATCACGGAGCCAATCAAACTACCGAACAATCCGGATAACAAGCCGTGCCAAATAAAGATCGAACGAATCAGACCATCTTTCGCGCCCATGGTACGCAGCACAGCCACGTCTGCAGCACGGTCTTTTACCGCCATCATCAAGGTAGAGACAATGTTGAAACACGCCACGCCAATCACTAAAACCATCACGAGATACATAATGGTGCGCACCATTTGAATGTCGCGATACAAGAAGCCATATTCCTGTGTCCAGTTTTTTAAGTAAACGTATTCTTTGAGTGTTTTCCCCACTTCACGAACGATATGACGCGCTTCAAGTGGCTCAGACAGCTTCAGCGCAACACCCGTTACCGCATCGCCCATGCCAATATAAGACTGTGCGTCCTGAATAGGGATAAGTGACAAGCCATGATCAACTTGTCCGCCTAGGCTCAAAATGCCTAAAACCTGCAATCGAATACGTTTTGGCGCACGCAGTTTCAAATCGGGATCCGGCGATGGAATGAGTGCCGTCACCCAATCTCCTACCTTCACGCCAAGGCCATCTGCAATGCCTTTGCCCAATACAATCGCTTGTTCACCCGGCTGTAGACGTTGCCAGCCGTTATCCAGCACATACTGATGAATGTTGCTGACGGTTTCTTCCGCTTTCGGGTCAATACCACGGATTTGCACAGGTTTGAGGTTTGCCCCTTTTTCCAGCAATGCCGTGAAGGTGACATACGGCGCGCCCGCCTCGACGTTCGGATTAGCAATCGCGGTTTCCTGCATCGTACGCCAAGAAGCGACCGGCGCATCCACCCCTTCAAGCTGGGCATGCGGGATCACCGCCAGCACGCGCTTTTCAAGTTCGCGCTCAAAGCCATTCATCGCCGACAGACCGACAATGATAACCATGACACCGACAGAGATGCCGATCATTGAGGACACTGAGATAAACGAAACAAGTTTATTGCGACGCTTCGCCTTGCTAAATCGGCGTCCAATAAACAGCGCCAAAGGTTCCATCATGCTGGGTTTACCTCTGGCTTAGACGTTTCGACAAACTGACCATCCAACATCGACAGTTGGCGATCCATTTTACCAGCCAGTTCTTGATCGTGCGTAACAACCAAGAAGGCGGTGTTGAATTCTTTGTTTAGCTGACGCATCAGATCGTAGATATCTAACGCCGTTTTATGATCAAGGTTGCCCGTTGGTTCATCCGCCAACACCAACGCTGGACGGTTCACCACAGCGCGTGCAATCGCAACACGTTGGCGCTCACCGCCAGATAGTTCTGAAGGACGATGTTCACCACGGTGCGCCATGCCTACGGCATCTAAAATTTCCAACGCACGACGTTTGGCTTCGGCGGGCTTTTCTCCACCGATCAACAATGGCATTGCGACGTTTTCAATCGCCGTAAAATCAGCTAACAAGTGGTGGAACTGATAAATAAAACCGATGTTCTGGTTACGCAGCGTGGCTTGGTCAGACGCACGCATGTTTACCAGATCTTTCCCTTCAAACTGCACATCGCCACTGGTCAGCGAATCTAACGCGCCAAGGATGTGAAGTAAGGTACTTTTGCCCGAGCCCGATGCACCAACAATCGCTACCAATTCGCCTTTGTTGATTGAAAACGAAACGCCTTTCAGTACATGCGTTTCCAGCTCACCTTCTTGGTAGGTTTTGACAACGTTTGAACAGGTTAGCAATGCATTACTCATAGCGAAGAGCCTCAGCGGGGCGAACAGACGCCGCTTTAATCGAAGGGAACAAGGTAGCAAGAAGGCTTAAGACAATCGCGCCAACCACAACAGAGAAGATTTGTTCGGGTTTTACAACCACAGGCAAAGAAATACCATTGCCCAATAAACTGATATTGAGCACCGCCATGATGCCATTGATGTTCATTGCCAACAGCGTGCCTGCGATGCCCCCTAAAATGGCGCCAATCACACCGCTGCTTGCCCCTTGAACAACAAACAAATACACCACGTCACGTTGTTTCATGCCTTGGGTTTTTAATATGGCAACTTCTGATTGCTTCTCCATCACCACCATGATCAGTGCAGAAATGATGTTAAATGCCGCCACTAAGATGATGAGGCTCAGCATCAACCCCATCATGTTTTTTTCCATCTTCACCGCTTGGAACAATTCGCCGCGCAATTCACGCCAATCTGACCATTCATACCCGAGCGATTCCGCCTTCACTTTCAGTTTGGGCACATCAAAAGGTTCAGCCACAAAGAGACGAAGATCAGCCGGTTGCGTGCGCGGCAAACGCATTAAACGCGCCACGTCATTCAAATTGGCAAACATCAACTGCCCATCAACATCCGTTGCGGTGTCATAAATGCCCGCCACGGTGAAATTCCGTTGAGAAGGCACTCGGCCAATCGGCGTAAATTGGCTTGCACTGGTGATCATCACGCGCACTTTGTCGCCGACAGACACATCAAGCTGCCTTGCTGTTTTTCGGCCAAGAACCAGTGCGTAACTGCCCGCGGTTAAGGCTTCAAATTGACCTCGCACCATGAACGCACGCACGGGCTCCTTGCTTTGCGGATCAACGCCCAGCAAACGTCCTGCACCCAATGATAACGCGCTTTGTACAACCGCATCGGTTGATACCAAAGGCGCTGTTCCAACGATGCCGTCCCACTGCGCGATAGTATTCACATCGGGCGCAAGCTCGGCATCACCAGCAATAACCGCCTGGGGCAAAACACCAAGAATTCGATTCTTTAGCTGGCCTTCAAAGCCATTCATAACAGAAAGTACTGTGATCAAAGACATCACACCGATCGTAATGCCAGCCGTCGACATATAAGAAACAAACCGGCCAAACTTATCGCCCGAGCGACCTTTTAAGTAGCGCAAGCCAATAAACACCGGTAAAGGGTGAAACATAATGAGAATTCTCGACAAAGTAATAGGCAGTTGAATGCAAATTCCTTGGTGACACAACCTGACACCAAGGATGTGCAAGAATACCTTTAAGGTCAGCGGATTGCCACGATAGCCCGTTCACCATGACGGGTTTTCAACAATTTCGTGGCCTTCTCAGGATTTAAGACCGGAGCAATTCAGATCAATAATGTGCCAATTGCGGGAATTTTGTTCAGCGCCATCGGTTCTGTTTCATATAACCAGAAGAAAAAATAACCAAACGCGAGAAAAATGCCCTGAACTCAGGCTACAGGTTGAGGAATCGAGGGGACTGCGTGATAATCAACAGATTACAAGGTATTAGGAAACATCATGACTCAGGATGAATATTTTTCGGTACACGCACATCTAAAGATCAATGTAGAAGTATTGGGTGAAGGTGAGCGCGTTCCCTCTGATGTCGAATTTGAACGTGAAACCCCTATTGCCTTTCGGATCGCCAGTGAATGTAGCGAGCTCGATGGCGGCGTTGAAAAAGAACTTCACACACTGCACCATGACAACAGCCAAGCGCTGTCGAAATTTTTGCATGCCCAAAATGAAAAAATTAATCTTTTACTCGGTTTCATGTTGTCTCAGCAAGACGACCCGACATTGCGTCATCAAACCGAGACCTTTGGTGCCAGTAGCTTAACCTTTATCGCCAAAAAGCCCTTCCAAAAAGGTCAGCAAGTTCGTCTTAAACTCTTTCTTGAGAACCCGCCCTCAGCGATTTACTGCTACGGTAGCGTCTACGGTATAAAAGAAAAGAATGGTAAGTATGCCGTGGGTGTAAAATACACACGATTACAAGAAGACGACAAAGATGTCCTTATTCGTGCCGCGTTGCATCAGCAGCAAAAGCTTCTTCGTCAACGCGCAATGGAACGAAATAACTAAGCCTCAATTCGATGACTAACTCAGCCTTATTTACTTTGCCTGCCCCAGAAAAGGCCGGCGACACGCGCGTTATTGCCAACTTACTCGGCGCTGCGCTGCCCCTTACGATTGCACAACTCGCCAATCAGCAACACAGAATGATGTTGCTCGTGGTGCCTGACAATCAAACCGCATTGAAGCTACAGCCAGAAATTAGCCAATTCACTGGTAGCGAATGCCATGTGTTTCCTGATTGGGAGACATTGCCTTACGACAATTTCTCGCCGCATCAAGACATTATTTCTGACCGCATTGCGCGCTTGTACCAATTGCCTCAGCAAACGTCTGGCATTGTAATTATTCCAGTAAGCACACTGTTACAGCGTGTCATGCCGCGCTCATTCTTGGTTCAACACGCGTTGATCGTAAAGAAAGGCGACCGCGTTTCACTGGAAAAACTGCGTCATCAGCTTGAGCTGTCGGGCTATCGACATGTGGATCAGGTGATCGAACACGGTGAATACGCCAGTCGTGGCTCCATCATTGATTTGTTCCCGATGGGTTCAAATCAGCCTTTTCGTATCGATTTCTTTGATGATGAAGTCGATACTATTCGTGAGTTCGACCCTGAAAACCAACGTTCAACACAAGAACTTGATCAGATCAACCTGCTTCCAGCGCACGAATTCCCAACCGACGATGATGCTGTAGAGCAATTCCGTGGTCGCTGGCGCGAGCGCTTTGACGCGCGCCGTGAACCGGAATCGATTTACCAACAGGTCAGCAAGAAAACGTGGCCATCAGGCATCGAATATTGGCAGCCACTTTTCTTTGATCAAACAGAAACGCTGTTTGATTATCTGCCAGAAAACACCTTACTTCTAACCTCAGGCGATTTAGAAACCTCGGTACGCGGTTTCCTCTCTGACGCCGAATACCGCTTTGATCAACGACGCGTCGATCCGATGCGCCCATTGCTCGCGCCGAATGAATTGTGGCAAACCATCGACGAACTGTTTTCTGCATTCAAAGCCTATCCACGCATTAAGCTAGAGCGCGAAACCACAGACAATAAAGCCGGTCGTCAAAATGCCGCCATTTCGCTGTTGCCTGAACTGACCGTTAATCAGCAACTCAAAGAGCCGCTGGGTGCGCTTCGCAAATTCTCAGAAGAGTTCAACGGCAAAATCGTTTTCTCTGTTGAGACGGAAGGCCGTCGCGAAGCCATGCTCGATCTGTTGGCGCGCATTAAAATCCGCCCTATGGTCTGTGAATCCTTGGATGAGGCCATTGCCTCCCCGAGTCTGTTCGCGTTGGTTGTTGGCCCGGCTGAGATAGGCTTTATCTCAGAAGATCCGAAATTCGCACTGATTTGTGAAAGTAATTTACTGGGTGCGCGCGTCGTGCAGCAACGCCGTCGCGACAACAAAAAAGCCACCAGCAATAGCGATACCTTGATCCGTAACCTTGCAGAGCTGCAGCCAGGTCAGCCCGTCGTTCACCTTGAACACGGTGTGGGTCGTTACATTGGATTACAAACACTCGAAGCAGGCGGCATTGAAACTGAATACGTCACCTTAGAATATCAGCAAGGCTCAAAACTGTATGTTCCGGTCGCTTCACTACACTTGATCAGCCGTTACAGCGGCGGTGCGGAAGAAACCGCCCCACTGCACCGCTTAGGTGGTGATGTATGGGAAAAAGCCCGCAAGAAAGCGGCAGAAAAAGTCCGAGACGTGGCGGCTGAGCTGTTGGATGTATACGCAAAACGCGCCACTAAGCCGGGCTTTGCCTTTAAGCA
Organism: Enterovibrio norvegicus DSM 15893; assembly: GCF_900115495.1. GTDB lineage: Bacteria > Pseudomonadota > Gammaproteobacteria > Enterobacterales > Vibrionaceae > Enterovibrio > Enterovibrio norvegicus. The sequence continues at coordinate 23,398 of NZ_FOWR01000017.1, read as the reverse complement.
CGATAGAGAAGCGTACCTGGATTTTTGTGCCAACTTCCCGTTTGAAGAAACCGCTGATCAGAAACAAGCGATCAATGCCGTCTTGTCTGATATGTGTCAGCCTATTGCCATGGATCGCCTTGTTTGTGGTGATGTGGGCTTTGGTAAAACTGAAGTCGCAATGCGCGCGACCTTCTTGGCTGCAAACAACAGCAAGCAAGTTGCCGTGCTCGTGCCGACGACGCTATTGGCACAGCAACACTTTGAAAACTTCCGCGACCGTTTTGCCAACCAACCCGTTCGCGTAGAAGTGCTTTCACGCTTCAAGTCCGCCAAGGAGCAAAAACTCATCCTTGCGGATGCCGCAGAAGGGAAAGTCGACATTTTGATCGGCACCCACAAATTGCTGCAAAGCGACGTGAAGTTCCAAGACCTTGGTTTACTTATCGTCGATGAAGAACACCGCTTTGGTGTGCGTCAGAAAGAAAAAGTGAAAGCAATGCGTGCAGATGTCGATATTCTCACGCTGACCGCAACGCCAATCCCTCGTACCTTGAACATGGCAATGAGTGGTATGCGCGATCTTTCGATAATCGCCACACCACCTTCACGCCGTCTCGCCATCAAAACCTTTGTGCGTGAAACCGATAAGAACTTGGTGCGAGAAGCCATGCTGCGTGAAATCATGCGTGGTGGTCAGGTGTACTTCCTACACAACGACATCGACAGCATCGAGAAAACCGCGGATGAGCTGGCAGAACTGGTGCCAGAGGCGCGCATTACCGTCGCTCATGGGCAAATGCGTGAACGCGAACTTGAGCGCATCATGTCGGATTTCTATCACCAGCGTTTTAATGTCCTGGTGTGTACCACCATCATCGAAACAGGCATTGATGTACCGACCGCGAACACCATCATCATGGATCGCGCCGATCGCTTCGGCTTGGCGCAGCTACACCAGCTTCGCGGCCGTGTGGGTCGTTCACATCACCAAGCCTATGCGTACTTGCTTACACCGCATCCAAAACGCATGACCAAAGACGCCGCAAAACGTCTTGAAGCCATTGCCTCTTTGGAAGATTTGGGCGCAGGCTTCACGCTGGCAACCCACGACCTCGAAATTCGAGGCGCGGGTGAGTTACTGGGTGATGAGCAAAGCGGTCAAATCCAATCCATCGGTTTTACCCTTTACATGGAAATGCTTGAGCAAGCTGTTGAAGCATTGAAGGAAGGCAAAGAACCGTCATTGGAAGAACTGCTGAATCAACAAACCGATGTGGAACTGCGTTTGCCTGCCTTGCTGCCAGATGCATACATTCCTGACATCAACACGCGCTTGTCATTGTACAAGCGTATCGCGGGCTCTAAATCACAAGATGATGTGGAAGAGTTACGTGTTGAACTGATTGATCGCTTTGGCTTATTGCCAGATGCGGCCACAAACTTGCTGACGATTCAGCAAATAAAACTAGACGCTGCACGTCTGGGCGTAAGAAAAATTGACGCGCACGACAGAGGTGGTGTGATCGAGTTTACTCAAAACGCCCAAATTGATCCCGGCTTCTTAGTGGGTCTGTTACAATCCCACCCAAGCCGTTACCGTTTTGATGGACCCACAAAGCTAAAAATCGCTGAACCGCTGACAGATAGACGTGAGCGAGTCGCGTTTATCGAAACACTTTTAACGCAATTTGCTGACAATTTATTGGTTGCCTGAGTCTAAGGCAGTCATATGTATTCGAAACGGAGTAATGCTTTGAAGAAGCTAATTTTCCTGCTGCTGTGCACCATTAGCTGGCAAACGATGGCTGAACGCCTCTATGACGTTGAAGTTATCGTCTTTAAAAGAAACCAGAGCCCTGATGCAGTGAAAGAAAACTGGCCAGAAGCGCCGGGTGGTATCAACTTGTCTAACGCAGTTTCCCCTTATGACGCTGCATCAATGGCTGCGCGTGGACTGACCCTTTTGCCGAAAAGCGAATGGAAGTTAAACGCTGAATATAATCGCTTATCACGCCATGCAGGCTTTAAGCCTTTGGTGCATGTTGCTTGGCGTCAAAATGACGGAAGCAGAGGCGCAATGCCAAAAATGCGTATGGCTGCGGGTAACAACTACGGCAAAGACTATTACAAAGACGGTACACCGAAAGGCATGCAAACCGTTGGTAGTGATGGTACCGAAAAGAAAAGCGGTTCGATGTATGAACTCGACGGTTTCATCCGTGTATACGTTCAGCACTACCTGTTTATAGAAACCGATCTTGTGCTGCGTGAGCCGGGCGAACGTAAAGTGCTTCAAGATGTCAGTGCAGCCCCTGCCCCATTGGCGGGTCAATCAGACACTGTATTACAAGACATCGCACAAGATGGTGAAGCGACCAATGTTGCTGCTGTTGGCACACCAAATGATGACGTGAGCTTTGCGGGTCTGCAAAAGCTAGAACGTAGCTACGCCATTGAGAAGTTCCTTCAGCCTTACGCCTTTGAGCAGAAGCGCCGCATGCGCAGTGGTGAAATCCACTACCTCGACCACCCTCTCATGGGCTTGATCATTCAGGTCACGAAAGCAAACTAATACATAGCGCCCTCACTGAGGGCGTTTTTATTCAACTACATTCAATGTTACGCATTGAAGTCCTTTCTTATCCTAATTAAGTGCATTTGACACCATGCAAGCAAACTTGGAATTTCAAACAGATCGCCTACTTCTTCGCGCATTAAAGCGTGTGGATGTTCAACCACTACAACGTGCCATCAGTTCCTCAGCCGACAGCATTTCGCCTTGGCTCGATTGGTGCAGTGAGGGCTTTGATGAATTGGATGCAGAAGCGTGGATAAACCGCAGCCGACAAGGCTGGCTAACGGGCAGCAGCTATGAACTTGCCGTCTTCGAGCAAAGCAGCGGAGACCTCGTCGGTTGTGTTTATGTATCAAGCATTGATAGCGTCGCTAACCTTGCAAACCTTGGTTATTGGATAGCAACCGAGTATCAAGGGCGCGCATATGCCTTAGAAGCCACAGAAGCCATTGCCAGCCTCGCATTCAGCCACTTATTGCTCACCCGTTTAGAACTGGTGATGGACCCTGCAAACACAGCCAGCATTCGCATAGCAGAAAAACTTCAAGCTACCTATGAGTGCCGCGCGAGAAATCGCTACATGTATAACGGCGAAGCCAAAGAAGGTTTGGTTTACAGTTTGGTGCCCAGTGACCTTGGGTTTATAACTCACTAACTTTACATACTCAAACGCGTCCTCATAGAGTTTATACCCAAACTATCAAGCAGCCCGCAGAGAAAGCGCGCTTGTTTTGGGTATAACCCCACCCCCATTCCAACATTTCATGTGATTACATGAAAGGCTCAGATTTGTCGCAAATATCCAAAACGACGCTTTCTGCATCAAAAGCTGCCCCGCAACGAAAAAAACCTCAAGTCATTGAAATTAATAGTCAATATACAAAGAGATGAAAAAGGCCAGATAGACTGAAACCTTATTGCAATATATTCAAAAAGAAACTGTCACTTTTCTCAATATAATGTTGTCTATCAGTAATCTACCAAATAGCTACCATGCGAATAACAACGTTACCTTGGGCGATATTTCTTATAGGCGCAGGCCTTGCATACTTCAGTGGGCTATCAGTAAAAAAATTAGAGAAAGAGAAACAACTCAGCACGTTTGAAGCGTTAGTCGAACAACGATTAAATGCGTTAGAGAAATCCCTGTATTCCTTCCAAGAATTACAATTCTCCGGACAGTTGTATTTTCAAAACAGTCAAACATTGGATAAGGAAACCTTTCAACAATTCCTGGCGTCAAGAACGAAAAAAAATGACGGCATTCATGCTGTATTTTGGACACCTAAGGTAGATAAAAACACAGCACATCAATTTGTTCGTGACGTGGTTGAGCAGGAAGATAAGGACTATGCGCAGTTTACTCTTTATCCTGAAACACCGACTCGCTGTGGATCAGCACTAAACAAATACACGTTTCCTGTGTTGTATGTTTCCCCCGAAACACATACCAAAACCTATGTGGGATGGCGCGCCGATTCTCAATGCGAATTTGTTTTTGCCATGGAGCGCGCTTTTTTCCAGCGAAGTCCAGAAAGCCACTTTTTCAAAGACGAACACGGTGGAGGATTGCGACTATTTTCTGCGATAGTGGATAAAAATGCATTGCGAGGCTTCCTCACATCCACCCTGTATTTTGAGGATTTTTTTGGTGCTATTTGGCCACACGAAAAAATCGGTAAAAGCCTGCATATCACCGTCACGCCTCAGTTTAGCAACAAAGGCAGCACCTCTGCTCTGTATCAAACGACATCATTGGAAAATATCAATGCCTCCTACCCGAGTGTGCGACATTTAGTGGCAATCCCTGGTAACGAAGAAGGCGTATGGATTGAGTTTCAGCCTCTGAACTACGGCGAAGTAGAAAGCATATATAGTTTAATCGTCATGATTCTCACCATGTTGCTTACCGTCGCAACAGCAGCCTGTATTTGGTCATATTCCAATCGCTTGCAGCTCGCAAGCAAACTTGTGAAAGAACAAACCAAGAAACTCCGTTTTCAGGCTCGCCACGACCAACTAACTACCCTGCACAATCGCGTCGCGCTCGAGAAAAACCTTAAAGAAGAAAAACAAAAGATCAGCCAAGGTGTTAGCGACGGTTTCTCACTGCTTTTCATAGATTTAGACCGATTCAAAAATGTCAATGATTCGCTCGGCCATCTGATCGGTGATCGCCTACTGAGAGAAGTTGCAAAACGCTTGTTAAACATCACACAAGACAATCATCGAGTTTTCAGGTTTGGGGGGGATGAATTTGTGGTTTGTCTAAGCGGCATAACGTGCAAAGTAACGTCACTCACGTTCGCCACCCGTTACCTCAGCGCGATCAGCGACAATTACATTATCGATGAACACAACATACAACTGGGCGCTAGCATCGGCATTTCTGCAATCACAGACCCACAATTCACCTTGCTGGATATCATCCAACAAGCCGATATCGCGATGTATCATGCCAAGGAGAGCGGCGCATCCATCTCTTTTTATGAAGAACGCATGCTTAAACAAGTTCAAGCAAGGTTTAACATTGAACAAGAGCTCAGTCAGGCCGTTGAGCTCGAACAGCTCTACCTCATGTACCAACCCATCTTGAAAAGCAATCGCGTTGAACACTTCGAAGCCCTTCTTCGCTGGAACAACCCTAACATTGGGCAAGTCTCTCCCGCCGATTTCATTCCCATTGCGGAAGATACAAATCACATTCATCGCATTGGAAACTGGGTGTTTGTTGAAGTGTGTAAGCAGCTCGATAACTGGTACATCAACGCGGAGAACGACACGTTTCCCGGCATAACAGTCAACGTGTCAGCCAAGCAACTTCAATCTCCAAGCTTTGTCGACTTCGTTAAAACTCTGCTCTCTCGTCATTCATTCCCAGCGCAAAAGCTCGGTATCGAAATCACTGAATCGACACTCATTGGTAACGAAAATGTTGCCTTAGAGGCACTCAACGGACTTCGCGCACTCGGTATTCGTTTATACCTCGATGATTTCGGAACAGGCTACTCTTCATTGTCTTTGCTGAGTTTGTATCCGTTTGATGTATTGAAAATAGACCGAAGCTTCATCACCGATGTCGCGCTCCCTGACAGTAAATCATCCCGTTTATGCTCTGCGATCATCAACCTCTCGCACGCCATCGACATTGATGTCGTCGCAGAAGGTGTTGAAACGCAGGTACAGCTCGATTGGCTATCTGAAAAAGGCTGTGATTATGTACAAGGGTTTCTTAAATCAAGGCCGCTCCCTAAAGAACAGCTCGTTTATTGGCACCGTGCATGCCATGAGAAACCACCTATCCGAGAAAATTAACATCAATGAACAAAGGACATATGGCAGGAAAAGAAAAGCCCAGAACATGTCTGGGCGCTTAAAAATACGTGCTGTTTCGATACGGTATCGATTTAGTGCAGCTTTAGCGATGGACGCAATACGCGGTTAATGCGGCTAACCAGCATCATCAAACCGGTACGTAGCAGACCGTGCAACGCGATTTGGTGCATACGGTACAGCGACACATAAACAATACGTGCCATGCGGCCTTCAACCATCATCGAACCTTTGGTCAAATTGCCCATCAAGCTACCAACGGTAGAGAAACGGCTGAGTGACACCAAAGAACCATGGTCTTTATACGTGTACGCTTTCAGTTCACGGTCTGTTAGCTTCGCAACAATGTTGCTGAAACAACGGCTCGCCATTTGGTGCGCGGCTTGCGCGCGTGGTGGCACCATTGAACCGTCTTCTTGCAGGCACGCTGCACAATCACCGATAACAAAAATATCGTCATCACGTGTGGTTTGTAGCGTTGGCTTCACCACCAATTGGTTGATACGGTTGGTTTCAAGACCCGCAATGTCTTTCATGAAGTCAGGGGCTTTAATGCCCGCCGCCCACACCATGATTTGTGCTGGGATCTTGTCGCCATCTTTGGTCGTGAGGCCTTCTGCATCTGCTTTAACAACCATGGTTGCCGTGCGAACGTTTACGCCTAACTTGATCAATTCTTGCTGAGCAGAGCCAGAAATACGTGGTGGCAATGCAGGAAGAATGCGCTCACCGGCCTCTACCAAGGTCACGTTCAATTTAGAACTGTCTAGGTCTTGGAAACCGTAGTTGTGCAGTTCTTTGATTGCGTTGTGAAGCTCTGCAGACAGCTCCACCCCCGTCGCGCCACCACCCACGATGGCGATATCAACAGAGCCGAGGCCCGATTTCGCGTGAAGTTTCAGAAACTCGTTGTTCATTTCATTACGGAAACGACGCGCTTGTTCTGGACTATCAAGGAAAATACAGTTGTCGCGAACACCTTCAGTATTAAAGTCGTTCGATGTTGAGCCAATCGCCATCACAAGAATGTCATAGGACAGTTCACGTTGTGGCATCAGCAATTCACCGTCTTCGTCGTCACGTAGCTCTGCAAGTGTCAGGGTTTTCGTGTCACGGTCAATGCTAGAAAGGCTACCTAGTTGGAATTCGAAATGATGGTTTTTTGCATGCGCGCGATAGCTGATTGCGTCTACACCTTCATCTAATGAACCCGTTGCAACTTCGTGAAGCAATGGTTTCCATAAATGGCTCGATTTACGGTCAACAAGTGTGACTTGTGCGCGCCCCTTACGTCCGAGCGTACGGCCAAGCTTTGTCGCTAGCTCCAGGCCACCAGCACCGCCACCTACTACTACTATTTTGGTCACGATTATTTCCTCACCATGATTTTAAATTCAAACTGTTGATCACTTCGTGCAGTAGCACGAAGCTAAAAATTGGGTAATGTGGGTGAGGTTTTGAATTGGCTTTTCAGCCTTCTATCTTGCGGATTCGTTCGTTGTTCTGTTTCCGCGGATGAGCATGTTATTTTTTGATTTGTTGCTCATTTCAGACCTAATCATTATACAGTTCACTTGATCTCAATCAATTTTTAAATCTGCACATATGCACCTGTTGCAGTAAAAAACGCCAAACCAATCAAACTGAGTAACAACGAGAAACAAATGAAAAACACTTAACAACACTGGTAGTTACAACCAGTGTTGTCCTATGCACATTTGCTATGCACTTTCTTTAAATGCTTTCATTGCTTGGAGGTGAGAAGAAATGCTCTTGAATTTGTGTGTCTGGTTATCATCCCAAACAACATCGTAGTGTGGGCTCAGTAAAGAAGCGCTACGTTGATTGTCGAGCACTTCATCTTCTGAAGACAACACCACCATACAACGACCTGCGTTCTTTTGACGGAAGCTCTCAACACACTTGGTGCTGATGTCGCGATATTCTTCAGGACGATCGATACGGCCTTCCATGTTTTCTTCGGGGAAAAGGTTAGGGTTGAAAATGACCTGTTTAATGCCGCTTAAAAATCCAATGCGCTCAGACCAAAAACCGCCGAGTCCGACACCACAGATCAGTGGATTTTTATCATCAGACAGCGACATGTGCTTGCTGACTTCTTTGAGCAAATGTTGCATGTCATGTTTTGGATGAAGTGTGCTGTAGTTGATAAAGCGCACGTCAGGATCGATAAACTGCAACTGCAGTACTTTTTCATGGTTGCCTGGGCTTGTGGAGTCAAAGCCGTGAAGATAAATAATCACAAAAATTCCCTCTCAAGTCGCTCATAGTGAGATTGAGCACCATGACCTTCTTCGTGTGAGTCAACGTGATAACATAAATCATCCCGCTATCACATACTTTTTATAAGGTTAAAAGACAAAGCCCGAAAGCGGTCAACAAATTTGACACTCTTTGTCGACGAATTAACCAGTCACCGTTTTTGCGTGAACCCATCAGTTTTCCAAAGCACCGAGATCGTCACTAAGTGAAGCGAGCGTATTTCTGAGCGTTTTTCGCTGCGTTTCGGTGAGATGTTTGTCCATGCGTTGCAACAATTCATAACGCCTTGCTAGGTACAGTGACATGTCGCCCTGAAAATCGTCACTCTTGAACACCACCAGCTTGCCAAAATAGGCATTGAGACGCTGCTCTAACGCTGGATCATCCCTTTCTTCGAATATAAGGGTTAGCTCTTCAAATAAGCCATCACGAATCGAGTAAAATACAGGGCGCATTTCAATTTGGTAGCTCGCCATTTCCTTGAATTGGTCAGACTGCTTCCTGTTTACCGAATCAATCCAATACTCAGCACGTTCAATGAGCGTTTCTTGGCGTCGAACAAGCTGTTCGCTAGACGAACCCTCATTGGCTTTTTCAACAGCCTCATCGACATTGGTTTGGATGGTTTTCAACCATTGCTCGGCTTGCTCATCACTGAGTGATGCGATCAAGTTTGCTAACGCGGGCGTGAGCCCATGAAGGGACGCGAGAATGGTTTGATTCACGACCCCATGGTAATCATTGATTTCAGAATAACTGAGTGGCGTTTCGAGTTGGCTTTCCATGTTTTCCAGCAAAGCGCGGATCTTAGGAAGTTCGTTCTGGCGATGCCAAGAATGAAAGGCATCAAGGTCTCGATCGAGCTGTCTTTGCTGTGTCGATGTCATGTCGACATAGTCAGAAAGATAATAATCTATCCAAAAGGGTAAGGTGTTATACGCCAACTTGTTCGTACACGCAGAAAGAAACAGGACCGTCACGATAGCCAGCAACGTTAGTCTGACATCCAGTCGCCACCTTTTCATTTACTGCCTCTCTCCTTTTTTTATCGCTGAGTCTTTTATCGACTTGTCTTTAATCGATTAGTCTTAACCATGCATGATGTTGTCCAGTTCATGCAGATACGTATCAGCACGTTCCTTGTACAAGGTTAAACCATAGAGTTCATAGCCAAGCAAAAACCAAAGCAAGCCAAGGTATTTCGCCACAGGCACCCACTGTTCACAGGCATCCATCCAGTGAGCCACATCGTCTATACGTCGATGCGCGCAATAATGGTTTACCGCCAACGATAGCTTGATGTCATTTGCCAACGCCGTCATCACGATGTCCAACGCCGGATCCCCCAGCGCGGCATATTCCCAATCAATCACAGAAAGCTGCCCATTCGGCGTATTGATCAGATTGTAATAGCCCAAATCGTAATGGCACATGGTCAGCGCTAAACCGCTTTTGAACGCGTGTCGCTGAAAATATGCATGGATCTTGGTCACCCTATCCGTTTTCGCTGAATCACTGAGATGCGCAAAATAGTGCTGCGCCTTTTCAAACGGGTCAAACGTATTAGTGGGTGGCGTCATGTCATGGATACGCACCAACAGTGGCATCACTGTCTCCACATCGGCACTGCCAAGGACTTCACCGTCAATCCAAGCCGTGAGCAGCCCTTCTGGTATCACACACACAGGCTTGCTGGTTAAACCGGCGTCATAACCTAGGACAAGGGCATTGAACTCATGTTCCCTGTTCGCGCCAAAAACCCGAGCACCTTCGCCTTGCGGTCGCCACACGTAACGATGTCCTTCAACGTCTTGCAACACCATACAGCGATTACTTAGCCCACCAACCAAATATTCTGCTGATGTAATAATGCAATAAGGCCGCAGTGTTTCTATCACTGCGGCCTTTTCATCTATTGCGTTGCTGTGCACGTATTACCAGCCAAGCACTGATTTAGACTGCTTCTTACGAATTTCAGTTTCATCAGCCCATTCAATCAAACCTGTTTCCAGATCCATTAAACGCATGGTCATTTTGTAATAAACGTCTTCGTCGCTGCCAGCACGTTTGTTGATGCTTGAAAGGTTGCCATACAGCATGTACTGCGCCCCTACCATCTTACCAAACTGGATTGCAGTACCAGGGTTAACCAAGGCATCGTTGTTCTGGAAGTCAAGTTGGTCACGCACCGCGTCAACACGTGTCATGTCCACGAAACGGAACTTGCCCGATTTCAGCATGCGCGTGCTGATGCTATCAGTGATGGATTCCGTATCAATATGCTCTGCCGTTTTGTTCTTGATGGATTCAACAAAAACAATCGGACGATCGTTACGGGTAATGGCAGAAATTGCGCCCGAAGAAAGCATGCTATCCGTCATATCAACGGCGATTTTTTGCAGGTCGGTTGAACCGAACTCGATGGTGGTGGTTTCCACTTCCTGCGCGTCACCGTAGCTCACTTTCTGCGAACATCCCCCCATGATGAGTGCAACACTCATCAGCGCTATTACGCTCTTATTCATTTTACTTTCCTGTTGTAGTCTCTAATCAGACGTATCACTGAACATTACGCAATGACACACGAAAATTCTTAGCATTTGGATTTAATGCCACACCTTGAAGCGTCACCGTGTCGTTACCGTAGACAATAAACTGTCGCCAAGGTGATTTGCCGCTGTCGACCTCTAACCCTTGTTCGTCGTACCAGTTAAAACGGTATTGCAGATTTTGCGACTCGCTGCTTTTGTTCGTCACCATCACTTGCGCCAACAAACGCTCGTTCACTTCGCTGGTTTTCGCATTACCGAATTCCAAAGACTTACCCAGCACTTCATTGCCAAGTACGACGTTTTGGTTGCTGCTGTCTATGCTGATCCCCGATGTGTTTTGCGCACATCCACTTAAGACCATTGCTGCACTGAACAGTATCACTGAGATACGCATCAGATTCCTCCTAAGTTACCCTGCCAATGAACAACATTTCCACCTTGTCGTGACAACCACAAAAGCGTTGTTTGGCCGGGGTTAAGTGTAACGTTAATTGTTTTGCCATCAGCGGTCACTGCATGCTGTCCGGCGGCATAAAAACCACTGTAGACACCCGCAGTTTGCGGCAAGGTTTGCCAGCTGCGCGTGTCGGGTTGATCACTCAACGCGTTAAAGATGTTCGCAACCAAGTTGCCCACACCACTTTCATCTTGTTCCGCTAACGACTTACGCACTTCGTTTTTCGCCACAACACGCAAGACTTGTCGAACAGCAATTGCAGGCATCGCCTCATTTAGAGACTGCTGCGCCATGGCGTTTACATTGGTCAACCGCGACGGTGTCACTGCTTTTCCATCAATGGTTAACGCCTTTTGAGTCGCGCTCGATGTAGAGCGATAATAAGGCAGCGACACAGAGTACGACACCAGATTACCTGCACTGTCGTATAGCCATAACGGTAAACGCCAAGCATCACGGGCATTTACGACGCCTTGCTCGTTGATGATCACCAACTGCGCTTGAGATTTCGCCGGCTTTTTATATTTGCCGTACTGCTTCTCGAGCAGTTTCAATTCACTTTTTCTGCCTTGCTTAAACGCCACTCGCATCGCTGCTTTCGCGACAAAGGTATTGTCTGGCTCAACCGCAAGTGCGCGATTGTAGTCAATGAATGCGCCATTCAAATTCCGCTCTGCTTCATACAGTAGGCCGGATAGATAGAAAAGATATCCATTTTGAACGCTACTGAGCATTTTCCCTGCATCGGGATAACGAGACAGGATCGCACCCACATTGTCGGATATACCGTTCTGTTTCACCGATTTTTTGGTTTGCTCAAGTTCACTTTCGCGCAATTTACGTGCTTCTTCTTGCACGCGATTTGCTCGTCGCACTTCAACTAACGCGCCTTCTAAGTCGTTTTTCTGAAGGTAATCCAACATCAAGTAAAGATGCAGAAAGCCCAGTTCATAATCTGGTGGAGAATACGTCAGCATGTTGTCATTACTTAACAAGGAGCCGACCTGATTCAACCCTTCAGACAACTGAATAACCGCTGCACGTTGTTGTTCGACAGCAGCCGCGTCAGCCGTTTGTAACGCCTCTTCACTCGCCACTTGGTCACCGGCCAGCATAGCGACACGACCACGTTCCATGCCGTCCAATATAGGACTGTCAGGTGTGTCGGGGAGCGATGCTAACGCCGCGTTCCATTCACCTTGCTTTGCGAGTGCATGCGTACTTTGCAACGCTGCCGAATAATGGCTAAACAGCGTCTGGACAGAAAGATTGGCACAGCCCACTAACGCCAAGCTAAACACAGCGACGGTCAGGGTTCGCGAACGCCCGAAATTCTGTCTTGTCGTTTTAACAGCAGCTTTCAATCGACATGTGAAAGCTGATTTAACATGACGGCGCATTAACCGATGAGCATCGGGCCCAGAGGACGGCCACCCACAAGATGCATGTGAATGTGGTAAACCTCTTGGCCACCATGAACGTTGCAGTTCATGATCAGGCGGTAACCATCTTCATCAATGCCTTCTGCTTTCGCCAACTTACGCGCAACAGTGAACATACGACCCAATGCCAATTCGTCATCAGCTTCAATGTCATTGACCGTTGGGATTAGCTTGTTAGGAACAATGAGAATATGACTAGGCGCTCGAGGGTTGATATCTCGAAATGCAGTCACGAGATCATCTTGATAAACCACGTCAGCAGGGATTTCCTTGCGAATGATTTTACTGAAAATGGTTTCTTCGGCCACGGGATACTCCAAATGAATGATTTCATGAAGTTGTCAGTATGCTAGAGACTGTCGCAATGAGCAATATTGAACAGTGTTTTAAAAGGGTATGTGTCTAGAATTGTTGCGCTTCGCTCACTCCCCTCCATATCCGCCACTGCAAATGTCTATTTCACAACGCGCTTTTTCCATTTGTGTCATTGACCTGTTGTTTATTAACCAAACTCTCATAAATTTTGCGAATAGGTTCAAATACTCGGAAGTCTGACGATTTTTTACCATAAAGATTTTGAAATACTGGCGGATGACATAGAAGAGCAACGCCTAAGCGTCGTGTGAGCGTCATGCGCACAAATAAATACGAAAGCAAAAGGCGCTTACGTATTGATTGCTGCATTTATTGCAACTCGCCATCTGTTTAGCGAGTGCATTTTAGGGAAGCACTAGAGAATACTCTGGTGGGAGGAATTCAAATGGCTAAAACGCGTCAAAGCTCCGTCATCCGTAGGATGTACGCAGGGTTTGCTGTGCTCGCCGTCAGTCTTGTGGCGACGAACACCCTCAATTTAAGCAGTTCAGAAAAAATTCACGGTCAACTCGAGGTCGTCACCTCTGAAGCATTGCCCTTGGTATCTTTGTCCAATGAAGCCAGTGTTAGCCTTCTTGCGGCTGACAAAATCTTCAAAGACTACCTTACAAGCAGCAATGTGACCCAAAGTGAACAGGTGCTTGAGAAGTTTAACGCCGCCCAACAAAAGTTCGACATCGCCCTGAGTCAACTCTATACCGCGACGTCACAGCAAGCAGAGCTTACCTCTCAGCTAGAATCCTTACGAGAAATCGAGAAACGGTATTTTTCTGAAGCCTCTGTCGCTATCAGCAATTATCAGCGTCAGCAAACCGCAAAAGATGAAGGTGTAACAGCCGCTCGCCAATTCCAACGCATGAACACAGCGCTTGCACTAGGCATGCAAGACTTCATTGCGAACAATGGCTCCACCACAGTAAAAATCATTTCAAAAACCTACTTTAAGAAGCTGCAAGAAACCGAAACGCACACGTCTGATGCACTGGCGAGCAACAAGCTAAATGATATAACCAAAGCGATGTCTGAAAACAAACGCAGCGTCAAGCAACTCAATTACTCTTTCCGCTCACTGAACTCTCAGCTACCTGAGCTAAAAGAGAAATTTCAAAAAGACCTCGATGCATTCACCCGTGATGTGAGCCGTGAAGGCGGCGTACTGGATCAACATTACGCCTACCTCGTCGCAACCAATGAGCTGTATAACAACATTGGCAATCTCGCTGTAGAAGTTGATAACGCGATGTCCATCCTGGATCAATTCCGCAATCAAGCAAATTCCGTGATGGCATCGTCCATCGAACAAGCGAATGCCTCCTTTGAAAACGGGGTAAAACAAACCATTTTCATCGGTGTATTGGTACTCGCCATTACCTTCTTGATCGGTTGGCACATTGCGCGCAGCGTTCGTAAACCGCTGGTGAGTACCTTGTCAGTCCTTGAGTCGTTGACGCAAGGTGACATGACCAAACGCATCGATGTGAAAGAGCACAATGAATTTGGTCAGCTGGCTGATCACATCAATACCTTGGCGGCGAACCTGCAGGGCATCCTTCGTCAAATCCGTGATGCAGCTGAAGACCAAGCAGAAGTGGCAGCCCAGAACCAAACCACCACGCTTGAAGCGAAAACACAGCTCAACGAACAGCGTCAACAGACGACGGCTGTTGCAGCGGCCATGACCGAGATGGAGCATTCTGTTCAAGACGTCGCCAACAGCGCGCAACAAACCATGGATAAAGTGATGGAAGTGAGCGATGCCGCCGCGAAAGGTCGTGAGATCATGACGCGCAGTATCAGCACAACCCACCAGCTATCCACCCGTTTAGACCAATCGGTAGCTGTGGTTTCATCTCTACAAGAAATGTCTGCCAGTATTGAAACCATCTTGGATGTCATCAGCAACATCGCCGACCAAACAAACTTGCTCGCGCTAAACGCTGCGATCGAAGCCGCACGCGCTGGCGAACAAGGCAGAGGCTTTGCTGTGGTTGCCGATGAAGTGCGTGTTCTCGCAAAGCGCACCTCTGATTCCACCTCTGAAATTGAAGACATGATCAGCAAGCTTCAACAGCAATCTCGCGAAGCCGTGTCTGTGATGCAGGAGTGTGTGGATGAGATGAGCAACAGCGTCACGCAAGCATCCGATGCCAATTCTGCCATGGAAGAAATTGAAGCCATCATCATGATGATCAGCGACATGAGCAGCCAAATTGCGCAAGCAGCGTCTGAACAACGCACCACCTCAGCAGACATTGCCCGTAACGTTGAACACATCAGCTTCATTGCCGATAACAGCTACAGCGCAATGCAAAATGTCGCAGGGGCAAGTGAACGTTTAGACCAACAAGCCGTTAGCCAAAACGAGTTGGTGCATAAATTCACGG
This sequence comes from Enterovibrio norvegicus DSM 15893, assembly GCF_900115495.1. Taxonomy (GTDB): domain Bacteria; phylum Pseudomonadota; class Gammaproteobacteria; order Enterobacterales; family Vibrionaceae; genus Enterovibrio; species Enterovibrio norvegicus. Next base: position 8,015 of record NZ_FOWR01000017.1, on the reverse strand, counting down.
TATAACCGCTACACAGTTCCTCAAATAAAACGGGCAGCTTCTCGCTGCCCGTTTTTATTGCGCTATTTTTCATCGTTCACAGTGGCTTCGCGGCACTATGCTCCTGCCCCCACCTAAGCAAAAAGTGCTCGCAAAAAAGTGCCTGTCTCGCTTATTGCCTGGTCTCGTTTATCGCTTGATGCGATAACGGTGCCCTTTTTCATACTGATTTTCTGATTCACAAACACAAAGCCAGCCCAACTTCCTTGCAACCGCTCGGCTCGCTGTATTGTCATTGGCGATAAACACCTGCACCTTGTCTAAATCCGTTGTGTCCGGCAGTTTATCTACCGCCATGCGACACATGTCCGCAGCGTAGCCTTTCCCCCAGTGTGCTTTTAGCAAAAAATAAGCAAAATCTTCAACGCCATCGATGACTTTTACCCCGCAAAATCCGACGAGATCATTCGTGTCTTTTGTGCGGAATACATGCCGCGTTGCAGCGTTCAATTCCAATTCGAACCATTCTGATGCTTCTTCATCGGTCAAAGGCCTTCGAGGGCCAAGAAATCGCATCACCACAGGATCTTGAAGAAATTCAAATATCGCGCGCTTGTCTTCCAAACACAGCGACGAAATAACGAGGTTATCCAATGTGTTGTCCTCTATCTACTTCTTTGTTTCAGTAGCATGCATGTGCTGTATTCAAGATAGTAAACGCGAAACCATATAGAGGAAAAATGAATGAAAACAGCGAATCTTTTGATGTGACACACTTCGCATTTTCGTTCGATTAGTATACTATGCGCCACCCCAATTTTTCGGCTCAAGCCTCCAGGTTATTATGTCGTTCAACACGTCCTCTGAAGCGTCGTCTAATGCTCTCTATACCGATTTGTCTGGCTACTATGATTTGATGTGCGTCGACATCAACTACGAAGCACAAAGTCAAACCATTCAAAGGCTGCATCAACTGTTTGGAAACAAGGGAAACCGCCACCTTGACCTTGCTTGTGGTACAGGCCCGCATGTTCGCTATTTCCTTGACTATGGCTATCAAAGCAGTGGATTGGACATCAACCAACCCATGCTCGACATCGCGCAAACACGTTGCCCTGAAGCCCAGTTTTCGCTTCAAGATATGTGTACTTTCGCGGTGGATGAACCAACAGATCTGATCACCTGCTTCTTGTATTCCATGCACTACAGCGGTGAGATTGCACGCTTAAAAGCCTTGATTGAAAGCGTCTATCACGCACTGAGCCCTGAAGGCATTTTTTGTTTTAATGCGGTGGACAAAGACAAGATCAACAATGATTCGTTTGTTCGTCACAGTGCTGACAACGAGGGAAGCCATTTTGTGTTTCAATCATGCTGGCATTACGGCGGCGAAGGCGAAAAGCAATCGCTACGATTGAACATCGAGAAAACAATCGATGACGAAACGCAAATCTGGCATGACGAACACCCGATGGTTGCAGTGAGCTTTAGCGAGCTACAAACGCTGCTTGCGCCTTACTTTGATGTTTACATGTTCGAGCACGATTACGACAAAATCATTCCTTTGGATAACGCATCTGGTAATGCGCTATTAGTCTGTGTGAAAAAGTCTTAATTGCTGCTTTATCGCTGCCACGTGTTTTCAACCACGTGGTAGTGATTCACATGGCGATCAGGCACCAGCTCGTAGTGAGCATCCTCAGGGTATAATTTAGCCACGTCGATATTCTCACCAGCAAATGCAGTAATACATTCGAGCGCTTCCCAATACGTTATTAGCGTAATTTCAACGCCCTCATCCACGTCCCGTTGAAATATTTGCGCGCCGAGAAATCCAGGTGTCTCAGACGACTCTTTCACACCCGTTTCGTACAGATATCCAATAAACCCTTCTTCGTGCTTCTTTGGACACGTCGCTTTCCATTCCCTTGCGATCATACTTCTTTTCCCTGTTGTTTTTGAAACACCCAAATCACACCCCACCCTAGCGTATAAGCCAGTAGATCAAGCCAATCGAATGTTGAACCGATAACAATGCTCGCAAGTTTATTACTTTGCAGGCCAACCACTTCAACAAAACGAAAATATTGGCCAATCTCAACACAGTACGCGAACACCAGCACAACAACGACAACACCAAAGGGCGAACCAAAAGAAATGCCGCGAGAAACGCATACATCCATACCACGACCAATACATCCCCCAGAAACGGGCGAACAAAGCTATCTTTCACAAACAAAGCAATGCCAATAAGAACAGCGAGCAATACCATACTTGCGAGAAAGTACTTTCCATTGAATGTGATCATAAGTGTACAGCGCGGAAATCAAGTGAATGGGGAATAGGCATGAAGGCGTTATAACATTTGCCCCCCATGCAGAAGCATGGTTTTTGTTTATGAGTGTGGAAATGGGGAGAAAAACCAACGGACTTCAACAGTCCGTTGCCAGTTGAGTGACGTTCTAAAACCTGTTGCGCGTTGGGTAAAGGAAACTAATACCCCATGTATTTGTCGATCAATGTTTCAAGCTTACCCTCAAGCGAGGCCTCGAAATCATCCAGGCTTTTCTCTAAGCGTGACAGATACTGAGAAGCTTGTGCGCGGCTCATTTTTTTACCCATCACATTAAACTGCATCTCTGGAAGGCTTTTGTCGTTTCTTGGTACCACATTCAAAGCAATGTAATCGGTGTTTAGTGTCAGCATTTCTTGTTCAATGTACTGACAAAAATCATCGATTTTGCTTGCCCCTTGAGGTCCAAGGCATCCTGGTTCAAGGCGACAGATAATACTTAACTTCATTCCTTCAGGTACAAGAGACGCGCTTCCCATTCAAAAAACTCCAAGCATTTTCAATTCATTATAAAAAGCAGAATAGTCCAAATCAGGAACAATCGCTCAATTGTTGAACGCACCCTGCAAGAATTATTTACACCTTCATATGTTAGAAAAGCCGCTGACACTGCCGACTTTGTTACGTTTAAACGCCTTACCAAGACTGAAAAAACAAAGACATGCCGCATGACTTTTTAAACGGCATGAACGCATTTGATTGCCGACCGACATGACACTTACATGAGAAAGAAGATGAAATACCGCGGCTTTTACTCTATTATCCTGCCGCCTGAGCGCAAGCGTTTGCTTTTTTCTCACATTCCTTGCTGACAGGCTCCAATCCGATATTTTAGCTATGGAGGGACGCCTTAATGACCACACTAACAATTACACGCCCTGACGACTGGCATGTTCACCTTCGCGATGGTGACGTACTGACAAATACCGTCAAAGACATCAGCCGCTACAATGGTCGCGCGCTCATCATGCCAAACACTGTTCCTCCTGTTACCAACACCGAAATGGCTATCGCCTACCGTGATCGCATCATGGCCGAAAAGCCTTCTGCACAGTTCGAGCCTCTCATGGCTTTATACCTCACCGACAACACCACCCCTGACGAAATTAAAAAAGCAAAAGCATCAGGCGCGGTTGTAGCAGCGAAACTTTACCCTGCCGGTGCTACAACGAACTCAGATTCAGGGGTTACCTCTGCACGCAATATCTACCCAGTGTTAGAAGCGATGCAAGAAGTGGGTATGCTGCTTCTTATCCACGGTGAAGTGACCACCCATGACGTTGATATTTTTGACCGTGAAAAAGCATTCCTCGATACCGTATTAGCCCCTATCGTTAACGATTTCCCAGGGCTAAAAATCGTTCTAGAGCACATCACCACCTCGGACGCTGCAAGCTTTGTGAAAAATGCCAACGACAATGTTGCTGCAACCATCACAGCACATCACCTGATGTATAACCGCAACCACATGCTGGTCGGTGGCATCAAGCCTCACTTCTACTGCTTGCCGATCCTAAAACGCAACACACACCAAAAAGCCTTGGTCGAAGCGGCCACCAGCGGCAGCAAAAAGTTCTTCCTGGGTACTGACTCAGCACCGCACGCTAAAGGTGCAAAAGAAGCAGCCTGTGGTTGTGCTGGCTCTTATACCGCACACGCCGCACTTGAACTTTACGCTGAAGTGTTTGAGCAAGAAGGCAAGCTGGAAAACCTTGAAGCGTTTGCAAGCCAAAACGGCCCAGACTTCTATGGCCTTCCACGTAACAGTGACACAGTAACACTGACCAAAGAAGAGTGGTCAGTTGCCGACACCATGCCGTTTGGTTCAGATGTTGTTGTGCCTATTCGCGCAGGCGAAAGCATTAGTTGGACAGTGAAATAAGCCACGTTGACCAACAAAAAAAGCCGAGTGCAGTGATGCACTCGGCTTTTTTATTTCGTAAAACCCATCACTCATATTTGGCTAAAAACTGCTCTCGCGTGATTTTGTATAAACAGTGCCGTTCTAGCGGATGTCCTTTTGGTAGCATCGGATGATCAAAGTCATTATGGCTATCCGCCATGCCAATTTTTATCATCACCCCCTGAGAGGGCACATTCTCTAACGCGGTAAACGCATATACGGATGATAAATTAAGCTCGTCAAAGGCAAACCTTAATGCCCTCTCGGCAGCCTCAGACGCGTAGCCTTTCCCCCAGAATTCTGACGCTAAACGCCAACCGATTTCAACAAGAGACGCTTGAGGAATACCACTATTCTCGTCTTGCGTATGGAGGCCAACTAAACCAATGAACTGCCCCGTGGCTTTAAGCTCAACCGCCCAGAACCCCCACCCTCTTTCCGTAATAAGGGACTGTGATCGCTTTGCGAGTGCATCACTTTCTGAGCGAGATAATTGAGCCGGAAAATAGCGCATGACCTCCGAGTTTGCATTCAGTGCGGCAAACGGTAAGTAATCGTCCTCTTTCCATTGCCTGAGTAAGAGTCTGGTGGTTTCTAAGGTCATGATGCCTCTCTCTGAGTAAAGAGCCGGAAATGGGCCGTGTTTACGCTTTTTGGACAATCAGATAGGTATGAAGCTCTGGATGTTGATCAAACTCCAAATGTCTGATCACACAACCTAGTTCGATGAACAAAGACAAAAAGCCATTCGTGCCTAACGATGAATAGTAAACGTCTGGCCCCATATAATCGTCAGTGTGATCGCCCTCAGCGGCGGTACCGCCGAAAGAAAAGATAAACACACCGCCCACATTCAGACTCTCAACAATTTTGGTGAGTACTGCGCGTTGCTCCGAGAGCGGGATATGCCAAATGCTGTCCCATCCAGTAATAAAGTCATACTTTTCAGGCAGGGTATATTCGCAAATATCCGCCAGAACAAAGTCGGTATCAGGATAGCGCTTTTGCGCAATTTTTAGCATTTCGGTCGATACATCAAGCCCTGTTGGCGTAAAGCCTTCATGAGACAACAGCTCAATAAAACGGCCTGTGCAACCACACCCAATATCCAGCGCTTTTCCTCGCGCATCAACAAACGCGATGGCTTTCTTGTGCTGCTCAATACCGTTGTTCATATTGAAGCGCTCACTCTCCCAAAGGTGAGTAATTTGGTTATAAGCCTGACCTACCTGCTGTGGTTTCACGCTATGCACTCCTTTTTGTGCGACGTTGAATATTGGAATGAACCAAGAGGCTTATAATAACGTGCTAAGGCGTATTTGTTGGGCATTTTTGGTGAGAAGCAGCGCGCTTAGCTGCCCAGTCGCCGATTTTCAGTGACCGCTTATTCAGTGTTTTAGCATGATGAACAAGATCTTGCATCACGGCAAAGTACGCTGGTTCTTCGAAGAGGAATTGGAGTCAGATTTTTGGTTTATGGTTTATGGTCCGAGCGGCTTTGATTATCTGAGCATAAATCAAAGAGCTGACTCCTTTCATATATTCTATACCTCGGTAACCACACTCCCGTCAGGCCTGATCATTCCAATGGTATAGGCTTGATCCAACATGCTGTCGTCTATGATCGCCCCACGAAGATCAGCACCCGATAGGTAGGTATTTTTGTCCATTAGTACGCCTGTTAGATTTGCGCCCTGCAAATTTGCACCCGATAGATTGGCCCCTTTCATGTTGCAGAAAAGAAACGAGCCCTTTTCCAAATTGGATGATGAAAGGTTAGCCTTGGCCAGGGTGACAAATGACATGTCTACTTGCGGCGCATAGACACTCACCAATAGCGCTTTGTCTAATCGCGCTTTTGTAAAGTTCGCGCCCGCCAGCGATGACTCCGTTAGGTCTGCCCCACTCAGATTTGAATCACTCAGGTCAGAACCATCCAATGATATTTTGATCAAACACACTTCTGCCAGATCCAGTCTGTTCATTGCGCATTTCTTTTCATTCAGGCGCTCCATCGCGATCTGTCTCGCCCGGGATGTTTTCACGCCATGCGAGCTGTCAATGGTTTTCCAACACTCAAGGATTCCGGCTTTTTCTGCATCGTTATTTCCTCGTAGCATAGTCATGATTAACAGCACCAAAGAGCAGGCACTGAGTAACCTCGTCCAATTCGGAACCCCATATATGGCGGCAATCTCCAAAACAACCACCGACAGTGCCAACCACAAAATCAATAGCTTTGGCACTGGCAGAGAATAAAGCCACGCCAAAGCGCCTGTTTTTATGGGTTTCTTGACTGTCTCAGTTGTGCTTTGGTTTTGCGCTTTCGCTTTTGCCGCACCCTCTTGCATTATCTGAGCGGCGTTGCTGTAGACCTCTGACCAAGCAGCCGCATAGTCATCCGTCCATTCCTCGCCTAACTCTTCCTCAAACGTCTGAAGCAGGGTTTGACCGACTATCGAATAATGCGACTCCAACACACCGTAAGACAAGTGCCGCTGCCCCAACGGTCCCAGCATATTCTGCAACTTTTCCGGATCATGCAAAGCAGCAACCATTGCCGTCAACGCGGCAAGCAGTTTGTCGGCCATTTTTGTCATCGAGGTGTTCGCGAAAAGTGGCATCAGGTGTGGCGAATGCTCTGAAATCCGCTGATAGAAAAGCTCTGCGAACTTCTTTCCGTCGGGCAGTTTCGCAAAGCTTTCCTCAACCAATTCAATCGTATCCATATTTAAAATTAACCTTTGAAAAAACGACCAAATAATATAAAAGTATAAACGAAAAATAACATCCTATTCATTCTGATCTCGACAAATCCGTATCGACCACGTGCAAGTATAAATTCCTATACGACTTGCATGTTTTTATTTCCTAATGCCACCCAAATATTAAGCATAGTTATTTAACCTCATCTCACCGATGATCATCATATATAACGGAGCATTCATAGCTTTGTCGTTTCTCTATTTACCTATACCGCACAACAAACCTTTTAATGGCTTTTTTCAGATAGAAAAAGTGAAATTAAAAACGAAATGAATGAAAGTGCAACATAGCCTTTTGGGTACTGTTCCAAAGGCGTGCATAGCCATAGCGTTTCGAAGCCGCAACAAATACTCTCTTCTCGCCTCGGACACGCCCTTGTCTGCAGTCAGAAAACGCTGGAAGCGCAAGCGAATGCAGCCAGCCAAGCGTTCTTTAAACCGCATACAGAGGCCAACGTGGAGAACAGCCCTGCTAGGTTAACCCATGGTAGCGCAGCAATTGCTCCATGCCGGGTTATGATGTTTCAGCAGCGTTAGTATTTCCCGCTGACAATGCCACTGAACGTCTCTTCTCAAAGGGACCCGCCGCAAGGGATAATCTGCGCCAGCTAAGAAATTACACCAATATTCGAAAAGCCAGATGGGTAAGGCCGGAAAACATCCGAATACTCGACGAGGGAAATTAGAACCAGAGGATTGCTGGTGTCCACTTCCCCTATGCTGAGACAGTCTAAACTGGAGTTTTCTGCCACAGAAAAAGCAGGAGATCATCATGAAGAAGTCACGGTTTACTGAATCACAGATAGTCACGATCCTCAAAGAAGCCGACGCAGGCATGAAAGTTGACGATATTTGTCGCCAACACGGCATCAGCAGCGCAACTTATTACAATTGGAAAGCCAAGTATGGTGGGCTTGACGCGTCTGAACTGAAGCGCATCAAGGAGCTAGAGGCAGAAAATGCCAAGCTCAAAAAAATGTTTGCCGACGTCAGTTTGGAAAACCATGCCATGAAG
>NZ_FOWR01000036.1 GCF_900115495.1 Enterovibrio norvegicus DSM 15893 | reverse complement strand
AGCAGGAGCTTTGGGGAATGTTGCTTGCCTACAACCTGCTGCGTTTTATGATGTGCCAGATGGCGTATTCCTTGAATACGGTAATGCCATACCAAATAGGTTTTAAGCAGGCATCGATATTTTTGGTGAGTCAGTTGCAGATGCTCCCGGCAGTCGCGCCCGGAAGATATCCAGAAGTGCTCAGGTATATCCTCGATATGGCAGAGAGCTTTGTGCTTCCAGAGAGGAGGGAGAGGACATATCCAAGAGCAGTAAAGAAAAGGCCCAGTCGCTATGCGACTAGGCCTTCTAGAAGGCGTAATTCAGCTTAATTCACATGCATTAGTGAGAAATCACCGCTTTTTTTCATTTTCGTCTTTGTCTTTGTCTTCGTGTTTGCTTTGGCTATTTGTTAACGCTTTGTCCACGCATCATGCCAGTAAGCCGAGATGGCAGGTGCATACGCGGCATTCGCGCACCAGCCTGAGTTTGGCCACGGTTTGCATTGGTACAATGCGTTATCTGCGCCGACAACAATGTCACCTTCTTTGTAAGCGGTACCGGCTTGATAGGCTGGGTATTCCCCCGGTGGTGGTGTCACTTCTGGCTCAGGGTCAGGCGTTGTACAGACATCGTCCGAGGCTTTCTTCCACACCCCCCATTCGCCCGTTGTTCCCGGCGCTTCACCTTGTGTCCACCATCCTGCTTGCCACACAACGCCTTGGTGCGCAACGCGATCGCCACTGAGGTAAATCGCCTGTTTGCGCCAATCCGCGGTGCAGACTTCATTCGCTTCGACGGTAACAAGGCGCTCAACGTTCGTTTGCTGTGCGTTACTGTCGATGGCGGTATAGGTCAGCACATACAAACCGGCTTGTGCTGTATTCACTGCGCCTGACACCGTGATGTTCGCGGTAATGTCGCCATCTTCAACATCATGTGCGCTGACGCCTGCAAGCGGATCGAAGCGATCATTGATTTTCAGCGTGATGTTCTCTACGCCGCGAAGGGTCGGGGCTTCACCAAGCTCAGTCGTGATTGTGCTGGCCGTTGGCGTGTCGGTTGGCGCGGTGATATCCATGCTGTCGAGCAAGGTGTTGTTGCAGTAAAGCTCGGCGCGATAGGGTTGGCTCTCGGTCGCCACGTTGACGTGGAATCGGTTCATCAAGCCATCGTTTAAGCGACGGTTGTGCAAGTTAAAGGTAAGTGTGCCATCGTTGTGAGTCTGAACATTAAGCTGACAAGATGATGGCGTGAAGTTGTCTTCGTACACCGCGCCGAACGCGCCGTTCAGCGCGGGGTAGAAATAACTCGGCAAGGTGTTCTGTGGGTCGTAATAGCCAACCAATGTAGTGACAGCGATGCCTTGCTCGTGTGGAACGCGATCAAGGGTACGGTCTATGATGTTGCTGTCGACTTGAACCCATTGGCCAGCCTCAAAACGGAAAGCATGTTGCTGACCATTGATGAGTAGCATCGATGTGTTACCGAAGTGGATGTGTGAGTTGTAGCCTGCGGTAGAGCGGAATACCGCCACTTTGCCTTCGAAGCTTTCATCTTCTGGTAAGTAGAAATCTCTCGCCCAATGGCCATTGCCCGTGTTGAGTCGTACTGCGTCTGCGGTGGCAAACAGCGCATGGAATTGACGGCTGTTTTCATCGAAGTTATTTAGCGCGTTGTTGTCGCTGACGACAGCAATGTTAAAGGCCAAATCGTCGGTGAGGGTATTTGCCCACGGTGTCATGGTCAGGCTTTCTGTATCCCATTTGCTGAAACCGGTTGGGGATGCAGCGTCGAAATTGGCTTTGCTTTCCAATAGGGTCTGAAACACATTCAGCTCATACGGGGTATGCAGCGTGTATTCATTGCCCCCTGGGTGCAGCGGCCAACCGCCAGCCATGGTTCCCCAGCCAAAGCTGTGACCTTCGAACGGTTCGGCGCATTGTCCTTCATAGCATGATGCGCCGTTGGTTCTCGCTTTGCTCAGGTTCGGCAGGAAGGTGTTTTCAAACAGATCCCAGCCCCACGTTGAGTTGATTTGGGTTGAGCTGTTGTGCACTGAGCCTTTGAATCCGCCCAAATAATGCGCTTCAGGGTGAACCGAGCCAATGCCCGCGCCCAATTCATGGCCAACTTCGTGGCTAAACTCATTGCCTGTTGAGCTGACAACGGATGCAACGCCAGCATACGAGCCGAGCAAGCCGTGATTGATGATGCCGTTACTGTAATTGCCCCGTGAGTTGTTCACTGTTATTTGCGCTGCGTGATACGGCGCACTGATATTCCATCGGGCACTGTCCATTACGCCAGCGCTGTTTACGCCGTAGTTGGCGCTGTTGATACCCGCAGAGATAAGCTCGCGCGCAATGCGATAGTGAGAGTCACTGCCGTAGGCATCGGCACTGCTTGGGTCGACATCAACCAGTAGGCGACCATCTGGTAGCATGATTTCTTCGAGGTGGATGGGCGCATAAGGGTTCACAATCAGTTTGCTGATTTGCAGAGATTGGAAGTAATCACGGTGAAGGTTTTTGTCTGCCATGAAGCGGAATTCACCGCGCGGTGGTGTTAATAGGCCGACATCGACGGTGTTAAGGATTAATGTCGTGTTCGCCCCCACTTGAATGCCTTCAACCGTGCCTTCGCTGTCACCTGCGGTGAGCGTTAAGCTAAAACCTGGCTGAATGACGTCGGCTGGCAATATTGTGGTGTAGGCGGTTTCGCTGTAGGCGAGGTTGCCATAATCGACATCGGATTGTGCATACCACAGCCCATCCACATTGTTATAGGTGATGCTGTTGCCGCGGCTTAAGGTGTCAACACCATGGGAATAGTGAAGCGTTGAGTTGTAGCCTGCTTGTGAGGTGAAAGTGACGATTTTGCCCGTGAATTTTGCGCCTTCTGGCAGAATAAATTCATAAGCAAAGTTGCCGTCGCTGGTGGCGACTTGGATCGTATCGTACTCGGCGAGTAGGGCTTTAAAGGTCGCTTGTCCTTGTTCGCCTGCAATGCTACCGATGGTGTCGTTGGTGCGCAACGTGTGCGCGTAGGCATCTGGCACGACAACCGTCACGTCTGTTTCAATTTGACCCGCAGGTTTTGGTTGTTCTGTGGGGGCCTTCAAGGTGGCGTGGTGAACAGGTTTACCTTGGCTGTTTTTCACCACCACCGACAGATCATCGCCCTCAATGGCTTGTGCGTCGTGCGGTTCAACGATCACCAATGCTTTGCGTAATGCCACTAAATGAGGTTGGCGATCACCATCGATGTTATGAATGGTCGGCATGATGACACTTTGCGCCATGCTGACGCTGGCTTGCAGTGTACCTTGCGTGTCTGACGGGAGCTGTTTTTGATTGAAGTAGACCTTCTGATTCGCCAAACCTAACGGTGATGCGTCAAACGTTTGTGTGATCGCATTGGTTGCATGAAAGGCATGGCTGGTGGTGCTGAGTAACAGTGTTGAGAGAAAGCTGGCTATGTACGTCTTATTCATATGCGCTTTGTTTTTTATAATGAGTGTTGGGAGTGGAAATATAGGGAGTTATGAATAAGTGGGTTACTGAAAAATAAGGAACTTTGAAGCAGTCCCTCAAAAGCGAAGAAGGAAAAGGAAGCATCATCAAACTCTCTATTGAGTATGTGCATTTTTACAGCAATTTTTACCAAACTTTTACACCCTTACTGCTTCTCTTTTGTTCATAACTCCTTGATGATGTGCTCAATTATTTAGCGAGGATTGCGTAATGTCTGTATTGGTCGAAGTGTGTATCGATAGCCTTGAATCTCTTCCTATTGCTGAAAAAGCCGGTGCGGGACGCATCGAATTGTGCAGCTCATTAGCCACGGGCGGTTTAACAGCCAGCGCGGGGTACATGAAAGCGGCTGCCCGCGTGGCCAATATTCCGGTGTACGGGATCATTCGTCCGCGTGAAGGGGATTTCCTCTACAGCAGTGACGATGTGGAAATCATGCTGGAAGACATTCACACCGCCCACAAAATGGGCCTGAACGGCGTGGTGATCGGTGCTTTGAATGCGCAAGGGCACATTGATGCCGATGCGGTGAGCGCCATGATCAAGCAAGCGAATGGATTGGGTATTACTTTCCACCGTGCTATTGACCACTGCGCGTCGCCGTTTGATGCGTTGGAGTTTTTGATGTCACACCACGTCGAGCGCGTGCTGACGTCTGGCTTGGCGAAGCGCGCAGATGAAGGCATGGACACCCTAAAAGCGATGGTGGAATTCTGCCAAGGCCGACTCGGCATTATGCCGGGCGCAGGCGTTTCTTCTGACAACGCGAAGCAGATTGTTGATTTCACGGGCGCACATGAAATCCATTTGTCTGGCAAAACGACGCGTGCTTCGCACATGCAGTTTCGCAATGAGAAAGCCACCATGGGGAATGGCGACAGTGATTTCGATATTACAGTGACCAACCCCGACACCATTGCTCGTGCCATTGCTGCGGTTCGCGGTTAACGTTTTTTGAGAAAGCCACTGCGGCGCGAGGTGTGTCGACAGGGAGAGGGAAATAACCAAACGCCAGATACAAAAAGGGCCCGGTGGTCCGGGCCTCATTATATTTGTGTCAGCTGACTTTGGCTTTACGCTACACGTGCTTAGCGCACGTTATAGTGTTGGGGGAACAACCGCTGTTGAGATGCGGTCTAAAAGCCGATTACAGGTCGTCAGAGTGCTCAGACAGGAACGCTGCAACACCTTTAGGTGACGCGTCCATACCTGCTTTACCTTCTTCCCACTGTGCTGGGCAAACTTCACCGTTTTTCTGGTGGAAGTTCAATGCATCAACCATGCGTAGCATTTCGTCGATGTTACGGCCTAGTGGAAGGTCGTTAACCACTTGGTGGCGAACCAGACCGTCTTCGTCGATCAGGAATGAACCACGGAACGCAACGCCCGCTTCTGGGTGCTCAACGTCATATGCTTTACAGATTTCGTGCTTAACGTCAGCAACCAATGGGTAAGCAACTTGACCGATACCGCCGTCTTCAACAGCAGTGTTACGCCATGCGTTGTGAGAGAACTGAGAATCGATTGAAACACCGATTACTTCAACGCCTTTCGCTTGGAAATCAGCAAGACGTTTGTCAAAAGCGATTAGCTCAGAAGGACATACGAAGGTGAAATCTAGCGGGTAAAAAAAGACAACCGCTTTCTTACCTTTGGTGAACTCTTTGAAGTTAAAGTTATCTACGATTTCACCATTGCCCAGTACTGCTGCTGCAGTAAAATCTGGGGCTTGACGGCCAACTAGTACCATTTCTCAGCTCCTAAATATTTTTAGCTTTAAGGTGTAAAAACCTTAATTCCTTATTGAACGCGACAAACTATAAAGGAACTGGTAGATTGAAAAAAGTGGATTTAACAGATTAAACCAATCGGAAAAATCGATGACAAAATTCCCTTCTCTCAAACAGCTCCATTATTTGGTCACGCTGCATGAAACCCGCCACTTCGGTGAAGCGGCTAAACAGTGTTTCGTCAGTCAGTCTACACTAAGTTCCGGCATTCAAAATCTCGAAGACTTAATCGGATCTCAACTTATTGAGCGCGATAACAAAACCTTGGTATTTTCTGCAATCGGCGAAGATGTTGTGTCACGAAGTCGAGAGATTTTGGCGCGCAGCCAGGACCTCATGGAGTTGACGCAAGTGAGTGAAATGCCAATGCAGGGCAAACTGCGTGTCGGCTGTATTCCTACCATTGCGCCGTTCTTGTTGTGCGACCTTGTTCAAGCCGTGAATCAAAACTTCCCTGAACTTGATCTTCTGCTTCGTGAAGACACAACGGCGAACCTATTGAGTGCGCTGAAAAGCGGTGAGATGGATGTGCTGATTTTGGCGTTGCCTGTTGAAATTGGTGCCATGGCAAGCCGCGTGGTAGGGCGAGACGTGTTCAAAATGGTACTCAGCCGTTCCCAAGCGGCCACCGTGCCTGTGCCGGTGAGCTATGCAGACTTGCCGGATGAATCTGTTTTCTTGCTCGAACGTGAGCATTGTTTAACTGATCATGCAGTTTCAGCCTGTAAGTTAACCTCAACCGCTAAGATTAACCCCTTCACAGCCACCAGTTTGCATACCTTGGTGCAAATGGTCGCGAATGGACTGGGCACAACCTTTATCCCACAAATGGCCATAAATCATGGGCTTGTTGATAATTTGGATTTGGTGGTCGTAGAGCCTCCCGGTACGGAAGCGTATCGCGAAATTGGTTTGGTATGGCGTCCAACGTCCAGCCGTCAGCCAACATTTGATGCGTTGGCTGATCTGGTAGAAACATTGTTGTAAGTGTTTTTCGGTCGTTTTTTGCCCATTTCTGATGCCTTAATGACAGAATGCTTACTTAAATAACGAGGAATTCTTCATTTGTCTCTATGTGCGATCATGCATAAAACGATGAAATTTCCTCGATTATTTCAAGAATCTTTAGCTCCCATTGCTTTCCAACTAAAGTTTGGTGTTTTTCTCTAGTATTCATTCCTCAAGCAACACTTTCCTCTTTTTACACGCCAGTAAGCCTCCTGCAGTTTTGAAATTAAATTCTGTAGTCCTCCCCACATTTTTTTTGACGATAATTAATGCCTTATCGATAGGTTTTGTTAGAAATATATTTTTCATTTATCTGTTAAATAATTGTTATGAAAAGAATTTTGGCAAAATTAAAGTTCGGCTGCTACGTTTAATTGTGGGTGTCTCATTTTCAACACTCTCATAATGATATGAAATTTTATTACGTAATGAGTTACAAAAATCAGACTAAAGGAGGATTTCATCACGAACGGTGGAAGAATCTGAGATTTGTTTTAATTTAGTGTTTTGAGTTAAAACTCTAAAATTTATAACTTGTTGTAATTTATATAATTGATTGGTTTTGTTGGTTGCTTTGATTGATGGTGAGGTGTTGACCTTCAACCGTAAATACGACAGCTTAATAACAGAGCGAGCCAAATCAGAACATGCAATACGAGAGCGGTAACGATCGGTTTGTTGTGATTTAGTTACAAAAGGATTTTGGGGGAATATTTATGACAGTACAAACACAACAGGAACTGACGTTTGTTCCACCGCTAACAGAAAAAGAAGCGGATGTACTGACGAATGATGCAATGGCTTTTTTACAGGCACTCGCCACACGCTTTGCTGATCGCATCCCTTCATTGCTAGCAGCACGTGAAGAGAGACAAGCGACGTTTGATGCGGGCGCACTGCCGAATTTCTTGCCGGAGACTGCGGATGTTCGTAGTGGTGACTGGTCTATTCGGGGTATTCCTGCCGATCTTCAAGATCGCCGCTTAGAAATTACAGGTCCACCAGAGCGCAAAATGGTGATCAATGCGCTGAACGCCAATGTGAAAGTGTTCATGGCAGATTTTGAAGATTCTTTTTCACCCGCATGGGGACCGGTACTTGATGGACAACGCAACCTGACGGATGCCATCAACCGTACCATTTCATACGAAAACCCAGCAAACGGTAAGCAATACCACCTGAATGACGACCCTGCGACACTGATTTGTCGTGTACGTGGTCTGCACTTAAAAGAGAAGCATGTGCTGTTAAATGGCACGGCGATTCCTGGTGCGCTGTTCGACTTTGCCCTGTATTTCTACCGTAACCATAAAGCGCTGCTTGAAAATGGCTCAGGCCCTTACTTCTACTTGCCGAAACTGCAGGCGCACCAAGAAGCGGCATGGTGGAACGATGTGTTCTGTTTCACTGAAGACCATTTTGAGCTGCCGCGTGGCACCATTAAAGCCACCATCTTGATTGAGACGCTGCCGGCTGTTTTCGAGATGGAGGAAATTCTCTACGCCTTGAAAGACCATATTGTTGCACTGAACTGTGGCCGCTGGGATTACATCTTCAGCTACATCAAAACATTCAGAAATCACCCAGACCGCGTGTTGCCCGATCGTCAAGTCGTGACGATGGAGAAGCCTTTCCTCAACGCGTACTCACGTTTGTTGGTGAAAACGTGTCACCGCCGCGGTGCGATGGCCATGGGGGGAATGGCGGCGTTCATTCCGTCGAAAGATCCTGAAAAGAATGCATGGGTACTCGATAAGATTCAAACCGATAAGTCGTTAGAAGCCAATAACGGACACGACGGTACGTGGGTTGCCCACCCTGGTTTGGCGGATACCGCAAAAGCGGTGTTTGATGCAGCACTCGGTGACCGTAAAAACCAACTGGATGTGCTGCGTGAGCAAGATGCACCAATCACGGCAGACGAGTTACTGGCGCCGTGTGAAGGTGACCGCACAGAAGAAGGCATGCGCCACAACATTCGCGTGGCAGTGCAGTACATCGAAGCGTGGATTTCAGGTAACGGATGTGTGCCTATTTACGGACTGATGGAAGACGCCGCAACCGCAGAAATTTCTCGCGCATCGATTTGGCAGTGGATACGCCACGAAAAATCGCTGAGCAACGGCAAAATAGTGACGGCCGAGTTTTTCCGTCAATGTTTGGCTGAAGAGATGAACGTTCTACAAGAAGAATTAGGTTCTGACGTATTCAATAAAGGGAAATACCAGCAGGCGGCCAGCATGATGGAGCAGCTGACCACCAGTGATGCGCTGGCAGATTTCTTGACCTTATCTGGATACGAATTGTTGGATTAAAAAGCCCCGGCTTTTTGACCGAGTTTTAGATTAAACCCAAGACGCGTTAACCCAAGTTTAGGAACACATTGAGAGAGGGAATCACAATGACGATGACAAGACAGCAGCAAATCGACGCAATCAAAGCAGACTGGGCAGAAAACCCGCGCTGGAAACATGTAAAACGAACATATACGGCAGAGGAAGTTGTTGCGCTGCGTGGTTCTTTCATCCCTGAGCAGACAATCGCTCAGCGTGGTGCAGACAAATTGTGGGAACTGGTAAACGGTTCGGCGAAAAAAGGGTATGTGAACTGTTTGGGCGCGCTGACTGGCGGTCAAGCGGTGCAACAAGCGAAAGCAGGTATCGAAGCGATTTATTTGTCTGGTTGGCAGGTGGCGGCGGATAACAATACTGCATCAAGCATGTACCCTGACCAATCGCTTTACCCTGTAGATTCTGTGCCTGCAGTGGTTAAGCGTATCAACAACTCTTTCCGCCGTGCGGACCAAATTCAATGGTCAAAAGGTGGCACACCAGAAGACGGCACGGATTACTTCCTACCGATCGTTGCGGATGCTGAAGCCGGTTTTGGTGGCGTACTGAATGCTTACGAGCTAATGCGTTCGATGATTGAAGCGGGTGCGGCAGGTGTTCACTTCGAAGACCAGCTAGCATCAGTGAAAAAATGTGGTCACATGGGTGGTAAGGTGCTGGTTCCTACCCAAGAAGCCGTTCAAAAACTGGTAGCGGCGCGTCTCGCTGCTGATGTTGCAGGCACCACCACCCTTGTGATTGCACGTACCGATGCGAATGCCGCTGACCTGCTTACCTCTGATTGCGATGAGTACGATAAAGACTTCATCGTGGGTGAGCGCACGGCTGAAGGTTTCTACAAAGTACGCGCAGGTATCGAACAAGCGATTTCTCGTGGCCTTGCGTATGCTCCGTATGCCGACCTGATTTGGTGTGAAACGGCAAAACCTGATTTGGAAGAAGCGCGTCAGTTTGCCGAAGCGATTCATGCGAAATACCCAGATCAACTGCTGGCCTACAACTGTTCGCCTTCGTTCAACTGGGAGAAAAACCTGGACGCAGACACCATTGCACGCTTCCAGCAAGAGCTGTCAGACATGGGCTACAAGTACCAGTTCATCACTCTCGCGGGTATTCATAACATGTGGTACAACATGTTCGAACTTGCCCACGCGTACGCACAGGGTGAAGGCATGCGCCACTACGTTGAGAAAGTTCAGCGTCCTGAGTTTGATGCAGCTGAGCGTGGTTACACCTTCGTTGCGCACCAGCAAGAAGTGGGTACCGGTTACTTCGATACCATGACCAACACAATTCAAGGTGGTAACTCGTCAGTGACTGCACTGACAGGTTCTACTGAAGAAGACCAATTCTAATAATAAAAAAAGCAACACTGTTCCTAGCATCCACTGTTCAAGCGGCCTCCTTCGGGGCCGTTTTTTTGGTTTGAAGGCGAGATACGAGATACGAGATACGAGATTTGAGGAAGAGCAGATAAGGGCAGGAAGAGCAGGAAGAGCAGGTCCTGGATCCTAGGAAAAGCGGAAGCCAGAGCCAGAGCTAGAGCTAGAGCTAGAGCTAGAGCTAGAGCTAGAGCTAGAGCTAAAGCTAGAGCGACTCCTCCGCTTGAAAAGTTGACGGGATAAGGGCGAGAGCCGATATTTCCTCGTACTTAGGCTCTTGATTTTTCTCCTCCAACTTTTCAAGGGGAAGGTTGGGAGGGGGTTGTTGGCTCGAAGAGCTAAGGGTTTATCGACTTGAACTAAATTTTGGTCAATTGTCTGAAATGACGAATAAAAGGATTGATTAACATCGCCTGTGTTCTCATTCTTTTCTCGCAATCTCGCAATCTCGCAATCTCGCAATCTCGCAATCTCGCAATCTCGCAATCTCGCAATCTCGCAATCTCGCAATCTCGCAATCTCGCAATCTCGCAATCTCGCAATCTCGCAATCTCGCAATCTCGAAATCTCAGCCTTTCTTCTTTGCAGCGTCCAGTACTTGCTCATAAATAGGAGGGAAGGCATCGATAAATGCGTCGTAATGCTGCAATAGCACGGGGGCAGTGTCAGCAAGTGGTGCCATTCTTGGGCTTCGGGTCGACATGCGGCTTAACACATGTTGAAGCGTCTCGGCGTGTGCATAAGAGGGGATCCACTGCTCCCGCCACATGCGTGAAGACAGCGTCAGAAAGCGCTCGGGGAGGGGGAAAGGTTCATCCAAGACAGCACGTTGGCATTCGGATTCGGCATGTTCGACAAATTGGGCAAAGGAAACGTCCGAGAAACGATCCCAATGTTGGATTAACGCGTGATCCCAAAACACGTCGAGCGCAATCGCGCTGTATCGATAGAGTGCGGATGGAAAGCGTTGGCGACAGGTTTTTATCTCCGGTAAGGCATCAATCGTGCTATCGACGAAACGATGCAAATAGATGCCTTCCACTGTCAGGGGGGAGAACTGATTGTCTGGTCTGCCTTTTACAAAGTCCGCCAGCAAGTTTCCCATTAATTGGCTGTCGCATTGTGTTGCTACGTGTAAATGCGCAAGGTAATTCAATCCGCCTCCTTACCGTCACTTTTGCTAAGGCAAGGGAGCATCTGACCAGATTGCGCGTGAAATTCATAGGCCTAAATCTAGGCCACGATCTCTTCTTCCTCTTCCATAGGTTCTGTTTCTTCTTGAATTTCAAGAAGGTTGATGGCGATGGCAACGAAGTCGGTGTCTGTAATGATACCGACCAATCTGTTGTCATCTACCACAGGTAAACAGCCGAATTTATGCCGTTGCATATAAAGTGCGGCTTCTTTTAAGCCACCGTGCGAAGAGACGGTGCAGATCTCCTTGCGCGTAAAGCATTCAAGCGGGGCATGCATAGGATCGAGCTCGCCAATGGCTTTTTCTAAGCTAGAACTTTGCGCTGATAACACATCGCGTTGTGTGACTAAACCACGCAGTGTGTTGTCTGCTGAAACTATCGGTATATGTCGAATTCGCTTGGATTCCATCAGGCGTTTTGCGTCATATATCGTATGCTTAGAAGTGAGAGTAATGGGTTCGGGTGTCATCATCTCGTTAACCGTCAACATATGACCTCCTTAAAGACATAATAAAATGAGGGTTACCTGTTGAGTGTAGAGAAAACCTGACAAGGTAAAGGTGACGGTATTCAAAGATCTGCCTGGCAGTTGTCTCGATGCTCACACTCTCATCAAGCAGTAGCGAATGCGCTGAAAACACAGTTTTCAGGGGAAAGAAGACTGGTTTGAGGGATACACATTATGTGGGGAAAATACCTGATTGTTGCGGCAATGAGTTTGTCGTCATTTTCGTTTGCCGCTGAAAAAGAAGCGCGCGTCGTTGGGGGCAGTGATGCCACGATTTCACAAGCGCCTTGGCAGGCCTTTGTCAGGATCGGTAACAACTTCTGCGGTGGTGTTATCATCTCGGATTTTTGGATCCTGACTGCGGCACACTGCTTAGATACTGCGGGATCGGATGACCCTTTCTCGTTGGCGTCTGCATCATCGGTAACGGTTTACACAGGAACGGCTGAAACCTTCAATGCAAATTTCTCTGATTTCCTGTCAGAGGTCGATGCGGTGTATGTGCATGGTGGTTACAGCAAAGATTCGCTAGAGAACGATATCGCACTGGTGAAGTTGTCTTCGAGTGTGCATGCGAATGCTTCAAGCGTTGTGTTGGCAGATACCAGCGTTCAAGCCAATGTTGATGCTACTGGTAATCAAGGATTAGGCGATCTCAGGTTGTCGGGCTGGGGTTTCACAGATACTGGACGAACCACGTCCACTAACACCCTCCAAATCGCCTCATTATCAACAGTATTAGATTCGACATGCGCAAGTGCATGGGGGGCGACAGTGTCTGGCGTCTCTAGTTACCAAAACAAGTTCTTCTGCGCACAAGAAAGCAATGTGGGTGCCTGTAACGGTGACTCCGGCGGCCCGCTAATTTGGATGGATCCAAACCGCGCATCCGATGCCGATAACGGCGCAACGCTGGTGGGCATCGTGAGTTTTGGCGTGAACGCCCAATGTGCATCCAGCACTTTCCCTGATGTCTACACGCAAGTGTCCAATTACAGCGATTGGATTGGTGCGTGCCAAGCGGGTAACTGCGTTAACTCTTCCTCGAATACGGTGTCTGGCGGGGGAGGTGGGGGGGCTATTCACTATTACCTCTCCGTCTTTTTGCTTTTAATTTTGATGTTAAGGCGTGAAAGCACAAGATTCTCCCCTGTCTTAAAAAGAGGAATGTGAGTGTCTATTAAGATAGGTACTGTTTTCATACTCTACAGCTACTGATTGCGGAACGCGTATTGCGATATTGTTACCCTGAAAACAACTCAGTGGTAAGGGTTCAATATGAGAATAAAGCAATGGATGGCTGTAGTATCTCTCGCGACTGCTATTTCGCCAATGACGGCGATGGCTGCAACCGAAGGTGCTGAAAAATCACCGCGTATCGTTGGCGGCGGTTTTGCGCCTATCAGCGACGCGCCTTGGCAGGTGTTTTTGGAAGTTGGAAATTTCGTGTGTGGCGGTGCCATTATTTCCAATGATTATGTGTTGACCGCAGCGCATTGTGTCGAGGGGGCTAGCGCGTCGAATATCACTGTGTATGCGGGTATTGAGGATCTCAATGATCTAAACGGTAACGGCATCGCGGTATCTTCTGTATTAAGTAACCCAAACTATAACAGCAGCTCGTTAACGGCTGATGTTTCCCTTATTCAACTTGCTGGGGCTCTCCCCTCAAATGCAAAGCCTATTCAGCTTGTAGACGCCAGTGAGCAAGCTGATCTTGATAATGAGTTTGCAGTAGCTGAGGACCAAAACCTCTATGTTTCTGGGTGGGGGGAAACCTTTACAAATAGCAGTATCAGTCGATACCTAAAAAGAACATACTTGGATGGTGTCTCTGATACTACTTGTGGTTGGACTCGCAGTGGTGGTGGGGTTGTTCAAGCGTTCGCAGATGCTTTCATTTGCGCTAATGATCCTCTGGTTCCAACGGGCATTTGCTCTGGTGATTCCGGCGGTCCCTTAGTCTGGCAAGATCCTAACCACGCGGCAGATGCTGATAAAGGTTATCGTCTCGTCGGTCTTGTAAGTTTTAGCAGCACTGATGGTTGCGCTCTCACAGGTATAGAAGATGGTTTTACGCAGTTAAGTACTTATCGAGATTGGATCAGTAATAACATGAATGGCGGTTATTTAAATCCGAACGTGAGCTTTGATGCGGATATTTTCGATGCGTCAAGAACGTATACGCCTCCTGCTGATATTCCTACAGTAACTCCGCCTGTTAACGATACACCTACTACCCCTACTACCCCTGCTACCCCTGCTACCCCTGCTACCAGTGGCGGCGGTGGCGGCGCTATTTCTTTGTTCGCATTAGTACTTTTGAGTTTTTTACTAGGGTTTAGCATCTACTCAAGACGTCGATTCCTTTCCTAATGCCCTAGTGTTTGTATTGGCTGGCCACCCTCGGTCAGCCAATTCTCGAAATGAGACATCCCTCGGTAAAGCACCAATAAACACAACACCTCTGTAACCAATTCGATACATTGCCTCCGAACTAACCAAATTACGTTGGGAGAGATATTGATGAAAATATCGAAATGGATTGCTGTATTTTCGACAGTCGTCATGGGGATTATTTCTACTGCTTCAGCAGCACATGCATCCGAACAGCATAGTGAGCGTGCGCCCAGAATTGTGGGTGGGGATAACCTAACGATTGATCAAGCACCCTGGCAAGTGCTGGTTCATGCATCTAACGGCATTATATCGGGGTACTGTGGCGGTGCGATCATTGCTGATAATTACGTTCTAACGGCTGCCCATTGCCTGACCAAGTTTTCAGCTCAGGAGCTGACGGTTTTCGCGGGAAATGAGGTCTGGCTGGATGGTGAGCCTATTGAAGTGTCAACCATGTTTATTCATGAAGACTATGATGATAAGTCATTTTTTGCTGATATAGCCTTGCTCAAATTAAGTGGTTCCCTTCCCTCAAATGCTAAATCAATCTCGTTAATCTCTGCATCAGAGCAGAGCGAGTTAGAAACAGAAATGGGGATTTCGATGCCAAACAACTTTTTTGTTTCTGGCTGGGGAGCAACAAGCGGTGATGGAGTCAGTGAAACCATCCTGTTGAAAGGTGTGTCGATGACGGGCGTTTCTGATTCGAGCTGCGGTTGGAATTATGACTCGAATTACCAATTTAATTCGGCATTTGCCAACTCCATTATTTGTGCGAACAACACGCAAGCAGCGGGTGCATGTTCTGGAGATTCAGGCGGCCCTCTCGTGTGGCAAAACCCTAACCGTGTCGCTGACAGCGACGAAGGCAAACGTCTGGCTGGGGTTGTGAGTTTTGGCTACAAGTATCAATGTGGAAGTCAGTTTTATGAAGACGGCTTTACACAAGTCTCAACCTATCTGAGCTGGATTAACGCCAAGATGGCGGAGGGCAACAGCGTTGCATTGGGCGGCGGTGGCGGTGGCGGTGCTGCAGGCTGGCTATCCTTCATTGCGCTTGGGCTCTTCATGATGCGTCGACGTTTACACCTTTCATAATTTCTGACAAATTGTCTCTGCTTAAATGCAGTGAGCGAGCCCCATCCTGCTTGATATTGCAGCGCTTCCGCCTATACTAGCGGGCTGCTACAGAATGGGGCTTTTTCAATGCAAGTATCCGATTTTCATTTTGACCTTCCAGATTCTCTGATTGCGCGTTATCCGCAGCCAGATCGTACGTCCAGTCGCCTACTGCAACTTGACGGTAACTCCGGTGAGCTTAGCCATAAGCAGTTCACGGATGTGCTTGATCTTGTTGAGCCAGGAGATTTGATGGTGTTTAACAACACCCGAGTGATCCCTGCGCGCGTTTATGGTCGCAAAGCGTCTGGCGGCAAGATCGAAATGCTGGTGGAGCGCATGCTGGATGAAAAGACGATCCTTGCACATGTTCGTGCGTCTAAGCCGCCAAAACCGGGTACGCAATTGTTCCTCGGTGAGAATGACGAATTCGATGCGGAAATGGTTGCGCGTCACGATGCCTTGTTTGAGATCCGGTTCAGCGGCGAGCAAGCGGTTTTAGATATTCTGAACCAAGTCGGTCACATGCCACTGCCGCCGTACATCGATCGTCCAGATGAAGACTCAGACAAAGAGCGTTATCAAACGGTTTACAATGAAAAGCCGGGCGCTGTTGCTGCGCCAACGGCAGGTTTGCATTTCGATGAGAAAATGCTTGCTGCGCTAAAAGCTAAAGGCGTAGAAATGGCGTTTGTTACCTTGCACGTCGGCGCAGGTACATTCCAACCTGTCCGTGTTGATAGTATTGATGATCACGTGATGCATGCGGAATACGCAGAAGTATCGCAAGAGGTAGTTGATGCGGTTAACGCGGCAAAAGCGCGTGGCAACCGCGTTATCGCCGTAGGCACCACGTCTGTGCGTTCACTGGAAAGTGCAGCCCAAAGTGCAAAAGAACAAGGCTCCGAATTAAAGCCGTTCTTCCAAGACACCAAGATTTTTATCTACCCAGGGTATGAGTGGAATCTGGTTGATGCGTTGGTGACCAATTTCCACCTTCCTGAATCAACCCTGATCATGCTGGTGTCTTCGTTTGCTGGCTATGACCATGTAATGAACGCTTATCAGCAAGCGGTTGAAAATGAATACCGTTTCTTTAGTTACGGCGATGCGATGTTTGTAACACGTCAGACTGCGTTATAATCAGTCGCTGTATTAAATCTATTCTACTGGCTGTCAGCCTATAAGTTGACAGCCAGTTTTGTCTCAGTGCGATGAGGATGTCCCTTATTGGCACCATAGCGCCAGACTGTTTCTCTGGCATTTCGGAGGTATTGTGAAATACGAACTGCTTAAAAAAGAAGGCCGCGCACGCCGTGGTCGTCTGACTTTCGAACGAGGTACTGTTGAGACCCCTGCATTCATGCCTGTGGGTACTTACGGTACGGTTAAAGGTATGACGCCAGAAGAAGTGGCGGAAACCGGCGCTGAAATTTTGCTGGGTAACACGTTCCACCTTTGGTTACGTCCTGGCCAAGAAGTGATGCGCGCACACGGCGATTTGCACGATTTTATGCATTGGCAAGGTCCTATCCTGACAGACTCAGGCGGTTTCCAAGTATTTAGCTTGGGAAAAATGCGTAAAATCACCGAAGAAGGCGTGCATTTCCGCAACCCGGTGAATGGCGATCGCATCTTTATGGACGCAGAAAAGTCGATGGAAATCCAATACGACTTGGGCTCTGACATCGTGATGATTTTTGACGAGTGTACGCCATACCCTGCGACACACGACGAAGCAAAAAAATCGATGGAAATGAGCTTGCGTTGGGCACAGCGTAGCCGCAACCATTTCGATAAGATGGAAAACAAAAACGCGTTGTTCGGTATCGTTCAAGGTTCTGTGTATGAAGACCTGCGTGATGTGTCTGTTGAGGGCCTAACAAGCATCGGATTTGATGGCTATGCTGTCGGTGGTCTTGCGGTAGGTGAACCAAAAGAAGACATGCATCGCGTTCTGGAACATACCTGTCCAAAACTGCCTGAAGATAAGCCACGTTACCTGATGGGTGTGGGCAAACCTGAAGACTTGGTGGAAGGTGTTCGCCGCGGTATCGACATGTTTGACTGTGTTATGCCTACGCGTAACGCACGTAACGGCCACCTGTTTGTGACTGGTGGTGTGATCAAGATCCGTAATGCGACGCATAAAAGTGACACAACTGCACTGGATCCACAGTGTGACTGTTACACTTGCCGCAACTACAGCAAGGCGTATCTGCATCATCTTGATCGCTGTAATGAAATTCTGGGTGCACGCCTTAACACGATCCACAACCTGCGTTATTACCAGCGCCTGATGGAGAGTTTGCGTAACGCTATTGACGAAGGTAGATTAGAAACCTTCGTAACAGAATTCTACGCACGCCGTGGCCAAGACGTGCCACCGCTGAAAGAAGACTAAGGTCTTTGTGCCTCTTTAAAAGTTCTTTTAGAGAGGCTCTGATCTAAATAAAAATGTTCAAATTGATACTACGAGGACGTGACTGAATGTTTATTTCACAAGCTCATGCAGCAGCAGAAGGCGCACCACAAGGTGGCGGTATGCAGCTATTTATTATGCTTGGCCTGTTTGCCGTAATTTTCTACTTCATGATTTATCGTCCACAGGCAAAACGTGTGAAAGACCACAAGACCCTGATGTCGTCGATGGGTAAAGGTGACGAAGTACTAACTGGCGGTGGCCTTGTTGGTAAAATCACTAAGATTTCAGAAGACAACGATTTCATTGTTATTGCTCTGAACGACAACAACGAAGTAACTATCAAAAAGGATTTTGTGACTGCTGTTCTGCCTAAAGGCAC
The DNA here is from genome assembly GCF_900115495.1 of Enterovibrio norvegicus DSM 15893. Taxonomy (GTDB): domain Bacteria; phylum Pseudomonadota; class Gammaproteobacteria; order Enterobacterales; family Vibrionaceae; genus Enterovibrio; species Enterovibrio norvegicus. Next base: position 32,404 of record NZ_FOWR01000036.1, on the reverse strand, counting down.
GATTAAGTCGCTATAAGCCCCTAACCATAAAGGATCATAGCAGTGCTAAACCGTTATCCTTTGTGGAAGTACATTATGGTTGCGTTGGTGATTTTCGTCGGCGCACTCTATGCACTTCCCAATATTTACGGTGAAGATCCAGCGGTTCAAATCACCGGGGCGCGTGGCGCCTCGGTTGATATCTCAACTCTGGATACCGTAAAAGCTACCCTCGAAAAAGATAAGCTTCCTTTCAACTCCATTGCGCTAGAAAACGGCACAGTACTGGTACGCTTCTCCGACACTGATAACCAAATCGCAGGACGTGACGCGCTAAGCGAATCGCTCGACGAAGGGTTAATTGTTGCTCTCAACCTTGCGCCAGCTACGCCATCATGGCTTGAAGCCATTGGTGCGAATCCTATGAAACTGGGTCTTGACCTTCGCGGCGGCGTGCACTTCTTGATGGAAGTGGACATGGACGCAGCAATGGAAAAGCTACTCACTCAACAGGAAGAGACATTCCGTACCGAACTGCGTGAAGCGAAAATCCGTTACCGTGGTCTTCGCGTTGGCAGTGATGACAACGTTGAAGTGATGTTCCGTAATGAAGCGGACATGGATGCGGCAGAAGCCGAACTCGAGAAATTGCATCCTGATATGGTGTTTACCACTGACAGCAGCCGTTTCGCGGTGTCAGGTAAATTCACCGAAGAGCGTTTGCTTGAGATCCGTAACTACGCCGTTAGCCAGAACATCACGATTCTTCGTAACCGTGTGAATGAGCTGGGTGTTGCTGAGCCATTGGTTCAACGTCAAGGTGCAAGCCGCATCGTTGTTGAGCTTCCTGGTGTTCAAGACACTGCACGTGCAAAAGAAATCTTGGGCGCTACAGCAACCCTTGAGTTCCGCGAAGTGGATGACAGTGCCGATCTTGCTGCCGCAGCGGCTGGCCGCGTGCCACCGGGCAGTGAAATCAAAACAGATCGTGATGGTCGCCCTGTCGTTCTGAAAAAGCGCGTTATTCTTGGCGGTTCAAGCATCACCGATGCAAGTTCTAGCGCTGATGAATACAACCGTCCTCAAGTTAACATCTCGCTAGACAGCGACGGTGGTAGCAAGATGGCTGCGTTCAGTAAGAACAATGTCGGCAAGCTAATGGCGACGGTATTTGCTGAATACAAAGACAGCGGCAAACGTGACGAAAACGGCAAAATCATTCTTTCTAAACATGAAGAAGTGATTAACCAAGCGACCATTCAAACGGCGCTGGGTCGTAATTTCCGTATCACGGGGATTGATTCACAATCAGAAGCGCAAAACCTTGCGTTGTTGCTTCGTGCGGGTGCATTGATTGCCCCTATCTCGATTGTAGAAGAGCGCACCATTGGTCCATCTATGGGTCAACAGAACATCGATATGGGTATTAAAGCCTGTATTTGGGGTTTGGTTGCGGTCATGATCTTTACGCTTATCTACTACCGTAAATTCGGCATCTTTGCGAACTGTGCGTTGTTTGCCAACATCGTGCTTATCATCGGTATCATGTCGATGATCCCGGGCGCGACCATGACCTTGCCAGGTATTGCAGGTATCGTGTTGACCGTCGGTATGGCGATTGATGCCAACGTGCTGATATTCGAGCGGATACGTGAAGAGTTAGCCGAAGGGCGAAATCCGCAGCAAGCGATCCATCAGGGATACGCGAATGCATTCAGCACCATTGCCGATGCCAATATCACTACCCTTATCACAGCGATCATTTTGTTCTCTGTCGGTACAGGCGCAGTGAAAGGCTTCGCCGTGACGCTGTCTATCGGTATTTTGACCTCTATGTTCACCGCAATTATCGGTACCCGTGCACTGGTTAACCTTGTGTACGGCGGTAAGCGCATTGATAAGTTATCGATTTAAGGAGGCATAAAAATGTTTCAAATTTTAAAAGCCGACCTGTCGATTAACTTCATGCGTTGGTCAAAGACTGCTTTCATTTTCTCTTTGCTAATGATTGCAGCATCGTTCGCGAGCCTATCAACCAAATGGTTAAACTGGGGGTTGGACTTTACTGGCGGTACGCTGATTGAAGTTGGTTTTGAGCAACCTGCAAACCTTCCGATGATCCGTGAATCGCTGGAGGCCAATGGCTTCGGTGATGCGGTGGTTCAAACCTTTGGTACTGCACGTGATGTGATGGTGCGTTTGCGTCCACGCGATGATGTTAAAGGTGAGTTGCTTGGCAACCAAATCCTTGATGCCATTAAAGCGGGCACTGGCGAAACCGTTGAAATGCGTCGTATTGAGTTTGTCGGTCCTAACGTGGGCGATGAACTGACGGAAGCGGGTGGTCTTGCCATTCTTGCTTCATTGATCTGTATTCTGCTGTACGTCTCTGTTCGTTTCGAATGGCGTCTTGCTGCGGGTGCGGTGATGTCTTTGGCGCACGATATTATCATTACGCTCGGTATTTTCTCTTTCTTCCAAATCGAAGTTGATTTGACCATCGTGGCAGCATTGCTGACGGTGGTAGGTTATTCATTGAACGATACCATCGTTGTGTTTGACCGTATTCGAGAGAACTTCCGTAAAATGCGTAAGGGTGATCCAGACGAAGTGATTAACGCCTCTGTCTCTCAGACATTGAGCCGTACATTGATCACCTCTGGTACAACCTTGTTCGTTGTTATTGCCTTGTTCCTTCAAGGTGGCGCGATGATCCATGGTTTCGCTGCAGCATTGTTGATTGGTATTACCGTGGGTACTTACTCATCAATCTACGTTGCATCTGCACTGGCACTCAAGTTGGGTATTACCCGTGAACACTTACTTCCACCTCCTCCTGTGGAGAAGGAAGGCGAAGAGTTCGATGCAATGCCGTAACGCATGCTGAAATAAAAAATGGAGCCGAAAGGCTCCATTTTTTTTATGGGGGAAAACGAGTGTCGAGAGGCGAGAAAAGAGCAGTTTTGAGGTAAGAGATAGAGCAGGGAGAGAAAAGATTGACGGCTTTGACCAACTTGTAAAAATCGTATCTCGTATCTCGTATCTCGTATCTTGCCTCCAAACAAAAACGGCGCCCCGAGGGACGCCGTTTTTTTCGATTCTAACGAATCTTATTTCTTCATTGCTTCGTTCGCGTTGTCGCGAACTTTCGCCAAAATACCTTTCAGTACTTTAGGGCTTGCAGACACGATGTTGCCTGTCTGCATGTAATCTGTTGCGCCAGAGAAGTCGGTGCACAGTGCGCCTGCTTCACGCGCGATAAGCTCACCCGCTGCCATGTCCCAAGGTTTCAAGCCTAGCTCGAAGAAACCGTCGAAACGACCCGCTGCAACGTAGCAAAGGTCAAGTGCTGCAGAACCCGTACGACGGAAGTCTGCGCAATCAACGAAAAGTGCACTAACGACTTTCATGAAGCCTTCAGAGTGTTGTTTTGCTTTGTACGGGAAACCTGTCGCTAGAATAGTGCCGGTCAGGTCTTTCGGGCTGTTCACACGAATACGCTTGCTGTTTAGCTGTGCGCCAGAACCGCGTTGTGCAGAGAACAGTTCGTTACGGATTGGGTCGTAAACACACGCAACTTCAGTGCGGCCTTTAATACGCAGAGCGATAGACACAGAGAAGTGTGGAATGCCTTTTACGAAGTTGGTGGTGCCATCCAGTGGGTCGATGATCCATTGGTAATCAGCATCTTTACCTGAGATAACGCCCGCTTCTTCAGAAACGATGCTGTGGTCAGGGTAAGATTTCTTGATTACATCGATAACAATGTGCTCAGCAGAAGTATCGATATTGGTAACGAAGTCATTAGTGCCTTTTTGAGTGGCTTCTACGTTATCAGGGTTTTCAGCAGATTTAGCGATAAAGTCGCCAGCCTTTCGCGCAGCGCGAATGGCAATGTTTAGCATAGGATGCATACAAATTTCCCAACGGATGTTAAAGAACGGAAAGCGGCGGCGAGTATATCAGAGCTGCGGTAAAAGGGAAGTGGTTATTTTTTGCTCGCTCACTGTTCTTGTCGCGCCAAAAGCGGCCCATCTTTCATACCAATATGGTAGAATCCGGCGGCTTAATTTCTTCAACAGTATGCAGTGGTTTCTAAATGTTAGAAAATATTCGAATTGTGCTTGTTGGCACATCGCATTCAGGCAACATTGGTTCAGCAGCACGTGCAATGAAAGTCATGGGACTGACAAACTTAGTCTTGGTGGCACCAGAGTGCAGTGTTGATGGACAGGCCATTGCTTTAGCAGCTGGCGCAAGTGATATCGCTAACAATGCTCGCATTGTAAATACTGTGGAAGAGGCGGTCGCTGACTGCGGCTTGGTGATCGGGACAAGTGCACGAAGCCGTACTCTTGATTGGCCGATGTTAGATTCTCGCGAAAGTGGCATTAAAGCTATCGAGGAATCAACCCAGCATCCCGTTGCCTTCGTGTTTGGTCGTGAGCGCACTGGTCTGTCGAATGATGAGCTTCAAGCGTGTAACTATCACGTAGCCATCCCGGCAAACCCAGAATACAGCTCACTGAATCTGGCCATGGCGGTACAAACCCTTTGTTACGAAACGCGCATGGCGTGGTTAGATAGCCAAGCCTATAAAGGTGAAGTAAAAGAACAAGAGTATCCACTGTCGGAAGATCTCGAGCGTTTCTATGCGCACCTAGAGACGATATTGGATACCACTGGTTTCATCAAAAAACAGCATCCTGGCATGGTGATGACCAAACTAAGACGTTTATTTAACCGCGCAAGACCTGAAAGCCAAGAGCTAAATATTCTTCGTGGTGTACTTTCTTCAGTCGAAAAAATTGCGAAAGAGACGTCAAAATAACCTCTTTTTGTTAAGGGTTAAAAACTTGACTAAAACACTCGGGTAAATACTTGACCGTTTTAGTCGGGTATGTCAGACTCGGTTCATTGTTACTCAAAGGTAGAGTGTTATGAGACTGACTTCTAAAGGTAGATATGCCGTAACTGCGATGTTGGACGTCGCGTTGCATTCAGAAATGGGCCCCGTGCCTCTTGCTGATATTTCAGAGCGTCAAGGGATTTCTCTGTCTTATCTTGAGCAACTATTTTCCCGTCTACGTAAAGCAGGCCTAGTGTCTAGCGTACGTGGACCAGGCGGTGGCTACCGTCTAGGTGTGGATGCTAACGACATTGCCGTTGGCATGGTTATCGCAGCGGTTGATGAATCCGTTGATGCCACGAAGTGTCAAGGTAAAGGCGATTGCCAAGGCGGAACACGCTGCCTGACACACACACTTTGGCGTGACCTTAGTTCACGCATTAGCAGCTTTTTGAATGACATCTCGCTCGGCGAGTTGATGCAAGATAACGAAGTTAAGCAGGTGGCAGGTCGTCAAGACTCATCGCTTGATTCGTCAACAATTGTTAGACATGGCTTAAACTCCAGTAGCAGTGAAAACCCAGCAAGTGCTCTGGGTGTGAATTTTCGCTCTTGATTAGCCGTACCGGAGTATTTGGAGATACAAATGAAATTGCCAATTTATTTTGACTATTCAGCTACATGCCCGGTAGACCCGCGTGTTGCTGAAGTAATGATGCAGCACCTGACGCTAGATGGCGTATTCGGTAACCCTGCATCTCGCTCGCACCGTTTTGGTTGGCAGGCAGAAGAAGCGGTTGATACTGCACGTGAAGATATCGCGAATTATCTGAACGCAGACCCGCGTGAAATCGTATTCACTTCTGGTGCTACTGAGTCTGATAACCTGGCGATTAAAGGTGTTGCGCACTTCTACAGCAAGAAAGGCAAACACATCATCACCTGTAAAACAGAGCACAAAGCTGTGCTTGACCCTTGTCGCCAACTTGAGCGTGAAGGGTATGAGGTGACGTACCTTGAGCCAGAATCAAACGGCATTATCGATCTGAACAAATTGGCAGACGCCATGCGTGAAGACACTGTGCTTGTTTCTATCATGCACGTGAACAACGAAATCGGCGTGATCCAAGATATCGCAGCCATCGGTGAACTATGCCGTGAGCGCAAAGTGGTATTCCACGTTGATGCTGCACAATCTGTCGGTAAATTGCCGCTAGATACGCAAGAAATCAAAGTCGACCTTATTTCGATGAGTGCACATAAAGCCTACGGCCCTAAAGGCATTGGTGCTTTGTATGTTCGCCGTAAGCCACGTATTCGCCTGGAAGCGCAAATGCACGGCGGCGGTCACGAACGTGGCATGCGTTCAGGCACATTGCCTACGCACCAAATCGTGGGCATGGGCGTTGCATTCCGCCTCGCGAAAGAAGATCTAGAAAAAGACCAAGCACATGCACTAGCACTGCGTAACCGTTTTTACGATGGCGTAAAAGATCTTGAAGCGGTTTACGTGAACGGTGATTTTGAGCAACGTGTTGCTGCAAACTTGAACATTAGCTTCGCCTTTGTTGAAGGTGAATCACTGCTGATGGCGCTGAAAGACTTGGCGGTATCATCGGGTTCGGCATGTACATCAGCGAGCCTTGAGCCTTCTTATGTATTGCGTGCATTGGGTCTGAATGACGAATTGGCACATAGCTCAATTCGCTTCTCTTTCGGTCGTTTCACGACAGAAGAAGAAGTTGACCACGCAATCGAGCAGGTTCGTAAAGCGGTTATCAAGCTGCGTGAAATGTCACCTCTTTGGGATATGTACAAAGAAGGTATTGATTTAAACACTGTTGAGTGGGCACACCACTAAGCGGTCTCTGGATTTCGAGGAACAGATCATGGCTTACAGCGAAAAAGTAATCGATCACTATGAAAACCCACGCAATGTTGGTGGATTCGACAAGAATGATCCAAGTATTGGTAGTGGTATGGTTGGCGCACCAGCATGTGGTGACGTGATGAAGCTTCAAATCAAGGTTAACGAGCAAGGCATCATCGAAGATGCGAAGTTTAAAACCTATGGTTGTGGTTCTGCTATCGCCTCAAGCTCACTGGTTACCGAGTGGGTAAAAGGCAAGTCACTTGACGAAGCAGCAGCGATCAAAAACGCTGAAATCGCGGAAGAGCTTGAACTGCCACCAGTAAAAGTACACTGCTCAATTTTGGCGGAAGATGCCATCAAAGCTGCAGTCAGTGATTACAAAAAGAAACACGAAGCTTAATACGTAAAGGGTTGTTGTATCTATGGCCATAACGATGACAGAAGCGGCCGCATCACGCGTTCGCTCTTTTCTTGAAAGCCGAGGCAAAGGCCTTGGGTTGCGCCTAGGTGTTCGCACTTCTGGCTGTTCTGGTATGGCTTACGTACTGGAGTTTGTCGATGATCTCGAAGAAGAAGACCATGTCTTTGAAGAGAAAGGTGTGAAAGTGATTGTCGACAGCAAAAGCATGCTGTATCTCGACGGCACCGAGCTGGACTTTGCAAAAGAAGGGTTGAATGAAGGCTTCCAGTTCAACAACCCTAACGTCAACAGTGAGTGTGGTTGCGGCGAAAGCTTTAACGTTTAATCCGTGAGTTGAAATGAATCATTTCGAATTATTCGGGCTATCATCTCAGTTTGATCTGGATGGTAGCTCTCTTTCTTCACAGTTTCGCGAACTTCAGCGACGCTTTCATCCAGACAAATTTGCCACAGCATCGGAACAAGAGCGCCTGCTCGCCGTTCAGAAAGCGGCTCAAATCAATGATGCTTACCAAACCCTCAGTGATCCCGTCAGACGCGCAGAATACCTGCTTGCGCTGAATGGATTAGAATTGCGTGACGAAACCCAAACCATGCAAGATCCTGAGTTTTTGATGCAGCAAATGGAAATGCGTGAAGAGCTAGAAGATATTGCAGACAGCAATGAGCCAGATGTATTGTTGTTTGACTTCGAAGAGAAGACGGTGGCGATTCACCAATCACTATTGATTGAATTGAAAGACGCCTTGAACAGTGCGCAATGGGAAACTGCTGCGGTACTGGTTCGTAAACTCAAGTTTCTCGTCAAACTCAAACAAGAAATCGAACGAATCGAAGATCGGCTGCTCGGTTAACAACACGCGGCGGCGGGTCCGGCTACAGGAACCAACATGGCACTGTTACAAATTGCAGAACCGGGTCAAAGTGCTGCGCCGCACGAGCACAAGCTTGCGGTAGGTATTGACCTTGGCACCACCAACACGCTTGTTGCTTCAGTACGAAGTGGCACAGCGACAACGCTTAACGACATCCAAGGTCGCGCACTGATCCCTTCAGTGGTTCACTACGGTGAAGATGCGACACTCGTGGGTTATGACGCACAAGCTCGCTCCGAAACAGACAGCGCAAACACCATAGTGTCAGTAAAACGCATGATGGGTCGTTCGCTGGCGGATGTTCAATCTCGTTATCCACACCTTCCTTATGCACTTACTGCCTCTGAAAACGGCTTGCCGTTGATCAACACACGTTCGGGCAACAAAAACCCTATCGAAGTGTCTGCGGATATTCTTCGCACAGTCAACGAACGTGCTGAGGCATCACTCGGTGCTGAACTCGAAGGTGTTGTGATTACCGTTCCAGCCTATTTTGACGATGCACAGCGTGCAGGCACAAAAGATGCGGCGAAACTGGCGGGCTTAAACGTTCTTCGACTGCTTAATGAGCCAACCGCTGCGGCCATCGCTTATGGTTTGGATTCGGGCCAAGAAGGCGTCATTGCTGTTTATGACCTTGGTGGCGGCACATTCGATATCTCTATCTTGCGTCTGTCTAAAGGCGTATTTGAAGTGCTCGCAACGGGCGGCGACTCCGCGCTGGGTGGTGATGATTTTGACCATCTGATTGCAGATTGGATCGCTGAGCAAGCAGGCTTCGCTTCGCTGTCTGGTGATGATCACCGTCGATTGTTGAATGCGGCAACTGCAGCCAAAGTCGCGTTGAGCGATGCAGACACCACAGACATTTCAGTGCTTGATTGGCAAGGCGCACTCACTCGTGATCAGTTTGATGAACTGATTGGTGCGCTTGTGAAGAAAACGCTGCTTTCTTGCCGCCGTGCGCTAAAAGATGCGCAAGTGAAAACTGACGACGTGCTAGAAGCGGTGATGGTGGGGGGCTCTACCCGCGTGCCATTGGTGCGTGAAAAAGTGGGTGAGTTCTTTGGCCGTACGCCACTTACCACGATTGACCCAGACAAAGTTGTTGCGATTGGTGCAGCAACCCAAGCCGATATTCTCGTTGGCAATAAGCCAGATGGCGAAATGCTGCTGTTGGACGTTATCCCGTTGTCTTTGGGTATTGAAACCATGGGTGGTTTGGTGGAGAAAATTATTCCACGTAACACCACGATCCCTGTCGCTCGCGCACAAGAATTCACTACCTTCAAAGACGGTCAAACCGGCATGAAAGTGCACATCGTTCAGGGTGAACGTGAGATGGTGGACGATTGTCGTTCGCTAGCGAACTTTACGCTGAAAGGCATTCCTCCAATGTCTGCGGGTGCTGCGCACATTCGTGTCACCTATCAGGTTGATGCGGATGGTTTGCTATCCGTGACGGCGATGGAAAAGAGCACGGAAGTGCAATCATCGATCCAAGTTAAGCCTTCTTACGGTTTGAGTGATGATGAAATTGCCAACATGATCCGCTCTTCCTTTACACACGCACAAGAAGACAAAGATGCGCGCTACCTTGCGGAGCAACGCGTTGAAGCTGACCGTGTGATTGAAGGGCTGCTGGTTGCGCTTGATGCCAATGGCGATGAGTTGCTGTCAGAAGACGAAAAGAAAGCCCTAATTTCTGCCATTGAAGCCTTGATTGTGCTGCGTAATGGCGATGATGCTGCAGCCATTGAGCAAGGCATCAAAGACACAGATAAAGCGAGCCAAGACTTTGCCTCACGCCGTATGGACAAATCCATCCGTGAAGCCTTGGCTGGCCATTCCATTGACGAGGTTTAAACATGCCAAAGATTGTTGTTCTGCCACACCAAGACCTTTGCCCTGAAGGTGCAGTTCTGGAAGCAGAAGCCGGAGAAACAGTATTAGACGTTGCACTACGCAACGGCATTGCAATTGAACATGCGTGTGAAAAATCTTGTGCGTGTACAACGTGTCATGTGGTTATTCGTGAAGGATTCGACTCACTTGACGAAAGTGACGAATTGGAAGACGACATGCTGGATAAAGCATGGGGCCTTGAGCCAGAATCACGTTTAGGTTGCCAGGCGAAAGTGGCGGACAAAGACTTGGTTGTTGAAGTGCCGCGTTATACTCTGAACCACGCAGCAGAAAACCATTAAGTTTCGCTTGGCATTGCCAAACGAGTGAGTGATTGTAGGGAGTTGAGACAATGAGCCTGAAATGGATTGATTCACGCGATATCGCGATTGAACTGGTGGAAAAGTTTCCTGACACTGACCCTAAAACCGTGAGGTTTACAGATCTACACGCGTGGGTGATGGAGTTGGACGATTTTTCTGATGACCCTAATCACTCAAACGAAAAAATCCTAGAGGCGATCATCCTGTGCTGGATGGACGAAATGGATTAATCGTTGGCTAAAGTGCTTGTTTGATGGGTTTTTTACAGGCACATTAGTTTTATCCAAGCGGGCTTATGGCCCGCTTTGTTTTTCTCATCAATACGTCATTTTTGATGTTCACAATGATACACATACTGCAAAGGGTATGTGCTTGCTATCAAGCTTTCCCTTCGTAGATAACAAACGTCAGCCTTCAGAATTAAAAACCTTACTATTGTTTCAGTAAGGGCTAGGAACAAGGAGTTCAACATGACCGACAAGATGCAAATCGCACTGACCAATGAGCCCGCAGCTGATGTGTGGGGTGGTGCTAACGCCGTTATCTCTTTTGACCAACACGGTGCGACGGTGCACGCGAAGGGTGAAGCCGCCTTGGATAATGTGCAGCAAGCTGCGAGAAAGCTGGATACGCAAGGTATTCGCAAAGTGGCGTTAAAAGGCGATAACTGGGACGTCGAATCTGCGTGGGCATTCTATCAAGGTTTACGTGGTCCAAAAGCGGGCTATGAGTTTGCTGCGCCAACACTGGATGACAAACAACAGAAAGAGTTGAACAACCGTATTGTGGCGACAGATTGGGTTCGCCAAATTATCAATGAAACCGCAGAAGAAGTCGGCCCTCAGCAACTTGCAGTTCGTGCTGGTGAGTTCATTAAATCACAGGCGCCAAACCCAGAAAACGTGAAATACAAGATTGTGTCAGGCGCTGACTTGCTTGAGCACGGTTGGGTCGGCATTCACACCGTGGGTCGCGGCTCTGCGCGTAAACCGGCGATGCTGCAGTTGGACTATAACCCAACGGGCGATGCGGATGCCGAAGTCTTCGCGTGTATCATTGGTAAAGGCATTACCTTTGACTCTGGTGGCTACAGCATCAAGCAATCGAGCTACATGGATTCCATGAAAGCCGACATGGGCGGTGCAGCAATGGCGACCGGTGGTTTAGGGCTTGCGATTGCACAAGGGTTAAACAAGCGCGTTAAGCTGATCCTGTGCTGTGCTGAAAACATGATTTCCAGCAATGCTTACAAACTTGGCGACATCATCACCTACAAAAATGGTGTGACCGTTGAAGTATTGAACTCAGATGCAGAAGGGCGCCTAGTGCTTGCAGATGGTCTTCTTTACGCGAACAAGTACAATCCTGCATTGACCATAGACTGTGCGACCTTAACTGGTTCAGCCAAAATGGCGTTGGGCAATGATTACCATGCATTGTTCTCATTTGACCAAAATCTGGCTCAGCGTTGCCTTAGCGCTGCTGATGCGGAAAACGAAGGCATGTGGCAGCTGCCACTTGCTGAATTCCACCGCAACATGCTGCCTTCAAGCTTTGCTGATTTGGCGAACGTAAGTGGTGGACAGTATTCACCTGGTGCGAGCACGGCAGCCGCGTTTTTGTCGTACTTCGTTGATGACTACAAAAAAGGGTGGGTTCACCTTGATTGCTCGGGCACTTACCGCAAAGGCGCAAGCGACAAATGGTCGGTTGGCGCAACGGGCATGGGCGTGAAAACCTTGTCTCGCATATTGGTCGACGAATCGGCACGATAACTGATATTTTTGTCGGTAAAAACGTAAAGCAACCTGTTAATTAACAACTCACCCTTAGAATTAACAACAGAGTTAACGGTTCCGCGATATCGGGGTGGGGTATGGCGGAATGCTCTGGTAGGCTGTCCTTAAGATAACAAGCTGATAACGCGCTAATAAGGCGTTATCAGGCGAATAAAAAAAGGAATACAAAATGACTATTGAGCGCACTTTTTCGATCGTGAAGCCTGACGCCGTTGAACGTAATTTGATTGGCGCAATTTACCAACGAATTGAAGCAGCAGGATTACGTGTTGTTGCTGCAAAAATGCTGCACCTTTCCGAAGAGAAAGCGAAAGGGTTTTATGCTGAGCATGAGGGAAAGCCTTTTTATAACGATCTCGTTGAATTCATGACGTCTGGTCCAGTGATGGTGCAAACGTTGGAAGGTGACAACGCCATCAGTCGTTACCGCGAGCTGATGGGTAAAACGAATCCAGAAGAAGCAGCCTGCGGCACGCTTCGTGCAGATTTTGCTGTAAGCATGCGCCTAAACTCAGTGCATGGTTCTGATAGCCCTGAATCCGCAGAACGCGAAATTGCATACTTCTTCGCGAGTGATGAGATTTGTCCTCGTAAGGACTGATTCATAAGAGTCGACGAATGACGTAAACAAAGGGAGCGAATGCTCCCTTTTTTATTTTGTGCGTTTCTCGGCGAATCCCCCAACGACCTGAAGGTGTTCGCATTGATGGCCTCTCTTCGAGCAGGTTGAATCCTGCATCTTCAGATTGTTTGGGTATACACTAAAGCAAATGCACAGTTTGAATGAGCAAAACAGCGTTGAAAGCCATGAGTGATGCGCGATGGTCATGCTTGTGTCTTCTTTGCTGCGTGTGTTGTGGCGAGTGGGGTCACAAGTAAGAGGTGGAATCTGGATCACAAAGACTGTACAATTTCGCGCCTTGATTTCAGGGCTTGTCGTCATGTGTTGACGCAACGTTGCTGTTAAATTAAACGCAACATATTCCCGTTTCTATTACGTTTCACGAGGCAATCTGATGACGACGGAAAAAATTAATCTGCTGGATTTCGATCGGCAATCACTACGAGCGTTTTTCGCTGATGAGTTAGGCGAGAAGGCGTTTCGTGCTGATCAGATCATGAAGTGGATTTACCATTTTGGTTGTGACGACTTCGATCAGATGAACAACATCAACAAAAAGCTTCGTGAAAAACTGAAAGCGAAATGCGAAATTCGCGCGCCAGAAGTGTCTCTTGCAAAGCATTCAAGTGACGGCACCATCAAATGGGCCATGCGCGTGGGTAATCAAGACGTAGAAACGGTTTACATCCCTGATGAAGATCGTGCGACCCTGTGTGTTTCTTCACAAGTGGGTTGTGCGCTTGACTGTAAATTCTGCTCGACTGCGCAACAAGGCTTCAACCGTAACCTGAAAGTGTCTGAAATCATCGGTCAGGTTTGGCGTGCGGCGAAAGAAATTGGTATCGAGAAAGAAACGGGTCGTCGCCCGATCACCAACGTGGTGATGATGGGCATGGGCGAGCCGTTGCTTAACATGAAAAACCTGATCCCGTCGCTGAATTTGATGTTGGATGACTTGGGATTCGGCTTGTCAAAACGTCGTGTGACGGTGTCGACTTCAGGTGTCGTGTCGGGTCTTGATCAAATGACTGACAAAATCGATGTGGCGTTGGCTATTTCGCTTCACGCGCCAAATGATGAGCTTCGCAGCCAAATCATGCCGATCAATGATCGCTTCAACATCGAGACGTTTTTAGACTCTGTTCGTCGTTATATCGCCTCTTCAAATGCGAACCGTGGACGAGTCACTGTTGAGTATGTGCTCCTTGATCACGTGAATGATGATATGGACCATGCGCGCCAACTCGCAGAGCTGTTAAAAGACACGCCTGCGAAGATAAACCTGATTCCTTTTAACCCCTATCCTGGGTCACCATACAAGAAACCGAGTAATTCGCGCATCGATAGGTTCATGAAAACATTGATGCAATACGATTACACGGTCACGGTGCGTAAAACGCGTGGTGATGATATTGACGCTGCATGCGGTCAGTTAGTCGGCGATGTGATTGACCGTACTAAACGTACTCAAGGCAGACTGAATGTTGAGGAGCAGATTCCCGTCAAATCAGTCTGATAACTGATTGATAGGATGGGAATATGGCAAGGACGCTTTGTAGTCTGTTATTGATGGGATTATTAGCTGGTTGTGTCACAGTAACAGAAGAGAAAAACAACGCGAAGTTTGATACCATTCAAATTGCTGAATCCCGAATAGCGCTTGGGCTTGCCTATCTTGATGCTGGGCAATGGGAAAGGGCACGACAAAACCTTGAAATGGCTGTGCAGCATGCACCGACCTATTATCGTGCACTGATCAGCTTCGCTCACTATCTTCAAGAAGTGGGCGAGTACGACCAAGCGGAAGAGCAATTTAAGAAAGCGCTTCGTACATCACCGCGAAACGGAGATGTTAGAAACAATTATGGCGTTTTCTTGTGCCGTCAGGAACGTTATGACGAAGCACAAGCAGCCTTTGCCAAAGCGATAGAGCAGCCGTACTATTACAAAATGTCAGGCAGTTACGAGAATGCCGCCATTTGTGCCTTAAAGTCTGGTGACGCGGTCTTAGCAAAGGAATGGTTTGAAAAAGCCATTGATCATGAACCAAATCGTCCATTGTCTACGCTGCAACTTGCAAAGTTAGAAGTGGAAGACGATGAGCTGAATGAAGCCAGATTACGCTTGTTCCAGTTCCATAAGAGATATGGATACCGCTCTAACAGTTTGCTGACTATGATTTCATTGGAAGCAAAAGCGGAGCGCCCTCACGAAGTGGAGCGTTATGCGAATGTATTGGCTAAACAATTCCCTAAATCGAAAGAATATAGACTGTACTTAGCGAATGAATACTGAAAAAAACGAAGAGCAGCCATTAGACATCGAAGCGACACATCCAGGTACCGCGCTGAAGCAAGCAAGAGAAGCGCAAGGGTTGACCGAACAGGATGTGGCGGATCGATTGCGACTTCGTGTTTCCGTTATTCGTGAATTAGAAGCGGATTGTTGCGATCAAAAACAGATCGCCACGTTTACCCGTGGTTATATTCGTTCTTACGCCAAGCTTGTCGGGCTAGATTCTGACAAGCTACTGTGCGATTTTCAGCCAGCAAAAGAACATGAAGACTCTGCACAACAAATGCAGAGTTTTTCGCGTAAAACGCGTTTAGAAAAACACGACAGCCGTGTGATGGGATTAACCTGGGTGATCCTTGCGGTGGTGATTGGCTTGACGGCATTTTGGTGGTGGCAAAACCAGCAAAACGATCCGTTGCTTTCGCTTCCAGAGAGCGCGAATATTTTTACGCAGCAAGAAACTGAAACCAGCGATGGCAATATAGTCTCCCTCGATGTTGTCACTGACGTGGTTGAGCCTGCATCAACAGATGGTTCAAGTGATACCGCTGCATCTGCAAGCAATGTTGATGCTGCAAGCAATGAAGACACAGCGACTGACGCAAACGCAGCAGAAAGCAATGTGACAGAAGAGAACGTCTCCACTGACATTGTGTTGTCTAAATCAGAGCCAACGCAGACCGCAAGCAGCGCGGAGCGCACTGAAACATCCGCACCGGTGACAACAACGGCATCTTCGACCACATCTACAACACCGACTGCAACGCAAAACTCACCGCTTGCGCCGTTAACCATGCGCTTTAGTGCAGATTGTTGGGTTGATGTGCGTGATGCCAATGGCAAGCGCTTGGTTGCGGGTATTAAAACGGCCGGAGAAAGCGTATCGCTATCTGGCAAAGCACCGTTTAAAATCGTCCTAGGTGCGCCTAGCGCCGTAGACCTCGCCTATGATGGCAAAAAAGTTGATCTCAGTGGTTATCCTTCAGGTCGGGTAGCCCGTTTGAGCCTTCCGAAGTAATTCAGAGTACACCTAATGCATACCGAATCTCCTATTAAACGTCGTCAATCCACGCGTATCTATGTGGGTGACGTGCCAATTGGCGACGGCGCACCAATAGCAGTCCAGTCAATGACAAACACCCGCACAACTGACGTCGACGCGACAGTTGCGCAAATTCAGGCGCTGGAAAAAGTCGGTGCTGATATTGTTCGTATCTCTGTGCCTACCATGGAAGCCGCAGAAGCGTTTAAGTTGATCCGTCAACAAACGTCGATTGCGTTGGTTGCTGATATTCACTTCGACTATCGTATCGCGCTTAAAGTCGCTGAGTACGGTGTGGATTGTTTGCGTATCAACCCTGGTAACATTGGTAATGAAGAGCGCATTCGCTCTGTTGTTGATGCTGCACGTGACAAAAATATCCCTATCAGAATTGGTGTGAATGGCGGCTCACTTGAGCGCGATTTACAAGAAAAATACGGCGAGCCAACGCCGGAAGCGTTGGTGGAATCCGCCATGCGCCACGTTGATATCCTTGATCGATTAAACTTTGATCAATTCAAAGTCAGCGTGAAAGCGTCCGATGTGTTCTTGGCGGTAGAATCATACCGTCAGCTTGCAAAGCGCATTGATCAACCGCTTCACCTTGGTATTACCGAAGCGGGCGGCGCGCGTGCGGGTTCCGTGAAATCGGCGGTTGGCCTTGGTATGCTGCTCAGCGAGGGGATTGGTGATACTCTTCGTATCTCATTGGCAGCAGACCCTGTTGAAGAAATTAAAGTTGGCTTCGACATTCTCAAGTCATTGCGCATTCGTTCACGCGGTGTGAATTTTATTGCGTGCCCAACATGCTCCCGTCAGGAGTTTGATGTTATCGGCACGGTGAATGCGTTGGAGCAACGTCTGGAAGACGTGGTTGTTCCTATGGATGTTTCCATCATTGGTTGTGTGGTCAATGGCCCCGGCGAAGCGGAAGTATCACACATTGGTGTTGCCGGTAGTAATAAACGCAGTGCGTATTACGATGATGGCAAGCGTCAAAAAGAACGTTTTGATAATGACAACCTGATCGATCAGCTGGAAGCGAAGATCCGGGCAAAGGCATCAATGCTTGATGAAAACAATCGCATTGATGTAAATACAGAGAAGTAAGCAATCTGCAGACTTCACGCGAAACATAAGATCGGTTACGAGAGTTAAAGTGGCAAAATCAATTCAAGCGATTCGAGGCATGAACGACTGCCTCCCTACACAGTCTCCACTTTGGCAAAAAGTTGAAGGCACAGTAAAAGACGTGATCAGCGCATACGGCTACAGCGAAGTGCGCATGCCGATCGTTGAAATGACGAATCTATTCTGTCGCGCAATCGGTGAAGTGACCGACGTGGTAGAAAAAGAAATGTACACCTTTGAAGACCGCAATGGCGATAGCCTGAGTCTTCGTCCTGAAGGGACGGCGGGTTGTGTGCGTGCAGGCATCGAAAACGGCCTGTTATACAACCAAGAACAACGCCTATGGTACATGGGTCCTATGTTCCGCCACGAACGCCCTCAAAAAGGTCGCTACCGTCAATTCCATCAATTTGGTGTTGAAGTCTTCGGTCTAAATGGCCCTGACGTTGATGCAGAACTGATCATGATGACAGCGCGTCTATGGCGTCAACTGGGTATTCATGAACATGTTCGTCTAGAGCTGAACTCTATCGGTTCTTTAGAAGCACGCGCAAATTACCGCGAAGCCTTGGTGAGCTTCTTGATGCAGCATGAGTCTGTACTTGATGAAGATTGCAAACGCCGTATGCACACCAACCCGCTGCGCGTTTTGGATACCAAAGTACCAGAAATCCAAGCGGTACTGACTGACGCACCTAAGCTGTCGGAGTACTTGGATGAAGCGTCAACGCAACATTTTGCAGGTTTGTGTGAACTGTTGGACGCGGCTGGCATCCAATATTCGGTTAACGAGAAATTGGTACGTGGTCTTGATTACTACAACCGTACTGTTTTCGAATGGATCACTGAAAGCCTAGGGTCTCAAGGCACTATCTGCGGCGGTGGCCGTTATGATGGCCTTGTTGAGCAACTGGGTGGTAAAGCGACGCCTGCGGTTGGCTTTGCAATGGGTGTTGAGCGTTTGGTTCTGTTGATGGAAACACTCGAGCTTAACGAAACACGTCCCGCTGTTGATGTTTACATGGTAACGTCGGGCGAAGGCACACTGGCTGCGGGCATGAAACTGGCTGAAATGCTGCGTGAAACCGTATCAGGTCTGCGTGTGATGACCCACTTTGGTGGGGGTAACTTTAAGAAACAATTTAAGCGCGCGGATAAAGTCGGCGCGTCTGTTGCTCTCGTGTTGGGTGAAGATGAAGTTGCGCAAAATATGGTGACTTACAAAGACCTTAAAGGCGGTGAGCAGCTAACCATTTCTCAGGATGATGTAGCTGAAAAATTGGCTCAATTGGTTTAAGAGAGGACAAAACGTGGACGTCTACACCACAGAAGAACAACAAGTCGAAGCGATTAAACAGTGGTGGCGGGATAACGGTAAAGCCGTTGTCCTCGGCGCAGTGATTGGTTTGGGTGGCCTATATGGATGGCGCTATTTCCAAGCTGAACAAGAAACGGGCCGCGAGCAAGCATCTGAAGCTTACACACAAGTCGTCAATGCATTGGCGGCGGGTGATGAAAAAGCAGAAGAACAAGCTGCCGCTTTCATCAGTGAGCGTCAAGGCGAAGCGTATGCCTCTCTCTTGTCTCTACAATTGGCAAAATCGCTGGTTGAAACCAATGAATTGGTAAAAGCCGCGGAACAGCTTCGCATGGTTCAATCATCAAAAGATGAAACCCTAAGTGCGATTGCTTCTGTGCGTCTTGCGCGTGTTGAAGCTGAGCTGAAAAATTACGATGTAGCGCTGAAAGAATTGGACAAAGTGACAGCACAAAGCTGGACTGCTCAAGTTGAAGAGCTACGTGGTGACATCGAACTTCGTCAGGGAGACACAGCCGCAGCACGTTCTGCGTATGCAGCATCTATCGCCGCTGCTTCAAACCCTGTTGTTCAGATGAAGCTAGATAATCTGCCGCAATAAGGTCTGACAATGATGCGCAAGGGATGGAAACATGTTGGTGCAGTCGCCCTTTTAGGCGCACTACTTGCTGGTTGTGCGAGTGAAGAAGATTCGATCCAAATGGCACCATTGCCAGTGGTTCAAAGCGAATTTACTCCAGCACAATTGTGGTCTTCTCAAGTGGGTGATGGTGTTGGACGCTATTTCAGCAATCTATCACCAGCAGTGGCTTACGATAAAGTGTATGCTGCTGACCGCGACGGTATCGTCTCGGCCATGGATCTTGAAAGCGGCAAAACCGTTTGGAGTGTGAACCTTGGTGAAGAAGCGCCTGCGCTTCTTTCTGGCGGTATCACAGCTTCATACAGCAAATTGTACATTGGTACTGAAACTGGCGAACTCATTGCGCTGGATGAAGAAACCGGTGAGCTCGTATGGCGCACGCAAGTTGGTGGCGAAATTTTGTCTAAACCGCTTGCTGATGAAGGGCTGATCGTGGTGAATTCAAGCCGCGGTGAGATTTCAGCTTATGAAGCTGAAACAGGTGAGCAGCGCTGGAGTTTGTCCAGTGAAGTGCCAAACCTGACGCTTCGTGGTGACAGTTCGCCAGTCTCGATTTCTGGTGGTGTATTCTGGGGCATGGCAAATGGTCGTCTAGGTGCTGCATTCATTGAGAATGGCAATATCATTTGGCAGCAAACCATTGCAAGCCCGAAAGGCGCAACTGAAATTGATCGTTTGGTTGATGTTGATTCAACGCCAGTGGTTGCGGGTTCATTGCTTTATGCGGTGGGTTACAACGGTTCGTTGGTGGCGATCGACTTACGTTCAGGTCGCCCTGCATGGAAACGCACGTACAGTTCGTCAACAGATATCATGGTTGCTGGGAGCTACTTGTTCCTGATCACCGATAAAGATCATGTTGTTGCCGTTGATGCACGTAGTGGCACAGAGCTTTGGACGAACAAAGAACTTGAGTATCGTCAGCTAACCGCGCCTGTGGCTATTTCTGGCTATGTGGTTGTCGGTGATGCCGAAGGCTACCTGCACTGGATTGATCCAACGTCTGGTGAGTTTGTTGCTCAACAGCAGCTTGATGATAGTGGCATTGCGGTTGCGCCAATGAACGTGGACGATGGGTATATCGTCGTTACACGCGATGGCAGCATCACCAAAAAGCAAACGCCATAGTTAAATCGTAACGTCCAATTCGATACAAGGTATTGAGTATTGGGCGTTTATAAAATATTCGGCTCCTGACTTTTCAAAGTCAGGAGCCGCTGTTATTCATAACCAAGAAAATTCTAGAGGTCAGTATGATTCCTGTAGTAGCCCTTGTTGGGCGTCCGAATGTTGGGAAGTCGACACTCTTTAACCGGCTAACACGTACGCGCGATGCGCTTGTTGCCGATTTTCCGGGATTGACCAGGGATCGTAAATACGGAAAAGCCATGCTGGGCGAGCACGAGTTCATCGTGGTTGATACCGGTGGTATTGATGGCACAGAAGAAGGTGTCGAAACCAAAATGGCTGAACAGTCATTGGCTGCGATTGAAGAAGCTGATGTTGTTTTGTTCATGGTTGATGGACGTGCAGGTTTGACGGTTTCTGATGAAGCTATCGCTCAACATCTGCGTTCACGTGAAAAAACCACCTTCCTTGTCGTTAACAAGGTTGATGGCATCGACGCTGATGCTGCAAGTGCAGAGTTCTGGCAGTTGGGCATGGAGCACATGTTCCAAATTGCTGCTGCACATGGTCGTGGTGTTCTCGGTCTGATGGATCGCGCTTTGAAACCGTATGCGGAAGCATTGGCAGAAAAAGAAGCACACGAAGGCCTGGTCGATCTGACTGGCGAAGAAGAATTTGAGGAAGTAGATAAAGATCTGACGGAAGAAGATGCAGAAACTGCGCTTCAGCGTCTGCAAAATCTGCCAATCAAATTCGGTATTATCGGCCGTCCAAACGTGGGTAAATCAACACTGACTAACCGTATTCTCGGTGAAGATCGCGTGGTGGTTTACGACATGCCAGGTACAACCCGTGACTCTATTTATATTCCTATGGAACGTGATGGTCGCGAGTATGTGATTATTGATACGGCGGGTGTTCGTCGTCGTAAGCGTGTTAACGAAAAAGTAGAAAAATTCTCTGTTATCCAAACACTGAAAGCGATCGAAGATTCGAACGTTGTTCTGCTAGTGATTGATGCGCGAGAAAACATCTCAGACCAAGATCTGAGCTTATTGGGCTTTGCCTTGAACGCGGGCCGCTCAATCGTGATTGCAGTGAACAAGTGGGATGGTTTAGATAAAGACGTGAAAGACCGCGTTAAATCTGAGCTAGATCGCCGTTTAGGTTTCGTTGACTTTGCGCGCATCCATTTTATTTCGGCACTGCATGGAACGGGTGTTGGTCACTTGTTTGAGTCAATTCAGGAAGCGTATGAGTCCGCGACTAAGCGTATCTCAACAGCAATGCTGACACGCATCATGAACATGGCACAAGACGATCACCAACCACCGATGATCCGCGGTCGTCGTGTTAAGTTGAAATATGCGCACGCGGGGGGTTATAACCCACCTATCTTCGTGATTCACGGTAACCAAGTGAAAGAGCTGCCTGATTCTTACAAGCGCTATTTAATGAACTACTTCCGTAAATCGCTAAAAATCATGGGTACGCCAATTCGTATTCAATTCCAGAGTAGCGAGAACCCGTTTGAAGGTAAGGGTGAAAAACTCACTATCTCTCAATCGCGACAACGTAAACGCTTGATGGATATGGTTAAAAACCGAAATAAGAAATAATCATTCTGAATGATGATAAAAAACCGGCCCACTGAGGCCGGTTTTTTTATGCCATTTAATCTTCACAGACTTTTAAAAAAACATCTTTCCGTAATTTTGCCATTTTGGCTCATGCTTTCAGAGATCTCTCAGAAAAAATGCCAGATCACAGCGATGTTGTTATTGATCTGTTTCTTCCGTTTCACTAATTACTTGATCTTAGTCACATTAAAAGTGTAATTCAGTTAAAAATATCGTTCTAGATAGCATGGATGAATTAATGTACGCTCGATAAATGACCTTTTATTTATAAAAGTCTGTAAGTGTTCATGTTTATAACATTTAACGATATTTTATATTGCCTTAAATCCATATGCAGAACATGTAACTTATGCTTTCGGGAGTTGTATTGATAAATATTCTTTTGAGGGGTGATCGCTGATCAGATGCCGTTAACACGGAGATCTGACGATCTTCCTAGGATCCAGCAAGATGCTGTTCTCATGCGTTCACTGTTAAAGATAGAATAGAAAAGCAGACTGCGTGCTGTATAAGCGTATGAAAATACAGTGAGAGAGGTTGATTGGTGGGCAGCGCTATGGAAAATTTATGTCCGGATTGTGGACAAGCATTGATGTGGGAAAGTGGCGTATATGTTTGTAATCCTTGCGATAACACTTTTATCAAACAGGGATACTGTAACACGTGCAGCGCTCAGTTAGAGAGGCTACAGGCCTGTGGCTCAACCAGTTACTTCTGCCATGAGTGTAATGAGTTAACATCTCGCTCAACGGCAAACATTGTCTTTGAAGCAAAAAAAACGGTGTCTTAAAGACACCGTTTTTCCATCAGCAAGATCCCATCACAGGATCGTAGATTGCACTTCACCATCTGCAAGTGTCGTTGTAATCACATCACCTTTTGATGTGTCTGCGACGTTTTTCAGCACGTTCCCTTTGTCATTGCGCGTGATCGAATAGCCTCGCGCTAATGTGGCAAGCGGACTTACGGCATCCAGCGTTTCCATTTGTAAGGCCAGAGCATGGCGCTGTTGGCTCATCAATTGTTTCATGCCATCAACCAAACGTTGCTCCGTGTAACGAAGCTGAATACTGAGTTGTGGAATCTGACTCGCAGGGGAGTAACGCTCTAAGCGTTGTGCCGATCGATCAAGACGTTGTGCCTCTGTTTGAAGCGTTTGACGCATGGATTGATATAAACGGCGCTCAAGCTCATCAAACTGCTGTGCTTGCTGTTGGAGCCTCGCTTGGGGGTGTTGCATTGCCAAACGGTGTTGAAGCCTTGTGAGGGCTGTTCTGCTTCTTGCTAGGTGGGTCGAGACACTGTGCGCTAGCCTATCGGTACGCTGAGAATACTGTTGAGTGCGTAGTGAGGTATCACGGCTGACGAGCTCAGCGGCCGCTGACGGGGTCGGAGCTCTAACATCAGCAACAAAATCGGCAATGGTGACATCCACTTCGTGGCCGACCGCACTCACAATAGGAATGGTGCTGGCAGCAATGGTGCGTGCGACGATTTCTTCGTTAAAACACCATAGATCTTCGAGCGAACCACCACCACGTCCAACAATCAGCACGTCACATTCATCTCGACTGTTTGCTCTGCCTATGGCTTGTGCAATTTGAATGGCGGCATCTTTGCCTTGTACTTGTGTCGGATAAATTACCACAGGAAGGCTTGGATCACGTCGTTTCAATACATGCAGAATGTCGTGCAGTGCAGCGCCCGTTTTCGAGGTGACGATACCAACACGGCGGGGTTGCTCTGGCAGTGGGCGTTTTAAGTCTGCCGCGAACAAACCTTCTGCAGCGAGATTCATTTTGAGTTTGTCGAACTGTTGCTGCAATAAACCGTCGCCTTCGGGTTGCATGCTTTCGACAATGATTTGGTAGTCACCCCGTGGCTCATACAATGATAGGCGAGCTCGCACGAGCACTTGGTTACCGTTGGCAGGTTTGAAGGTGACGCGACGGTTATTCCCTTTGAACATGGCGCACTTTACCTGTGCACGGCTGTCTTTTAAGGTGAAATACCAATGCCCTGATACGGGAACGGTGAGGTTAGAAATCTCACCAACCAGCCACACAATGCCCATTTCGTTCTCAAGCAACAGCCTGACTTCAGCGTTGAGCCGTGAGACAGTGTAGATATTGTTGTTGGCAGAATTCATCGATATTTATGCCTTGATAATCAGCGGGATGAGAACATGGTACTGAGCCGAAAAATGAAAGCCAAACGTTTTCGTGAAAATCTATAGCCAAACGTTTGCGTCATCAGTATAATGCTGCGGCAATATTTAGTCCCCCCGTATTTAATTTTGGCGTGAGATATTGCAATGTTACGAATAGCTAAAGAAGCCCTAACTTTCGATGATGTATTGCTGGTTCCAGCACATTCCACAGTTCTTCCAAACACTGCCGACTTACGCACTCAACTGACGAAAACTATTTCGTTGAACATCCCAATGATTTCTGCGTCTATGGACACAGTGACTGAAGCACGTTTGGCTATCGCACTGGCGCAGGAAGGCGGCATTGGCTTCATTCATAAAAATATGTCAATTGAACAGCAAGCTGAGATGGTTCACCAAGTGAAGATCTTTGAAGCTGGCGTTGTCACCCATCCAGTCACGGTTCATCCAGATGCGACAATCGCAGATGTTGTTGAACTCACCAAAAAGCATGGTTTTGCCGGTTTCCCTGTCGTCACCGAGAGTAACGAGCTTGTTGGTATTATTACTGGTCGTGATGTTCGCTTTGTGATTGACCTATCCAAGAAAGTCTCTGCTGTTATGACGCCTAAAGAGCGTCTAGCGAGTGTAAAAGAAGGCGCATGTCGCGAAGAAGTGCAAGAAAAAATGCACCAAGCGCGCGTTGAGAAAGTACTGGTTGTGAATGATGATTTCCAACTGACAGGGATGATTACCGCAAAAGATTTCCACAAAGCTGAAACCAAACCACATGCTTGTAAAGATGAGCAAGGTCGTCTGCGTGTTGGCGCGGCAGTGGGGGCTGGCGCAGGCAATGAAGAGCGCGTAAAAGCACTGGTTGAAGCAGGCGTGGACGTTCTACTTATTGACTCTTCACATGGTCACTCTGAAGGCGTGCTAAACCGTATTCGCGAAACACGCGAAGCATACCCTGATCTCGACATCATCGGCGGCAACGTCGCAACGGGTGCGGGAGCGAAAGCCCTTATTGAAGCTGGTGTGAGCGCTGTTAAAGTGGGTATTGGCCCTGGCTCTATCTGTACTACACGTATCGTGACTGGTGTCGGTGTTCCTCAAATCACAGCGATTGCTGATGCTGTTGAAGTCGCAAATGGCTACGGTATTCCTGTTATTGCTGATGGTGGTATCCGTTTCTCTGGTGATATCTGTAAAGCCATCGCGGCTGGCGCATCGTGTGTCATGGTTGGCTCAATGTTTGCGGGTACAGAAGAAGCACCAGGTGAAGTGATCCTATACAACGGTCGTTCATACAAGTCTTACCGTGGCATGGGCTCATTGGGCGCAATGTCTCAAGGTTCTTCAGACCGCTACTTCCAATCAGATAATGCGGCAGACAAGCTGGTTCCTGAAGGTATCGAAGGTCGCATTGCATATAAAGGTCACCTGAAAGAAATCGTTCACCAGCAAATGGGCGGTCTGCGCTCAAGCATGGGTCTGACGGGCTCAGCAACGATTGAAGAGATGCGCACCAAAGCTGAATTTGTTGTTATTTCAGGTGCGGGCATGGCGGAATCTCACGTGCATGACGTACAGATCACCAAAGAAGCACCGAACTACCGTCGCAGCTAATTTCTGGTAAAGAATTCCTGAGACGTAAACGTTTGCTTTTTTTCTTGAAGCACTGATATGAGGCGAGTACACTCGCCTCGTTTTCATAACCCACAACCACAGCGTAGGAATAAAACCCATATGGTATGGGTCTTCCCAAGCGATCAAGCTTAGCTGGCGGTAACGATAAGACTGCTCAAAATGACTAAAGACATCCATGACCAACGCATTCTAATTTTGGATTTCGGTTCTCAATACACTCAACTCGTCGCACGCCGTGTACGTGAAATCGGTGTTTACTGTGAGCTATGGAGCTGGGATGTAGATGAAGCGGATATTCGTGAGTTCAATCCAGATGGCATTATCCTGTCTGGTGGCCCAGAGAGCGTGACAGAAGCAAACTCTCCACGTGCGCCTCAATATGTATTCGATTCTGGCGTGCCAGTGTTTGGTGTATGTTACGGCATGCAAACCATGGCAGAGCAACTTGGCGGTAAAGTCGCGGGCTCTGACGAACGCGAATTTGGTTATGCAGCAGTACAGGTGACGGGTGATTCAGCACTGTTTGCTGACCTAGAAACTACTCAAGATGTATGGATGAGCCACGGTGACAAAGTGGTCGAGATCCCAGCTGACTTCGTGAAAATCGCGCAAACAGACACCTGTCCGTTCGCGGCGATGGCAAATGAAGATAAAAAATACTACGGCGTGCAGTTCCACCCAGAAGTAACGCACACCAAAAATGGTCTGAAGATGCTTGAGAACTTCGTACTGAACGTATGTGGTTGTGAGCGTTTGTGGACTGCTGAGTCAATTATCGAAGATGCAGTTGCGCGTATTAAAGAGCAAGTGGGTGATGACGAAGTTATCCTTGGCTTGTCGGGCGGTGTAGACTCTTCTGTTGTTGCGATGCTTGCGCACCGTGCAATTGGTAACAAACTAACGTGTGTATTCGTTGATAACGGTCTGCTTCGTTTGAATGAAGGCCAGCAAGTCATGGATATGTTTGGTGACCAATTTGGCCTAAACATCATTAAAGTCGATGCCGAAGAACGCTTCCTTAACGCACTGGAAGGTATCTCAGATCCAGAAGCCAAGCGTAAGAAAATTGGCCACGTGTTCGTCGATGTCTTCGATGAAGAATCGAAGAAGCTGAAAAATGCGAAATGGCTAGCACAAGGCACTATCTACCCTGACGTGATCGAATCTGCAGCGTCTAAGACGGGTAAAGCGCACGTGATCAAATCTCACCACAACGTTGGCGGTCTGCCAGACGACATGGAAATGGGATTGGTTGAGCCGCTGAAAGAGCTGTTCAAAGATGAAGTGCGTAAGATCGGCCTAGAACTTGGTTTGCCTTACAACATGCTTTACCGCCACCCATTCCCTGGTCCTGGCCTAGGTGTTCGTGTGCTTGGTGAAGTGAAGAAAGAATACTGTGATTTGCTGCGCCGTGCTGACGCTATCTTCATTGAAGAGCTGCACAAAGCGGACCTATACAACAAAGTGTCTCAAGCGTTCACTGTATTCCTGCCAGTGCGCTCTGTGGGCGTAATGGGTGACGGTCGTAAATACGATTGGGTTGTGTCTCTACGTGCTGTTGAAACGATCGATTTCATGACCGCACACTGGGCGCATCTGCCATACGATTTCTTGGGTAAGGTGTCTAACCGCATCATCAATGAAGTTGATGGTATTAGCCGTGTTGTTTATGACATTTCAGGCAAACCACCTGCAACAATTGAGTGGGAATAATTCATTATTTCCGTTTCAATAAAGTATGCGTTAATCGCTTAGCTTTTTTAAACCCCGAACAGGCTTCGGGGTTTTTTTATGCCTTGGGCAATGTAAAGGTCAAAAATTAACCATTAGCTGACCGGAGATTGACATGGATTTATGCAAACATCTGCTTATCAGTAAACCTGCTTTTCATCAGTACAATAGCCCGAATTTTCAAACAGAATGTCGCTCCATATATTCCTGTCTTATTGTTTAGAAAAACACTGACTAGACACTCTTATATAGTAGTTAATGCTTTTTTAGTCCTCACCTTATGTCATCTAACTTCATGGTTTAACGCTCATTTCCTGCCCTTGAAACGTTCTCAACCTCTGCCATAGTCGATAGTGCGATGTATGAACTTCTAGTCTTTCTGGCCCAGATATCTATAGGGCTTCTTACTCTCAAAAGAAGTGCTTACATCGGTATTCGTATGACTTATTAAAAGGTATCGAAAATGGCAACGATCAATGGAACAGTGAACGATGACACACTCGTAGGCACATCAGACGCGGATCAGATCTATGGTTCTGATGGCAATGATTATATCCGCGGCGAGGGTGGTAACGACTACATCAATGGCGGTTCAGGCAATGACACTTTGCTCGGTTCGGAAGGCGATGATGAAGTGCACGGCGGTACGGGGGATGACACCATTGTCGGAGGCGGTGGTGCCGACTTCCTCTATGGCAATGATGGCCAAGACAATATTGAAGGCGGTGAGGGTAATGACACTATCTATGCCGGTTTAGCGGACGATGTCGTCTATGGCCAAGCCGGAAACGACGTTATTTTCGGCCAGGGCGGTGTTGATCGTTTATTTGGCGGGGATGGTGATGACACCTTGGATGGCGGTCAAGGTGATGACATTCTCTGGGGGGATGCGGGCAATGACACCATGGATGGCAACGTTGGCGACGACATTCTCTGGGGGGGCGACGGTAACGACACCCAAAACGGCGGCAATGGTGCGGATTATCTTTGGGGGCAAAACGGCGTTGATACGCAACATGGTGGGAATGGTGACGACGTGATGCTCGGCGGTGATGGCGATGACCAAATGTACGGTGATGGCGATAACGATATGCTCTTTGGTCAGGCTGGCAGCGACTACATGGACGGTGGCGACGGCGATGACAAACTCGAAGGGTATATTGGTGATGACACCTTAATTGGCGGTGACGGCAATGATGATCTCTGGGCCGGGGACGATGATGACACCATCGACGGCGGTGACGGCGATGACATCATTTCCGGTGGGTGTGACGATGACACGATCACGGGCGGCGATGGCGATGATGTCATTTACGGTGATGAAATAAACCTCGTCCTTAACAGTGGCTTTGAAAGCTGGGGGGATAACTCTGGCAACGATTGGACATTGTTGGAAGACGATCAAGTTCCGGGTTGGTACAGCGTAGATGCCACCAAGATCGAACTACAGCAAGGATCGTTTGGTGGCACGCCTTACAACCCGCAGCACAACACAGTGCTAGAGCTGGATAGCACAGTCAACACTTCTGTTCGCCAGGATATTGATGTCACCAACGTGACAGCAGACGGCGACCGCACCATGAACTTCTCCTTTGATTATGCCAATCGCTTTGCGGGTAACAACACCACAACCAGTCCATTCAAGGTTGAGGTATTTGATGGTGATGGCAATGTTTTGTTTAGTCGATCCTTTGATAACCAGTCGACGGTTCGTGCTTACCAAAATTTCGAGGCCAGCTTTGAGATCCCTCAAGGCGTTGAAGACATCACACTGAGCTTTACAGCAACAGGCAAATCCGATTGTATCGGCGCCTTAATTGATAACGTGGTGCTTGAAGCAACCGATGATTGCCACGGTGATGACGTGATCGACGGCGGCGCGGGTGACGATACCATCTACGGGAATGGCGGCGATGATGTCATTACCGATAACAGTGGTAACAATACCGTCTTTGGTGGCGATGGCGATGATCACATCACCACAGGTAATGGCACCGATGTGTTGCATGGCGGTAACGGGAATGATGGTTTCTGGGCTGGCGGCGGTAACGACACTATCCATGGTGGTGATGGTAACGATTATGGCGACGGTGGCGCCGGCTGCGATACCTTCTTCGGTGGTGCTGGTGACGATAGTTTCTCTGGCGGCGCTGGCAACGACATGTTGTATGGACAAGCAGGGGACGATACCCTAAATGGCAACGACGGCTGTGATAGATTGTACGGCGGCCCTGGGGATGACACGCTAAACGGGGGCAATCATAACGATCTTCTTTCTGGCGGCTCGGGTGACGACCACCTGCTGGGTGGTAATGATTGTGACAAGTTGTACGGAAATTCTGGCAATGATTGGCTACAAGGTGGCAACCACAACGACATTTTAGCCGGTGGCAGTGGCTGTGATAGCTTTGTGTTTGAAACCAACGATGGTCGAGACACCATCAAAGATTTCAACAAGCACTATGATTCGCTGGTGATTGATAATTCTGTCGCTACGCACATCAGTCAAGTCAACGTGTATTCGTTTGATTGGGGTAAATCGACCTTGATTACGTTTGATTGTGATAACACACAGATCGTTCTCGAAAACTTCAAATGCTGGAACGTAAGTTCAGACATGTTTGATTTTGCTAACGTTTAATCGCTAACCCTTAAAGCGCTCAAAGCCTCTGCCGATCAGGCGGAGGCTTTTTCATCAACGGTGATTTTTTGTTCATTGATGTATGCCTTTCTTTCAATATTCACTTGAACTTGTCTGATTCTTCTGTCCCTCTCAAAACCGTGACGTCACTCACTAACAGCCTGCTTAATACTCATTTCTTCATCCTGACGTAAACGCATTATTTCGTTTGTTGCGCGTCAGGTGGTTCATTGTTTCCAGTGTGTATGAAAGCTGTGTATTTCCTGAACTAATATTCTTTTTTTGTGAGTTAATTGGGTGTTTGTGACTATCAAATAAGAATTAAATATGTATTTTATGCTGTTGAATAATTATGACGTGGTTTCACGTCAGCAAAATAATTCGCAGTAAGCGAAGCAAACACACACTTTTAACCATGGAGCTTTACATGAGTAACCATGCTATGGACAACATTCCAGACGCGCCGAAAAGCGCAATGGACAAGTTTCTCAACGGGATTGAGAAAGCAGGGAACAAAATCCCTGATCCGGCATTATTGTTCTTTTATGGACTGTTGATTGTATGGGGCTTGTCGGCACTTCTTTCTCAGGTTGATTTTGGCCTGATACACCCTGTTACCGGCGCATCCGTAGAAATTAACAACCTCCTTACAGGTACTGCATTGGCGAACTTCCTTGCCAATATGGTGACCACCTTCACTAGCTTCGCGCCTATGGGTATCGTGCTAGTGGCAATGCTGGGTGTGGGTGTAGCTGATGCGTCTGGCTTCATCACCACTGGCTTGAAGAAAATGCTAAACGTCACCCCTAAGAAACTGCTGACACCAGCACTTATCTTAGTGGCCATCGTGTCGCATACAGCGGCAGATGCGGGTTATGTTCTGGTTATTCCATTGGGCGGCATTATCTTCCACGCAGCGGGTCGTCACCCACTGGTGGGTATTGCAGCTGCATTTGCGGGCGTATCTGGTGGTTTCTCAGCGAACTTCATTCCTGCGGGTATCGACCCATTGCTTGCTGGTTTCACCCAGTCAGCAGCACAAGTATTGGATAAAGACTATGTGGTAAACCCACTGGCTAACCTTTACTTTACGGGTTTGTCGTCATTCCTGATCGTGGGTATCGGTTGGTATGTGACCGAGAAAATCATCGAGCCACGCCTAAACAAACTGCCTATCGATGAAGATGCTGAAAAAGCACCGGATTTGGGTAGTTTCACGGATATCGAAAGTAAAGCATTCAACCGCGCAGGTTTTGCCATGCTTGCAGGTATTGCGTTGCTGGTGTTTGCGATTCTTCCAGAATCTTCAGCACTGCGTTCACCTGAAGGTGAACTGACAGCATTTACCGCACCGCTGATGAAATCTATCGTGCCATTGATCTTCATCTTGTTTGTGATTCCAGGTGTGGTTTATGGCCGCGTAGCGGGTACATTCAAAACCCAAGGTGACATCATCAAGGCAATGAGCCTGACCATGTCTACGATGGGTAGCTACCTCGTGATGTCATTCTTCTGTGCTCAGTTCCTTGCTGCATTCAGCCAATCAAACATTGGTACCTTGCTGGCATTGGAAGGCGCTGAATTGCTAAAAGCACTGAACATGCCTGGTCAATTGACCATCATTGGTATGATCCTGCTTACCGCGAGTGTGAACCTGCTGATCGGTTCTGCGTCGGCGAAATGGGCATTGATTGGTCCAATCCTTGTTCCTATGCTGATGGCGTTGGGTATTTCCCCTGAATTGTCTCAAGCGGCTTACCGTGTTGGTGACTCAGTATCTAACATCATTTCTCCTTTGATGGTGTTCTTCCCGCTGGTGGTTGTTTACTGTCAACGTTATGTGAAGAGCACAGGTATCGGTACGCTGGCGTCAATGATGATGCCTTACTCGATTGCCATGCTGATCGGTTGGAGTATCTTCCTGCTAGCATACTGGGCTCTAGGTATCCCATTGGGTATCCAAGCGCCATACACTTACTCTATGTAAGCGTGATCCTTGCCGGTGTGCTTGATCAAAAGCACACCGCAATGCATCGAGAGCCTCGCCACTGTGCGTAATGCCGATCAGTTAAGCAAAAAATGATCGGTTGAACGATCCTGAGAGGCTGGCAAAATCCGAGTGTATTTCTACACTCGGATTTTTTTATGTTCTTAAGACAAGCCCTCGACCGAATACACCAATTTTCTGCTGACCAACTTAATGGCCTATCAGATCTCCTGTGCCCCGCTCTCATTAATCAATGCCTTGAAGACACAGGCGTCACGACGATTCGAAAGCGTAGGCTCCCCATGGAACTGATGGTGTGGAGCGTCGTGGGAATGTCACTTTATCGGCACCTATCGATGAGTAAGGTGGTCTCTCAGCTCGATATATTACTTCCAGGTAAGAA
>NZ_FOWR01000018.1 GCF_900115495.1 Enterovibrio norvegicus DSM 15893 | reverse complement strand
GGCGAGAGGAGGAAGTTCCCCTTTGGTATCAGGAAAAGCCAACT
This sequence comes from Enterovibrio norvegicus DSM 15893, assembly GCF_900115495.1. Taxonomy (GTDB): domain Bacteria; phylum Pseudomonadota; class Gammaproteobacteria; order Enterobacterales; family Vibrionaceae; genus Enterovibrio; species Enterovibrio norvegicus. The sequence goes on along the minus strand of NZ_FOWR01000018.1, from coordinate 99,546 downwards.
CAAGTTGGTCACAAACATTCTGAATCGAGCGATTGCGCAGTAATCCAATCCCTAAAACTAGCCAAACAGCCTGCTCAGCGGGAAAGCGACGTTTACGCAAAGAAGCGCGTCCGGTTTGTTTGACTGCTTCTTCAACCCACTCAAGAGGAATGTGTTTAGAGAATGCGTTGATAGGGTGGTCTTGGCAAAACTCAGCGGTGATGTGTAACTCTTTCAAAAACTCAGACATAAAAAATCGGCCTCAACAATGTTGAGGCCGATTATGAAGCCTGTGTAGGATCGTTCAATGACTTAAAACGATCGGCATTAAGCCTAGGCTCCGGTTTTTTTATGTTCTTTTTTGCAAAGGTATTAATCTTCGTCGTTATGAATACTAGGATCTGCTTTACAATCGCCCTCTATGCAGTGGCCATAAAGGTAGAGACTGTGGTTGGTTAGACGCACATTGTATTGGGTCGCGATTTCGCGCTGGCGCTGTTCGATCGTTTCGTCGGTAAATTCGATCACTTTGCCACAATCTAAACAGACAAGATGGTCATGGTGATGTTGAGTGGCTAATTCGAATACGGACTTACCGCCTTCAAAATGGTGACGAGTAACAATCCCTGCATCGTCGAATTGGTTTAATACGCGATAAACAGTAGCTAAGCCGATTTCTTCGCCAATATCAATAAGCTTCTTATAGAGGTCTTCGGCGCTGATGTGCTGACAGTCCGGCTGTTGCAAGACTTCTAAAATCTTTAAGCGCGGCAGGGTGACTTTTAATCCTGCGTCTTTCAGTGCCTTGTTGTTATCTGACATCCGGTTCTTCCTACGTAATTGCGTTTTCCCTAAGTGTGAGTGAGAACGGGAAAATTGATAAGTAGCGTAACAAATGTGATAAGCCGCGGCTAGTAGGACAGACCAAATATCTGACTTAATTACTTGGTTTTGCGGCTTGTTGTCGAAATGCAAAAGTGGCAGGATAGGACTGGTTAGACCAGAAAGGGATGTCTTGTGTACAAATACTACAAACCACAGATTGTGAAATTCGCATTAAATTGCTGGCCGCCTTTTTGGGGAGCAGGTATCAAAATCATGTCGATCAGCGATGACTTTCGTGCGACGAAAGTCAGATTGAAGCTGCGTTGGTGGAACAAAAATGCAAATCGCACTCAGTATGGTGGCAGTATTTTTTCAATGACTGATCCGATTTATGCCTTGATGCTGATGGGGATCTTACGCGAAGAATATTTCGTGTGGGACAAAGAAGCTGATATCAATTTTATTAAGCCGGGTGCTTCCGCGCTATTTGCTGATTTTGTTATTTCTGAAGATGTGGTCACGTCGATAAAGAAGCAGACCGCAGGGGGAGATAAAGTCTTTCCTGAGTTTATTGTGAATGTGAAGAATGACGATGGCGAAGTGGTAGCACGGGTTCGTCGCGTACTTTATGTGCGTAAGAAGCCTGACTATCGAAAAGAGTCTAAAAACAAACATACCCAAACAACCTGAAGGTGCCAGATTCAATTCGCCTGAAGGGAGGCCCTCAATGCGCCAATTTTCAGGTTGTTTGTGCATAGACATAAAAAAACGCGCCATTGGCGCGTTTTTCTCGAATGCACTGGCTTAGCCTTCTAGCTCTGCAAGACACATTTCTTCGTGAATTTGCTTCACCCAGTTTTCAACACGCTGAGCGCTTAACTCTGGTTGACGGTCTTCATCAACACACAGACCCACAAAGTGGCTATCATCAACGAGCGCTTTAGACGCTTCAAACTCGTAACCTTCAGTTGGCCAATGACCAATGATGGTGCCGCCTTTGGTTTCAACGATGTCACGGACTGTGCCCATCGCGTCACAGAAGTACTCTGCGTAGTCTTCTTGGTCACCACAGCCGAAAATCGCAACCAGTTTGGTTGAGAAATCTACTTGCTCAAGTTCTGGGAAGAAGTCATCCCAATCACACTGTGCTTCACCGTAGTACCATGTTGGGATACCAAGCAGCAGAAGGTCAAAGTTATCGATGTCTTCTTTGCTACTTTTAGCGATGTCCTGAACGTGGACCAGTTGTTTACCCAGTTGTTTTTGAATCATCTTGGCGATAGCTTCAGTGTTACCTGTATCGCTACCAAAGAAGAGACCTACGCTCGCCATAATAGAGAGTACCTATTTTCTGTTAAGCGGGGTGCAATACATACAACCCCAAAATGTTAAGTGTAGAAGAAGGCCGCGCCTTCTTACTGTCGGAAACGTTTTTGCGTTTGAGTTGGGTTTGCAGGCGGCTTTATCAGCCTATGCCCGTTCCTTCCCAAAACAATTGGATGACGCCTTTGGTGATAAACCCTGCGCATCCTAGAAAAAGTACCAGCCAAACGATACGTCGACCAAAAGGGGGTACATTTCCTTCGTTAAGTACGTCCTTGATTGCCATGCCGATAAAAAAGAAAATGCCTGCAAAAAGCAGGTCCAGTCCAATCTTTTCGAGCAACTCGAAATGCTCGTGCAGCATTTCCGCCTCCGTTCGGAACTATTATTCGTCGCGCACTATATCACAACAAAGAGTGGACTGTTAACGCTCTGACTTTGTTAAAAAGCGAGTGATCACGCGAGCAACCGTATCCGGTTTTTCAGCGTGCAGCCAATGCCCTGTCCCTGCAACAACGTGTGCTTTTGCCTGTGGAAATTGACGTTCAATGCTGTCGCGGTGTTCCGCAGCAATATAATCAGAATCTGCGCCTTTCAAAAACAGGGTTTTCTTGTCAAACACACCATTAAGTGGCCAATCCGTAATGTCATCGTAGTTGGCTTCTAGGGCGGCAACATTGAATCGCCAGTTAAAGAGCCCATCGTCTTGCTTGGCGAGCGATTTTAACAAAAACTGCCTAACGCCTGGCTCTTTAACATGCTGAGATAATGTTTGCTCTGCCTCTTTTCGGTTCGCGATAGGAGTCTGCATGGTGGCATTTAAACCGGCTAGCACAGCATCGTGGCGTCTTACACGATATTGGACAGGGGCGATATCCATCACGACCAATTGATCAACAAGATCAGGGTTTGCCATTGCGAAGGCCATTGCGACCTTTCCGCCCATCGAGTGTCCAACAACAGAAACGTGATTCAGACCTTGTTGGGTGATGAAATCCTTTACTGCACTCGCTTGCGATGGGTACGTAACATCGTCGCTGCGAGGAGATTGGCCATGGTTGGGAAGATCAATCTGATACACCTTGTAGTGATCCGCTAAAACACGTGCCAGCCCGCCTAAATTATCTAAACTGCCGAAAAGTCCGTGGATCAACAATAAAGGTTGTCCTTCTCCTTGGATCTTAAAGTTCAAAAACACGGTTGTTTTCTCTCAATATGAATTGTTTGCCATAGAGTATACCTCTCTAACTCTGTATAATCGCCCCGTTGAATTGTAATTAGGACACGATGATCAAACGATGAAGACGATTGAGGTTGATGAAGAGCTATACCGGTACATTGCCAGCCAAACTCAACACATTGGTGAAAGCGCATCTGATATTCTGCGTCGACTGCTAATGGCACCACAGGTTGAGCAGCCTTCTGCTGCTGCGTTGGAAACAGCGTCAAGACCACAAGGTATTGTTGTTAGTAAAGATGCAGGTAAGAGCGACACCATCGATCGTGTTAAGGAAATGCGTTCGTTGTTGATCTCTGATGAATTTGCCGCACAAGATAAAGCGATTGGTCGTTTTATGTTGGTGTTGTCGGCACTGTATCGTATTGATGGGCAATCATTTTCAGAAGCAACTGCACTGAAAGGCCGAACCCGTGTCTATTTCGCTGATAATGAGCAAACGCTATTAGAAAGCGGAAAAACCACTAAACCAAAACACATCCCAAGCACACCGTTTTGGGTTATCACTAACACCAATACTGGCCGAAAACGCCAGATGGTTGAGCAGTTGATGGCTAAAATGGGCTTTGCTAACGACATTACCGAGAAGGTTGTCGGCGAAATTTAATGCTGGCTGTTGCCAAGCATTAACGCGAACGCATTGAGCTTTCAGTGCTGTTCAGCGTAACGCGAAATTTTAGAGGCTTTGTCTTTGACAAGCCTCTAACTCTATATAACTACTCATTTCCTGAAAGGATGCGACTGTATGGCTAGCCGCGATCGTGCAGGGCAACGTGCTCAGCAGCAAGATCTCTACAATATTCCTCTTCTTGTCTCAAACTACTTCCAGTTAACACCAGACCCAAAAAACGCTGATCACAACGTTGCATTTGGCACGTCAGGCCACCGTGGATCTGCAGATAAATCGACATTTAACCAACACCACATCTGGGCGATAGCACAAGCCGTTGCTGAAGTTCGCGCTAAAAACGGTGTAACAGGCCCGCTTTACGTAGGTAAAGACACGCACGCGTTGTCAGAACCGGCATTCTGTTCTTTGGTTGAAGTACTCATTGCGAATGGCGTGAATGTGATTGCGCAGGAAGCGGGCGGATACACACCAACACCGGGTATTTCACACGCTATTCTTGTTCACAATATCGCGAAAAGCACACAGGCGGACGGCATTGTGATCACGCCATCTCACAACCCACCTCAAGATGGGGGCATTAAGTACAACCCTCCGCATGGTGGACCTGCTGAAGGCGATATCACGAAAGCCATAGAGTCTCGTGCAAATGATCTTATCGCTGAGGGACTTGTGGGAGTGCAACGCATGGGTTACGCCGATGCGATCGCAAGTGATCTTTTCGTCGAGCAAAACTTCGTGCCTGCTTACGTTGAAGACCTTAGCAATGTGATCGACATGGTGGCCATCAAACAAGCCAATTTACGCATTGGTGTCGATCCACTGGGTGGTTCTGGCATTGATTATTGGAAGGCGATTGCCGCGCACTACGATTTGGACATTACACTGGTCAATGATGATGTTGATCCGTCGTTCCGTTTCATGTCGTTGGATAAAGACGGTGCAATCCGCATGGACTGTTCGTCGCCTTACGCGATGGCAGGCTTGCTTGCGTACAAAGACAACTACGATTTAGCGTTTGGTAATGATCCTGATTTTGATCGCCACGGCATTGTGACACCTTCTGGCTTGATGAACCCGAACCACTACCTTGCGGTATGCATCGATTATCTTTACCGCAATCGTCCAGAATGGTCATCAGATATTGCCGTTGGGAAAACGTTGGTATCCAGTGCCATTATCGACAAAGTCGTTGCAAGCCTGGGCCGTGAACTGTGTGAAGTGCCTGTTGGCTTCAAGTGGTTTGTTGATGGTTTATTCAGCGGAAAAATCGGCTTTGGCGGCGAAGAAAGTGCGGGTGCATCTTTCTTGCGTAAAGATGGTACACCTTGGTGTACTGACAAAGACGGCATTTTGTTGTGTTTGTTGGCGGCAGAAATTACCGCGGTAACTGGGAAGAATCCACAGCAATATTACGATGAATTGGCCGCGAAGTTTGGTGCATCTAGTTACAACCGCATTCAAGCTGTTGCGAATGGACAGCAAAAAGCGGTGCTCAGTAAGTTGTCTGCCGAAATGGTGACTGCGGATACATTGGCGGGTGACTCAATCGTTGCGAAACTGACGCATGCCCCAGGTAACGGTCAAGCCATTGGTGGCTTGAAAGTGACTACTGAGTTTGGCTGGTTTGCTGCACGCCCATCGGGTACAGAAGACGTTTACAAAATTTACTGCGAAAGCTTTAAAGGCGATGCGCACTTGCGTCTGATTGAAGAAGAAGCAGAAAAAATCGTGAGTGACGTGTTCACAAACGCAGGACTCTAACCCGCGTGAGAAATGACAAAGCCATCGCGAATTGCGGTGGCTTTTTTGTTTCTACCCATTGAAGAACATGTTTACACGTGTGCAGTAGGCCAATCGTCAGGAACAATGAACCAGTGTTTACCCTCTTCGTCGACCACATGCTGGGCGCGCTGAAGTGGCGTTCTCATGATAAATGGCTCAAGCGTTGAGTGTTGTGGTGCAGCCATCCACTGATGCCTTTCAAGCTCGAAGAAACGTTTTTCCGCTGGGCACTGTTTTGCCCAGCACCAATATCCTGATATTGCATCAGGTTCGACGTTAGGGTTTTCCACCTTTTGTGTATCTAAAAAGGGGTTTACGTATAAACGTCCTTGAACCAACAATTTCCGCTTGCTCACGTTTAGATGCGGGAATTGCGACACAAAGGCATCTGTTTGAGAAAGCGGCAGTTGGTGTCCCATCATCTTCTGATATTTTTTTGCGAGGGTGTCTTTGGCATTCGGTCCGTGCCACTCACCGTGATAGGCGAGGTAAAATTTTATCGCCACTTCCCAATGTTCCAATTCACCGCTCGCATTTTTCACGATGAAATCAATCGCACCGAGTGTTCTTCCGTTCTCGTCTACCTGAAGCTCCTCTTCGACGATTTGGTATTCAGGGTGCGTATTGAGCAGTGATTGAATCAACCATTGGTAGTAAAACCCTATTCGTCTTCCGCCTTGATAATCTAGTTGGTGAGGACGTTGTTGTAACTGCCAAAACGCGTCATCAACTTGAATGTCGTTGCTGATACTGACCACACTGGGTGCGTTGAGGATCCATTCGATATCACGCTCGATCTGGTCTGGGTTGGAAAACATAGAGTTACATCCTTGATACGCAATAAGGCTAGGTTAACGTAAATCGGGTGCTTCGGTATACAATGTGGGAATACATCGACCCTTTTCCGTGATTTAGGATGAACATGAATAACTTCGAATTAGAAGCGCTGCTCAACACCTTTTTGAAGCCTCAGGCCATAAAAGATTACTGCCCTAACGGCATGCAAGTTGAAGGGAAGCCAGACGTGATGAAAATAGTCACGGGTGTGACTGCGTGCCAGGCGCTGATTGACGAAGCTATTGCACATAATGCCGATGCAATATTGGTCCATCATGGTTATTTTTGGCGCGGTGAGTCTGAGCCTTTGAAAGGCATGAAGTTTCGCCGAATCAAAGCGTTGATTGAGAACGGTATTAATTTGTATGCCTATCACCTTCCTCTCGATGTGCATCCTGAAGTGGGGAACAATGCCCAGTTGGCAGCGATGTTGGATATCGATGTAAAAGGCGGGCTGGAAGAGGGGAATCCGAATTCTGTTGCCATTTGGGGCGAACTTAAATCACCAATGTCAGCTGACGCTTTCTCATCATTCATTCAGCAAAGATTGAATCGTACACCTTTGCATATTGATGGTGGCATACCCGGTGACATCAAGCGTGTTGGCTGGTGCACCGGCGGTGGTCAGGACTTTATTGATCTTGCCGCAAGTAAAGGCCTAGATGCCTTCATTTCCGGTGAAGTATCAGAGCGCACCACGTTCTCAGCAAGAGAGCAGGGGATCCATTACTTTGGTGCAGGACACCACGCGACTGAGCGTTATGGCGTGAAAGCATTGGGTGAATGGTTGGCACAACAGCACGGCTTTGACGTCAGTTTTATTGACATTGACAACCCTGTTTAGGGCGTGAAGTTAAGCGAGAACATATTGCTTATTGATGACTGACAGGGATAAAAAAACGCCGCTATTGCGGCGTTTTTGATTTCCTAGCGTATGCTCAATCGCGTTCTTCGAGTGGCTTAAACTCACGCTGATCGTAACCAGTGTATAGCTGGCGTGGACGACCGATACGGTTTTGAGGATCACCGTGCATTTCATTCCAGTGTGCAATCCAACCGATGGTACGAGACATCGCAAAGATTACTGTAAACATTGAAACTGGAATGCCAATCGCCTTCAGGATGATACCTGAGTAGAAGTCGACGTTCGGGTACAGTTTTCTCTCAATGAAGTACGGGTCAGAAAGCGCAATGCGTTCTAGCTCCATAGCAACGTCCAACAATGGGTCGTTGATATTCAGTTCATCAAGAACATCATGACATGCTTGGTTCATGACTGTCGCACGTGGGTCATGGTTCTTGTAAACGCGGTGACCAAAGCCCATCAAACGGAATGGGTCATCTTTATCTTTCGCACGTTCAATGAACTCAGGGATGTTTTCAACTGAACCGATCTCTTCCAGCATCTTCAAACATGCTTCGTTTGCACCGCCGTGAGCAGGTCCCCAAAGTGATGCAATACCCGCTGCGATACACGCAAATGGGTTAGCACCAGAAGAACCGGCTAGACGAACGGTAGACGTTGACGCATTTTGTTCGTGGTCAGCATGCAGGGTAAAGATTTTATCCATTGCACGAGCAACAACCGGATTCACTTCATATTCTTCACATGGTGTGGCAAACATCATGTGAAGGAAGTTTTCTGCATAGTCTAAATCGTTACGTGGGTAGATAAACGGCTGCCCAATGGAATACTTGTAACACATTGCCGCTAGGGTCGGCATTTTAGACAGCAAACGGTATGCCGTGATCTCACGGTGAACATCGTTGTTGATGTCGAGTGAGTCGTGGTAGAACGCCGCAAGCGCACCAACAACACCAACCATTACGGCCATTGGGTGTGCATCTCGGCGGAAACCGTGGAAGAAGCTCGCGATTTGCTCGTGAACCATGGTGTGGCGGCTTACAACGCGACGGAATTCTGTATATTGAGCTTGAGTTGGGCTTTCGCCATACAGAAGGATATAACAAACTTCTAAATAGTCAGCGTTATTGGCGAGTTGATCAATCGGATAGCCTCTGTGCAGTAAAACGCCTGCGTCACCATCAATATAGGTAATTTGTGACTCACACGACGCTGTTGCAACAAAACCCGGGTCAAACGTAAAAAATCCATTTGCGCCCAAAGCACGAACATCGATCACTTCTGGACCGACTGTGCCTCCTTTGATCGGCAGTTCGATAGGTGCTTTCCCCTCAAGATGTAGGGTAGCTTTCTTATCTGCCATAACATTCTCCTTTGTTATTTTATAATCCTATCCCGGATACGGACCACGTTGTTGTACCGATCGCCGAATAATATGTCAATTTAGAGAAGTGAACTTTGTCGGGTGCGCGCAAGTATAAAAAATATGTGCAGTTTAAGTTAATGCTCTGTTTCGGGATTTCCGTCAATTTTATTGGTTTGTGTTTAAATGTTACGGGGCATATACTCTGCCGCAGGTCTCTGGATATTACACAAAGCCGAGGCGTTTCGGGGCTGAAATCGATATTTTTTCTGCGTAAAACGGCGCGTGAACTGCAGTAAATAGCAGTAGAGTCCGTAAAACGTAACCAAGATGTTGTAGGCCTAGCGCAGTCGCGAGATGTGATACCAGAGAGTGTTATAACAATAATTGCTCAATGGAGCTGAGTGGGCCATATCGTGAAAGTAAGAAAGCCAAGACCGGTAAACCTCGACCTCCAGACCATTCGCTTCCCTATCACAGCGATCGCGTCTATAGCGCACCGTGTATCGGGTGTAATCACCTTTATATCGGTTGCCATCCTACTATGGCTTTTAAGCCTGTCCCTTTCCTCCCCTAGTGGTTTCGAGTCTGCTGCAGGCTTCGTAGATAGCTTCTTCGCCAAATTTATTTTGTGGGGCATTCTCACTGCTTTGGCGTATCACATCGTTGGTGGTATCCGTCACCTGATGATGGACATGAAGTATTTCGAAGAACTTGAAACAGGCACGTTGAGTGCACAAGTTGCATTCGGCGTAACAGCGTTTCTATCTGTTTTAGCGGGGATTTTAGTATGGTAGGACATGTATCTTCTTTCGGTAGAAACGGGGTTCATGATTTTATCCTGATTCGCGCAACTGCCATCATAATGACTCTTTATACCCTCTACATGGTGGGATTTTTTGCATTTGGCCCTGAGCTAACGTACCAAACGTGGCTCGAGTTTTGGAGTCAAACAAGCAATAAAGTCTTTACCATGCTGGCACTTGTTTGCGTGCTAATCCATGCGTGGATCGGTATGTGGCAGGTATTGACTGATTACATCAAGCCAACACTGCTTCGTGCGCTGATGCAGTTCGGTATCGTTGCTTTGCTGTTCGTCTATCTGTTGACCGGCTTTTTCGTTTTGTGGGGTGTGTAAGTGAGTATTCCAGTAAGAGAATTCGACGCAATTGTTATTGGTGCGGGTGGCGCAGGTATGCGTGCTGCACTTCAAATTTCTGAGCAGGGCCTATCTTGTGCGCTGCTTTCTAAGGTTTTCCCAACACGTTCGCACACAGTGTCTGCTCAAGGTGGTATTACCGTTGCTCTGGGTAACTCCCATGAAGACAACTGGGAATGGCACATGTATGACACCGTGAAAGGGTCTGATTACATCGGTGACCAAAACGCAATTGAGTACATGTGTAAAACGGGTCCTCAATCCATTATCGAGCTGGAGAAAATGGGTCTTCCATTCTCACGTTTCGAAGATGGAAGCATTTACCAGCGTCCATTTGGCGGTCAGTCAAAAGCGTTTGGTGGTGAGCAGGCAGCACGTACTGCAGCAGCGGCTGACCGTACAGGTCACGCATTGCTTCATACGCTTTACCAACAGAACATTAAAAACAAAACAACGATTTTTTCTGAGTGGTATGCGCTTGATCTCGTGAAAAACCAAGACGGTGCTGTTGTTGGTGCAACAGCAATGGACATGGAAAGCGGCGAGATTTGTTACTTCAAAGCGAAAGCAACCATCCTCGCAACAGGTGGTGCTGGTCGTATCTACCAATCTACAACCAACGCACACATTAACACCGGTGATGGCGTAGGTATGGCATTGCGCGCAGGCGTGCCAATGCAAGACATGGAAATGTGGCAATTCCACCCTACTGGTATTGCTGGCGCAGGCGTTCTTGTTACTGAAGGTTGTCGTGGTGAAGGTGGTTACCTTCTCAACAAAGACGGTGAGCGCTTCATGGAACGTTATGCACCAAACGCGAAAGACCTTGCTGGTCGTGACGTTGTTGCACGTTCAATGATGGTTGAAATTCGTGAAGGCCGTGGCTGTGATGGCCCTTGGGGTCCACACCTTAAGCTGAAGCTGGATCACTTGGGTAAAGACGTTCTTGAAGCACGTCTACCAGGCATTTTGGAACTGTCGCGTACATTTGCCCACGTAGACCCAATCAAAGAACCTATTCCTGTCATTCCAACCTGTCACTACATGATGGGTGGTGTGCCAACGCAAATTTCAGGTCAAGCCATCAAACAAGATCCGAACGGCAATGATGTTGAAGTTCAAGGCCTGTTTGCGTGTGGCGAGATTGCGAGCGTTTCTGTTCATGGTGCTAACCGTCTGGGCGGTAACTCGCTACTTGATTTGGTTGTATTTGGCCGTGCAACAGGTCTTCACCTTGGTGAAACGCTGGCAGCACAAGTCGAAGCGCGTGATGCATCTGAATCTGACATTGAAGCGTCTCTGGCGCGTGTGAATCGTTGGAATTCAACGCAGAAAGGCGAAGACCCTGTTCAAATTCGTAAAGATCTTCAATCTTGCATGCAGAACAATTTCTCGGTATTCCGTGAAGGCGATGCCATGGCGAAAGGATTGGAAGAGCTTAAAGTTATCCGTGAGCGTCTCAAAGAAGCACGCTTGGATGACACCTCTAGCGAGTTCAACACGCAGCGTATTGAGTGTTTAGAGCTTGATAACTTGATGGAAACAGCATTCTCGACGGCTGTTGCGGCTAACTACCGTACCGAAAGTCGTGGTGCTCATGCTCGCTTTGATTTCCAAGAGCGTGATGATGATAATTGGTTGTGCCACACCATCTACAACCCAGAAACAGAAGCAATGACCAAGCGTGATGTAAACATGGAACCGATTCATCGTGATACGTTCCCGCCTAAAGCGCGTACATACTAAGGGAGGTAGATAATTATGAAACTGAATTTCTCTGTATATCGTTACAACCCGGATGTTGATGACGCGCCGCACATGAAAGGGTACACCCTTGAAGTGCCAGACGGCTCGGACATGATGGTACTGGATGCTCTGATCTTGTTGAAAGAACAAGATGCAACACTCGCGTTCCGTCGTTCTTGTCGCGAGGGTGTTTGTGGGTCTGACGGCATTAACATGAACGGTAAAAATGGATTGGCGTGTGTCACGCCGTTATCAGCACTGACTGATAAATCCAGCATTGTTATCCGACCATTACCAGGTCTACCCGTTGTGCGTGACTTGATTGTAGACATGACGCAGTTCTACACGAATTACGAGCGTGTGAAACCGTTCTTGATTAACGATGGCACACCACCATCGCGTGAAAATCTGCAATCACCGGATGATCGTGCACACCTTGATGGGCTGTATGAATGCATCATGTGTGCGTGTTGTACAACGTCTTGCCCATCGTTTTGGTGGAACCCAGACAAGTTTATCGGACCTGCTGGTCTCTTGGCGGCCTACCGCTGGCTTATCGATAGCCGAGACACTGCGACGGACGAACGTTTATCAGATCTGGACGACGCTTTTAGTGTTTTCCGTTGCCATAGCATAATGAACTGTGTAAATGTTTGTCCTAAAGGGCTTAATCCGACAAAAGCGATTGGTCACATTCGATCGATGCTGCTCAAACGAGCTGTCTAAGCCGCCGAATTGATAAAAAATCTAGATTTAGGCTCCTCGAGAGGGGAGCTTAAAAGGAGCCCGGCTAGTCCCCAGGCATCGCAACACATATAACTAAGTGGTTAAGGGATAACAATGCAAAATGGCGTGATGAAGGCTTGGCTTGAGTCTTCTCATTTGGCTGGCGCCAATGCAACTTACGTAGAAGACCTCTACGAACTGTACCTCAGTGACCCCGAGTCTGTAGAAAGCGAATGGCGAGTAATTTTTGATGAATTACCCGTTGTGAATGGAAAAGCACCCGAGCAGCCCCACTCAAGAGTTCGTGATTATTTTCGTAGACTCGCTACCGAGACAGCGCATCATAGTGCCTCAGTCAGTGACCCAGATGTAGACGCGAAGCAGGTTAAAGTATTGCAACTTATCAATGCTTACCGCTTTCGAGGACATCAACAAGCAAACTTGGATCCTTTAGGTATTTGGCAACGCGACCGTGTACCTGACTTAGATCCATCATTCCACAATCTCAACGAAGATGACTTCGAAGAGACCTTCAATGTTGGTTCTTTTGCTATTGGGCAAGAGAACATGAAACTTGCCGATTTGTATGACGCTCTGAATAAAACTTACTGTGGTTCTATCGGTGCAGAGTACATGCATATTACAGATACCGAAGAAAAACGTTGGCTCCAGCAACGCATCGAATCTGTGGTAGGTCAGCCTGAGTTTTCAACCGACGAAAAAATCACCTTACTTGAAGAGCTAACCGCAGCGGAAGGTCTTGAGCGCTATCTAGGCGCAAAATTCCCAGGCGCAAAGCGTTTTTCTTTGGAAGGTGGCGATGCCCTAATCCCAATGGTGAAAGAAATTATTCGCCAAGCGGGTGCAAACGGCGCACGCGAAGTTGTCGTTGGTATGGCTCACCGCGGTCGTCTGAACATGTTGGTCAACGTTCTTGGTAAGAAGCCTTCAGAACTGTTCGACGAATTTGCCGGTAAGCATGATGAAACATGGGGTACGGGTGATGTGAAATATCACCAAGGTTTCTCCAGTGACTTTGCAACGCCGGGTGGCGATGTCCACTTGGTCATGGCATTCAACCCCTCTCACCTAGAAATCGTGAACCCAGTTGTTATTGGCTCAGTTCGCGCACGTCAGGATCGTCTTGGCGATAAAGATGGTTCAACCGTCTTGCCCATTTCTATCCACGGTGACTCTGCGATTGCGGGTCAGGGTGTGGTTCAAGAAACGTTCAATATGTCACAAGCGCGTGGTTATCGCGTGGGTGGTACTATTCGGATTGTTGTCAACAATCAGGTTGGTTTCACAACGTCTAACCCGAGCGATACGCGTTCAACACAGTATTGTACTGACATTGCAAAAATGGTTCAGGCACCGATCCTTCACGTAAACGCAGATGATCCAGAAGCGGTCGCTTTTGTTTCTCGCTTAGCGTTGGATTATCGCAATACGTTTAAGCGCGATGTCGTTATTGATTTGGTGTGTTATCGCCGTCATGGGCACAACGAAGCTGACGAGCCTAATGCAACTCAGCCTCTGATGTACCAGAAAATCAAAAAACACCCAACACCTCGCAAGCTTTACGCTGATGTCTTAGCAGACCAAAAAGTGGCAGACATTGAAAAGGCTACGTATCTCATCAACGAGTATCGTGATGCCTTGGATCGTGGTGAGCACGTCGTTAGAGAATATCGCCCGATGGCGCTTCATTCGGTCGATTGGTCTCCTTATCTTGGACACGATTGGACTATAGAGTGGCCAAATACGTTTGATATGACGCGGTTGGTTGAACTTGGTCATCGAGTATGCCAATACCCAGAAAGCCATGTATTACAAAGTCGTGTGAACAAGCTTTACAACGATCGCATGTCGATGGTTAACGGTGAGAAAGCACTCGATTGGGGTATGGCTGAAACGCTCGCTTATGCAACCTTGGTTGATGAAGGTAAACGTATTCGTATCAGTGGTCAGGACGCGGGTCGAGGAACATTCTTCCACCGACATGCGGTATTGCACAATCAAACCGATGCAAGTACCTATATTCCGCTATCAAATGTTCACGACAACCAAGGACCATTCCAAGTGTTTGACTCCGTGTTGTCTGAAGAAGCGGTATTGGCTTTTGAATATGGTTATACCACGGCAGAACCAGGTGGTTTGACGATTTGGGAAGCACAATTCGGTGATTTTGCGAACGGTGCTCAAGTCGTTATTGACCAGTTTATTAGCTCCGGTGAGCAAAAGTGGGGTCGCATGTGTGGCTTGACGATGCTTCTACCTCACGGCTATGAAGGTCAAGGTCCTGAACACTCGTCTGCACGTCTCGAACGCTACTTGCAGCTTTGCGCTGAGCAAAACATGCAAGTCTGTGTGCCTTCTACGCCAGCACAGATTTATCACATGATTCGTCGTCAAGTACTTCGCCCAATGCGTCGTCCATTGGTTGTCATGTCACCTAAATCTTTGTTGCGTCATCCGTTATGTACCTCTTCGCTTGAAGAACTTGCCAATGGTAATTTCCAAGCAGCAATTGGTGAAGTGGATGATCTGGATGCTGAAGCAGTGAAGCGCGTAGTATTTTGTTCCGGCAAAGTTTACTACGACTTGCTTGAAACCAGACGTAAAGAAGAAATTAAAGACGTTGCAATTGTACGTATTGAGCAGCTGTACCCGTTCCCGAAAGAGGACGTTCAAGCGGCGATTAGCCAGTATGTCAATGCGAAAGACTTTGTGTGGTGCCAAGAAGAACCTCAAAACCAAGGTGCTTGGTACAGTAGCCAACATAATTTCCGTCTCGCTATCCCGGCGGATGCCACGTTGAGTTATGCAGGACGCGCAGCGTCAGCATCTCCCGCTGTTGGTTATATGTCGGTGCACCTAAAACAACAAAAAGCGTTAATCGAAGACGCGCTTACCCTGAATTAAGAACTAGAAAGCTAAGGAAAATAACGATATGACAATCGAAATTCTGGTTCCCGACCTACCCGAGTCTGTTGCGGATGCGACAGTGGCAACATGGCACAAGAAACCTGGCGACGTTGTTGAACGCGACGACGTCTTGGTAGATATCGAAACCGATAAAGTGGTTCTTGAAGTGCCTGCACCTGAAGCTGGTGTGTTGGAAGCTATTATTGAAGAAGAAGGTGCTACGGTTCTTTCTAAGCAACTGCTCGCGAGAATCAAAGCGGGCGCCGTTGCTGGTGAACCAACACAAGACTCCACAGCATCGACAGAGGCATCGCCAGACAAACGTCACACAGCGTCGTTGACGGAAGAACAAAGTGACGCGCTAAGCCCTGCGGTTCGCCGCTTGCTTGCAGAGAATGATCTGAAGGCAGAGCAAGTGAAAGGCACTGGTGTTGGTGGCCGTATCACACGTGAAGACGTGGACGCGTTCGTTAAACAAGGTGGTGCGAAAAAAGCAGCACCTGCGCAACAGGCAAAAGACGATACGCCATCTCTTGGTCACCGCAGTGAGAAGCGTGTCCCTATGACACGTCTTCGCAAGCGTGTTGCTGAACGTCTACTTGAAGCGAAGAACAGCACTGCAATGCTGACAACGTTCAACGAAGTGAACATGAAACCTATCATGGACATTCGTAAGCAATATAAAGATGTGTTTGAAGAGCGTCATGGTATCCGTTTGGGCTTCATGTCTTTCTACGTGAAAGCAGTAGTAGAAGCATTGAAACGTTACCCTGAGGTAAACGCATCTATCGACGGTGATGAAATCGTTTATCACAACTTCTTTGATGTCAGCATGGCTGTATCAACCCCTCGTGGCTTGGTAACACCAGTGCTTCGCGACTGCGACCGTCTTGGTTTGGCAGATGTTGAAAAGGGCATCAAAGAATTGGCACTTAAAGGTCGCGACGGCAAGTTAACCGTTGACGATCTGACTGGTGGTAACTTCACTATCACCAATGGCGGCGTTTTTGGTTCATTGATGTCGACGCCAATCATCAACCCACCACAAGCTGCAATTCTTGGTATGCACAAGATCCAAGAGCGTCCAATGGCAGTGGATGGCAAGGTTGAGATTCTACCAATGATGTACCTTGCTCTTTCTTATGATCACCGTTTGATCGATGGACGTGAGTCTGTAGGTTTCTTGGTCACCATTAAAGAGCTTTTAGAAGACCCAACGCGTTTGCTGCTTGACGTATAAGCAGTCCGACTTCTGTCGGTAACAGGGGGCATGACGTCCCCTGTGTGGAAAGCAATATTAGACTTATAACATGGAAACTGACACGGATAGAACATCATGAATCTGCACGAATATCAGTCAAAACAGCTGTTTGCTGAATACGGGCTGCCAGTATCGGAAGGGTACGCCTGTGACACTCCTCAAGAAGCTGCGGAAGCAGCGGACAAGCTTGGCGGCAACAAATGGGTTGTAAAATGCCAAGTACACGCTGGTGGTCGCGGTAAAGCGGGCGGCGTAAAGCTTGTTAGCACAAAAGAAGAAATCAAAGAGTTTGCTCAAAACTGGTTGGGCAAAAACCTTGTCACTTACCAAACAGATGCGAATGGTCAACCTGTAAGCAAAATCTTGGTTGAAGATTGCACTGACATCGACAAAGAACTTTACCTTGGTGCTGTTGTTGACCGTGGCACACGTCGCGTTGTTTTCATGGCATCAACGGAAGGTGGTGTGGAAATCGAAAAAGTTGCGGAAGAAACACCGGAACTGATCCACAAAGCCGCGATTGATCCACTGGTTGGCCCTCAGCCATACCAAGGTCGTCAACTTGCATTCAAACTTGGCTTGCAAGGCGACCAAATCAAGCAGTTCACCAAAATTTTCATGGGCATCGCTAAGCTGTTCATTGAGCGTGATGTCGCATTGGTTGAAGTTAACCCGTTGGTGATTACTGACAAAGGTAACTTACACTGCCTAGATGCCAAACTTACCATCGATAGCAACGCTGTTTATCGTCAACCGAAAGTGCGTGAAATGCACGATCCTAGCCAAGACGATGCACGTGAAGCGCACGCAGCTCAGTGGGAACTGAACTACGTTGCTCTAGACGGCAGCATTGGCTGTATGGTTAACGGCGCAGGTCTTGCTATGGGTACGATGGACATCGTAAACCTGCATGGCGGTAGCCCAGCAAACTTCTTGGATGTTGGCGGCGGCGCGACAAAAGAGCGCGTTACTGAAGCATTCAAAATCATCCTATCTGACGATAATGTAAAAGCCGTTTTGGTGAACATCTTCGGCGGTATCGTACGCTGTGACCTTATTGCAGATGGCATCATTGGTGCTGTTGAAGAGGTAGGCGTTAAGGTACCTGTTGTTGTTCGCCTAGAAGGTAACAACGCAGAACTTGGAACTCAAAAATTGGCCGATAGCGGCCTGAACATTATTGCTGCGACCTCACTGACTGAAGCAGCTGATAAAGTTGTTGCTGCAGCGGAGGGCAAATAATGTCTGTTTTGATCAATAAAGATACCAAAGTTATTTGCCAAGGTTTTACCGGTGGTCAAGGTACGTTCCACTCTGAGCAAGCGCTTGAGTACGGTACGCAAATGGTAGGTGGTGTTTCTCCTGGTAAAGGCGGTTCAACTCACCTTGGTCTTCCTGTATTCAACACAGTGGCGGAAGCTGTGGAAGCTACGGGTGCAACAGCATCTGTAATCTACGTGCCAGCACCATTCTGTAAAGATGCAATCTTAGAAGCGATTGATGCAGGCGTTGAGCTTATCGTCACCATCACAGAAGGCATTCCTACGCTAGACATGCTAGAAGTGAAAGTGAAGCTAGATGAAGCTGGCGTTCGCATGATCGGTCCTAACTGCCCAGGTGTTATCACCCCAGGCGAATGTAAAATCGGTATCATGCCGGGTCACATTCACAAGCCAGGTAAAGTGGGTATCGTATCGCGCTCAGGTACGTTGACTTACGAAGCTGTTAAGCAAACGACGGATGAAGGTTTCGGCCAATCTACTTGTGTAGGTATTGGTGGTGACCCAATTCCAGGTTCAAACTTTATCGACGTTCTAGAAATGTTCGAGAAAGATCCTGCGACTGAAGCGATCGTTATGATCGGTGAAATCGGCGGCACTGCAGAAGAAGAAGCTGCTGCATACATCAAAGAGAACGTTACTAAGCCTGTTGTCTCTTACATTGCAGGTGTTACCGCACCTCCAGGTAAGCGTATGGGTCACGCTGGTGCGATCATCTCTGGTGGTAAAGGTACTGCGGAAGACAAATTTGCGGCACTTGAAGCTGCTGGCGTGAAAACCGTTAAGAGCCTTGCTGACATCGGTAAAGCACTTCGCGAAAGCACTGGCTGGTAATACAGCTAATGCGCTGTCTTCGGATACGCTGAAAAATAAAAACCGCTCCTATGAGCGGTTTTTTTATGCGTTCCATACGGCGTATTGGTTTATTCCACTTGTCGGCGGAATTGGCTAATGAAAAATAATAAGCCGGCAAACACAACCACTGATGGGCCTGCTGGCGTATCTTCAAACCAAGACAGCGAGATACCGCCAAGCACCGAAAGTACACCAATCACGCTGGCGAGTATCGCCATTTTTTCTGGGCTCGTGGAGAAACGTCTCGCGGTTGCCGCAGGAATGATCATTAAGGAAGTAATGATCAGCGCACCAACGAATTTCATCGCAATGGCAATAACCAACCCGACCATGAGCATAAGCACTAGTCGAAGTCGATCAACATTGTATCCGTCCACACGCGCAAGTTCTTCATTGACCGTAATGGCAAGAAGAGGACGCCACATTTTTATTAGCGTAAGCGTCACTAGCCCACAGCCAAGCGTAATCCAGCCCAGATCAGTGCTTGAAACGGACAGCAGATCACCGAATAGATACCCCATAAGATCGACACGTAAATCATCGACCAAGCTGATAGACACTAAGCCTAACGAGAGGGATGTGTGCGCGATAATGCCAAGGAGCGTATCGGTCGATACACTGCTTTTTCGTTGCAAGCCGACCAACAACATGGCGATCAGTAAACAACTCGCAACCAGCGCGACGTTCAAGTTAACTTGAAAAATAAACCCAAGTGACAAACCCAACAGCGAGGCGTGCGCTAACGTATCACCGAAGTAAGCCATTTTTCGCCATACGACAAACGAGCCCAGGGGGCCGACTGCGGCTGCGATCAAAATGCCCGCGAGAACAGGAATGGTCAAAAACTCAAGCATCTTAATGATCTCCATGCTGGCAAGGACCAACAGGATTGCCTGATAGATCGTGGTCGTGATTGTGGTGATGGTGATACAAGGCGAGCTGCTCGCTTTCTTGGCGGCCAAACATCGCTACATACTCTGGGTGTGATGAAATTGAATCAGGCGCACCTGAACAGCAAATGTGGTGCTGCAAACAAATGACCTCATCCGTTTTTGCCATCACAAGGTGCAGGTCATGGGAGACCATTAAAATGCCACAGTGCAGTTTGGCTTTCAGTTTGGCAATGAGACTGTAGAGTGCGAGTTGACCGGTGACATCAACACCTTGAACTGGCTCATCAAGTACCAATAAATCAGGTTTTTTCAGCACAGCATTTGCTAGCAAAACGCGTTGTGTTTCACCGCCTGAAAGCGTGTGCATGTTTGCGTTGAGTAACTTTGTTGCGCCCACGAGTGACAGGGCTTCGTTAATAGAAGCGGATGTTGCAAAAGGGTTTAGCTTTAGAAAGCGCTCTACGCGAAGCGGCAGCGCATCGTTAAGGTGAAGTTTTTGGGGAACATAACCAATCTTCACATTGCGGCTGCGTTCAACATTGCCTTCCGTGGGTTTGTTTAGGCCTATAACCGTTTTGACCAATGTCGACTTTCCTGCACCATTGGGACCAATAAGCGTGGTGATTTTGTCTCTGTATAGGGAAAACGTAACCCTGTCCAGAACGCTTCTGCCATCAAATACGACGGAAACGTTATTGAGTGTAACAAGAGGTGCGGACATAAATTCGACATGATGTTTAAAAGGAAGTGTTATATTATAACACTTTGCGCCACGATAAAATCACCAACCGTCGGAACACTTATGAGATTGAATCTTCCTCGTCTCCTCGCTATTGCTAGCTTGGTTGTTACTTGTGCTGCCTCAGCATCCCCTTTATCCATTGTTACCACCATCAAACCGCTGGCCTTGATCGTGAATGATATTGCAGGCGAGAGAGCCAATGTTGATGTTCTGCTGCCAACCAATGCCTCGCCGCACGACTATGCGTTGAAGCCTTCCGACATTAAAAAGATAAAATCGGCTGACATGGTGGTTTGGGTTGGTCCTGAACTCGAGTTGTTCCTTGAAAAAATATTATTAACTCAAAAGAATGCACTGCAGCTAACCAATTATGATGGCATGCCAGTGATGTATTACGGAGAGCAGGAAGGGCATGACGATCACGATCATCATGGCCATGATCACGCAGGTATCGATGGTCATATCTGGTTAGGGCCAGAACAAAGCAAAGTGATTGCAGAAGCAGTACGTGAATACTTAGCAAGAAAAGACCCGCAAAACGCCGCCGAATATAAAAACAATTACGATGAGTTTGTGGCTGAAATATCCCAAACGCAGCAGGTATTAACGGATAATTTCGCTGCGATCGAAAACAAAGGCTATTTCCTGTTTCATGATGCGTATGGTTACTTTGAAAGTGCTTTCGGTTTATCTCCGAGAGGGCACTTCACCGTCGATCCAGAGCGTAAACCTGGTGCAAGAACCTTGGTGACCATTCGTACAACATTGCAGAATAAAGAAGCACAATGCGTGTTTACTGAACCTCAATTCAATCCGTCTCTCATAAAGAGTGTGACCAAAGGAACGGGTGTGAAACTTGTTGAGCTAGACCCCATGGCGCAAGACTTGGATCTAAGTACTCAAGGTTATAAAGACTTCCTGCTGTCTTTAGGAGCGAGCTATTTAGAGTGCTTTCAGCCGTAATTAAAAACGCGCACGACCATTTAATACCGTGCTAGATATCTTGGCGCTGAACCCTCTGGGTTTGGCGCCTTTATATATTCCCTTCGTCATCCCCGTCTCAATCGAAGTGCTTTGTAAGGCGGTTTATTGGTTTCCGTATAGGCTTCATCCTTGTCGCGTTCAATGTTGTTTTGTTTGTGTGATCACTGTTGCAGTAATGAATCGCACTTGGATAGCAGTAAATAAAACCTGAGAAAATCTGCGGAATCAAAAATACGCGTTACTGCGGTGGAGCCCCCATGCCTCGCTTTTTGCATGTTCGAACCTTTTTCCGTTACTTTATGGCTTTTATACTGCTGATTGCAGCTCGTCTATCGTTTGCTGACCCTATTTTCTATGCATTTCCTTTTCAGCAGCCGAATGATACGACGTCCGTCGAATCCATTAAGTCGGTGGGGAGCTCGGGGATGTGGTTGCTCGATACCGCAGGTAACGTCAGCTATTACGACGGCGTTCACTTTCATGCACTTGAAGCGTTTGTCCCTACGCTGTCTATGCCTGTTTCTAGTCTTGAAGTCTTTGATGGCGCCTTATGGTTGATCGCCGATGACAACTTGTACGAATACAATCAAAATGAAAACACACTGACAAGGCATGACGTTGACGGTCCTACTCAAATCATCGCGAATGAACAACGCCTATGGGTCTCCACCAAAAACGCCGTCGTTGCGTTTCAAAAGGGCCAACGAATACCTGAAACGCTCTCTCTCCAACCCGTTAAGCGAATTTTCACGACGGCGAAGCGCACATATTTTCTAAAAGACAACGACCTCTATTTTGAAGAGAACACCGCCATTCCTGTGTTTTCACATGCATCAATAACAACGGTACAAGATGTTGATGATGCAATATGGGTTGGTACTCGTGAAGGTGTCTTCGTTTTACACCACGATGAACTGGCGGTTGCAAAAGGAGAGACATCGCAGCATTGGTATTTAGGGGGAAAACTTCTCAGCGACTCAGTCATTTCAAGTATCAACGTCAACGATGAGGGTGTATGGGTTGGAGGGCGAGACGGCTTGCGCGTTAGCCTGCACCTTGATTACTCATCTGTTCAATTTCGACAGATCGAGAATAATGCGGATGACATGTATGGTTTTGCCGGGAAGAACGTTTATGACATTGAAATCGCGGACAATGGTGACTTATGGGTCGCGACTGATCGGGCACTAAACTATCGTTCCGTCATCGCAATCAATATTGCGCGCTTTCCGCTCCATGATATTCGTGACGTGATGAGTGAAGGACGCATAAGCGGCTTAGAAAAAGATCGCGATAGCTATTTTATGAGCGTGAGGAATAAGTTGATTGCACTGTCCTCCAGCACCCTTGAAAAGCAACGTGTTGCCACATTAAACATTGTTGTCGAAAGCATGGATAGGTTAGATGCCACCCTTTGGGTTGCTGCATCATCGGGCCTGTATGCGTATTCATCAGCAACGTTAGAAGAAGAGCATTGGCGTGTACCATCGATGTTCACTCGTCAGCCAATTGACCGCGTGATTGCGGATTCTCATTCGCTTTGGATCATGGCTGGAAGCAGTGTGTATCGCTATTGGCCAAAAACAGAAACGATCGTTAACTACGGCAATGAGTGGTCGGGTGATGAGAATACACGTCTACATGCTGTCGTTGACATGGACGATGAAGGTATTTGGTTGGGTACGACCAATGGCATTTTTCATTTCTATGATGGTGCTTTCAATAAAGTAGTGTCTCGCGAACAAATTGGTGCCGTTCAGAGTTTGGAAGCCGATAGCTATGGTTATCTATGGGTGCTAACGAATCGAGGCGTTTATCGTCGATTGCATCAACCGTCGGCTGTGGGAATTGAACCGCTGATGTTCAATAGCGCGGAAGAGCGTACACGGTGCATTTCACTTACTGATGAAGCAGCGTTGCTGGTGACCAGTAAGGGCATACGAAAACTGCCTATGCTAGTTGGTGTACCAACTGTTGCTTACAACGCGAGCCAATTCAAGCAAGCTTCGACATTGCCACATTATTGCCATTTTAGTGATGACACCCTCGCGCTTGCTGGAGACTGGGGTGTGTTTTCCTTTAATCTACAAACAATAGGTGACCTGTTTGAACGGGAAGTGGTTGAAGCCAGTATTGGGGCGCTGTTTGTGGATGGTAAGCCTTGGCGCTTAGGGGCAAAACACAGCGAGCCATTGGCGTTTTCAAGTAAGAGTGCCTTGATGGTGGACGTTGGCCTAATGCCGTTTGGAAACCGGAAAGAGCTCCAATATCGCCTCGATGGGCGTGGTGCTGGTAACTGGTACAGTACGCAAGATCAGCGTTTAGTCTTTGATTCCCTCGAACCTGGGAATTATGCCCTCATTGTAAAAAGCCCGACGCGCGCAGATCCAGAACGTGAAGTAACATTGTTGTCTTTTTCAATCAACGCACCTTGGTTCTATAACCCTTGGTACTACATCAGCTTTATGCTTTTGATGGGGGGCGTGGGTTACCTTGTGGTTCGAAAACGAACAATGATTATCAAAGCTCAAAATAGACAGCTTAGAGAAACGGTGCATAAGAAAGTGGCAACCATTGCAAAACAGCAGCACTTTGTTGAGGTGACGCCGCAGGTCAGCGACGATTACCGCCACTTACCTTTGCCTAAAATGCTATCGTCGATTGAAGAAACGCCGTTACTCGGTGAGTTGGAACGCTTAGTAGAACATCAGGAAGACGATCTTGATGAGTCCAATGAATGGCGAGCATCAGTCAGCGCGCATATTGGTACTCATTTCCATGATCCTGAATATTCACCATCTATCCTTGCAAAAGCACTGTTTATCTCAGAACGAAGTCTTCAACGGCGCTTTAAAGTAGAGTTCGGTTGTACGTTTAAGGAAGCGTTGATTACAACGCGACTGGAACAGGCAGGTTGCATGTTGCTACAAGGGGATAAGATTTCCGATGTTGCTGTTGCATGCGGTTTTAATGAGCCGTCTTACTTTGCCAAATCGTTCAAAGCAAAATACAACTGCACACCTTCGCAGTTCAAAGAAGATAAAAATAAAGAAGGGATAGAGAAAAAAAAGAGCGTGGTATAGCCGCCAAGCTATACCACGGGTGCCAAAGACACCTTCGCTTGCTGCCGGAGGTGTGTGGGTAACCACACACCGTCTGGAATTTGTTTCGATTAGATGAATCCATTAAAGCGGTTTCCCCCATTCCGCAGATAGTAATTTCCCGCCATTATTTCATTCCGATTAAAAATCTTGGTTTTTTTTGTAGCGCCTCTAAATTATTAGGGTGCTAAATGCGTACATTCATCTGGTTTTTAACGAAATTAACGGGAAATGACGTAGTCCATAAAAAGACTATGGATACAAAATATCGGGCAAAGCGTCCGCTTTCCTGACAGTTTTACGTGTGCAGATGACGTGAATTTGACGATTTTAACGTTTGGTCGCTCAGGCCGATCTTTCTAAACCGTTTGTTTGTTGATCAAAAACAACTTTATATGAGAAACATTTTGCAATACTTTAGTCGCAAATGTTTATGATTCTCATTTTGGTTGTGATTATGAAGCTAGCTGAGCTCAAACCGGGATTGTCTGGTCGCGTAACGTCGCTTGCGAACGTACCGGTTATTCCGCGTAAAAAATTGATGGCGATGGGGTTATTGCCTGATACACAAGTGACTGTGGTGCGCATTGCACCTATGGGTGACCCTATTCAGGTTCGAGTTCGTGGCTGTGATATCGCGCTTCGTTTAAGCCTTGCTGAAAATATTGAGGTATTAAACAATGCAAAGTAAGCAACTACTTACTGTCGGTAACCCTAACTCAGGCAAAACGACACTGTTTAACCGTTTGACCGGTGGTCGCCAAGAAATTGGTAACTGGGCAGGGGTGACGGTAGATAAAAAAACAGGGCAAGCACACATTGGTGATGAGAGTTTTCTGATCACTGATTTGCCAGGCATATACACGTTAGATAACGCTGACGGTGAAAACAGTCTTGATGAGTCCATCGCGATCACTGCGCTTTTCACACACCCAAGCGATCTTATCGTTAATGTTCTTGATGCCAGCAGTTTAGAACGCAGCCTCTATTTAACGCTGCAATTGCGAGAGCTTGGCCGCCCAATGGTGGTGGTGTTGAATAAAATGGATGTTGTGCAACAGCAAGGCTTCTCTATCGACACCGATGTGTTAGCTCACGCCCTTGGTTGTCCAGTTCTTACTGTGACAGCCACGTCGATGGCTGACGTTGAAGTATTCAAACAGGCGTTACCAACACAAATTCAACCTGCACAAGCGTGTCCGCCGTTATCTATTCAATATGGATCTGATATTGAGTCCGCTATTTCGACGATCGCAGCATCCCTAAAAGACACCGAGATTCAGTATCAACGCGCAGCGGCGATTCGATTGCTTGCGGGTGATGCTATTTTGCTGAACCAGCTTTCAGCGGATGCGCAAGCACATGTGAAGCAAATTACCACTGAACTAAGCAATAAAGCGGACACCGATTTAGTCATTGCGGATGTGCGCTATTCGCAAGTGGCCGACATGTGCCATCAGTGCAAACAGCAAGATTTACCGCTAACGGCGCGAGTGACCGACGCAATAGATGATGTATTGCTAAACCGTTGGTTAGGGCTGCCACTGTTCTTTGTGGTGATGTACCTGATGTTCATGTTCTCTATTAATATCGGCAGCGCATTTATCGATTTCTTCGATATCAGTACAGGCGCAGTGCTGGTGGATGGGGGGCATTACCTGCTGGATAACCATTTACCCGTTTGGCTAGTGACGATCATCGCGGACGGCATTGGTGGCGGTATTCAAACGGTTACGACCTTCATCCCTGTTATTGCGTGTTTGTACCTTTTCATGTCATTGCTGGAAAGTTCAGGCTATATGGCGCGCGCTGCCTTTGTGCTCGACAAATTTATGCAAAAGGTCGGTTTGCCAGGTAAAGCGTTCGTGCCATTGGTGTTGGGCTTTGGCTGTAATGTGCCTGCCATCATGGCAACGCGTACCCTTGATCAGGAAAGAGAGCGCCGACTTGCGGCTGCAATGGCACCGTTCATGTCTTGTGGTGCGAGGCTTCCTGTTTATGCATTGTTTGCCGCGGCATTCTTCCCAGAACATGGTCAAAACATCGTTTTCCTTCTTTACCTTCTTGGTATTGCTGCGGCGATTTTTACGGGCATGGTACTTAGACGCACGTTGTTCCCTGGTGATAGCGAAGCCTTGATCATGGAAATGCCTCGTTATGAGCTGCCACGATTAAAAGACGTGATGTTCAAAACATGGCATAAGCTCAAGCGCTTTGTATTGGGTGCGGGCAAAACCATCGTCGTTGTGGTGACCATTCTGAGTTTCTTCAATTCGATTGGCACAGATGGCAGCTTTGGCAACCAAGATTCAGAACAATCCGTGTTGTCGGAAGCGGCGAAAATCGTCACCCCTATCTTTGCACCTATTGGTATTCAAGAAGATAACTGGCCAGCAACGGTTGGTATCATCACAGGCATTTTTGCGAAAGAAGCCGTGGTAGGTACGTTGAACAACCTGTATGCCTCACCGTCTGATGAAGAAAGTGCTGAGTATGATCTTACGGGCAGTCTTCAAGAAGCCGTGCAAAGCATTCCAGAGAACCTTTTAGGGATCAATTTTGCAGACCCGTTGGGCATTGATGTGGGCGATTTACCTGATCAAGAAACGGTGGCGGAAGACCAAGGTGTTGATTTGAGCATCTTTGCGAACTTGAATGTGAACTTCTCTGCCGCGGGCGCATTCGCTTACCTTGTTTTCATCTTGCTCTACACGCCATGTGTTGCAGCAATGGGCGCATATGTTCGTGAGTTTGGGCGTGCGTTTTCGGCCTTCATTGCGGGTTGGACGATGCTGCTAGCGGTTGTCGCGGCAACCTTGTGTTATCAAGTGCTGGCGTTCTCATTGTCGCCCGTTACCAGCATGCTGTGGATTGCTGCAAGTATTGCGGTGATGTTACTGAGTATTTTTGGTTTAGGTGTTTATGCGAAGCGAGAAAAAACACAGTGCTGGGCAACACTATGATTCTCACGGATCTTAAACAGTACATTGAGGCACACCCGAAATGCAGCCAAGCTGAATTGGCAAAAGTGTTTAACCTTTCAGAGGATGGTGTTGATGCCATGTTGTCTGTTTGGGTGAAAAAAGGCAGGGTGAAAACCATCGTATCGGCGCGACAAGGTAAATCAGAGCGACGGTATATTTGGTTAGCCAATGACGAGTTTGGGATCACAGTTATCCAATGAAAAAAAAGCGCGGGAAACCGCGCTTTTTTTATGTCTTATGCTTCGCGGCGTCATGCTCCGCGAATAGCCATATTACGCGGCAGTAAACTCTGGATGAGACGCGAAAATTGCCACCCACTTCTCGACTTCCGCTGATTGTTCTTCCTCAGAGCGTAAATTACCTGGTGTATTCCCCCAAACAGGACTTGGCCACGCTGCGTCTGTCGTGAATCGTGCGATATGGTGAATGTGAAGCTGTGGCACCATGTTTCCAAGCGCTGCAACGTTCATCTTTTCTGGGTTCGTTTCCTTTTCGATGATGCCTGAAAGCAAGCTAGATTCACGCATAAGTTGCTGCTGATCGGCGTCACCGAGGTGGTGAATTTCTCGTAGGTCGGCAATCTTAGGAACGAGGATAAACCAGGGGCCAATGGCTTCCTTAATCAGTAAAAGACGGCAAAGAGGGAAGTCGCCAATCCAACTGGTATCTGCAGCGAGACGTGGGTGTAAATCGAATGCCATGTTGTTTTCTCTTAAATGAAGGATTATTCAAAAAGCTACTTTGGATTGCTAATAATGTAAACCGATGACTCAGATAAAACTATCGACATCACTCGTTGCGTCATCTTGCGTAATTGTCTTGTAACAATCACAAAACGTAACCTTGTGTTGGCAATTACACACCGAGCTGTTTGATTAGCGTTTAGGCTAAAAATAACGGCAGTGGGCGTGAATAATCACGAGGTACGGGGATGGATTATATTGAGGTTTTAGATTTTTGGTTTGGGGATGCAGATGCACCTCAATCCGATGATGAACGCCAGTCGCTGTGGTTTCGAGGAAAAGGTGAAACGGACAGTATTATTCGAGAGCGGTTTTTACCCTATGTAAGCATGGCGGGAGAAGGGCGCTTTGCTCAGTGGTTAGACTCACCTGAAGGTTCATTAGCCAATATTATTCTTTTGGATCAATTTAGTCGCAATATTTACCGCGGTTTGAGTGCCGCATTTCGTTATGATGAATTTGCACTGGCGCTATGTAAGCGTGGATTGGCAAGTGCACAAGATGAACAACTCCCTTTGATTCAGCGCGCGTTTTTCTACATGCCTTTGCAGCACTCAGAGCATCTGGAAGACCAGGAAGAAGCCCTTTTCCGCTACAGCCAATTGTGTGAAAGCGCTGGGCCAGGGCTTGAGGGAATGTTTGACCACTTTTATCGTCATGCTCGAATTCATCATGACATCGTGAAGCGATTTGGACGTTTTCCGCACCGAAATGCGTCGCTAGGGCGACTATCGACGGAAGATGAAATTCAATGGCTTGCGGACGGCGGTGCGAGGTTTGGGCAGTAAAAATGCAGTCGCCAAACCTCGATATGTGCTTTACCTTTTGGCACTAACGAAAACCCGGCATAACACGGTTTCGTCCATTTTCCTTCGCTTTATATAGTAATGCGTCAGCCCTCGCCAACAAAGAAGCGCTTTCTTCACCGGTCTCTAAAGCGGCAATACCAAATGAAGCAGTAATGGAGTTTATTTTCTGGCCTGAACGTTTGTCTGTGACAGAAAGACGTTCCAAAGCTTTGCGTGTTTTCTCCGCAATTAACCAAGCCCCTTTGATCGAGACATCCGTCACCAGCACCGAAAATTCTTCGCCGCCAAATCGATACACTGTTGCCACTTCTTGCATGTTTTGCTCTAGTTTGTTCGCCACAATCTTGAGGACACTGTCACCCATTTGGTGACCGAATTCATCATTGAACAGTTTGAAGTGATCGATATCGACCATGATAAGACAAACACCATTGTTATTGCTTACATGTTCGGCGAGTGCAATGTCAAAGGCACGTCGGTTGAGGCAGCCTGTTAGTGCATCATGGGTTGCTTGTTTACGGTAGTCTTCCAATTGTTGCTTGAGTTGATCGATCTCGGTCCTTTGCGCTTTTACATGCAGTTGGTATTGCTCGGTTGCCGCCAAAAGATCTTGAGAACCTTGTAAAAGATCATGGGTGATTTTTTTGCTTTCGTTACCTTGAAGTTCACGGTTTTTTACGTCTTCTAACTTGGTAACGGAAGAGTTCAGAATATCTTGGAATTCTTCCGTATTGGACATGGTTGTATCCATGCTACTGCCAAGACCTGCGGCTAAATCCTGTACTTTCTGGCGGAAGGTATCGAGTTCTTTTGTCGCGTCATCGAGTAAATACGTTTCGATGAAATCGTCACATTGCTTGACGGTACAAAACTCCCCTTTTTTTACGATGGCGTCGACAGCGCGATTTAGGGCTGGGTGGGTGCCAGCACAGTAGGCGTACCACAAAGAAAAGTAGTGCGGTGTGGTCGGCACTTTATATTTCACCATCAAGGGCACTGCGCGTTTAAACACCCTTGTGGCTTCAATCAAAGCATATTCATTCATTCCTAATTCTCACTTCCATGTCAAAACTATCAGTAATGATATGCACAAACCGTACGCTGTGTTAGCCGAGAACGAAAAAAGCCCCGATCTTTACGATCGAGGCTCTCATTTTGTGAACAAAGTTCAGCTTTTGGCTTACATACGCTCTAGCGTTTTAATACCCAGTAGATCAAGACCTTGTTTGATTGTCTTCGCCGTCAGCGCAGCCAGTTTCAAACGGCTCTGCTTTGTTTCGCCTTCAGCATTTAGTACTGGGCAAGCTTCATAGAAGCTAGAGAAAGTACCGGCCAATTCGAACAAATAGCCACACATAATGTGGGGTTGACCTTCACGTGCGACTGACTGTACTGCTTCTTCAAATTGAAGCAGCTTAGACACAAGCGCTTTCTCTTTATCGTCTGTAATCAGGATCTTACCGTCGATATCGTTAGGATTGATGCCCGCTTTGTTGAAGATAGACGCCACACGCGTGTATGCATATTGCATGTACGGTGCAGTGTTACCTTCGAACGCCAGCATGTTGTCCCAGTCGAAGATGTAGTCGGTGGTACGGTGTTTAGACAGATCTGAGTATTTCACCGCAGCCATTGCAACGGTTTCAGCAATATTGGCTTTCTCTTCTTCAGACAGACCTGGGTTCTTTTCTTCGATCAGTATCTTCGCACGCGTTTCAGCTTCATCTAACAGATCAGCTAAACGAACAGTACCACCTGCACGGGTTTTGAATGGACGACCATCTTTACCCAGCATCATACCAAACGCGTGGTGCTCAAGGCTGACCGACTCTGGCACATAACCCGCTTTACGTACGATGGTCCATGCTTGCATCAGGTGCTGATGTTGGCGTGAATCGATGAAGTAAAGCACGCGATCAGCGTTGAAGGTTTCGTAACGGTATTTGGCACACGCGATATCTGTGGTGGTGTACAAGAAGCCGCCGTCGCGTTTTTGGATGATAACACCCATAGGCTCACCGTCTTTATTCTTGTATTCATTAAGGAATACAACGGTTGCACCATCGCTTTCTTCAGCCAAGCCTTTTTCTTTTAGGTCAGCCACAATACCTGCCAGCATGCTGTTGTACATGCTTTCACCCATAACGTCTTTGTCAGTCAACGAAACGTTTAGGCGATCGTAGTTACGTTGGTTTTGTTCCAGCGTAATCTTGACCAAGGTTTCCCATTTCGCTTTGCAGTATTCGTCACCGCTTTGCAGGCGAACAACGTAGTTACGTGCGGTTTTCGCGAACTCTTCGTCTTCGTCATACAGCTTTTTAGATTCGCGGTAGAAGCTTTCGATATCGCTCAGATCCATCGAAATGTCACTGCCTTCAGCTTCATGGCGCTCAAGGTTCGCGATAAGCATACCGAACTGTGTGCCCCAATCACCAAGGTGGTTAGCACGCGTCACGTTGTGACCCAAGAACTCAAGGGTACGAACGACTGCATCACCAATGATGGTTGAACGCAGGTGACCAACGTGCATTTCTTTCGCCACGTTTGGTGCTGAGTAGTCAACGATGATGTTTTGTTTGTCAGCTTTTTCCACACCTAGGCGGCTGTCTGAAAGTGCTGCTTCAGCTTGTGCTGCCAACCATTCAGTATCAAGGAAGATGTTGATAAAGCCTGGGCCTGCGATTTCAGTTTTCGATGCAATGCCGTCTAGGTCCAAAACGTCCAACACTTTTTGCGCGAAATCGCGTGGGTTGCCGCCAAGTTTTTTAGCAACGCCCATAATGCCGTTTGCTTGATAGTCACCAAATTGTGGTTTTGCTGATTGACGAACTGCAGCTGGGCTGCCTTCTGGTGCACCGGCTGCAACCATCGCTGCCGATACTTTTTCATTGAGAAGGGCTTGAATATTCACGTGCTTACCTTAATTTTGATACCCGACTGACACAGCGTGATATTGGACCACGACGGTGGGCTTACTTGCCATGGTACTAAAGCAAAAATCCGTCAACGATACCCAATGATAAATGTTCATTGCAGGGCATGGTTGACGGCTTTAATACCAAGCGTTCGGCACAGAATACGGGTGCAGATAGATAGGCGTAATAATACCCACAAACAGCGACGGTTTGAAACCCAAATGCGGCGAAATACCCTGATTTCATTATCGCCGTGCTTTGTTCATTTCTTTACAGCGTTATTCTGGGGAAAATTCACGCGTTCGAGAGACTATTGTTATTCCGCTTCTTGGGGTGGGATACTTAGCGTGTTTTCTATGACGATTAAAGAGATATTCATGTCATCACTCACTGTTGAGCACCTTTTCTCCTCACTGTTGCCGTTTAGTCAACGTTTGCAAGGGTTGATTGAAACGCTTGCGATAGATTTATCACCTTATGAAGCCGACCATATTGCGCTACGTGTGAATAACACTGAGCAAGCCAAGCAATTGCACCTGGCGTGGTTAGCGTACGGCGATGAGATATCAAACAATATGATCAACGGTCGCCCTATTGTGGTGGTGAAAACACATGAAACACTCACGTTTGGCGAGTGGACAACACGCTGTGTGGAATTGCCTTACCCCGGAGATAAAGCTTACCCAGAAGAAGGTTGGGAGCATGCAGAGTGGGTGATTCCTTCTCAGGCTACGACGCCTGAAGCGCTACTTGACGATGTGTTTTCTCTGTTTCCAAGCCTGAAAGCGCAGTGGAATGCATTGGGAGAAAAAGGGGTGAAGGTAAAACTGAGCTCACCATCTGGCGAAGGGGAACGCCTAGCGAACCCTACCGTGGCATTTAAGGCCAAAGGCGTGTGTATCAAGCTTCATTCGGTAACGTTAGAACAAGTGATTGAGAGCGAACAGTAACCGTAAAAGTCCCATTTACTCCTCATTTCGCAGAGCTAAAACATGCCTCATTAGCTCTGCTTATGATCCCCATAAGCACTGGCAATTAGTGCATTTTCAGCAATCTCGTTACCTTACTCGCGTACTCAACTTACAGGTGACGATTATGAAGAAAACGCTATTGGCCCTCATTCTAGGCTCAACTTTTGTCGTGGCAGGATGCTCTTCATCAAATCATGGTAACAACGATCATGTTGTTGACCGCCCAGAACCGACAGATCCGAGTTTTGGTATTCCACTCATTCCCACTATTCCTGACATTGACGATTCCGAAAAGCAGCGACCTGATCTTGATACGTCACCTGAGTGGGGATTAGATATTGGAGATACCCCTGACTGGGGCGGTGTGATTGGCGATATTCACGTTGATAACGATGGCGTGGTGCGTTTTGAAGGTAATGAATATCAGATTGTCGCATACCATGATATGGACCGAGAGTTCGAACTTGTTGATTCAAATGGCGAGACGCTGTTTGCCCGTGTCAGAGATGACGGCATGATTGGTGTCATCTACAAACAACAGGTTTACTTGTTCAATTTCACCCGTTTTGCGTTTACCCCAGATTACGACTTTGGCGTTGATACAAACCTTGATTACGTCGCCAAAGACGATATTACCTCG
The DNA here is from genome assembly GCF_900115495.1 of Enterovibrio norvegicus DSM 15893. GTDB lineage: Bacteria > Pseudomonadota > Gammaproteobacteria > Enterobacterales > Vibrionaceae > Enterovibrio > Enterovibrio norvegicus. The sequence continues at coordinate 65,967 of NZ_FOWR01000018.1, read as the reverse complement.
GTACTTAATCTGCAAAAAGAAATCATCAAAGCGTATAACCAAGATGACCTGATTGGTGAGTATCTCAAATATGGCTCTGGCGTTTATTACGACCAAGACAAGATGGAACAGGCCGCTTTCACCGTGGTTGCTTTCTACTTAACGACAGATGCCGATCTCGATCTTCAACACAAACTTGGTGCGTTGGCATTTTCTTTCAATGGGAACGTCTCAATCGCCCACTCTCTTGTGGTTGATGCGCTAAAACACATTGATAAAAACGTGGCTGATTCAGACAAACAGACGGTGCTCCGTAGTATCAATGATTACCTAGGCACTGAACATGAAAGTATTCAGAGCGTGTACGAAGGGGTGTATCGCCACGGGCAAGATATGCTTTCTCGCTTAGGTGTGTCTGGGAACGAAGGTAACCGCTACACCATCGCATTGATCCGCAATATACAGCGCCATGGCTGGGACAATGTGAAAGGCAAGATTGAAGATCACATCAAAAACAACCCGCAGCCGATGCAAATAAATGCCCCTGCGCGAAACATCGACCGCGACAAAGTACGCAGCGAAATTCGTCACCGTATTAGCCAGTAATTCCTTTTCGGCTCCGGTTACCCGGAGCCATTTTCTCTTCTTATCCCAAAAGCCACGAGACGCGCCCACACACTATGATAAAAAACATCCTGCTTATGAGCTTGTTACTGTCACCAGCAATGGCATCAGCCAATATGAACGTGAGCTATTCAGACAATATTTTAGAGTTGGGATACTCGGTGGATATCAAGGATGATTCATATCTGTATTTGGGGGCGGATTCAGCCAACTGGTTTGCGGTTGGTTATGGCCATGCCTACATGTTTGAGAACTATGTTCGACTCTCAGGTTATTACGAATACTCCCAATGGGATAACGTGTTGCTGGGTGACTTTGGTGTGCGAACAAACAGCCATCTTATCGATCTTTCTGTGACCAAGTTTTTCCCTGCGTCTTCGATTAAGTTTGGGGGTAAATATGAACTGATTGATGACAGCGGCTGGGAGTTTGAAGCTGGCGATAAACAAGCGCTCTACACAGGCTACAGCCGATATTTTGAAAAGTGGTATGCCTCGGCAACCTATACGCATTCATTGAGACAGTATGACGATGAAATGTGGGGAGATAGCGACAGTGATTATCGAAGCAATGAACTGGAGTTGACGTTGGGATGGAATCAAGTGTGGAAGGTTTCGCCTTACATCAAAGGCACTGCATTTCGCATGTATGGCGACAATACAGGTTACAGTTGGTCGGTGGGGGGCAGTGTTTCCTTTTAATTGAAACCAATGCAAAGACAAAAAAAACAGGCCGATTAACTCGGCCTGTTTGCGTTTATCTTTGCAGTTGTGCCTACAAAATCACGGTCTTGTTGCCGTAAACGAAGACCTTGTCCTCAAGCACCAAACTGAGTGCAGTGCTCAATACTGTCTTCTCGACATCACGTCCAGCTTTCACCATGTCTTCGGCACTGAATGTATGGTCAACATGCTTGATGTTTTGATCGATGATTGGGCCTTCATCTAAATCATTGGTCACGAAGTGCGCCGTTGCCCCCGTGATTTTCACACCACGTTGGTACGCCTGATGATACGGGCGCGCACCGATGAATGCAGGCAAGAAACTGTGGTGAATGTTGATGATTTTTCGCGGGAAGCGTGCAACAAAGTTTGGCGTCAGTACGCGCATAAACTTGGCTAGCACGATGTAATCCGGTGAGTAGGAATCAATAATATCGATAACCTGATTCTCGTGTGCTTCGCGTTCAACATTCTCATGGCTGACAAAGTGGAACGGAATATCGAACTTCTCGGTCAAGGCCGCCAGCGTATTATGGTTACCAATGACCGCCGCGATATCCACATCTAACGAGCCATCATAGGCTTTCATCAAAATATCGCCTAAGCAGTGCGATTCCTTGGTGACAAGAATCACCACGCGCTTGCGGCGCTTAGCATTAACGAGGCTGCGATGGCTGCCAGCAGGCAGTGCTTGGTCGATATCCATCAAGAAGGTTTCATCATTAAAGATGCCTTCAAGCTCTGTGCGCATGAAGAACTGCCCAGTGCTGTGATCAACGTATTCGTTGTTATGGATGATATTGAGTTGATGCTTGTAACAAATGTTGGTGATTTTGGCGATGAGGCCTTGCGCGTCAGGACAATCCGTCAGCAGAGTCTTTCTTTCCATAGAAGCGTGAATCTCGCGAAGTCAAAGTGGTGCTGTAAAGCAGATACGTATTCCATTTGTTTTACGCTGAATTTTCGAATAGGTCAAAAATTCGATATAGATGGGGTGATCGCCCCTGTTTTTTCACCGTCATACTCTCACTCTCACACCTTTCCTATTTGATGCATGGCAGGCTGCTGGGTTTATTGGCATAATGCAGTCCTTTCTAACACTGTATATATGACCAATGATTTCGAAGGTTTTCTCCACAACAGGTGCACTCGCCAAAGCCATTAAAGGCTTTCAACCACGTCAACCGCAAACGGACATGGCGATGGCTGTCGAGCGTGCGATCAAAGACAGCTCTCAGCTGGTGGTCGAAGCGGGAACGGGAACGGGTAAAACCTATGCCTATCTTGCGCCTGCACTGCTTAGTGGTAAGAAAACCATCGTCAGCACAGGGTCGAAAAATCTTCAAGAACAGCTTTTTCATCGTGATTTACCGTTGATGATGAATACGCTGGGCTTTACAGGTCGCGTTGCGCTTTTGAAAGGGCGCTCGAATTACCTTTGTCCTGAGCGTTTAGGGCGTCAATTGATTGAAAGTCATGACGGCCAAGCCGATCCCACCTTACTCACGCAGCTCGTGAAAGTACGCGGTTGGTCATCAGAAACCAAAACCGGGGATTTGGGCGAATGTGATGATTTGGCGGAAGACAGCCCAATCATTCCAACCATCACGTCCACGAACGACAATTGCCTTGGCAAAGAATGCCCAAGCTATAAAGAATGTTTTGTCGTTAGAGCCCGTAAGAAGGCGATGGATGCTGACCTTGTTGTGGTTAACCATCATCTTTTCTTGGCGGATTTGGCGATCAAAGAAACCGGATTCGGCGAATTGATCCCCGAGGCCGAAGTGTTCATTTTTGACGAAGCTCATCAGATCCCAGACATTGCCAGCCAGTACTTCGGTCAAAGCCTGTCTAGTCGTCAAATCCAAGAGCTCGCTAAAGACATTCACATTGCGTACCGTACAGAATTGCGTGATACCAAACAGCTCGATAAAGTTGCAGACCGTCTCTCCCAATGCGCGTCGGATTTACGTATCGTGCTTGGTGAGCCGGGTTTCCGCGGAAACTGGCGTGAAATCAGCGCATCACCTGCGGTTGCGCGTGAATTGGTGAGATTGTCAGATGCACTAACGCTTGCGTATGACGTGATCAAACTGTCGCTCGGGCGCAGCCAATTACTGGATGCGGCGTTTGAGCGAGCCACCTTGTTGAAGGCACGGCTTGAACGTCTTAGCGATACCACGATTCCGGGGTATTCCTACTGGTATGAGTGCAGTCGTTACCACTTTAGCCTCAACATCACGCCGCTTTCTGTGGCAGAAAAATTCCGTGAACAAATTCAGATGCAGCAGGGCGCATGGATTTTCACGTCAGCGACGCTGGCGGTAAACGACGATTTCAGCCATTTCAGCCATCGCTTAGGATTAGAACCCGCAGAGCAATTTACCTTGCCGAGTCCGTTTGACTATGAATCGCAAGCAATATTGTGTGTGCCACGTTTCTTGCCTGAACCTAACAGCTATGGGTTGGCAGACAAGCTTGTGGACATGCTTACGCCTGTGATTGAACAAAACGGCGGGCGTTGTTTCTTCCTTTGCACATCTCACCAAATGGTGCGTGATTTGTCTGAAGGCTTTCGAGAGCGCTTTGATTTACCTGTGCTTGTTCAGGGCGAAATGTCGAAACAGAAACTGTTGGCTGAATTCCTCGAACTTGGAAATGCGCTGCTGGTGGCGACAGGTGCTTTCTGGGAGGGGATTGACGTTAGAGGCCAAGCCCTGAGCTGTGTTATTATTGATAAATTGCCTTTTACTGCACCTGACGATCCGCTTTTAAAAGCGCGAATCGAAGATTGCAGACTGCAAGGGGGCGATCCGTTTTCCCAAGTCCAAATTCCAGATGCTGTTATCACACTCAAGCAAGGGGTAGGACGTCTTATTCGAGACGGACGAGACCACGGTGCGTTGATCATTTGTGATAATCGTTTGGTGAGTAGACGCTACGGGGAAACATTCCTTCGCAGTTTACCTCCAATTCCACGTACGCGGGATTTAGAGAAAGTGAGCGAGTTTCTCGCTGCTATAGACACACATAACAACGATGATGCTGAAGTTCCAGCAACGCCTGAGGTGTAAATGACATCTAAAATTCTTGCCGTCGACACGGCGACTGAAAACTGCTCTGTTGCGCTAAAAATCGGTAATGACACGATTGTGCGCTGTGAAATGGCACCCCGCGAGCACACGGTAAAGATTCTGCCTATGGTAGACAGCGTGTTAGCAGAGGCGGGTGTGACCCTACGTGAACTCGATGCATTGGCGTTCGGTCGCGGGCCGGGTAGTTTCACTGGAGTACGTATCGGCATTGGTATTGCGCAAGGATTGGCGTTTGGTGCAGACATTCCAATGGTGGGCATTTCTACCATGGCTGCCATGGCACAACAGGCTTACCGTCGTAATCAATCAACGCAAGTGTTGTCAGCGATTGATGCGCGTATGAATGAAATCTACTTCGGTGGTTACCAACGTCTTGACAATGGTGACTGGGAAACCGTGCATGCGGAAGCGGTGCTTCCACCTGAAATGCTTGCAGCACAGCTCAGTGAAAATGCAGCGATCAGCGTAGAAAATGCATGGGCAATCGCGGGAACAGGCTGGCCAGCCTACCCAGATTTGGCAAGCCAACTACACTTATCCGTAACGGAGAGTGGTGTCTTGTATCCGGAGTCAGAAGACATGCTGATTCTTGCTCATCACGCGTTGTTGCGCGGTGAGGTGGTGGATGCAGAACATGCCAGCCCAGTGTATTTGCGAGACACGGTAGCGTGGAAAAAGCTGCCAGGTCGCGAATAACGCCTACTAATTACCAATAAGGTCAGCCATGGTTTCGATTCAAGGATTACCGCAGCCCATTCAACGCCCGTCCACCACACGGCGTAAGAAAAGCGACAATGCCTCACCCAATGAGAATACGGCCAAGCCGTCAATTGTTGCTACTGCTGTCTCCCTTGGCATTCGAAACCCTGAAATGGCACAAGAAGCGCATCAGCAAATCCATTACGATTTGCCTGATGGCAAAAGTCGACATGCTCTCGCGTCTTACATGGACATAAAAAACCAAGCAAGACGTGAAGAGTTAGCGGCCTTATTCGGTGTTGATATCTTTGTCTAAATCGGTTCGATTCAACTCCTCGTACCACTTAAGCCATATATTCTTCCCTGCACATTACTGTGTTAGGCTGCGCGCGCTTATTCTCAGCGCGGTGCTCAAGCTGTTCAATAGCTAAGGTCAACAGACCCTGGGTTTTATTCTGCGCATGATGACATTACAAGAAAGAAAATTCGCAGTAAGGCATGGCGATCTCGCTGCGCAAGTTTGTCTTACCGACAGCAATAAGCCTGTGCTTCTTATGTTGCACGGCTGGCAAGATAACAGTGGTAGCTTCGAACCACTCGTGCCACTGCTTACCGAACGATTTGACCTCGTGTTACCCGATTGGCCGGGACACGGTTTGTCTGATCACAAAGGCCCCGATAGCTTCTACCCTTTCTTTGACTATGTTGATGATCTTCACCAGCTTATCTTGCAGTTGGGTGATCGCGCTCTGTATTTGGTTGGGCACTCGCTGGGTGGCTTAGTGGCGTCTTGTTGGTGCGCGGCGTTTCCTGAAAGGGCAAAAGGACTCATCATGATTGAAGCGCTTGGGCCCATGTCAGAGCGTGACGATAAAGTGGTTGAACGATTGAGAAGCGGTGTTATAAGCCGAGAAACGCTCAAGCAACCTCGTGATTTACCCTCGTTCGAAGCCGCATTAAAACTGCGTCGTGGCATCAATAAAGTGCCGATGGATGACTTGTTGCCTTTGGTGCGACGAGGCATAGAGCAGAGAGGCGAAGTGTGGCAATGGCGACACGACGCGAAATTAAAAACGGACTCTGTGTATCGAATGTCAACGCATCATGCCGAACATTTGATTCGCGGCATTCGTTGTCCGGTTCTCGCCATTATTGGTGATGACGGATACCCAGAATTGCGCGGCCCGATGGCCCAACAACGTGCGGCATGGTTTAACGACCTGACAATAGAAACAGTGACAGGAACCCATCATTGTCACCTACAAAGTCAGGCAGATACCGCGGCGTTGATTAATGATTTTGTGACCAAGCTACACCTCATTGAGTATGAGGATGTTAATTGATTGTTACTCATGGTCTAATTAAGTATTAAAACGCTCGTTTAACTTTTTTGCGTCTGGCGCGGGGCGATACCCGCGAATAATACCCAGAATAATAATAGGAGAGTTCAAGTGGATAAGGTTTGGCTTAACCGCTACCCATCAGATGTACCAGCGGAAATCTCACCGGATAAATACCCTTCATTGGTAGAAATGTTCGAGAAGTCGGTACAAAAGTATGCCGATCAAACTGCCTTCATCAATATGGGGCAGGTGATGACCTTCCGTAAGCTGGAAGAACGCAGCCGTGCATTTGCCGCTTACTTGCAAAACGACCTAAAGCTCAAAAAAGGCGACCGTGTTGCCGTGATGATGCCGAACTTGCTGCAATACCCTATTGCGCTGTTTGGTATTCTGCGTGCGGGTTGTGTCGTGGTAAACGTAAACCCACTTTACACGCCTCGCGAGCTTGAGCACCAATTGAACGATTCAGGCGCGAAAGCCATCGTCATTGTGTCGAACTTCGCCCATACCCTTGAGAAAGTGGTCGATAACACGGGCGTACGCCACGTGATCCTGACCAGCTTGGGTGACCAGCTTCCACGCGCGAAAGGTACCATCGTTAACTTCGTGGTGAAATACATCAAGAAGATGGTGCCTAAGTACAGCCTGCCACACGCGACATCCATGCGCCTTGCTCTGAAGAAAGGCCGTCGTATGCAATACGTGAAACCGTTCATGACGGGTGATGATATTGCCTTCTTGCAATACACGGGCGGTACAACAGGCGTAGCAAAAGGTGCCGTGCTCTCACACCGCAACATGCTCGCTAACGTTTACCAAGCCAAAGGCACGTATTCGCCTGTCTTGGTTGAAGGCCGTGAATTGGTCGTGACTGCCTTACCGCTGTATCACGTCTTTGCCTTAACGGTTAACTGTCTGTTGTTCATCGAGCTTGGCGGTCAAAACCTGTTGATCACCAATCCACGTGATATTCCAGCGTTCATCAAAGAACTTAAGCAGCACCCATTCACGGCGATTACTGGCGTGAACACTTTGTTTAATGCGTTGTTGAATAACGAAGATTTCCACGAGTTAGATTTCTCAAACCTTAGCCTGACCGTGGGCGGTGGTATGGCCGTTCAACGCGCCGTCGCGGAAGGTTGGGTGAAACTAACGGGTAAACACCTATTGGAAGGTTACGGTCTTACCGAGTGTTCACCGCTTGTTGCCGCTTACCCGTATGACCTTGTTGAGTACAACGGTTCCATCGGTTTGCCTGTGCCATCTACTGATGTTCGTATTGTTGATGACGAAGGTAATGTGCTGCCAAACGATCAAATCGGTGAACTTCAAGTGAAGGGCCCGCAAGTCATGCAAGGTTACTGGCAGCGTCCTGAAGCGACGAAAGAAGTCCTGACTGACGACGGTTGGCTCTCGACGGGTGACGTCGTGAAGTTCGATGAAAATGGCTTCCTGCACATTGTTGACCGTAAAAAAGACATGATTTTGGTGTCAGGCTTTAACGTTTACCCGAACGAAATTGAAGACGTCGTCGCGTTACACGGCAAAGTGTTGGAAGTGGCCGCGATTGGTCAACCGCACGAAATGTCTGGCGAGATCGTGAAGATTTGTGTTGTGAAGCGTGACCCAAGCTTGACCAAAGATGAGCTACTGGCGCACTGCCGCGAACACTTGACGGGTTACAAAGTGCCTAAGATTGTCGAATTCCGTGAAGAATTGCCGAAAACCAACGTGGGTAAAATCCTGCGTCGCGCACTGCGTGAAGAGCAAGAAGCAAAGGCTGCAAGCGCGGAATGAGTCTCAGGTCTCGTGCTAACTGAATAAGTAGCGCGTACAATAGAGGCGAATCGCCAATTAAAAACATGCTGGCTTAGGCCGGCATGTTTGTTTTGATTGCCCCGTAAATTGATGGGCGCGTCGCTTGTCGCGGCAAAAACTAAAAAATGGAAGATAGTGTGAATTTTGAAATTGTAACTGAACTATCCCACCTTGAACGTGTTTGCCAACAAGCGCGAAACGTTCCTGTCGTGATGCTGGATACCGAATTTGTCCGCACACGCACCTTGTACCCGCGATTGGGTCTGATTCAAATGTTTGATGGCGAAACGCTGTCGCTGATTGACCCGATTGAGCTTGATGATCTTTCGCCACTTTGGGCGGTGCTGTCGGACGAATCTGTTATCAAGGTATTGCACGCATGCAGTGAAGACCTTGAGGTGTTTCACCACTATGCGGGTGTGATGCCAACACCCATGATTGATACCCAAATCATGGCGGCATTTTTGGGGCATGGCCTTTCTACTGGCTTTGCGGCGCTGGTGGACGAATACCTTGGCGTCACACTCGACAAAGGTGAAGCGCGCACCGATTGGTGTGCCCGCCCACTGAGTGACAAGCAACTCGAATACGCCGCAGCGGATGTCCACTACTTACTTCCTCTTTACGAAATCTTGGCTGAGCGCGTTGAGCAAACTGGCTGGGGTGAAGCGGTGAAGCAAGAGTGTGCCTTGATGATGAGTAAACGCGGTAAAACACCCGATCCAGACAAAGCGTACTTAGACATCAAGAATGCGTGGCAACTTCGTCCAAAACAACTGGCGGTACTGCAGAAGCTAGCAAGCTGGCGCCTGAAAGAAGCACAGCGTCGCGATCTTGCGTTGAACTTCGTGGTGAAAGAGCTGAACCTTTGGAAAGTGGCACGCTTTGATATTCGTTCGTTAGAAAAAATGGCGGATGAAGATTTCGATCGCTTTGAACTTGAGCGTCACGGTAAACGTTTGATTGCCATGGCGTTGGAAGCGGACAATACACCGGAAACGCATTACCCTGAACCGATTGCGCGTTTGGTTGATATGCCAGGTTACAAGCAGACGGTGAAGAGCATTAAAGATCAAACCAACGCGGTGGCAGAGCAGCTGGGTGTGGTGCCTGAGTTTGTTGGGTCTAAAAAGCAGATCCACCAAATGTTGAAATGGGCGTGGGTCAAAGAGTGTAACCCAGAAAAAATGCCTGATTTGCTGTCGGGGTGGCGCAAGCCTTACCTGGAAGACAAAGTATTGCCGTTGCTGCGCAAATAACGCCGCTGCAATGATGAACCTTTGGGTGACATAGGGCTTCATCATTCGGTAAGTAGAAACAAAAAACCGGCTATCAAAGCCGGTTTTTTATTAACGCTCAGAATCGGGCGTCAGCCTATTTGTCTTCGTCTGGCAGGGTGACATTCAGTTCTAGCACTGAAATGTCGCCATCGCGCTGCTCAAGACCCACAGACACTTGTTCTGGCGAGATATCTACGTACTTGCGGATAACGTTTAGGATATCCTGTTTAAGCTGGGGTAGGTACGTAGGCTCAGGACTCCCTGCGCGACGGCGCTCTGCAACGATGATTTGCAGACGTTCCTTCGCCAATGACGCAGACGATTTCTTGCTCGGACGGAAAAACTCCAGCAATGCCATAACTTATCCTCCAAACAAACGTTTTAGGAACCCTTTCTTCTCTTCCTCAAGGAAGCGGTAAGGGCATTCTTCACCAAGCAGACGGCGGATTGCATCGCCATAGGCTTGGCCTGCATCAGACTCTTCATCAAGGATAACAGGTTCACCTTTGTTTGAAGCGTGCAGTACGGAAGGGCTTTCAGGGATCACACTCAACAGCGGTATACGAAGAATTTCTTCGACATCCGCCACACTCAGCATTTCACCTCGAGTGACACGCGCAGGGTTGTAACGGGTCAAAAGAAGGTGAGTTTTAACAGGCTCTTCACCATTTTCTGCGCGACGAGATTTAGAATCCAAAATGCCTAGAATGCGGTCTGAATCGCGTACAGAAGAGACTTCAGGGTTCGTGGTGACGATGGCTTCATCGGCGAAGTAAAGGGCCATCAGAGCGCCTGCCTCGATGCCTGCGGGTGAATCACAGATGATGAAGTCGAAATCCATGGCTTTTAAATCTTCAAGCACACGTGCCACACCGTCTTTCGTCAGCGCATCCTTGTCGCGCGTTTGTGACGCGGGAAGAACGAAAAGGTTCTCGATGCGTTTGTCTTTGATCAGTGCTTGGTGCAGGTTTGCTTCACCATTGATCACGTTAACGAAATCATAAACAACGCGACGCTCACAACCCATGATCAGGTCAAGGTTACGCAAGCCGATATCGAAATCGATAACCGCAGTTTTCTTTCCTGACTGAGCAAGGCCAGTCGCAATCGCAGCACTCGATGTTGTCTTACCAACACCGCCTTTGCCCGACGTAATAACGATAATTCGTGTCATTCCTCAATCCTTTGGATAGTTAGAGCGTGAGGGGTTCAATATGTAATGAATCATTTTGCAGTGATACCTTCACTGGACGAGATGCGTATTCGTCAGGAATGGCTTCACTGAGCCAATAAGTGCCTGCGATGGAGACGAGCTCTGATTGCAGGTTTTGGCAAAATATATGGGCTTCTTTTTGTCCACTCGCACCCGCAATCGCGCGCCCACGAAGTACGCCATAGATGTGGATACTGCCATCAGCAATGATTTCAGCGCCTGCGCTTACGTGATTCAGAATCACGAGATCGGCGTTTTTCGCATACACTTGCTGACCCGAACGGATTGGCGTGGTAACCACTTTGGTTGGAGTTTGAATTGGGTCGTTGATACGGCTTTGTTTCGCAGGCGCCATGATGGCAAGCCCCGCCAACTTCGCCGCTTCTCGGGTTGAATTCAACTTACAGCCCGTAATACCGACCACCAACATACCCATCTTGGCAATGGTTGCCTTTAGCGCGTCAAAATTGGGCTGGCGATAAAGTCGGGTAATATCGACAACCACCGGCGCACCATCGAAAAAGGCAGGCGCTTGGTTCACCTTTTCCAATAAAACATTCATGGCGCCATCAAGATCGTCATCGAGCAAATGAAGCACAGAAAGTGTGAATGAACTGCCTTTGAGTTCAGCATTTTTAGTCATTAAGGGTATTCCAGCTGGCACAGGCTTCTTTTGGGAAATAGAGCAAAGTGTGTCGTGACTTTCTAAAGCGGATTCGAGTACACCTTTTGCTTGCGTTTCTCTTTTGTTTTAGAGCAACGGGCGCAAAGGAAAGTTCATCGTGTTGTCGCTAACATTGTCATTAACACACTCCAAGAATAAAGCGGCATTCGTGCATTATCAGACAGTGCTCTGCATGGTATATTCATGAAAACATTGCGGCAAGCGCGAACACGAAATGAGGCGAATTAATCGTCTGTTTCGTGACATTTTTCTAAGCCGTTTCTCTAAATTGGGATAGAGGCGAGAAGGTCAGCGAGTCAGTGATCTTAAAAGCATGACGAAGAGGTACAACATGCATTGCGCGATTTATAAGAGCAGTAAAAAAGCGTCAACTTATCTATATATTAATCGAAAGGACGATTTTTCTGGTGTTCCTGAACAATTATTATCAACTTTCGGGAACCCTCAGTTCGTCATGATGGTCAACTTAGAGAAGAGAGAGAAACTGGGGTTTGCTGATATCTCTAAGGTTCGTGATAGCCTGAAAACAGATGGTTTTTTCTTGCAGATGCCGCCGCAACCTGACGCTGCGCTGCAACACATTCGAAATAAAAACACGAAATTGTAAAGGAGCGCTATGCGTAAACGATTAGTTGGTATCTTCATCGGTGCTGCGCTGTCGCTATCAGCGCCAGCGATGGCTGAAAAGCCAAGTTTTGAAAGCTATGTTGCCGAGCTTAAGCTGGAAGGTCTAAATAAAGGCATAGACGCTGCGCTTCTCGATAGTGCGTTTGACGGTATTCGTTATCGTGAAAGGGCAGTAAAGGCAGATCGCAATCAGCCAGAAAAAAGATTAACGCTGGATGAGTATATTCCACGCGCTGTGCCTGATTGGAAAGTAAAAAAAGCACGTCGCTTATATGATGAGCATTATGATGATTTAAAACGCATCGGCGATATTTATGGTGTGCAGCCAAGGTTCCTTGTGGCACTTTGGGGTGTAGAAAGTAATTTCGGCGCGTTTACCGGAAAATATGATGTCGTGGAAGCACTCACAACATTGGCATACGACGGACGACGTGAAGCCTTTTTCAGAGGCGAAGTATTTTCTGCTCTAAGTATTTTGCAAGAAGGCCATATTGGTGTGGATTCCATGAAAGGCTCTTGGGCTGGTGCAATGGGACAATGCCAATTCATGCCAAGCTCTTTCTTATCATTTGCCGCTGATGGGAATAATGATGGAAAGAAAGACATTTGGAACTCGAAGCCTGATGTTTTCGCGTCATCCGCCAATTATTTGAAAAATGCAGGGTGGGATGATGGTTATACTTGGGGCAGACAAGTTGTTTTACCAAAAGGTCTTAACTCTCAATTGTTAGGGCTAGGTCAGGATAAAGCTAAATCTTTAGCGGAATGGCAGTCATTGGGCGTTCGAACAATGAATAAGAGTGCATTGCCAGATGTTGATATTAATGCATGGTTAATTCAGCCTGACGATGAATATGGTAGAGCCTACCTTGTGTATGGAAATTACCAAAGCTTGATGAGATGGAACCGTTCGCATTACTTTGCAATCGCTGTCAGCCATCTTGCAGATCGTATTAAATTTGGTTAATTGAAATACGGTTTGTCCTGCAAAAGCCGAGCGAGAATTGTACCTCGCTCGGCTTTTCTATTTCTGCCGTTTACATGGCATCAAGTCGTTAAGTAGTGCTATGTCGTTAAAGGGAAAAGTAACCACATACACGTGTTGATGTTTTAGAACATTAGAAAAAAGGCTTTCCTGTTTTTCAGGCATAAAAAAAGAGACGGATAACCGTCTCTTTTTTGTGCTTTATGGGTATCAGTTAATGATGAATCTTTATGACGATTCAGCGATACCAAGCATTAAAGCAATGAGCAATTAAAGAAGGTAATCTTCGATCTTCGCGCCGCCGTCTAGAGCGTCTTTGATTGCTTTAGGAGTACGACCTTGGCCAGTCCATGTTTTTTCTGAACCATCAATATCGGTGTACTTGTATTTTGCTGGACGAGCAGCACGCTTTGATTTTGGCTTAGCACCGCTTAGTGATGCTAATAGTTCTTCAGGATCGATACCGTCTTGGATCAGCATTTCGCGGTATTTTTCCATTTTCTCAAGGCGTTCTTTTTCAGCTTCGTGTGCTTCAGCTTCTGATTCTTCACGCTCGCTAACAACAGCTTGAAGTTTTTCTAGGGCTTCTTGTAGTTGTTCAAGGGTAAGTTCACGCGCCACGGCACGAAGGCTGCGCAGGTTTAACAATACTTTTAGTGCATCAGACATTATGCCTATCCTATTCTCTCGTTATGTAATAATTAATAGCTGCAATAAGAGTAGCAAGAATAATTAAATCTTTGCAATATCAGCTGAATTAATTTCTCCTTTATTAGATAACTATTTTATTGAAAGTGCAAATTCAAAATAATAAATAAAGACGTTTTTCATACTTATGGGTTCAATTTCTTTTGCACTGTCTGGCAAAACTGTCATTGATGCTCGATTAGCTATGCTACTCCGGTGCCAAAATCGAGTGAATGTTTTGCATTTGTTAACGCTTGTGGTGTGCTGTGTAAAACCATTTGTCTTCTTATTGCAAAGTTTCCAAGGTTACATACAATACGATGGCTTTATGCACGTAGAGGTGCGCGGTTTATGAGTAACATGTCTTAGGGTGATTCCGTTGAGGATATGTGAAAGGAAATAGCGCCGAAGTAGAAATCGGTTAATCAAACCTTTCTGCTGGGGTTGTGCTCGAATAGACACAACACTGCCATAGTATTGGGATTTAGCTATGGAGCGCTACTGTAGTTTCTATCAATGTGTATAACCATTGTTTCGAAATATCTGGTTTTCCATTTCTGCAGTAGATCTCCAACCTAACAGGTTGATATAGAGATCATGAATTTAGTCGATTTTTCTTCTTCTTCTTTATCGGTGTTGCCCGCCATCTTGGCGTTGGGCCTCGCCATTATTACTCGTCGCGTTTTGCTTTCATTGGGTTTAGGTATTGTTTCCGGCGTCTTGCTGCTGAACGATTTCTCATTGTCTGCATCCACTTTTTATCTATCTTCATTGGCATTGAGCTTATTTGTTGAAGATGGTGCCATTAACTTTGGCAAGATGAGTATCGTCGCGTTCCTTATTCTTGTCGGTATGATCACCGCACTGATTACTTTATCCGGTGGTACTCGCGCATTTGCAGAATGGGCGCAATCACGCGTTAAAAGTAAACGTGGTGCAAAACTACTGGCCGCCTTTTTAGGGGTGTTCATCTTTATTGATGATTACTTCAACAGTTTGGCTGTTGGTGCAATCAGCCGTCCGGTGACCGATCGTTTCCACGTATCTCGCGCAAAACTCGCCTATATCCTTGATTCAACCGCAGCACCTATGTGTGTGATCATGCCGGCCTCAAGTTGGGGTGCTTACATCATTACTGTGATTGGTGGCATTTTGGTGAGCCACGGTGTGACAGAATACAGTCCCTTGAGTGCGTTTGCGCACATGATCCCAATGAATTTCTACGCAATCTTTGCATTGCTAATGGTCTTTGCTGTTGCTTGGTTCCAAATGGATGTTGGCCCAATGCGTCGCTTCGAATACCAAGCGTCAACGGGCAGCCGTTTGGGTGACGAAGAATGTGGTGGTCCATCGTTAGACGATGAGCTAGGCATTGAAGAAAGCAGCAAAGGCAATGTCTCTGACCTTGTTGTGCCAATCATCGTGCTGATCGTCGCGACAATCTCGTTGATGATTTTCACCGGCGCGCAAACGCTGGAAGAAAGCGGCAAAGCTTTCTCTGTGCTGGGCGCGTTTGAAAACACCGATGTGGGTACATCACTGCTTTATGGTAGTGGCATGGGCCTGATTTCGGCGTTATTCACTGTGTTTAAACAACGCATGCCACTGCCTGAAATTGGTCGTACCATGTGGATTGGTGCCAGGTCCATGTTCGGCGCAATCCTTATTCTTTTCTTCGCATGGACCATCGGTAGCGTTATTAGTGACATGGAAACCGGTAAATTCCTGTCGACTCTGATTCAAGGTAACTTGCCACCTCAGTTGCTGCCTTTGATTCTATTTGTGCTGTCTGCGGCAATGGCGTTCTCAACGGGTACGTCATGGGGTACGTTTGGCATTATGTTGCCAATCGCGGGTGACTTGTCAGCAGCAACTGAAATTGCACTGATGCTACCAATGCTTTCAGCTGTGCTTGCAGGTGCGGTATTTGGTGACCACTGTTCACCAATTTCTGATACCACAATCTTGTCTGCGACGGGTGCACGCTGTGGCCACATTGACCACGTATCAAGCCAGCTGCCTTATGCGTTAGCGGGGGCTGTGGTGGCGGCATTCTCTTACCTTGTATTGGGTTTCACCGATTCACTCACGTTATCTCTGATAACGGGTTTCTTTGTGTTTACCTTGGTGTGCATGTTCCTCATGTGGTTGTCGCGACGTCCAGGTAAACTGGCTTAATGAAAGGAGCCTCCCCTTGGGAGGCTTTTTTGTTTCTTTAACGCTTTGTTTATTTTTCTTAATTGTATTTTCGCGGCCAGCACCGCTTTTACCGATCCTCGTTTTTCGGTAGCATGCCACCGTATTTTTTCCTCGGGAGAGCTTAATGGCCCAGCTGTACTTCTATTACTCTGCAATGAATGCGGGTAAGTCGACGACACTTCTTCAATCGTCATTTAATTACCAAGAGCGCGGCATGAATCCGCTTATCTTCACCGCTGCCATTGATGATCGCTATGGGTTGGGCAAAGTCAGTTCACGTATTGGCCTTCAAGCCGACGCGCAATTATTCTCACCTGAAGACAATATTTTTGCTGCGGTGAGCGACATCAACAGCAATCAAAAAGTCGATTGTTTGTTGGTGGACGAATGCCAGTTTTTGACGAAAGAACAGGTGCATCAAATTACCGAAGTGGTCGATAAATTGCGTATTCCGGCGCTGTGCTATGGCCTTCGCACTGATTTTCTTGGTGAGTTGTTTGAAGGGTCGAAATACCTGTTGGCGTGGGCAGACAAATTGGTTGAGCTAAAAACCATTTGTCACTGCGGACGCAAAGCGAACATGGTTATTCGCACTGACGCTGATGGCAACGCGATTGCAGATGGTGATCAAGTGGTGATTGGCGGCAATGACAGATACGAGTCGGTCTGCCGTGTGCATTACAAAGAAGCGCTTGGCAAATAAGCACAATCCAAACGGATAACAACAAAAAGCGGCGATTATCGCCGCTTTTTTTATGCCTGAATACGCTTTGGCTATGTAGGACAGGTTACAGATGAAACGCTACAGTCGAGATGCCAGTGGAATGATAGTGACACGATCGCCCACTTCCGCATTGTCCACATCCGGCGCGACTTCAATTAAGCAATTGGCCTCACTCATTGACCGCAAAATACCTGAACCTTGTGAGCCCGTTGATCTGACTTCTAGCTGACCATTGGCGCTGATGCTGTATATACCGCGGGTATATTCAGTGCGACCGCGACGTGAGCGGATGCGCTCTTGCGTAATGGCTGACAGGGTTTCAGGCTGCCAGTGGGCGTCTCCCTGCATTTTTCGTATCGCTGGCTCAACGAATTGCAGGAACGTCACCATCACGGCCACAGGGTTGCCTGGCAGCCCAAAGAAAGGCACATCGCCCAGTTTACCGAAGGCGAGGGGTCTGCCGGGACGCATGTTGACGCGCCAGAAGTTAATGTCACCCAGCTGGCTTAACACGGTTTTAATGTAGTCTGCATCGCCCACGGAGACGCCACCGGATGAAATCACCATGTCGGCTTGTTCTGTGGCAGTGCTGAGCGTGGCGTGTAATGCCGCTTCGGTGTCTTCAATAATGCCGAAATCGAGGATCTCGCAACCGAGTTTGGTGAGCATGGCGCGCAGCGTGTATCGGTTTGCGTCATAAATGCAGTGAGATTTTGCGGCTGTGCCCGGCGCTTGTACTTCATCGCCAGTTGAAAACAGGGCAACCTTTATCGGTTTGAATACCTCAGCACGGTCAAAACCGAGCGATGCCATCATCCCCAGTTCCGCTGCGCCAATGCGTTTTCCTGCTTGAAAAACCGTTGCACCTCGTCGGAGATCTTCACCTGCTTGACGCACATTTTGCCCCGCTCGGATAGCCCCTTTGGTTGTGTCGAAAGACACTGTGCCGTTATCGTCGCTTGCTTGCTCACGCATGATCACAGTATCTGCACCTTCTGGAACGGGCGCGCCCGTCATAATGCGCACGCATTCTCCCGCCGTAAGGGTTTCCGCGTAGTGGTGACCTGCAAACACATCACTAACGAGGCGATAGCCTTCGCGCTCAATGTCGTCACTGCGAATGGCATAGCCGTCCATTGCCGAGTTAGTTGAAGAAGGCACGTTCACAGGCGCAATGATATCCGCTGCCAACACGCGATGAGGCAGTTCGTTCAGATCGCATGTTTCGGTGTGTTCCGACACCGCAATCGCGTCAAGGATTTTTGCTCTGCCGTCGTCCACCGACAACAGCGTTGGCGACAGTGAATCGCACGTGGCGGTTTGTGCGTTGTGGCTTTCCATCCAACGTTGAATAAACCCCACCAAGCTCGCAATGTCATTGATGTCTAAACGAGGCGGGGATGTTGATGGAAGCTCGGTAGAGGAGGCAGAAGAAGATGAGTCATCGCAGGCGACTGCCACAATGTTTGGATCCTCTGGGTGAAGCCAGGGCTTGTCGAGTGCTGCGCGATGAAGTTCTATCTTGGGGAAAGCGTTGTGTTTAAAGCCTTCCACTAACACCAAATCCGCGTTGTTCTGATCGAGTTGCCCGAGCAATTGATTGAGCGTGCATTCGCGATCGGGCGTTTCAGTCATCAATGCGTGACGATAGCGAGCGCTGATCAACATTTGTGTCGCCCCCGCTTTGCGCAGGCGATAACTGTCTTTACCTGGTTTATCGACATCAAAATCATGGTGCGCGTGTTTGACCATGGCAATGCGAATGCCTTTTTCAACCAAGGCAGGAATGAGTTTTTCCAGCAGGGTTGTTTTGCCTGTACCACTAAATGCTGCAAACCCTAAAACGGGCAGTGAGCAATGGGTCGGGCTCATGACAACTCCCCGTAACGCGACAGCTCGTCGGGCGTGTTGAGGTTGATGAAGGCGTCATGCTCGGCGCTGAAATCCACAAAGACGGTATTGCATAGGTCGTAGAGCAAGACAATTTTGCGGTCACCGTTGGCGAGAAACGTATTCAGCCTTTCGAAAATGCTGCGCTTCATCATGGTCACCACAGGCTGCACCGATTCACCATCATGGGCAACCACGATTTCAGCGTCTGCGCTGATGGCGTGATACATCTTTTCCAGCAGGGCGTGGGGCAGGTTAGGGCAATCGCAAGGGACGAAGCCAAGCCACTCGCTGTCGATGTTCGACATCGCAGCATGCATACCACCTAAGGGGCCGGGAAAGCCCTCCAATACGTCACCAAAAACCGGGCCGTATTGTTCGTACCTTTCTTGGTTTCGATTGGCGTTAATCGCAATGGTCGCGCCTTGTTCTGTCAGGCGCTCATGGACGAATTCAATAAACGGTTTGCCGTTGAGCGTGACAAGCCCTTTGTCTTGGCCGCCCATGCGGCGTGCTTGTCCGCCGGCAAGAATGACCCATGTAGTGTCAGGATGCGAAGGCATGGTTATCCTTGTTAATGATATTGAGTTCTGGCTTGTGTATGAGGCGTTGGTTTTCGAGCAACCATTGCTGATTACAGCCGTCGGTGAGCGTGTTGGGGTGGTGGCTGGTCAGCACTAAACTCGCGCCGCGGTCACGCAAATCATCCACCATGACTTTTTGCGCGTTTATCGCTTCAACATCGAGGTTAGCGCAGGATTCGTCCATCAACAAAATCGAAGGATTAATCGCCCAAGCACGCGCCATGGCCACTTTCTGTTTTTCACCGCCAGAGAGCACAGAAATATGCTCGCGACTCAGCGATTCTAGCCCAATCATACGTAATGCCTGCATTGTAAGCTGTCGCTGTTTTCTTTGACAGACATGCTTTCCTTTCAGGCCATAAGCGATGTTTTCAATCACTGAACCATCGAACAAATACGGCGATTGGTGCATGTAAATCACACCACTTTGCCCGGTAAAACCCGCTAAACGTTGAAGCCAAGAGGCGCGAGCAAGGTTGAGAGAGCCACTGGACGGGCGCTGAATACCCGCGAGCACTTTTAGCAGGGTTGTTTTGCCAATGCCGTTTTGACCTGAGAGGTACACCGCATCACCCGGACACAGCTTCAATGAGGGAATGTGAAACAACAAACGGTGTTTGTATTTCACTGAGAGATCAACAGCTTCTAAGGTTATCTGACTCATATTCTCGCTCAAGTTAGGTTCTCAAGTGGCCATTGCCATGGGCAAAGCTAATGAAGAAGTTCATGGTGAGCGCCAGTAACAGCAACACCATGCCGAGTGCGATGCCTTGCGCGAAGGCACCCTTAGATGTTTCTAGCGCAATCGCGGTGGGAATATTTCGGGTGTAATACAGGATGTTGCCACCGACCATCATGGAGCACCCAACTTCTGTGATGATCCGGCTGAACGCCGTGATCACAGCGGCAAGCAAAGGGAAACGGATTTCCCACATCAAGGTCATCATGGCGCGAGGAATGGATGCACCGAGCGTATAGGCCGTCTCCCATGCGCGTCGGTCACTGTTTTGGAATGCTGCGTGCATCATGGAAATCAAGATCGGAAGGCTGATCAGGATCTGTCCCAAAATCATCGCCTTTTGCGTAAACAGCATCTTCCAATCACCCAGCGGACCGGCGCGGGACAGCATCATGTAAAGCAGCAACCCCACCACCACGGTTGGCACAGATTGGAGCGTATTGACGAGAGAGAGTACGAGCCATTTGCCTGGCACACGCCAATACGCAAGGGCAAAGCTAATAAGGAGGGCTGGAATTAAGACCAGCCCAATAGCAATAAGTGACACGGAAAACGACACACCAACAATACCCCATAGCGTTGTATCGCCGCTAAACAGCAGGGAAACCGCTTGTTGGGTGGTGTCGAGTAAGTTCATTAGCTTGCGTTCGCCACAAAGAGTTGTTGGCCGCTGACCTTGAAGCTATCAATCAAATGTTGGGCTTTTTTGTTTACCAGCCAATCGCTGAACATTTTCGCGCCTTGGTAGTTCAAATCGGGGTAGCGCGTCGGGTTGATCAAGATAACCTGATAAGGGTTAAACAGACGGTCATCGCCTTCGACGAGCACGGCCATGTCGAGTTTGCTTTGGTACGCCAGCCAGGTACCTCGGTCGGTCAGGGCATAACCTTGCAATTCATTCGCCATGGTCAGTGTTGGCCCCATTCCTTGGCCCACGGCTTTGTATCCAGAAAATGCCGGTTGCACGCCCGCCGCGTCCCAAAGCAGCCGCTCTTTTTTGTGGGTGCCAGAATCATCACCACGAGAAATAAACGTCTGATCCATATCTGCCACCTTGCTCAATGCCTGTGCGACGCTTTTGCTGCCCTTGATGTTGGCCGGGTCACTCTGTGGGCCGACAAGCACAAAATCGTTGTACATCAGGGCGCGGGGTAGCACGCCAAACCCTTTATCGACAAAGGTGGCTTCGGCGTTGGGTGCATGGGTCATTACCACATCCACATCGCCATTTTCTCCCATCCTTAGGGCTTTACCTGTCCCTGCTGCTAGGACTTGCACGTCATACCCCGTGTCTTTTTTAAATTCTGGAAGAAGAAAATCGAGTAGCCCTGAATGGTAAGTACTGGTGGTGGTCGCAAGGCGAATCACCTCCGCCGCATTGGCGGTGAAACAAATTGAAAGGAGTAAGCCTGTTAGCGCAATGGCTTTGGTTTTTCTTCTGACTGTCATGTGTCTTCCTGACGTTGTTGACGAAACTTCTTATCGAGTTGTAGAAAAGGAAGTAGACAAAGCAACAAAAATGCCAACCTTGCTATTTGTGGTGGAATTACTTTATCGTGATGAAATATAAGAGATTAAGCGTTCATGTGTTGATGTCGGCGAGTCATGCTCGTGCATGAAAAAGTGATGCTGCTATCGGACTGAGTCAAAATGTCCCATGTATCATATGGACACCTGAGAGAGGAAAGGCATTCAAGAAATGAAAGATGCATTACAGCAGTTTGGGTTCTCCGCCTTGGTGGTGGATGATGAACCTGGCATGCGCGCGATATTGAACAAAGCGCTATCGAAAAAGCTCACTCAGGTAGAAACGGCGTCTTCTCTTGAAGAAGCGGAAGCCTTGCGAAAGCGAAATCACTTCGACTTGTTGATTGTCGATATCAACCTTCCCGGGCGTTCTGGCATTGATTGGCATGAAGCCTTTAATGACGATGAACGACGCAGCGACATCATCTTCATGACGGGTTATGCCGAGCTTGAAACCGCCATCAAAGCGCTGCGAGCGGGCGCATCCGATTTTATTCTTAAGCCGTTTAACCTCGAACAAATGCTTCAATCTGTTCAGCGCTGTTTAGATAAACGCATGATGGAACGACGAAATGTCGCACTGCAACGCGACGTCGCACGGTCTTTTCCTGTCGATATCATTGGCGACGCCCCTAAAACGTTGGCAATGCGTGAACTGGTTTCACGCCTCGCGCCATCGCCAGCCGCTGTGTTGATTGAAGGTGAATCCGGCACGGGGAAAGAATTGGTGGCGCGTGCACTGCATGCGGTAAGCGGTAGAAATGGCCCTTTTGTGCCTCTGAACTGCGGGGCGATAGCGCCAGAGCTATTGGAAAGCGAGTTATTTGGTCATGTGGCGGGCGCATTCACGGGGGCGAGGAAAAGCAAAGATGGCCTGTTCCGCGTGGCTGATAGAGGCACGTTATTTCTGGATGAAATCGGCGAAATGCCATTGTCGATGCAAGCCTCACTCCTTCGCACCTTAGAACAGAAAACCATTCGTCCCGTTGGTGCAGAACGCGAGGTGAATGTGGATGTGCGCATTGTGGCTGCCACCAACCGCAACCTGCATGAAGAAGTTACAGCAGGGCGTTTTCGGAAAGATTTGTTCTACCGCTTGAATGTCTTGTCGGTGGAGATCCCGCCGCTTAGAGAGCGCGTTGAAGACATAGGCCTTTTGCTCAATCACTTCTCCGAGATGCTCGCCAGAGACATGGGAATGAAACCCGTGGTGTGGGCAAATGACGAAGTGGCCGCCATGAAACACTACGGCTGGCCGGGCAATATTCGAGAGCTCAAAAACACCGTGGAACGCGCGATATTGCTCGGCAAACCCGATGTGACGCAGTGGCTCGGCAATTCCGGGGTGACAGCACCTGCGCATGACCTTGAGTGTGATGAACAAGAAATAGCCCAGCAAGAAGACGGTTATCCGTTAGGTTGGCCGTTGAAAGACGTTGAACGTGCGCACATCGAGCGGGTGGTCGATGCGCATGAAGGGAATAAATCTGCTGCGGCGCGCCAACTGGGCGTGGCGAGAAAGACCTTAGAGCGCAAGTTCAAAGAATGGCTGTAACAATGATGTGCTTATCCCGCCACCATGCACACATGGGCTTTAAACAGAATAGCAGCCTATGAAGTGGCTGAATAAGTGGCGAACACGATTTCGTACTGCGGTGCGCTATCGCTTGCTGGCATTAACGTCAGTCCCAATTTTGTTGACGCTATTTGTCTTGATTGGACTCACCTTGTATTGGACGCTGGCGTATTCATGGACCAACGCCTTAGCGGGTGTTCGCGCGGATCTTGCAGTGGCGAGCAACAGCATGGAAGTGTTGCAACGAGAGCAGCGCCGCCAACTTCACGCCATCGCAGATTCCTATGAATTCCAAATGCAAATCAAAACTGACCCTGAAGCACTCACCGTGTGGGCGCAATCGCGGGCGGGGAAATACGACGTCGATTTTCTTGCCGTGTATGCGGCAGAAGACATCGACCGTTTGCCGCAAACCTTGCGCTTTCCTCTGCTCAGAGGTCAGCAACGCACTTTCTTCCAAGTCATGTCTGAAATTGAATTGTCATCGCTAACCAATGACCTTCCAGCCCGCGCTGAAATCCCGCTTTTGAACGAAAACACGTTTGAAGAACGTGGCCTGATAAGCAGGAGCTTGCTGCCGCTTTTTAATGAAAATGGTGAGCTAGAGTGGATCGTGGACGGAGGCATCTTGCTGAATAACAGTACGGTGCTGGTGGATAGGATCCGCGATCTTGTTTTCCCGGAAGGAAAGTTGCCCGATGCGGGCGTGGGCACTGTCACCCTCTTTTTGGACGACGTTCGCGTCAGTACCAATGTGCCGTTAAACAGCGACAGCAAATTTGGCCGCGCCATCGGTACGCGCGTGTCGCAAGAAGTACAGCAAACGGTGCTGGTGGAAGGGGAAGAGTGGGTCGACCGTGCCTATGTTTACGATGCTTGGTATATCTCGGCATACATGCCAATCCGAGATTTCAACAATCGTGTGATTGGCATGCTTTACACCGGCTATCTCGAATGGCCATTTATTAGCCGGTATCTGACCAACATCGTTGAGTTGGGCATTGGTGTGTTGCTCACGCTCCTTGTGTCTGGGTTGTTTGTCTACCGCGGCGCACGAGACCTGTTCCGCCCGATAGAAAAAATGCACCGTGCAGTGAGATTGGTGCAATTCGAAAAAGACATCAGGATTGGCAAGCTAGGGCTAGATCCTGAGCACGAGCTGGCAAGTTTGGCGCGTCAGTTCGACAGCATGCTTGACCAGCTAAAGCAGCAAAACGATGCAATTCGCCAAAACGCGTTAGAGCTTGAAGACAAAGTGCGTGAGCGCACGGCGAGTTTGCATGAACGGACGGAGCAATTGGGCTACCACATCAAGTTACTGGAACAGACACGACACAAACTATTACTGAATGAAAAGTTGGCGGCCTTGGGTGAGCTAACCGCAGGCATTGCTCACGAAATCAATAACCCCGCAGCGGTGATCCTCGGCAACATTGAGCTAATGGAATATGAACTCGGGCAGCATGCTGATTTGGTGTCTGAGGAAATGTCTGCTGTCTTAGCGCAAATCGACCGTATTCGAAACATCACGCGAAGCCTGTTGCAATACAGTCGCCAAGGCGGCGTACAAGATGAAATCACCTGGCAGCGCGTCAATCCCGTGATAGAAGAGAGCGTCACTTTGGTACGTTCTGGCACCAAGAAACAAGATGTTGAAATCGTGACGGCGTTGAACGCCAAATGCAGCGTCGAGATTAACCGTCATCAATTGCTGCAAGTCTTGGTTAACCTGCAAATGAACGGCATTCATGCCATGAACGACAAAGGTAAACTGATTGTGCGCTCTGACGATTGGATCGACGAACGTGGCGAGACCATCGGTGCGGTTATTGCGGTCGAAGACTTTGGCTGCGGCATCGCCAACGAAAATCTGACCAAAGTGTTCGACCCGTTTTTTACCACCAGACGCTCAGGCACAGGGCTTGGCTTGTCTGTCACACAGGGTATTGTGAGCGGGCTAGGGGGTGAGATAAAGGTCGAATCTGAAGTGGGGAAAGGCAGTACATTCGTGCTGTATCTCAGAGAAAAGATCCCGTCTGATGATGACATTGCACCACTGAAAATGCTTGAGTAGCGGGTGACGCTTCAAACAAAAAACACGCCATCGTCGGCGTGTTTTTTATTGTCTGAAAGCGTCAAACATCAACTCGCTGACCACATCTGTTTGCCTGTGTGCTCAAAGTCATAGCCGCCAAACAATTCGCTTTGCTGGCGACTTTCTTCATCATCCAGATGGTGAATGACCTGCTGCACCAAGGTGCGGAAATAGATGTTTTTTGGGATCACAAATTCAAACGCTTCGTTGGCAATGGGGAGAAAGGCCAAGCCGAATTCTCCTGCCGCACTTTTACTGCCAAAGCCGATGTCGGCAGAGCCGCGTGCAATCGCGGAACCGAGTTCGCGTTCGCTCAAGCAAGTGGTGACGGTGTTTAACGTGTCTCGTGTCATGTCGTTGCGAAATAGCCATTCGTCCATGGCGCGCGCACTGCCTGCGCCATCTTGTCGACCAGCCCAACGCCACCGTTTGTCCGAAAAATGGTAAGGATCATTGAGCTTGTCTGCCTGTTCAGGCCTTACAATCAAGCCTTGAAGTCGTTCGAAACCGTGGACTAACACCCAATTTTTATGCCCCGAATATTGTTGAAGCAAGGCGGGATGGCGAAGCTTTGCTTCTTCCGCGTTACCCCAATGAATGGCGCACATATCAACATGGCCTTTTTCAAGCATGGCCAGCCCTTGCTTGGTGCCTGTGGCGGTATACCCTACCAGCGCTGTGCTGCCGAGCGTGGCGGCCATTTTACTCACAATATGTTGTAGCAACGGGTCGTCAGAACCCGCGATGAGTAACCTGTCATTAAAGACCCCATTATGGCTAGATTCCAGTAACCAACGGTCGAGCAAGCTTTTCGGGAAAAGCCATTTCCCGGTGATCTTGGTGGCGGGGAGCACACCATCATTGGCAAGGCTATAGACCTTCTTTTCATTGAGGTCGATGTATTCCGCGACTTGGCGGGCATTCATGAATTCGGGGAAATCATTCATCCCGCGATCCTTTGACATCAAAGTCGATGTTCTCTGCACCGTTAAACACTTGGAAGCGATGGCCCTTGGCACGCGCAATCATGGTAATGCCAAGTTGCTTTGCTAAATCAAAGCCCATCTGAGTGACGCCGGAGCGCGAGAGCAGTACTGGAATCCCCATTTGCGCCACCTTGATGACCATTTCAGACGTGAGGCGGCCTGTGGTGTAGAAAATTTTGTCGCCGCCCGTTTGTCCTTGAAGCCACATTTCTCCTGTTAGCGTATCAACCGCATTATGACGGCCAATGTCTTCAACAAAAGAAAGGATGTCAGTGTCTTTGCAGACCGCGCAGCCGTGCACAGCCCCCGCAGCTTTGTAAGTGTCATTGTGATGAGTGAGAGATTCGAGCAAGCCGTAGAGCGTCGATTGTTTCAGCTGGGGCGTAGGGAGCACTAAGTCATCGAGTTTTTTCATCACATTGCCGAACATGGTGCCTTGTCCGCAGCCCGACGTGACCGTTTTCTTGGAAAGTGTTTCCTCAATGTCGTCGTTTTGCTCGTGGGTGACGACAGCCGCTGACTGCGTTGCCCAGTCGATGATGACGGAGTCTAAGGCGTTAACGTCATGTAATAAGTCTTGGTTACGCAAATACCCCAGCACCAACATGTCAGGCCTCGCGCCGAGTGTCATCAAGGTCACGATTTCTCGCCAGTTCAGATACACAGTGAGTGCGCGCTCGCAGGCAATCTGTTTCGTCATGGGCTCGCCGTATTCGTCGAACACAGTGACATCAATGGTTTGCGGGATATCAGACTGCGTTTTGATGATGTTGGGTTGGGTCATGTACCCGCTTCCTTTGCGTTGGGGAATGAAAACAGCGCGCCACGTTCCAGCCCGCCAAGGAAGTAAAAAGCAAAACCTGTTCCAGCATTTTGCGTGGGCATGACTTTTTGAATGTGGTGAAGGCGCGCTGGTATGTGTTTTGCGCCACGCTGGTATGTGTTTTGCACAAAGACACCTTGAGGGTCAGCCAAACCCTGCTGCAGCGCGCGTATTTCGCTGCGGAAACACGAAGGAGTGATGTGTGAATGAGATAATTAAAGACCCACAACAATGGTTACTGCAATTCGATTTAGAGACAACGATTGTCACGGTTGGGCGCTGGAATACAACGCGGTGGTCGCTGGTAAATTTGCACCTTCCTAAAAACCAAGAAACGTTGTCAGAATCAGCGTATTCGCTGCCTTTGATGCTGTTTAAAGATGAGCGTACTGACTACCGATTTAACCTCAGTTCTCGTGACCCTCACCTGTTTTTCATCTTTGAAGTGGAAGAGGATGAATCGCTAAAACCTCTACAAGTCACGGCATCGCAAACCGGGGCGGCGAGTTTTATGGATGGCGACTATCTGGTGCTTTCTGAGCCAATGCCGCTGCCGATCCAAGCGTGGATGGAAGCCTATATTGGTCGCCATGGTGAGCTGCTGGAAACCCGCAAGAAAAAACGCAAAGGCGCGGGGAGGGCAAGTGGCAACTGACTCTTTCCTCCAACGCTGGTCAGCGAAAAAACGCGGCGAGTGGATTGATGAAACAGAAGAAATCCGCGAAGACGTCACGCAATCCGACAGCGAGTTTCTCTCCTCAGAGCCTTCTTTCTCCGATGCCATCGAACATGGCGAAAGCCCTGAAGGTGAAGATGCTGATACTTTGCCGCCGCCTGCGACAATGGACGACGTTGAAAACCTTCAGGAAGGTGATTCAGCCGCCGTGTTTCTGGCGAAAGGCGTGTCATCCGAAGTAAAAAAAGCAGCGCTGCGCAAACTGTTTCGAAGCGATGCCTACAACGTGCTGGATGGCATGAATGACTATGACCTCGATTATTCCAACACCGCAAATCTGGCTGCTGACGTGGCGGCGAATCTGCGTCAGTGGACGAAAGAAAACGTCGAGGAGATGACTGAGTGTGATGATCAAGCACCCGTAAACGCTGAGAAAGAATGCGCGTCTTCACCTGATTCAAAAGCACGCCCACATGCAAACGCTGAGGCGACCGGAAGTGAGGGTGAAGAGGAAGGCGAATCTGACCTCGCCTTAGCGAGTGAGACAAAAAGTACCCTAGAGAAAAATAGGGACAATTTGTCGTACGGCGTGCGTCAAAATGTCCCAACTAAAAGAGTGGATAAGAATTCAGACGGATTCTGACTCCGTATTCGTCATTTTTCTTCCCTCAAAGCTGGTTCAGTACTTGCTCTATAAAAAGCCATTACCGACAAGTCATTGTTTAGATTGAATTGCTGTTGAATTTTCCTCTGCGTCACCTGCCAGCCTAGGCCAGCAATACCTAGGTGAGTGAACGTCGCAACAGCCAATGATGTGATTGAAATAATAGACAAATCAAAAATAGATTGGATGCATAGAACAGCCAGTACAGACCAGCTCGCGTGATATCGCAGGATGGGGTGAACCAGCTTGGAAAGCAGGTGTTTATGGCTAACGAGACAATGTCGACAGAAAATACAATAACAACAATCAATCAGGTTCTTACACAACACACTGATCGCAATGGCATGGCAAGACAAGATGCGTTGCAGAGCACGGTGACGTTGGGAAACCTCATTCCTCCGACGGTGAGCTTCGACAGTCACGGTCGTATTCTTGTGGCTGGCGCAGCGACAGTGGTTTTCCGCTTTGCGCGAAAGCTACCACCCTCTCTGCATGCCAATACCGTGTTGCTCTGCACTGAAGGAGTAAGTAGCGGCGCGGTGACCCCGCTGGAGTTTTCCGTGTTCTACGCCAAAGATATCGCGATTGATGGGTTTCTCGGTGCCTTTGATGTGCAGATTGGCGTGCGTGAGGCAGCCGATGGAAAGCCTCAAAAAGGTGCGCTTGGTCATGACGCGCAAAACCTTGCTGTTATCACCACAGGGCAACCGCACTTCGATGTGGTGGTGGATTTGACGGAGCAAGGCATTCATCCAGCTGAGTTGCCCCCTTTGGGGTATTACGCTGTTGGGCGAGGATTGTGCTCAGAAGAGGAGACCATTGAGGCTCTCCCTGATTTAACGGGAACGTTCGACAAGCCGAAGTTTTTCCGTTTGGACACGGAGAAATGCGCACATACATCACGTGGGCTGGAAGGGTGTACGCGCTGCATTGATGCGTGTCCTGCCGATGCCTTGGATATCGTGAAGAGCGCCATCACCATCAACCCGTATTTGTGTCAGGGCATGGGGTCGTGCGCGACGGCGTGTCCGACAGAAGCCATTAGCTATGCGTTACCTGATCCCGACAACACACAGCATTTTCTCCACCAGCTTTTGACGCACTACCAAGCAAAAGAGGGTGTCGCACCTATCGTGCTTTTCTATGCTGACGACGACATGGCTCCCGCGGGCGAAACCGCATTGGCGAATGCCATCGCGCAAATGCCGAGCCGAGTCATTCCCGTTCGTTTGGAAGAACTGGCATCCGTGGGCATTGATACCTGGTTCTCAGCCTTGGTGTATGGCGCTACGCAAGTGGTGTTAGCTGAATCATCACAACTTCATGCGAAAACACGCCATGTGCTTTTGCAAGAACTGGACATAGCTGCGCGTTTTTTAAAGACGCTCGGGCTGGAAACACACCTTATTGCCATGCTCCCCGTCGCTGAATTGCGCCACGCGACCTTGTTCGACAGCGATGTGATGTCATCAGATGTGTCGAACGACAACGCGCCGCGTACAAAATTAGAAGGCAGCAAACGAGAAAAACTCGCGAGTGCGCTAGATTTACTCGCCGCCCACACCGACATACTGCCCCCCATTGTCGCCGTGCCTGAAAACGCCCCGTATGGTCGCATTGATATCGACACCTCGGGCTGCACCTTGTGCATGGGGTGTGTCACCGTTTGTCCGACTGATGCATTGAAATCCATCGGCACCACGCCGGGCATGACATTCAGGGAGCAAGATTGCGTGCAATGCGGCCTCTGCGAACAAAGCTGTCCTGAATCGGTTATCTCGTTAACACCCAGATATAACTGGGACAGTGCATCCCGTCAGCAACGCCAAACCCTGCATGAAGAGGAAGCCGCAGAATGCATCAGTTGCGGTAAGCCTTTCGCACCCGTCTCCATGGTCAACATGTTGATCGAACGCCTTCGCAACCACAGCCATTTCCAAGATGACGCCATCAAACGTTTATCGATGTGCGAAGACTGCCGAGTGCGCGACATGGTCGCAGACATGATCGAAAACCCTGACCAGCAGATAAAGGCGTAGGAGGCGAAGATGGCAATGCAAGAGATGATCAACGTCGACGATATCAGCAACGAAGAGAACCCGCTTCGTCACCACATTTATAGCCTGTTAGCGCATCTGCTGCGACAAGCTCCTGATGAGAGCACCTTGGCGTGGCTGGCAACATTGGAAACCGACGGCGATGAACATTCTGCGGGCATGGCTGCGGCGTGGTCAGTGCTGAAATTGGGTGCGAAAACCACGCGGCCCGTGCAAGCAGCAGATGAATATCAATTGCTGTTTATTGGCGTAGGGCGTGGGGAAGTGATGCCGTTTGGGTCTTGGTACTTAACTGGCTCGCTGATGGAACTGCCGCTCGCGCTGCTTCGCCAAGATTTACGTCAACTTGGCTTTGAGCGCCAAGAAGACACCAAAGAGCCCGAAGACCATATTGCTGCGTTACTCGAAGTCATGGCCATGTTGGTGGAAGAAGGGGATGAAACGCAACAAGCCGCCTTCTTTAACCGTCATGTCGCCCCGTGGTTTGAGACGCTTTTTACCGACATTAAACGCGCAGACGCGGCGGTGTTTTATACCGCGGTGGCTGAGCTTGCACAGCAGTTTTTGATGATAGAAAAAATACGCTTTACCCAACGCCCTTGGTGAGCAGAGCCCGCGAAAACCCAGTGGTCGCTGAGTGTTGGACGAATAAGAACAAAGGAGCAAGTCATGTCAGAGAACAAGAAAGACAGTGCACAACCCAACGAAAAACGGCGCGAGTTCCTCAAAGGATTGGGCGTTGCTGCGGCAGCAAGCGCAGCGGCATCTGTGGTTAGCACGTCTGCGCAAGCGGATGTGGACGTCGTGAGCCCCGAAGAAACGCCCAAGTCTGGCTATCGTGAAACGCAACATATACGCGATTACTACGATTCCCTATAACCCTGCGATGGATGGAGTTTGACCATGAAATTAACCAAACGCTCTGACTCAGTCAGCAAGGATGAAAAACAGCTTGGGGTATCCCGTCGAACCTTTATGCGCAATTCAACCTTGGCCACCGCAGGCGGCATCGCAGCGGCGGGCATGTTTGCGCCCGGTATGATGAAAAAAGCAACTGCCAAAGACGTTGACCCTAACAAACCTGTCGAAGTGAAACGTACCATATGCTCGCATTGTTCCGTGGGCTGTGGCGTCTATGCATACGTACAAGATGGCGTATGGACTGACCAAGAGCCTGCATTCGATCATCCTTTCAATGCCGGAGGCCACTGCGCCAAAGGCGCGGCGTTGCGTGAACACGGGCACGGTGAACGTCGATTGAAATACCCGATGAAGCTGGTAGATGGTAAGTGGCAGAAAATCACGTGGGATCAAGCCATCGACGAAATCGGCGACAAGGTCATGGATATCCGCAAAGAGTCGGGGCCCGATTCGGTGTATTTCCTAGGGTCGGCGAAACACAGCAATGAACAGGCGTATTTGTTCCGCAAAATGGCTTCACTGTGGGGCACCAACAACGTCGATCACCAAGCTCGAATTTGTCACTCCACCACGGTTGCAGGTGTTGCCAATACGTGGGGCTACGGGGCCATGACCAACTCTTTCAATGACATGCACAACTGCAAATCCATGTTGTTTGTTGGCTCAAACCCTGCGGAAGCACACCCTGTCGCGATGCAGCATATTCTAATCGCGAAGGAAAAGAGCGGCTGCAAAATTGTCGTCGCTGATCCGCGCCGCACCCGCACTGCCGCAAAAGGTGACCACTTTGTGCAATTGCGTCCGGGAACGGACATCGCCTTTATTTGGGGGCTGCTCTGGCACATTTTTGACAATCAGTGGGAAGACAAAGAATTCATTCGCCAGCGCGTGTTCGGCATGGATGAAATCCGCCAAGAAGTTGCGAACTGGACGCCAGAAGAAGTCGAACGCGTGTCCGGTGTCGGGCGTGAAGACATGTACAATGCCGCGAAAATCCTCTCTGAAAACCGTCCGGGTTGCGTGGTGTGGTGCATGGGCGGTACGCAACATACGACGGGTAACAACAACACCCGTGCATACTGCGTACTGGAACTCGCGCTCGGTAACATGGGCAAATCTGGCGGCGGTGCGAACATCTTCCGCGGTCACGATAATGTGCAAGGCGCGACCGATTTAGGCGTGCTCTC
Source organism: Enterovibrio norvegicus DSM 15893 (assembly GCF_900115495.1). GTDB lineage: Bacteria > Pseudomonadota > Gammaproteobacteria > Enterobacterales > Vibrionaceae > Enterovibrio > Enterovibrio norvegicus. The sequence continues at coordinate 33,562 of NZ_FOWR01000018.1, read as the reverse complement.
TCACACCCTTCCGGGCTATTACGGTTTGTCCGACGGTGCGTGGAAGCATTGGTCACAAGTGTGGGATGTGGATTTCACTTGGGTTCAAGACCGCTTCGACCCAACGGTTTACAACGGGTCAAAACCCATGAACAGCAACGGCATTCCTGTTTCACGTTGGATTGACGGTGTGCTGGAAGACAAAGACAAGATCGCGCAGAAAGAGAACATCCGCGCCATGTTCTACTGGGGACATGCGGTGAACTCTCAGACCCGTGGTCCTGAAATGCGCAAAGCCATGCAAAAACTCGACATGATGGTAATTGTTGACCCGTATCCGACCGTCGCTGCTGTCATGAACGACCGCACTGATGGCGTGTATTTGCTGCCATCCACCACACAGTTTGAGACCTTTGGCTCTGTCACTGCATCTAACCGTTCACTGCAATGGCGTGATCAGGTTATCGAACCTTTGTTCGATTCAAAACCAGACCACACCATCATGTATTTACTCTCCAATAAGCTGGGTTTTTCAGATCAATTGTTTAAGCACATCGACGTGAAAAACAATGAGCCCGTGATTGAAGACATTACGCGAGAGTTCAACAAAGGCATGTGGACGATCGGTTATACCGGCCAAAGCCCAGAGCGCATTAAAACCCACCAACAGAACTGGCATACCTTCAACAACACATCGCTTGAAGCCGAGGGTGGGCCTGTCAACGGGGAAACCTACGGCTTGCCTTGGCCTTGTTGGGGCACGCCGGAAATGAAGCACCCGGGCAGCCATATTCTTTACGACACATCCAAAGAAGTGGCGCGAGGTGGCGGTAACTTCCGCGCACGTTTTGGCGTGGAATACGAAGGCAAGAACTTGCTGGCCGTCGATAGCTATTCGAAAGGCTGTGAACTGGAAGATGGCTTCCCCGAGTTTACCGACAAAATGCTCAAGCAGCTTGGCTGGTGGGATGAACTCACGGCGGAAGAAAAAGCCGCGGCGGAAGGCAAAAACTGGAAAACCGATCTGTCAGGGGGCATTCAGCGTGTCGCCATTAAGCATGGCTGTATTCCTTACGGCAACGCGAAAGCCAGAGCCATTGTGTGGACCTTCCCCGATCGCGTGCCGCTTCACCGCGAGCCGCTGTATACACCGCGTCGCGACTTGTTGCCTGAATACGCCACATGGAATGACAAAGTGGACATCTACCGTCTTCCTACGTTGTACAAGTCGATTCAAGACAACGATGTTTCGAAAGAGTACCCCATCATTCTCACATCCGGTCGCTTGGTGGAATACGAAGGGGGCGGCGAGGAAACCCGCTCAAACCCTTGGCTTGCTGAGCTTCAACAAGAAATGTTTGTCGAAATTCACCCTGTGGATGCCAACAACTTGGGCATTCGCGATGGTAACGATGTGTGGGTTGAAGGGGCAGAGCAGGGCAGAGTGAAAGTGAAAGCCATGGTCACCCGCCGCGTGAAAGAAGGGCTCGCATTCATGCCATTCCATTTTGGCGGCAAGTTCGAAGGTGAAGACCTGCGTTCGAGATACCCAGAAGGTGCCGACCCGTATGTGATTGGCGAGGCAGCCAATACCGCCACAACCTATGGCTACGACCCTGTTACTTTGATGCAGGAAACGAAAGTCACCCTTTGCAAAATCAGCGCAGCGTAATAGGAGATCACGTTATGGCGAATATGAAATTTCTGTGTGATACCAAGCGCTGCATCGAGTGTAATGGTTGTGTCACTGCGTGTAAGAACGCTAATTCGGAAGCGGTGGGTTGGGGCATGCAGCGTCGACGCGTTGTTACTTTGAATGATGGTGTGCCGGGGGAGAATTCCATCTCTGTGGCGTGTATGCACTGTACTGATGCGCCTTGCATGGCAGTGTGTCCCGCTGATTGTTTTTATCGCACCGATGATGGCATCGTGCTGCACAACAAAGACCTGTGCATAGGTTGCGGCTACTGTTTGTTTGCTTGCCCGTTTGGTGCGCCACAGTTTCCTAAAGAAGAGGCGTTTGGCGAAAGGGGCAAAATGGACAAATGCACCTTCTGTGCGGGCGGTCCTGAGCCGGATGGCTCGGAGGCTGAACGTGAACTTTATGGTGCAAACCGCATCGCTGAAGGCAAATTGCCGCTTTGTGCCGAGTTCTGTTCTACCAAAGCTTTGCTAGCGGGTGATGCAGCAAAAGTCTCTGACATTTTCCGCCAACGCGTGGTTGAGCGTGGTGCGAAAGGCGCAGGCTGGACCAATGGTGAAGACTTGGCTTACGACGCAACGAAAAGCTAATGATTATCGACATGGCAGTGACGTTATACGTCGCTGTTTAGGAGGAGATATGTTGAAAACATTGCTCGCCATGTTGATGGTGATAGCGACCTGTTGGGTTCCCGCCAGTGTTGCTGATGACGCTGAGTCAGTGAAGCCGTCGAAAGAAATGGTGCAATTGGTGGGCGCCGATGTGTGGCGACAGATCCGCGCGGGGGAAGAAGGGTATACCACCTCGCAATCGCCTGAACATGGTGTGCTGATTAATACCCCCGGCGAAACCTGGTTCATTTTGAAAGAAAAATGGATGTCGCCAGCAGCGGCGGTCGCTATTTTTGGCAGTATTGCATTGGTGATCATGGCGTACGTGTTTGTTGGCCCCTTGATGCTCAGCAAACCCAGAACCGGTAAAAAGCTCAAGCGCTGGTCTCGTTGGGACAGAGCGCTGCACTGGAGCATGGCGTTTACCTTCCTCACGCTTGCGTTGAGCGGCTTGATGCTGGTGTATGGCAAACACTTTTTGAAACCCTATGTGCCAGAAGCTTTGTGGGGCGGCATCGTGATGCTGGCGAAGCAATACCACAACTACATCGGCCCATTGTTCTTCATTTTGCTGATCTTTGTGCTCCTCAAGTGGTGGCGTAAATCTTTGTTTAACAAAACCGACGTGAGCTGGTTCATGAAGCTGGGTGGCATGGTGGGCAAACACAAAGGCACGCACCCTTCGGCAGGTTTTTCAAATGGTGGTGAAAAAGCCATTTACTGGCTGTTGATTGTGTTTGGTGCGATTGCTGCCGTGAGTGGATTGATTTTGGATTTCCCTATCTTCGGTCAAACGCGCAGTGACATGGAAGTGTCGAACCTTGTTCATATGCTCTCCGCGTTGATCCTGATTTGTGGTTTTGTTTTCCATATCTACATCGGCTTGTTCGGGATGGAAGGCGCACTCGAAGGCATGGTCACGGGCGAAGTGGATGAGACCTGGGCTAAAGAACACCATGATCTTTGGTACGAAGAAGTCACGGGAGAAAAGGTGTCGCACTCGCCTGAACATGAGGATAAGCCAACGCCTGATCACAAGCCGAACATCGGAGGAGCACCGCTCAATGACTAAGCATCATAACGGGATATGGGTTGCCTATATCCTTAGCTTGCTGACGCCGTTCACTTTGATGATTTCGGGCGTGATCGCCATTGTTTATGCCGGGTATCGGTTAGATAAAGGGGAAGATTCAGACGTGGTGAATACCCACTATTATGGGTTGATTCGCACCTTCTTTCTGACCTTTACCTTCTTCGTTGTGCTGGTGGTAACGGTGGCGACATCGAATGGCATTTTGGTGGGCATCAGTGATTACTGGTACCAAAGTCCGATGATAGATCGCTTAGCCTATGCCATTCCTTTTGTGGGAATGGTGTTCGCAGTTGGTGCGATCGTGCTTTGGATTTATCGCTTAACGCAGGGCATGCAGCAGCTCAGAGATAATCATCCTTTGAGCTTTGCGAAGGGCCCGAATCTCTGAGCCTTCAATGGCAGGTTTAGTAGCAGAGACGTTGACGAAAAAACAGGCTTGCTTCGGCGAGCCTTTTTGTGCGTTCAGCGCTGTTTTATCCTCAACTGACCAAGGCTTGCGCAAACGATTGCTTTGATCTTTTCTTTCTCCGCGTTTTCGCTATGATGCGCGTCTCTCAACTGCTTGGAATGTTCCAAAATGCGTAAGTTCTCCTTGGTGTGTTCGCTTTTCCTGTCCCTGATTTCGTTTAACGCCTTCGCGGTTCAGCCCATTGCCATCATGGGCGCGATGGATGCTGAAATTGAAAAACTATTGCCGGAAATTCAACACCGTAAGACACACACCGTGTCTGCAAATACGTATTACACTGGCGAGATTGCAGGAAAACCTGTGGTAGTAACCCGCTCGGGTGTGGGCAAAGTGAATGCTGCCATTACAACGTACGTGCTGATTAATCATTTTGATGCTGACCGAATCATTTTTACCGGCATTGCCGGTGCAGCCAGCGCTGAGCTCAATGTGGCGGATGTGGTGGTGTCTTCCGCGTTAGTTCAACACGACGTTGACCTTACTGTATTTGGTGCGCCGAAAGGCCAGCTAAGCGGCTACGATGACAGATTCTTTTATGCCGACGAAACGCTTCAGAAGTTGGCACTAGAGGCGGCGAAAGCGTCGATCGGTGAGAAGCGCGTGCATCTTGGTGTGATTGCAACAGGTGATCAGTTCATTGCCGACAAAGGCGCGGTGAAAATGCTACGCGAAGAGTTCGATGCCATGGCGGTTGAAATGGAAGGTGCTGCCGTCGCCCAAGTCACCGACATGTTTGATATCCCTCTAGTGGTTATCCGCACCATCTCCGACAAGGCTGATGGCTCAGCACACATGGTGTATGCAGAGGCCAAACAAGTGACGGCGGACAATTCCGTGGCGATTACGTTAAAGATGATGAATACGCTGTAAGCACAAAAAAGCGCGGGGTTTCGCCCGCGCTAAATGAGATGCTCGCCTAATCAATCAAATCCCAGTTAAGCGCGGTACCGAACGGAATGTCCGTTTTAGCTGTTTTGCCAATAACATCATCATAGTATTTCGGCGCTAAGCCAAAGCCCGGTCGGACACTGCGCACGTTATCCGCGGTGAAGGTGTCGCCTGCTTTCATTGGCTGGCTGACATACAGCGAGCGGCGAAACTGCTTGTTGCCTTTCTCTGCTTCCTTGAGCTGATAACCTACATGCCCCAGAGCTTGCCATGCGGTTTCTGTATCGCGGCAAAGGCTCGCCAATTCATCAGGTTCTAAAGAGAACGTGGAATCAGGACCTGGGTCGTTTCGACTCAAAGTGACATGCTTTTCAATCACTGAAGCGCCAAGTGCAACAGCGGTGACAGACACGGTGGTACCGAGGGTATGATCGGAAAGGCCTGCTATGACACCAAAACGTTCTATTAAATCTGGAATGGTGCGTAAATGGCTTTGCGATGCAGGTGCAGGGTAGGCGCTGATGCAATGTAGCAACACCAATTCTTGGCATCCATTGTCTTTTGCGGTAGCAACGGCTTCAGCGATTTCCTCATCGTTAGCCATGCCCGTCGAAATGATCATGGGCTTGCCCGTTTGCGCGACATAGCGAATCAGCGGCAAGTCGATAGCTTCGAACGAGGCAATTTTATAGGCAGGTGCGTTTAGGTCTTCGAGCAGATCAACGGCAGTGAAATCGAACGGCGAGGAAAACAGCGTAATGCCCAGTTCACGTGCTTTATCAAACAACGGTTTGTGCCAATCGAATGGGGTATGGGCTTCTTGGTACAAATTATACAGTGAGCGCCCATCCCACAGCCCGCCGTGAATGTGAAACTCTTCAGCATCACAATTCAAGGTAATGGTGTCGGCAGTGTAAGACTGCATTTTTACAGCATCTGCCCCCGCATGTTTCGCCATGGCCAAGGTTTCAAATGCGCGCTCCAGCGAGCCATTATGGTTCGCAGACATTTCAGCAATGATGTAAGGCTTATGGTCGGGGCCAATCTTGCGCCCATCGATAGTGATAAATTGCGTCATAGTGTCTTGCTCTGCTGCGAGGATGATTGGCGTTGTTCTTTGATGTTTGGCTCACGTGAATGCCAAGCGTCGATGGTTAATGCAAAATCGACATAAGGAATGGCGTTCTCGTCTGCGTCGTACGCAATGGCTTCGCCAAGTTGGGTAAAGCCAAGCTTGTTGTGCAAGTGCAGCACTTTGGGATTGATGGCTAACACGCGGCTATCAACTTGCTTTAGACCCAAGGTGTCAAAAGCGTGGTTCAAGGCAGCATGCAGCATGACAACCCCGACGCCTGCGGGCGCATTGGGGGCTTTGTAGAATCCCCATTCAGCGCGCCCGTTCTCTTGGTTTATGTCTGTGAACGACACCATACCGATACCTGTACCTTCAATACTCACCACGTAAAAGCGCTTCGTATCATCACGCTGCACGCGTTCAAACCATGCTGCGTGCTCATCGGGCTTGATCTCGTGAGTGGTAAACATCTTCTCGCGTGTTTCCGGGGCGTTTCGCCACTGACGAACCACATCGAGGTCGGTTTTGGTCATGGGTCGCAGAGACACTGTCGTTGAAGCAACTTGCGGCATTATGAGAAAGCCTCCATCGCATCAACAACGCGGTTAGCTCCGTCACCATCAATGTCTGATTCGGGTAATCGCCAAGGCAAGGTTTCCCAATGTTCAGCAAGCCATGCAAGCTCATTGGTGTAATAGGCTGGCGTGGTTGCATCGCTGACACCAAGGTAACGATAGAGCCCAGACTTCGTGAGGTGCTCTGCCATTTCACGTTGGTTCTCTGCCACGGATACCAGCGTACTTGGTAAGCGTAAGCAGGTGCGTTCGATAGCACTGACCCCGGCACCGCCAAACGCATAGCGAGAATGCGCCAGTTCTGTTTCAAACTCGGGCAGGCTTTTTACCAAGGTGACAAAGGTGGGTAACGGTTTTTCGAGTAGTTGCGCTTCCCTTGGGTTCGACATGCCATAAACCAGCACCACTCGAAAGGGTAAGCTGGAGATCTGTTGGCAAGCTGAGAGAAGCTTCAAACACTCGCCAGTTGGGTCTGTGCCGCTGAAAAACGCGATGACTTGGTTTTTGATGTCTTCTTTTCGGGTTTCTCTGAGCGATGCAAAGCTGTCGCGCAGTAACGCGAATGTTGGCCCAAGCAATTGCTGACTCGATGCAGGAACGAGGGCGTGATAGCGATTTTCGAAATCAGGCCAAGGGTTGTGGTCGAACAAAATCTCGCAGTTATGCTCACGATTGGCGAGATCATCAATGGCGAAGATCTTTGCGCCTTGGCGTTTCATCAACGATTGCCACTGGGTATCCAACGCGTAGTGATCGAATACCACCCAATCAAAAGGCGTGTCTTTTAGAGCAGCAAGGCACTGATTCGCGTCTTCCTCTTGGCTTACGCCCAGCCAGTGTTGGTAGTCATTGCGGTCAGAGCTGACGACGTCTTCTATCGCGGGCAAGGCAACAACGGCGATGCCTTGCTGACGGCAATAATCAATCAGGTTGCCTGTTAACGCTCGACTCAACATGGTGACGGTGTGCTGGCGTTCAAGAAGCTTTTTTGCCAGCACCAAGCAGCGCATCACATGGCCTGTACCAATTTGGTTTGACGCATCAACACGGATTACGACGTTCACAGCTCGCCTCGTTGCGAGAGAATTTCGTAAAGCATTTCGGCGCGCACCCAGTCGTCGGGTTCGTCGATATCTTGAACACGAAAGTGCGGGATCTGAACCGATTTAGAGTGCGGAGCAAAAATGGGTAACCCAGAGACAAAGGCGCTTGGTTTGCCCCAATAGAACATGCCCGCATCGTGGAATGCAGGTTCTAAATCTTGTGACCGGGTGGAGAAATGCTCCGGCCAGAACATTTCCACATTGCCTTCATTGTTCATGCGAATACTGCGTTGGATCGGGAAAGAGAAACGCGTGCTGGCAAAGGTATATTGGGTGTCGTTTTCTGTCAGTAGGGCTAACCCTTCTTCAAGATCTGACGGGCGAGTAAATGGCACGGTCGCGTAAAGACAGCACACTGCGCTGAGGGCGCGTTCGTTATTGTCTTCAAGCCACTCAATCGCATGTTTAATGACATCTAGCGTCGTGGCATGGTCGTTGGCGATATCAGCAGGGCGAACGAAGGGAACTTCTGCGCCGAATGCTAGGGCGACGCGGGCGATCTCATCGCTGTCTGTGGAGACGATTATGCGGTCGAATAATTCGGACTTTTTCGCCACATCAATGGCATAGGCGATAATAGGCTGACCGATGAAGGTCTTCAGGTTTTTTCCCGGAATACGTTTGCTGCCACCGCGGGCAGGGATAATACAGACGTTCATATTGTCCTTTTTATCTGGCGTCTTGCGCAGCAGAGATCGCCTCTGAAAGTGTCGCGACAACCTGATCTTGTTCGTCATCTGTCATGTCGAAAAACAGAGGTAAGCTAAGCGCTGCTTGGTAGTAGTCTTCAGCAAATGGAAACTGTCCCCAATAAAACCCCAACGCTTGATAATACGGCTGGGTATGAACGGGAATATAGTGAACATGCACACCAATGCCTTGTTCTCGCATCGTGTCAAACACACGGCGGCGGCAAGAAGGATCCTCAAGCTGAATCACATACAAATGCCATGCCGATTTGCAGTTGCCAAGTAAAGTCGGTGTGGTAAGCGGTAGAGAGGCCAGTTTTTCGTTGTAGCGCTGGGCAAGTTGATTGCGTCGTTCAACAAATTCATCAAGGCGGGTTAGCTGAGAGACACCGAGTGCGGCTTGTAAATCCGTCATGCGGTAATTGAATCCGAGGGCGTGCTGCTCGTAGTACCAAGCGCCTTGGTTAACATCTTTTAGCTCGGCGGGGTCACGGGTGATCCCATGGCTGCGCAGGTTTTCCATGGCTTTCGCTAATTCAGTGTCGTTGGTCACCGCCATGCCGCCTTCCGCGGTAGTGACGATTTTTACCGGGTGAAAACTGAATACTGTGATGTCGCTGTGCTGGCAGTTGCCGACATACTCACCTTGGTATGTGCCGCCAATGGCATGGGAGGCATCTTCAATCACACGAAAGTTATACTGTTTCGCTAAACGGCCAATGGCTGCCATGTCGCAGCTTTGTCCGCACATGTGCACCGCAACTAACACATCAGGAAGTTGGTTAGCCTGTTCAGCGGCAATCAGTTTCTCTTCGAGCTTTTTCGGGCACAAATTGTAAGTATCAGGGTCAATATCAACGAAATCGACCTCTGCACCGCAGTACAAGCCGCAATTCGCAGAGGCGACAAAGGTGTTCGGTGACGTCCACAAACGCTTGCCAGCGCTCAGTCCCAGCGCAAGACAGGCCAAATGAAGACTGGACGTTGCGCTGTTCGCAGCCACGCCAAAAGCCGCACCGACTTTGTTGGCAACCGCCTGTTCGAATTCTAGAACTCTTGGACCCTGAGTTATGTATTCAGCTTGTAAAGCTTCCAAAACGGCTTCAATGTCTGCCTGATTAATTGCTTGTCGACTATAGCTATGCATTCGTTCTCTAATTTTGCGCCAAACTGAATCTTACAACTAGCAAATTTGATGCCTATTATTTTTGAAAAAAGACATGTCACAAATTAGAAAGATGTTGTAAAAATTTGAAGTTACGAGGTGAGTTAATTCTACCTTAGCTGTCATTCTCGTTTGGAGAAAAATGCATACACCGTGATTGTCAGGGTAAAAAAAGGGCAACCCGCCATGGATTGCCCTGATATTCGATACGTCTGATGCTTACTTATGGCGTTCTTTTAGCTTGTTCGCCACGTCTTCTAGTGAGAAACCTTGGTCTTGCAGAAGCACCATCAAGTGGTACATCAGGTCTGCGGATTCATTGATCAATTCCTCCTTATCACCCGACGTCGCTGCAAGCGCGACTTCAACGCCTTCTTCGCCCACTTTCTGCGAAATACGCTTGGTACCCTTAGCGTAAAGTGACGCAGTGTAAGATGTAGAAGGATCGGATCCTCGACGGGATGCCAGCACTTGCTCCAATTGATGAAGGAACACCAAAGAAGGTTTGTTCGCGTCGTCTTCGCCGAAGCAGCTTTCTGTGCCGAGGTGGCAGGTTGGGCCGATTGGGTCGACTTGTACAAGCAAGGTGTCTTGGTCGCAATCAAGGTCGATGTGCTTAAGCTGAAGCACGTTGCCTGAGGTTTCGCCTTTGGTCCAAAGACGTTCCTTGGTGCGTGACCAGAACGTCACTTGTTCTGTTTCTAGGGTTTTTGCTAGGGCATCTTGATTCATGTAACCCAGCATAAGCATCTGTCCGCTTTTTGCATTTTGAACAACGGCAGGCACCAGCCCGTCCACTTTGTCCCAATCGATGCGTTCAGCCAGTGCTGCGTTTCCTACTGTCTGGCTCATAAGCGAATCTCCACACTTTGTTGTTTTAGGTATTGTTTCAAATCACCAATGTTGATGACTTGTTTATGGAAAACAGAGGCGGCCAAAGCACCATCGACGTTGGCTTTTTCAAATGCATCCTTAAAGTGAACCATTTCACCTGCACCGCCAGAGGCGATAAGTGGCACATGACACACTTCGCGAACCATGTTGAGTTGGTCGAGGTCGTAACCGTTGCGCACGCCGTCTTGGTTCATCATGTTCAAGACGATTTCGCCCGCACCGCGTTTTTGCACTTCCTGCACCCAATCTCGGGTTTCCCACTTTGTTGCTTTGGTACGTGCTTCGTCGCCAGTAAATTGATAAACCTGATACTTACCTGTTTCGCTGTCGAAATACGAATCGACACCGACGACGATACATTGCACGCCAAATTTCTCAGCAAGCTCAGTGATGAGTTCTGGGTTAGCGAGAGCAGGGGAGTTGATGGAGATTTTATCTGCACCAAACTCCAGAATGCGCTTGGCGTCTTCTGCGGTTTTAATACCGCCTGCCACACAGAAAGGAATGTCGATGACTTCAGCCACACGCGCAACCCAGCTTTTGTCGACAACACGGCCATCGCTTGATGCGGTGATATCGTAAAACACCAGTTCGTCTGCGCCTTCAGCCGCGTAACGAGCTGCAAGTGGCACGATGTCGCCGATGATTTCGTGGTTACGGAATTGAACACCTTTCACCACTTGGCCATCACGCACATCAAGACACGGAATTATTCTTCTTGCCAGCATGCGAATGCCTCCTCAGCGGTGAATTTCTCATCCAGCAGCGCCCGGCCGACGATAACACCCGCCACGCCAGAGCCTTTCAAGGCTTCAATGTCTGCCAACGAGCCGATGCCACCGGATGATTGGAATTGAACGCTTGGGTAAGCGGCGCAAAGGTCTTTGTAGAGTTCAACGTTCGAGCCTGCCAGTGTGCCGTCGCGCGAGATGTCAGTACACAGCACATGCTTTAAGCCAACCTTCAAGAAGTCTTCAAGCAGCGCTTCGATGGTCACGCCTGAGTCTTCTTGCCAACCTGACACAGCTACAATGCGGTTGCCGTTGTCATCAATGTTGATGTCCAGTGCCAACACGATTTGCTCAGGGCCGTATTTTTCCATCCAGCCTTTTACAATTTCAGGTTGTTTCACTGCGGTTGAACCAATAACAACGCGCTTTGCGCCTGCACGAAGCAGTTCAACCACATCGCTTTCTTTGCGCACGCCACCACCAATTTGGATGTTCGCGGGGGTGCTTTCAATTAAACTGCTGATCATGGAGATTTGGCGCGCAGACGTGTCTTTCGCACCGGTTAAATCAACAAGGTGAAGCCAATTTGCACCTGCTTTGTGGTACAGCGCGAATTGCTCGCTTGGGTTCACTTTGTATTCGGTAACTTGTCCGTAGTCACCTTGATAAAGACGAACCACTTGTCCGTCGATCAAATCTAACGCTGGAATAATCATCCCTAATTACATCTCCAAGAAGTTTTTGATTAACTGCGCACCGGCTTTGCTTGAACGCTCAGGGTGGAATTGCACGCCATAGTAATTACCGCTTTGTACTGCGGCGCTGAATGCATGGCCGTAATCGCAACGGCCGATGGTGTAATCACCTTCTGGCATCGCGTAGCTGTGTACAAAGTAGAAGTAGCTGTTTTCTGGAATGTCTTTAAACAGCGGGTGGTTATCCACTGGGGTCACAGTGTTCCAGCCCATGTGAGGCAGAGGCAAATCGCCCGTGTCCATCAATGAGGTATTGGCAGGAACGTGGCCTAAACAACTGACGTCAGATTTACCTTCTTGGGAGGAATTTCCCAGAAGCTGCATACCGAGGCAAATACCAAGTAGAGGTTGTTTTACCTGCTGAACAAGCGCAATCAAGTCGCGCTCTTCAAGGTTTTTCATTGCCTCTGTTGCTGTGCCCACACCGGGCAAGAACAGCTTGTCTGCGTCCAAGACGACCGCAGGGTCACGACTTATGGTCACGTCGTAGCCCAAACGTTCAATGGCAAAGCGCACTGAGCTCACGTTGGCGCATCCGGTATCGATAATGACAATCTTGCTCATTTCTCTCTCCTTAGAGGACGCCTTTGCTGCTTGGCAGTTCATTGCCATCAACACGAATGGCCTGACGCAGAGTACGACCGTAGGCTTTGAACAAGCTCTCTACGATGTGGTGCGTGTTATCGCCATCTGAAGACAGGTGCAGCGTGCAAGCCATGGTGTCAGTCAATGAGCGGAAGAAGTGCTCAACCATTTCGGTTGAAAGGTCGCCGACTTTGTCTTGAGAGAAACTGGCTTCAAATTTCAGGTAAGGACGGCCAGACAAATCCAATGCACATTGTGCCAAGCACTCGTCCATTGGTAGGCTGAACCCGAAACGGCCGATGCCACGTTTGTTACCCAGCGCTTCTTTTAGCGCTTGGCCTAGTGCCAGTGCGGTGTCTTCAACGGTGTGGTGATCGTCGATGTGCAGATCGCCCTCCACTGCTACTTTCATTTGGAAGCCGCCGTGGGTCGCGATTTGATCAAGCATGTGGTCGAAGAAACCCAAACCCGTGCTGATGCTATTGCCACCGGTTTCATCCAAGTTGACCGTGATGTTGATGTCGGTTTCTTTGGTGGTACGGGTGACCGATGCGACACGTGGATTGGTGGTCAAATCTTTCAGGATTTGCTTCCAACCCAAGGTTTCTGGGTTGTATTGAATGCCACGAATCGCCATGTTCTCAGCCAACTGGATGTCAGTGTGACGATCGCCAATCACGGCAGAGTGTTTGAAATCTACACGGCCTTGTTGCAGGTAGTCTTTCACCAAACCCAGTTTAGGTTTGCGGCAACTGCAGCCTTCGTTATCGAAATGCGGGCAAATCAAAACGTCAGCAAACTTCACGCCTTGAGATTCGAAAATCTCCATCATCATGTTATGTGGTGCGTCGAAATCTGCTTGCGGGTAGCTGTCGGTGCCCAAGCCGTCTTGGTTCGTTACCATGACCAGCTTGTAGCCAGCGTCTTGCAGTGCGAGAAGTGCTGGGATCACGAAAGGTTCGAATTTGAGCTTGTCGAGGCGGTCGACTTGAAAGTCTACTGGTGGCTCAACAATCAAAGTGCCATCGCGGTCAATAAAGAGAATTTTTTCTTTCACATTGCTTTCCTTAACAATACGTCCTTTGCTTCCTGCTTCACGCCAATTGTTGACGGATAAAGGTCAGGGTTTTTTCGCACTCTTCTCGGTTACCGACGCTAATGCGAATGCAGCCTTCTATCGGTGAGCGTCTTAAAATGATGCCGTTATCCCACAGTGTTGAGAACAACAGGTCAGCATCATCGAATTTAACAAGTAGGTAGTTACCGTAGCCGTCGAACACCTGAGCACCCGGTAGCATGGACAGGCCAGCTTGCAGGTATGCGCGGTTGGCGTTCAGGTCAAGCACCTGGTATTTCATGCGAGCAAGGCCCATTTCTGACAGGGCTTGGCAAGCAATCTCTGTCACAGGGACTGGCACTGGGTAAGGCGCGATCACTTTCAACATCAGTTGGATGACTTGCGTGTTCGCCAGTGTAAAGCCACAACGAAGACCTGCAAGGGCAAAGGCCTTCGACATGGTGCGTAAAATCGCAAGGTTCGGGTAACGCACCAAAAGATCGACCGTCGACGCTTCAGGGCAAAAATCGATATAGGCTTCATCGACAACCACCAGTGCTTTACCTGCGGTCATCTCAAGCAGTGCTTCGATGTCATCGCGGTTTAGCAGGTTACCCGTTGGGTTGTTTGGGCTACAAACGAACACCAATTTCACACCGTCAATCTGCTTCTCGATTTCTGGCATATTGAGCTGCCAGTCTTCTGTGAGCGGCACAGTTTTACGTGCGACGCCGAAGGTTTCCGCGCTGATGGAATACATGCCGTATGTTGGTGGGCAGAACAGAATGGAATCTTCACCGGCTTCACAGAAGGTGCGGATCAGGAGCTCAATGCTTTCGTCTGCACCGCGTGAGGTCAGTACTTGGTCTGGTCGCACACCCGCATAGTTTGCGTAAGCACGAATTAACGGGTCTGGCTGACATTCGCTGTAGCGGTTCAGACTGTTTCCACTGACCACATATTCATTGTTGAACGGTGACTCGTTGGCGTTCAGCCAAACATCACCTTGCCCACCTAAACGGCGAGCAGACAGGTAAGGGGTCAACGCTTGAACGTCCTTACGGGCTAACTTCTCAATATCCATAACAACCCCTGAATTAAGCTTTGTTGAGTTTTTCAACGCGAAGCGTGACGGCATTTCTGTGTGCGTCTAACCCTTCTGCGTTAGCCATGGCAACCACGGTGGGCGCCAATGCTTGTAGGCCATCGGCTGACAACTCTTGTACGGTCATACGTTTGCTGAAATCCGCAAGTCCAAGACTTGAATAGGTACGCGTAAAACCGTAAGTCGGCAGCACATGGTTGGTGCCTGACGCATAATCGCCGACGGATTCTGGTGACCAAGCGCCAAGGAAAATCGAGCCTGCATTATCAAGTAGCGGCAGCGATTCACGTGGGTTCTTGGTTTGCACGATCAGGTGCTCAGGGCCGTAGTTATTCGAAATCGCAATACATTGCGGCAGGCTATCGGCAATGATGATCAGGCTAGCGCCAAGTGCTTTGCTGGCGATGTCTGCGCGGCTTAGCGTTTTAAGTTGGCGCTGAACAGCGTCTGCGACTTTCTCTGCTAATACTGGAGAAGGCGTCACTAGCACAACTTGTGAGTCAGGACCGTGTTCTGCTTGGCTCAGCAAATCTGCCGCAACAAAATCCGCATCGGCTTCTTCATCGGCAATCACGAGGACTTCAGAAGGGCCCGCCGGCATATCAATGGCAGCCCCTTTGAAATCGTTGCTAACTTGGCGCTTTGCTTCGGTCACAAAGGCGTTGCCCGGGCCGAAAATTTTGTCCACTTTGCTGACAGTTTCTGTGCCGTAAGCCATGGCAGCAACGGCTTGTGCGCCGCCAAGGTTATAGACTTCGTCGATACCACAAAGCTTCGCGACATACAGAATTTCATCGGCAATTGGCGGAGGAGAACTCAACACCACTTTGCGACAACCTGCGATTTGCGAAGGCACACCCAGCATTAAAACGGTGGAAGGCAATGGCGCGCTGCCACCCGGGATGTACAAACCAACACGGTTGATAGGGCGAGTAACCAGTTCACAAACCACACCCGGCATGGTTTCAACTTTCAGTGGTTGGGCTTTTTGCGCTTGGTGGAAACAGGCGATGTTTGCATAGGCCTGTTTCAGTGCTTGTTTGATGTCATCACCCAAGCGATTTTCTGCACTATCAATGTCGCTTTGGCTAACACGGATGGATTCAGGCACAACCTTATCGAATTTTTCGGTAAGGGCTTTAAGCGCTGCATCGCCACCTTCACGTACGTCGCGAAGCACGCCAGTAACAGCATCAGTGATCGATGCGCTGTCGCTGATTGCTGGGCGTTCCAGCAAGGCATCGCGTTGTTCATCGCTGAGAGATTTCCAAACCACCGTTTTCATGGCTTACTCCATCATTTTCTCAATTGGCAGCACCAGAATGGAGCTTGCACCCAAATCCTTCAGTTTTTCCATGGTTTCCCAGAACAGGTTTTCTGTGCTCACAAGATGTACCGCGACGCGCTGTTTGTCATGTGCCAATGGAAGGATGGTTGGATCTTCTGCGCCTGGCAGAAGCTCAACGATTTTTTCGAGTGTTTCGCTGGGTGCGTGAAGCATGATGTACTTAGATTCTTTCGCTTTGATCACACCGTTGATTCGCGTAAGAAGGCGGTCGATTAATTCAACTTTGTCGGAGGCAAAGTCGCCAGTGCGTTGGATAAGCACGGCTTTTGAACGGAATATCACTTCGGCTTCTTTCAGGCCGTTTGCTTCGAGGGTTGCGCCGGTTGATACCAAGTCACAAATTGCGTCAGCAAGGCCTGCGCGTGGTGCGACTTCAACTGAACCGTTCAACATACAAGTGCTGAATTTAACGTCTTGCTTGTCTAGGTAAGACTTAAGGATGTTTGGGTAGGTGGTCGCAATGCGTTTGCCCGCAAGATCTTGAGGGCCGTTGTAGTCTTGGTCTTTTTCAACAGCAACTGACAAGCGACAACCACCGAAGTCGAGACGGCGCAGTTTATTGTATTCGCTTGGCTCACCCATTTTAACGCGTTCTAGGCGAACTTCTTCCAATTCGTTTTCACCGATAACACCAAGGTCAACCACACCATCCATGATGAGGCCTGGGATATCGTCATCGCGCACCAATAATAAGTCGATAGGCATGTTTTCAGCGTGCGCCACAAGACGGTCGCCAGAAACATTGATTTTAACGCCACAGCGTTTTAGCAGCTCAAAGCACTCTTTTGCTAGGCGGCCTTTCTTTTGTATCGCGATTCTTAAGCGTTCTGTTTGCATGATCTAATCCCTGTATCTTTGGTTTCAACGCTCCCTTCTAGAAGACGTTGTCACAATTTTTAATCCTAAAATGTAAAAAACCCCCGGAAGGTTCGCTTCCGGGGGTCTGAATCTTGTATTCGCTTTCAATGACCGTTGGAAGAACCTAATCCTTGTCTTCCAGTCGAAACCAATCTTCCCGAAAGACTACTCAGGATGGTGATGATGGTGAATGGTCATGAGCGATTTTTGCATATTTACTTGACTACCTTGTCTGCGTATTTGTGTAAACCAGAGCACAATGTTTGCAATGTGCGTCATAAATTGGTTTAACGTTTACTTGGCATCAACACTAACAAACTCACTAAATATTGCAACAAGTAATTTGTGGATTTCTACATTTACAGAAGGGGTTCGCGGGGAAAGGCAAGAAACGCTGAGTTGACTCGCATTTGAAAGACACTTTAGTGACAGTTAGATGACTCTTTTTTGCAACGTCTTTCGAGCGGGTAAAGAGGCCGCTCTCTTGATTACAGGGCGATGCCTTGGCATTGAAAAGACGGTTTTCTTTCAGATTTATGTGTTTAAGGGGTTCTAGACGTAAATATCAAGTAACCCGTCTTTTTTCTTTTTGTCCGTGCTGTTGGCGGTCTCGTTGTTCGATGCCTCTTGTTCGTCATTTTCGATATCGCGCTCGGCATTAGATTTGGTCGCATCTTGCTTCAAGATCGTCCCGACTTTCTTGAGTGGCGCTTCTGTCAATTTGGGGAACCAAGTCATAGTCAATCCTCATGATCCGTTCCCCTATGTTATCGGCGTTAGCTCATTCGACTTGAGTGTTTTTTAACCGCAGCATTTTTTATGCTTTTTACCGCTGCCACATGGGCAAGGATCGTTGCGGCCAACTTTTTGTTGTTGTGGGTATTCGCCATCGAGGTAATACCACACCGTGTCTTCGCCTTTTTGTTCGGTGACAAAACGGGATTTTTCTTGCAGGCAATACTCATTACCGTTTTCAGCGTAGTGCGCTTTGAATTGCACGTAGCCAAGGTTACCTTCGGCTTCAACAGAGCTTGCGATCACCTCTAGGCCCAACCACTCACTGTTGACCGATTGCGCAATGGCGTCACGGTGTTTTTCCGCTTCACATGACGGGTGATAAGTCTCTATCACAAAATCCACCAAGCCCAATGCATGCGCGCTGTAGCGAGAGCGCATCAACTTTTCTGGGTGGTCAGCATTCGCGTGGTTGAGGTGAACAAGTTCACAACAATCACGATAAAGTGTGTTGCTGCAACACGGGCACGCTGACTCGCGCGCAAGAGAAAGATCATTGCTAGGTTGTTGTTCGGTCATGGGGTTCGTGGTCATGAAAAAGACGCTCGATAAAGTAAAATCGCGCCTATTTTCGAAGGCAACAGAAACAGAGTCAAGATAAGCCTGAACACGGCTTAATTGAGTCTGCGACAGCGATGAAAAAGGCGAAGCGTTCAGACCGCTTCGCCTTCGTGATTGCTTAGGGGTTAATTAATAGCTGCTTATCTAAAAAGCGTGCAAATACCAATCGTATTCTAAGCCCGTAATATGCTGTTCAAACTCTTCCAATTCCTTCTCTTTACACGTGACGAAAACATCCACGAAATCGGTGCCGAGGTATTCACGCATTGGATCTGATTGCGAAAGTACGCGCAGCGCATCACGTAGGTTCGTCGGTAGTGCATCGAATTCTAACTCTTTGTCGTAGGCGTTACCGACAACCGGCTCTGAAGGTTCGATTTTGTTTTCAATGCCATAAAGGACCGACGCCAGCAGGGCACTCATCATGAGGTAAGGGTTCGCATCTGCGCCAGCCACGCGGTGTTCAATGCGTGTGGCTTCGGGGGCATCGCCGGGAATTCGAAGTGCAGTGGTGCGGTTTTCAACACCCCACGTTGCCGCATTCGGCACGTAGAAATCCGGGCTGAATCGACGGAAGGAATTGATGTTTGGGCACAGGATTGCCATGTAATCCGGCATCAAGGCCAGCATGCCACCCAAGGCCCAGCGTAATGTGTCTGTCATTTTACCGTCTTCGGGGGATTGGAAGACGTTGTTGCCTTCTTCATCGACCAAACTGATGTGAACGTGCATGCCGTTACCTGCTTGGTCCGCATAAGGTTTGGCCATGAAGGTGGTATCAAGCTCATGTTCGTGCGCCACTTGCTTGATCACACGTTTAAGCAAAAGGGCATAATCACAGGCTGCGAGCGGATCATTGGTATGGGTAAGGTTAATTTCAAATTGCCCTGGGGCGGATTCTGCGACGATGGTATCCGCAGGCAGGCCTTGTTCTCGCGCGGCATCAATGATGCCCGTTAGGAACTCTGAATATTCGTCCAGATCATCCAGCGAATAGACTTGCGTGTTTTCTGGGCGCCTACCTGTGACGGGAGAAATCGGCGGCAGTGGTGCTTGGCCAGATTCCTGACTGTCGATTAAATAAAACTCTAATTCAAATGCCGACACAGGCGTTAAGCCTTTGTCTTTAATCTGTCTAACAAGGCGTCGCAAGATCATGCGGGGATCGCCGAAGAAAGGGGTTTGCGGATCTTCGTACATTTCGAGCAGCAATTGTGCGATAGGACGCTTTTGCCAAGGCTGAGTGGTTAGCGAGCCTGCAACAGGAAAACAGATGGCATCGGATTCACCAATCTCCAACCCTAATCCTGTTTCTTCTACCGGATTTCCTTTGATATTCATGCCGTAGATAGAGATAGGAAGGGCGATACCGTGCTCATAGGCTTTTGGCAATTTGTCTTTCTCGACGCGTTTTCCGCGAACAATGCCATTCATATCAATCAGTAACAGGTCTATGAACTCCATTTCTGGGTGTTCTGCGAGAAATTGCGATGCCTCTTTTGGGTCGGGCAGCGCGGTATCTTTTTCCTTGAACAATGCCTTGTCTGTTTGATATCGCATATGTCACCTGTCTGGGTGTAAATTATATCAATCACTCCTAGTGATACCTCTGAGTGAATAGTAAACCCTGTTGAATGTCAACCGCGTCGCGGTTCACAAAAATCATCTTATCTCATAAAATCAATGCGATAAGGTGCGATAAATCAAGCCATTACCAATGTTAAGAAAATGAAAAATAAATCGAACGCAAATGTTGATTGGCTCTCTTGCGTAATTTATTTTTAACGTGTAGCGTGTGAAAAAACGAACGCACTATAGATAATGTAAAACATCACAGGGTTTTGAAATCGCCGCCTCATCACGTATTGAAAGGTAATGGACGTGAAACACGAGGAACGTTAAATAAAGGGTGAGCATTGTGATGTAGGTACATCGCCAGTGCGACCAGTAGCTTGGTCGATAGATGGCTTGATCAAGAGATGGAATGATAACGAGGTGTTTATGACTCGCTCAGCAATGCCTATGGTCGGAGTGAGCGGCTGCACAAGCCAGCTTGGGTTGCATCCTTTCCATATCGCCGGAGACAAATACCTGAGAGGGGTGTCAGACGGAGCCAATTGCTGTCCTTTAATTATCCCAGCGTTGGGTGATGCGCTGCCTATGGGCGCACTGCTGTCCTCACTCGATGGCATTCTTTTCACGGGATCGCCGTCCAACATTCAACCCCATCACTATTCAGGTACTCCCAGCGAACCGGGCACGCAACACGACCCAGATCGCGATGCCACCACACTTCCTATGATGAAACTCGCCTTAGACATGGGCGTGCCTTTTCTCGCTATATGCCGAGGCTTTCAGGAAATGAACGTGGTGATGGGCGGAACGCTCCATCAGAAATTGCACGACGTGGGTGATTTCATTGAACACCGCGAAGACAAAACCGCGCCGGTTGATATTCAATACGGCCTCTCTCACACCGTAAACATTGAACCCGGGGGCCTCCTCTGCGAGGCGTGGGGTCGCACTTCTGCTGACGTTAATTCTGTTCATACGCAAGGTATAGACAGGTTGGGTGAAGGATTGCGACCTGAAGCGACAGCCCCTGATGGCTTGATAGAAGCCATGTCTGTTATCAATGCGAAACAATTTGCTTTAGGTGTGCAATGGCATCCTGAGTGGAAGGTCACAAAAAATCCCTTTTATTCAGCTATCTTCGAAGTATTCGGAAATGCCTGCAGACAGCGAGCGAAGGAACGTGAGAAAGCCAATGAATAAATTAAAGAAATGGTTAAAAGACAATGAAATCACAGAAGTAGAGTGCGTGGTCGGCGATTTGTCTGGGATTGCACGCGGCAAAATCGCCCCTGTCGATAAATTCATCAGTGAAGGCGAAATGCGCCTGCCTGAGAGTGTATTGCTTCAAACTGTGACCGGTGATTATGTTGATGACGACATTTATTACGCACTGTTAGATGAAGCGGATATCGACTTCATTTGTAAACCTGACGAAGACGCGGTCTACCTCTTGCCGTGGACCGTGGAAAAAACCGCGCAAATCATTCATGACACCTTCGATAAGATGGGAAACCCCATCGATCTGACACCTCGCAATGTGCTTAAAAAAGTCCTTAAGCTCTATGAAGAGCAAAACTGGCAACCCGTTGTAGCGCCAGAAATGGAGTTTTACCTCACCGCACGAAGTGCCGATCCCGATTTACCACTTGAGCCGCCGATTGGTCGTTCAGGCCGTGTTGAAACAGGCCGTCAGTCGTTTTCCATTGATGCTGCCAACGAATTCGATCCCCTGTTTGAAGACATGTACGACTGGTGTGAAACCCAAGGCTTGTCGATTGACACCTTGATACATGAAGAAGGTGTCGCGCAGATGGAAATCAATTTCCGTCATGGCGATCCATTGGTGCTTGCGGACCAAGTCTTTGTATTCAAACGCACGCTTCGAGAAGCCGCGCTCAAACACAACGTGGTTGCTACCTTCATGTCCAAGCCAATCACGGATGAGCCGGGCAGTGCAATGCACTTGCACCAGAGTATTCTGGATACCAAAACGGGCAAGAACATCTTCACTAGTGAAGATGGCACCAGCTCATCACTTTTCTACGGTCACATCGCTGGCCTACAGCAATACATTCCTCAAATGCTGCCGTTATTCGCACCCAACGTGAATTCCTTCCGCCGTTTTCTGCCTGATACGTCAGCGCCAGTGAATGTGGAGTGGGGTGAAGAAAACCGCACCTGTGGTTTGCGTGTACCGAGTTGCTCACCACAAAACCGCCGTGTTGAAAACCGTCTGCCGGGCGCGGATGCCAACAGTTATTTGGCGATCGCGGCGAGTTTGTTGTGTGGCTACATCGGCATGATGAAAGAATTAAAACCAACGTCACCCGCACAAGGGCGCAATTATGAAATCCGTAGCCCTGTGTTGCCTTACACCCTAGAGAGTGCGCTCGAATCGATGGAAGCGTGTGATGAAGTGGCAGAGTATCTCGGTGATGCATTCGCGAAAGCCTACATCGCGGTGAAACGCAAAGAACAAGAGAACTTCAAGCGCGTGATCAGTTCGTGGGAGCGTGAGTTCTTGCTGCTAACGGTCTAGCTGTGATCGGTTTAAGGGCATAAACCCCAAGCAAGAAACCAATAAATGCAATTTACATAGAAAGAAACAAGCGAGAAAAGAACAATGAAGAAAAGGTGGTGACCTGCATGACGTAAATGCGGGTTGCCGAAGACAAACCAACATGGATGTGGAGGTCACATGACACACGCCGTGCAAAACCAAGATACACAAACCTTACAAGCATTAGACAATGCACATTACCTTCACCCTTTCAGTGATCACAAGTCGCTGCGAGAGAAGGGCGCAAGAATGATTGTGCGTGCGGAAGGGGTGTATATTTGGGACAGCGACGGTAACCGTATCCTGGATGGAATGGCAGGCCTTTGGTGCGCCAATATTGGCTATGGCGAGAAACGTCTGGCCGACGCTGCGCAACGTCAAATGCAGGAACTGCCTTACTACAACAGCTTCTTTCAATGTGCTCACCCTCCTGTGGTTGAGCTTGCCAAAGAGATTGCCGATCTCGCGCCGGACCATATGAATCAGGTGTTCTTTACAGGCTCTGGTTCGGAATCAAATGACACTGTACTTCGTATGGTGCGTCATTACTGGACACTCAAAGGCCAACCGGAAAAATTTACCATTATCGGCCGTCACAATGGCTATCATGGATCGACCGTTGCGGGCGCAAGCCTTGGTGGAATGAAAGCCATGCATAAGCAAGGTGGCTTGCCGATTCCTGGCATTCACCATATTCCTCAACCTTATTGGTTTGGGGAAGGTGGGGACCTCACCCCAGAGGCGTTTGGTATTCAAGCCGCGCAAGAACTCGAAAAAGCCATTCTTGAACTCGGCGAAGACAAGGTTGCCGCCTTTATTGCTGAACCCTTTCAAGGGGCGGGTGGCGTGATTATTCCCCCTTCTACTTATTGGCCTGAAATCGGCCGTATCCTCGAGAAATACGACATTTTGATGATCGCTGACGAAGTGATCTGTGGCTTTGGCCGAACGGGAGAATGGTTCGGCAGCCAACATTTCGGTATCCATCCCGACTTTATGCCCATCGCGAAAGGCATGACCTCGGGATACATTCCTATGGGTGGCGTGATTGTGAGCGACCGCGTGGCGAACACCTTTGAAGAAAAGGGCGGTGATTTCAACCACGGTTACACCTATTCAGGGCACCCCGTTTCTGCGGCCGTGGCGCTCGAAAATCTTCGCGTGATGAAAGAGAAGAATTTGGTCCAGTATGTCAAAGAAGACATTGGTCCCTACTTGCAACGCAAATGGCAAACACTGGCTGATCATCCTCTGGTAGGAGAAGCACGAGGTGTTGGACTTGTCGCGGCCATTGAATTGGTGAAAGACAAAGCAACACGTGGACGATTTGATGAATCTGTCGGTATTGGTGAAATTTGTCGCGACCTGAGTGTCGAGAACGGCCTTGTTATGCGGGCTTGCGGCGATACCATGATCATCAGCCCACCGCTTGTCATCTCACATTCGGAAGTGGATGAACTTGTTGAAAAAGCGAGCTTGGCCTTGGATCTCACCTTCGAGCATCTCAAACGCCTCGACGCGGTGTAGCGTTAATGTAAGGGACATCGACAGGACACGATATCATGCGCATATTTCGGTGTGCGCACACCATCACGCCAGATTGGATAGATCTGGTTGGGAGACAGGGATGTGATAGCGCGCTCTATCTCCGATACGGAAAGGACCCAAAGGAGAGAACATGAAAATGGCAATCCGAAATAAGACCACCGCAGCTGCCCTTGCGGGGCTGTTGGCGTCATCTGGACTGATGATGTCCACCAGCGTTCATGCGGAAGAAATCCTACGTATATACAACTGGAGCGATTACATCGCCGAAGACACCATAGAGAACTTTGAAAAAGAAACAGGGATTAAAGTGACCTATGACGTGTACGACAGTAATGACGTACTCGAAGCCAAACTGCTGTCAGGAAACTCTGGTTATGACCTGGTAGTGCCTTCCAGTAATTTCCTCGCCAAACAAATCCAAGCAGGTGCGTTCCAAAAGCTGGATAAAGCGCTTCTGACCAACAGCGGCAACCTTGACCCCGCCATGATGAAACGCCTCGAAATGGCCGATCCGGGCAACCAGTATTCAATCCCTTACCTTTGGGGCACCAATGGTATTGGCTACAACGTAGAGAAAGTGAAAGCTGCGTTGGGTGGGCCGCTACCTGAGAACAAACTTGATCTGCTGCTTGATCCGCAATACGCCGCCAAGTTGAAGAGTTGTGGGATTGCCGTGGTCGATTCAGCTGACGAAGTCATGCCACAAGTGCTGCAATATTTGGGTAAAGATCCCAATTCAACCAACAAGAAAGATTACAAAGCCGTGGGCGAAGCGCTCGCTAAAATCCGCCCGTATGTTACGTATTTCCACTCTTCTCGCTACATCACAGACTTGGCGAATGGTGATATCTGCTTAGCGTATGGCTTCTCCGGCGATATTTTCCAAGCCGCTGACCGTGCGGATGAAGCAGGGAATGGTCAAGTCGTCGATTACGCCATTCCAAGTGAAGGTGCACAGCTTTGGTTCGACATGATGGCAATCCCCGCCGATGCGAAGAATGCCAAAAACGCACTGGCTTTCATGAACTACTTGCTGCGTCCTGAAGTGATCGCTCCGATCACCGATTACGTGGTGTATGCAAACCCGAACCCCGCCTCCAATGATCTGATTGAAAAAGAGATCTTGGAGAACCCATCGATTTACCCAACGCCAGAAGTGATGGATCGTCTGTTCATTTCTGAAGTCCTCCCTCTGAAAATTAATCGCGTGCGAACGCGCATTTGGACCCGCATGAAAACGGGGCAATAGCGACACTTGTCGCAGGCTTTACGCCGCGCTTATCAGTAGACCTAGCGCGGCGTGTTTCCATACCAGATGTGTCGCTCGAAGGAGAGCCACTTAGTGAAATGAGCTGCCCAGGCATGTCGAATGTTAGGTGGTTGTCCTTCCAGAGCAATAACGGCGATTGCAGCAGTAAGTAGGAGGTCTCATGACGACCAATAATCCGCAACCCAGTAATTTACAAGACGGCGCGGAGCAGGGCGCGGCGAAACAAGAGCCGCTGTTGAAAATCGATCGCGTCAGCAAGCTATTTGGCGATGTACGTGCCGTTGATGATGTGTCATTGACCATTGACCGAGGCGAGATATTCTCGTTGCTTGGCGGATCTGGATCGGGGAAATCGACCTTGCTACGCATGCTGGCGGGCTTCGAAAAACCGTCGAGCGGGCGCATTTTTCTTGATGGCGAAGACATCACCGATATCCCTCCCTATGATCGACCGATCAACATGATGTTTCAGTCTTATGCCTTGTTTCCGCACATGACCGTCGCGCAGAACATTGCCTTTGGTTTGAAGCAAGACAAGATGAAGAAAGACGAGATCAACGCTAACGTCGAAGAAATGCTTCGTCTTGTTCGGATGGAAGCCTTTGCCAACCGGAAACCGCATCAACTGTCAGGTGGTCAGCGTCAGCGCGTGGCGTTGGCGCGTTCACTCGCTAAACGGCCGAAGCTATTGTTGCTTGATGAGCCAATGGGGGCACTGGATAAAAAACTGCGGACACAAATGCAGTTAGAAGTGGTTGAGATTCTTGAACGTGTTGGCGTGACCTGCGTGATGGTGACACATGACCAAGAAGAAGCCATGACCATGGCAGGACGTATATCCATCATGCATGAAGGGTGGATAGCACAAACAGGTACGCCGACAGACATCTACGAAAGCCCGAACAGCCGAATGATTGCTGAGTTTATTGGCTCAGTGAACTTGTTCGAAGGGGAAATCGTTACCGACGAAACGGACCATTGCATCATTGATTCACAAGAAACGCCGCAACCAATGTATGTGGGTTATGGTGTTGCTACCAACCTTGAGGACAAAAAGGTGTGGTTGGCGGTGAGACCAGAAAAAGCCTTAATCGGGCGTGACCAACCTGACGAGCAATACAATTGGGCGAAAGGCATTGTTCACGATATCGCGTATTTGGGCGGCACCTCGGTGTACTACGTGAAACTGCCAACCGATAAAATTGTCATGTGCAGTATGGCCAATGTGACACGTCGTCAAGACAGACCCACATGGGACGATGAAGTCTTCATTAGTTGGGAGGCCACCAGTGGTGTGGTGTTGCGCGTATGACAAACTCAACCTCCCCAATGCAAAACGGCACAAAAGCGGCAGCCCCACACAAATCACGCGTCCTTTTTCCGAAGGGCCGTCATTTCACCATGGGCTTCCCGTTCTTTTGGCTGCTGTTGTTCTTTGCGCTGCCGTTTGCCATCGTGTTGAAAATCAGTTTCTCGACCGCAGCCATTGCCATTCCGCCTTATGAAGCCATCGCACAATACGCCGATGAAGTGCTCGAAATTGCCATCAACCTTGAAAACTACATCCGTATTCTTGATGACGATTTGTATTACCTCGCATACCTCAGTTCCCTCAAAATTGCATTCTTCTCAACGTTAGGCTGTTTGCTGTTGGGCTATCCCATGGCTTATGCCATCGCCCGTGCTCCTGCCCGTATGCAAACCTTGCTGCTCTTGCTGATCATGTTGCCTTCATGGACGTCATTTCTGATCCGTGTTTACGCATGGATGGGGCTGCTGAGTAACACGGGCATCATCAACAGTTCGCTGATCTGGCTGGGTGTCATCACAGATCCCATTCAGATCCTTAACACGAATGTCGCGGTGTATATCGGCATTGTGTATACCTACCTGCCGTTTATGGTGCTGCCGCTGTACGCCAATTTGGTGAAGCTGGATGGGAGCTTGTTGGAAGCCGCGTCTGATCTTGGTTCTCGCAATTTCAATACCTTCTGGAACGTGACCTTACCGCTGTCGAAAGGCGGCATCATTGCGGGTTCCATGTTGGTGTTTATCCCCGTTGTGGGCGAATTCGTGATCCCTGAACTGCTAGGCGGTCCTGAAACCTTGATGATAGGGAAAGTGCTGTGGCAGGAATTCTTTAATAACCGAGATTGGCCGGTAGCATCGGCGTTGGCAATTGTGATGCTGCTGCTATTGATCATTCCGATCACCTTATTCCATCACTATCAATCCAAAGACATGGAGGCTGACCGATGAAACGTTGGCAATTTTCTACCGTGATGCTCTGGGTCGGGTTGGTGTTCCTCTATCTGCCCATGCTGATCTTGGTGATTTACTCTTTCAATGCGTCAAAGCTTGTGACTGTATGGGGGGGATTCTCACCTAAGTGGTATGCAGAACTTTTTAAAGATGAACAGATTCTGCAAGCCGTTTGGACAAGCCTTCGTATCGCGTTTTATAGCTCAACCATGGCGGTCATCATTGGCACATTGGCAGCGTTCGTCATGACGCGATTTAGACGCTCATGGGGACGTTTAAGCCTATCAAATATGATCACCGCACCTTTGGTGATGCCAGATGTGATCATCGGTTTGTCGCTGTTGCTTTTGTTCGTGCAAATGGGCGAGCTGTTCGGCTGGCCAGCCGAGCGCGGCATGACGACGGTGTGGATTGCACACTCTACATTTTGTGCGGCTTATGTGGCTGTGGTGGTGTCATCGCGGTTGCGGGAACTCGATTTTTCTATTGAAGAAGCCGGTATGGATTTAGGTGCAACGCCGCTGAAGGTCTTCTTTGTGATCACTGTGCCCATGATAGCGCCTGCGCTGGTGGCGGGGTGGTTACTGAGTTTTAGCTTGTCGCTTGATGACTTGGTGATCGCAAGCTTTGTCTCTGGCCCCGGTTCAACGACCTTGCCAATGGTGGTGTTCTCGTCTGTCAGGCTAGGCGTGTCGCCGAAAATCAATGCACTCGCGACCCTGATTATTCTGGCCGTTTCTTTGTTCGCGTTTCTTTCTTGGTACGTGGCGCGTCGCGCTGAACGGAAATCCTTGGAAGACATGAAACGAATGAATGAAGACCTGCCGGCGTCATAACCAGAACCTGATAATTTGCTTCAGGACCCAGGACCCAGGACCCAGGATCCAAAGACGTTAGACCTGAAACCGTAAATAACCGTTAAGCGTTTTTTCATGTAGGGAAGATAACATCATGCTGGAACAAACACGTTCGAGTGAACACGATGCAGGCGCTGCGGCGTCTGGGATCGTTGATGCAGCCGTAGAGCATGCGCCTTCGTATTACGCGGCGTCTGCCAACCCTTCTCCGGTTCGCGATGCGTTAACCGCAGACATCGAAACGGATGTCTGCATTATCGGCGCCGGTTACACGGGCTTGTCGTCCGCTTTGCATCTGCTTGAGGCGGGCTTTCGTGTCACCGTGCTTGAAGCCGCGCGCGTGGGGTGGGGGGCGTCAGGTCGAAATGGCGGACAGATCGTTAACAGCTACAGCCGCGACATTGATGTCATTGAGAAAACCGTCGGCAAAAAAGATGCGGCCCTGTTTGGTGACATGGCCTTTGAGGGCGGGCGTATTATCCGTGAGCGCGTTGAAAAATACGGCATCCGCTGTGACCTCAAAGACGGTGGCGTTTTTGCCGCACTAAACGACAAACAGCTTAAAGAGATTCAGCACCAAAAAGCATTGTGGGAGCGTTATGGAAACGACCAACTTGAAATGCTCTCTCAATCTGACATGCGCAATGTGGTGGATACCGACCAGTACGTGGGTGGCTTACTCGACAAAAGTGGCGGTCATATTCATCCGTTAAACCTCGCCTTAGGGGAAGCGGCAGCCGTTGAAAGCCTTGGCGGTAAAATCTACGAAGACTCGGCGGTTGTGCGCGTTGAACGCGGCGAACCGGTCAAAGTATTCACCGAAAAAGGGTCAGTGACAGCCTCGTTTCTGATCGTGGCGGGGAATGCGTACCTTGGTGGGCTTGTGCCTGAGCTGAAAGCCAAGTCCATGCCTTGCGGTACACAAGTGATTGCAACAGAGCCGTTGTCAGACGAACAAGCTTCAGCCATTTTACCGCAAGATTATTGCGTAGAAGATTGTAATTACTTACTCGATTATTACCGTTTATCCGGCGACAAACGCCTGATTTATGGTGGCGGCGTGGTGTATGGCGCGCGTGACCCTTCAGACATTAACGCCATCATTCGCCCCAAAATGCTCAAGACCTTCCCCCAGCTGGAAAACGTGAAAATCGACTATAGCTGGACGGGCAACTTCTTAATGACCTTATCTCGCTTGCCGCAAGTCGGGCGCATTGGCAACAATATCTACTATTCCCAAGGTTGCAGTGGTCATGGCGTCACCTACACGCACCTTGCGGGACGGCTGATGTCGGAAGTACTGAAAGGGCAAGCCGAGCGTTTTGATGCCTTTGCGTCTTTACCACACTTGCCGTTCCCCGGTGGGCACATGCTGCGCGTACCGTTTTCGATGTTAGGGGCGTGGTATTACACAGTGCGGGATAAGTTTGGTATTTGAAGCCAAGTGTTGTGCATTGTTTTACTCATCGCCTCCACAACTAAGCGGCTGGAGGCGATGCATTCAGCGATTTGAATGCGGCGTAATTGACGGCAAAAGCCATCAGAAGTTTGCAGGGGTTGTCGCGCTGAAAATGCGACAGGTTTCCTCAAAAGGATTGGCGAAACGGTGCGGTCGGTTACTGTCGAAGTAATAGCTATCGCCGGCTTCAAGCACAAAAACGTCATCACCGACTGTCAGTTCAAGGCGACCTTCGATCACAATGCCAGATTCTTCACCGTCATGCTGAAGCATGTCATCACCTGAGTTGGTGTTGGGCGGATAGATTTCGGATAGTACGGACAAGGCGCGGTTGGGAAAGGCTTTACCCACAACTTTCATGGAAACGTCGTCAGAGCCGATTTCAAGAAGGTCTTCTTGGCGATAAACAACGGGCGCGGTGTCTGCCTCCGCGATATCGGCAGAAAAGAATTCCACCAGTGACATAGGAATGCCGGAGAGCACCTTTTTGAGGGAGCTTACTGAAGGGCTGACGCTGTTTTTCTCAATCATAGAGATGGTGCTGTTGGTGACGCCCGCGCGTTTTGCGAGTTCGCGTTGGGACAAGCCACGGCTCTTTCTTATTGCTTTAAGGTTGGCACCGATATCCAATGTCAGCGTCTCCTTTTTTGTTCTTAAAAGTGGTCGAGCACGCCCGAATCCCGAGATACTCACAGATAACTGTAATAGATTTTGAACATGAGATCCTACTGACTCACGGTGGGTAATCAAGTGTTTTGTGAGCAACCAATAAGAATTGAGACCAAACGCGACAACGAAAACCAATGAATGCGTTAGTCTTTGTTAATTATATTTTACATTGAGGATGCCGCCATGCGCACCGCGACAACAAACCTGCCGCACACGTCGTCTTACTACGCAGCGACAGCAAAATACCCGCAACGTTATCCGCAATTATCAGAATCCATTTCTGCCGATGTGTGCATCGTGGGCGGCGGGTTCAGTGGCGTGAACAGCGCGATTGAATTGGCGCAGCGTGGCTATTCCGTGGTGTTACTTGAATCGAACAAGGTGGGCTGGGGCGCATCGGGTCGAAATGGCGGGGAGTTGATTCGTGGCATCGGCCACGGCATCGAGCAGTTCACCAACCAAATTGGTCGCGAAGGCGTAGACGCCATCAACCAAATGGGCGTGGAAGCGGTGCAGATCGTCAAAGATCGTGCGGGTGAATTCAATATCGACTGCGATCTGGCGATGGGCTATTGCGATCTTGCGTTAAAGCCGGCACACATCAAAGAGCTGCAAGAAGACTTCGATGCGTTAACGGCATCGGGCTATCCCCATGACATTAAAATGTTGAGCAAAGCAGACCTAGCAGATGTGATTGGATCAGATCGCTATACGGGCGGCATGCTCGACATGGGAAGTGGTCACTTACACCCACTCAACTTAGTGGCGGGCGAAGCGGTCGCCGCAGCGTCATTGGGCGTGCAAATCTTTGAAGACAGCGGCGCCGTGAGCATCACGAAAGGTGACAAGCCTGTGGTGAAAACCGAAAAAGGGCAAGTGACCTGCCGGTATCTATTACTGGCGGGCAATGCGTATATTGGCCATAAACTTGAGCCCTATATTGGTGGGAAGGTGTTGCCTGCGGGAAGCTATATCATTGCCACAGAGCCTTTAACCGACGAACAAGTTCGCCAGACCATTCCTCAAAATATGGCGTTTGCGGATTTAAGCATTGCGTTGGATTACTACCACCTCTCGGGCGATAATCGCCTCTTATTTGGCGGGTTATGCACCTATTCCGGCAAAGACCCGAAAGACATCACTGGCGCATTGTTGCCGAATTTAGAGCGCGTCTTCCCTGCACTAAAAGGCATTAACATCGACTTTGAGTGGGGCGGAATGATCGGTATCGGCGCAAATAGATTGCCTCAAATCGGTACCCTGCCAGATTCCCCCAATATCTTTTACGCGCAGGCTTACTCTGGGCATGGCGTGAACGCGACACACATGGCGGGAAAAGTGATTGCAGAAGCCATATCGGGCACTGCGGAACGCTTTGATGTGTTTGCGCGCGTGAAACACATGACATTTCCGGGTGGCCCACTGCTTCGTTCACCGCTGCTCGCCATCGGCATGACGTATCATCGAATCAAAGAAGTGCTTCAGTAGCTCAATTTTTCACGCCGACATTGATTTTTAAATAATAAATTCAGTGACTTACTTTCTCATAAGTAAGTTTTAGATGTGTTGTCATACTTTTTTCGTTCACCGGTCTTTTTAGTATCCAAGTACTCTGACAGTACGCCTCGCAGGGTTTGCAACAATCCAGCCCGCAAGGCGATGTCTAACAAGCAGAGAAGGTGTCTTTGACGGGCGCTTGCTAATCAGGAGAGAAGAATGGCTGGAAAACGCAATAAAGTGACCTTCACAAGCGGCGGGTTAGAGCTTGCTGGCTTGCTAGAAACCCCAGATCAAAACGTGCGCGGGTATGCGCTATTCGCCCACTGCTTTACCTGTGGCAAAGATGTGGCGGCGGCATCTCGCATTTCACGCGCTTTGGTGAACATTGGTTTTGCTGTCTTTCGATTTGATTTCACTGGCCTTGGTGGCAGTGACGGTGATTTTGAAAACACCAATTTTTCATCGAATGTTGACGACCTTGTGGCGGCGGCAGATTTTTTGCGCGACAACTATGAAGCGCCGCTGCTTCTGATCGGACACAGCCTGGGTGGTCGCGCGGTATTGTCAGCGGCGCATCGTATTCCTGAAGTGTCAGCGGTAGCCACAGTGGGCGCGCCTGCGGATGCAGAACACGTGTCGAAGCAATTCGCGGCACACGTTGAGAACATTGATGCAGAAGGGCAGGCGGAAGTGAGCCTTGCAGGTCGTCCGTTTACCATCAAAAAACAATTCCTTGATGACATTCGCGCCGAGAACGATGACATCGAAAACCTGCGTGTTCCTCTGCTGGTGATGCATTCGCCCATAGACAGCATCGTGCTTATCAAAGAGGCAGAAAAGATTTATACCCGTGCCAAACACCCGAAAAGCTTTGTTACCTTGGACACTGCCGATCACCTGCTCTCGAACAAGGATGATGCGCAATACGTGGCTGAGCTCATTGCAGCGTGGTCGCAACGCTACATCGATAAAGCCTCGCCCATCAAAGAAGCAGATGCTGGCGTCACACGCGGCGAAGTGCTGGTGAGTGAACACAACAAAGCCTTTACGCGCACCATTCAGACTGACCATCACCAATGGTTTATGGATGAACCCGTTGATTTTGGCGGTGATAACCTTGGCCCCGATCCTTACGAGCATGTGCTGGCAGGACTCGGTGCGTGTACCTCCATGACCATTCGCATGTATGCCAATCGCAAGAAACTCCCATTGGACGATGTGAAAGTCACGCTGTCCCACAGCCGCCAACACGGCGCGGATTGTGAGCACTGCGATGAAGAGGATTCGAAAGTCGAAGTGCTGTCGCGCAACATCGAGCTGGTGGGCGATTTGACGGAAGAACAACGTCAGCGCTTGCTGGAAATTGCGGATAAGTGTCCGGTGCATAAGACGCTGGAAAGTAAGATCGTGATTACGACGGCGTTAGCGGATTAGGGTGAAGAGCGGGAGAGCGGGAAGCGCCAGATGGCGAGTTTCGAGTGTCGAGAAAGAGCAGATTAGAGCAAGAGCTGAAAATAAGAACTTGACGGTTATTGTTCGTAACGAGCCTGTAACAGATTCTGTGTAACTGCCATTTAGTTAATATGCTTTTCGAGGCGCTCCCCGAACTCGATAATAAATCGACTCATCGCCTGACGCCAGTTTCGAATCGGCATCGTCCATTTCTTGCTGGCGTCCTTGATGGCCAGGTACACCATCTTCCTTGCCGCATCATCACTTGGGAATACTTTTCGCTTTTTGATAGCCCTACGGATAACGCTGTTGAGCGATTCAATCGCATTGGTGGTGTATATCGCTTTGCGAATATCATCAGGATAATTGAAT
>NZ_FOWR01000085.1 GCF_900115495.1 Enterovibrio norvegicus DSM 15893 | reverse complement strand
AGGGAATAATCTCGTTGGGTGCGCTTGGTTGTTGATTTCATAACACTCTCCAATTTCGGGTTGGAAAAGTGTCAACCTTATTTAGGACGGGACAAAAGCAACAAAAAAGGCCGCCTAAGCGACCTTTTTACTGCAAAGCAGATAGTTCGTGATTACTTAACGCGGCTCACGTATTCGCCAGAGCGAGTATCCACTTTGATCACTTCACCAATTTGAATGAACAAAGGAACACGAACAACTGCGCCCGTAACCAATGTTGCAGGCTTACCGCCAGTACCAGCAGTATCACCTTTTAGACCAGGATCAGTCTCAGTCACTTCAATTTCAACAAAGTTTGGCGGAGTAACGGCAATTGGGTTACCGTTCCAAAGTGTCAGCGTACAACGGTCATTTTCTTTCAGCCATTTGATGTTATCGCCAACCGCTTTTTCATCAGCTGCGATTTGCTCGAAAGATTCTGCGTTCATGAAGTGCCAGAATTCACCGTCTGTGTAGAGGTAATCTAGTTCATGATCCATTACGTCAGCAGCTTCAACTGAGTCGCCTGACTTGAATGTCTTCTCTAGCACTTTGCCAGAAAGCAGCTTGCGGATTTTTACGCGGTTGAACGCTTGGCCTTTACCAGGCTTAACGAACTCGTTTTCGATAATGACACAAGGTTCATTATCAAGCATAATTTTCATTCCACCGCGGAATTCATTGGTGCTAAAAGACGCCATGTCTATCCTCTTAACATCTTCGAAGTTGTCATAAATGCCGGACATAATAACCCGAAACGCATCGCCTGTTGAGCAAAACTGGATCAAAGAGATCGCAAATGCTGTCTCAAATCCTCAAATTCTTCTGCAACAGCTTGATATAGAGCCTACGCCATGGATGTCCGGCTTTTCCGCTCGCGCCTTATTCTCACAACGTGTGCCACAAAGTTTCATTGCGAGGATGGAAAAAGGGAACCCTAACGACCCACTTCTACGCCAAGTATTGCCAGTAGTTGAAGAGTTTGACGAGGCTGAAGGCTTCACGACCGATCCATTAGAAGAACAAGATAACGATGTTCCCGGCTTGCTGCATAAATACAAAAACCGTGTTCTGATGATTGTGAAGGGTGGTTGTGCGATTAATTGTCGATATTGCTTCCGCCGACACTTCCCTTATCAAGACAACAAAGGCAGCAAAGACACATGGCGAGAAACGATCGCTTACTTACGGGATCACCCAGAAGTTGATGAAGTGATCTTGTCTGGTGGCGATCCGCTGATGGCAAAAGACCATGAACTGAAATGGTTAGTCGAAGCGATTGAAGCAGTTCCTCACATTAGGAAACTCCGTATTCATACAAGACTGCCCGTAGTGATCCCTTCAAGGATTACGCCGGCACTGGCGCAATTGCTTAAAGAAACACGCTTGAAGGTCATCCTTGTTACGCACATCAATCACGCCAACGAAATCAACGATGAGTTGCGTCATTCCATGGCGATATTACGCCAAGCAAATGTCACCTTGTTGAATCAGGGTGTGCTTTTGAAGGGCGTGAATGACTCTGTAGATTCACTCAAGAACCTAAGCAATACACTTTTCGACTGCGGGATTTTACCTTACTACCTCCACGTTCTAGATAAGGTGAAAGGGGCGGCGCATTTTCTCGTTTCAGATGATGAAGCGCGCTCATTAATGGCGGGCCTTATCAAAGAAGTTTCAGGCTATCTTGTTCCTAAACTCACAAGAGAAGTGGGAGGAAAGGCCAGCAAGACACCGCTAGACCTCCATTTGGAGTAAAGCCCATGAAAAAGTTTGGCTTTGAAGTAGAAGGACCCACTATCGGGTATGTATTTCGATATGGCAACTATGTTGATGCATACCATATGACACGCATTAATCCATCACGAGAAACACGCTAACCAGAGACGCCATAGAAGGGCTAGACCTAATCATCTAACGTTAACTGGTGCAAATCTATCAAAGCGCCTATATCGACGATATCTGCCTCTTCTCTGGACTCAACCCATTGTTTGATTGCAAGCCTATCCTGATCTGTCGCAGACCCAAAACGAAGCGATGAACCCAAAACAAGCTCTATGCGATTTATGCCTCCACCTCCGACTAACAAATGGCGAGACTCTGCAAATTCCGCAAGTGACTCGATAAACTCTTCTAGCGCTCCATCGCTATCCGTATTGAGTTTTAATGAGATGACAAAGCCAAACACAGCAAACTCATCGAGATAGAGCTTCTTTCTTAAACGTTTAGAGCGATTCGATGACATAGATAAAATTCCGATCTACAAACTAATGCTGAGAGTTTAGAAGCAAGTAAAGAAGTTGTAGCCATAGAGTTCAGAAAACGGGAAGCGAGGAAGGAACTTTAGAAGCTAGATGACGACAAGACATACTGAATAGCCACCGACTCAGTAGACACCTTTGAGCCTTTCTTCGTACTGCTTTTCATACTCTACAGGTGACATTTGGCCGTTGGAACCGTGCCGA
>NZ_FOWR01000007.1:95279-179479 GCF_900115495.1 Enterovibrio norvegicus DSM 15893 | reverse complement strand
GATCTCTATGAGGTGAGAGGATGGAGAAGAGGTGATGACTATTCGATTACTGGTAGTGGCTTTAATGGCATTAATATCCTCACCGATGGAACAACCCTACAGTTTATCGATAATGATTCAACCGCCAATCGCGGTGGCATAGTAGCTCCAGACTATTACACATATGAGGGTGATGATACTCAGCGAGTTATCATTGATGGCAAAACCTATTCCTACATGATCATGAATACAGCGAAGTTCAGCTTCTCGGGTCGAGTCGTGACTGCTGCACAAATTTATGTAGATTTGGACGGTAACGGAAGAACCCCCTATGTTTGGAGTGACTCGAATGAATACGCGGCATTTTTAGTGCCAGTGTCGGGTTCTCTTGTTAAAGGTACTTCCGCATCTACGGTATCTGGCTCGTCGGAAACCCCGACACTCACCTATACACAGCTGGGCGCTACGATGACCTCCTTTGATGCCTCAGGCAGTATTGGCGTGACAGACGTTGACTCAGATAACTCCACGGTAACGTTTGATGGCACAGGGCCATATGAGGGCAACTTCGGTTCTTTGGTGATTGTCAACGGTACTTGGACATATACGGTGAATGATACAGCGGTGGCTGATTTCACTGAAGACACTGTTGTGCAGGATGTCATTGAAGTGACGGCGTCTGATGGTGTAACGACGACAGATATTGTTATTACTATCGGTGGGTCTCAGGCCGCTATTGACCAATATCTTAACCCTCAACCCCCAGAGTCTTTTAACCTTCTGACTGTGGGATCAGGTTCGCCCGAGACGCTTACTTTCCCTGTTTCGCTGGAATGGGAAAAGTCTGAGCTGGCCACGGGATACACTGTTTGCCGTCAAAATGAAGACTTTGATAACGACTGCGAACCATTAGGTACAACGGATGGGGCGCTGGAGCTAACAGTTGGTATGACGGGGGCTCTGTCTGCGTTGTCTTCAGAGTTCTTTATTATTTCAACAAACAGCGTAGGGTCTGCGTCATCTAACTTACTCTCTCTGTCTTCAACCGATGCAAATGATTTAATCGCCAGCATTAAAGCTTCAGATCCTAGTCAATCTGCGAGGTTTGGCTACTCGGTATCAATTTCACGCGACGGTGCAGTGTTTGCCGCAGGCGCGCCTTACAAAAATACCGCACGAGGTGCTACTTATATCTTCCGCTTTACAGATGGCTTATGGCAACAAGAGGAACTACTGACATCGCCTAATATCGACTCAAATGATTTTTATGGTTGGGCAGTGGCATTATCTGAAGACGGTAACACCTTGGTCGTTGGTGCACCCCAGGAAGACGGAAGTAATGTGAGTGCATACAACAACGATTCGAGTGCTGCGGGAGCGGCCTATGTGTACCGTTTTGAAAATGACGCCTGGGTATTTCAGCGTTACTTGAAAGCCGACAATGCCGGTTCTGATGATAGGTTTGGCCGAAGTGTTGCGTTGTCATCGGATGGGAATAAGGTTCTTGTCGGCGCGCCGGGAGAAGACTCAAGCACTACTGGAATCAACAGTACTTCAAACAACTCGCTAAGCAGCTGGGCTGGCGCCGCATATCTATTCAGCTATGACGGTGTAGCATGGAATCAGGAGCTATATATCAAAGCCTCTAATCCAGGAAGCTCAGATAAATTTGGGGAATCGGTTACGATGTCCGGAGAAGGCAATACGCTTGCCGTTGGTGCGATTGGAGAAAGTTCCAGTTCAACGGGTATCAACACAACGCCAAATGATGCCGCGACGAATGCTGGTGCAACCTATGTATTTGAAAATAGTAATGGCAGTTGGGCGCAACAGGCTTATGTGAAGGCTTCCAATACCGGTAGTGGTGATCAGTTTGGTATGTCAGTGAGCCTTTCTTCTGACGGAAACACGTTGGCAGTTGGTGCTATGTATGAAGATTCCAATACAACAGGCATTGACAGTACACCAAACAATTCACTCAGCGATACCGGTGCAGCCTATGTGTTCCAACGCAACGTTGACTCTTGGTCTCAACAGGCTTACGTCAAAGCATCGACGGTTCATAGTGGCATGTGGTTTGGTAATAGCGTTGCAATGTCACCGAATGGAACATCGCTCGTTGTTGGTGCTTGGCGTGAGGATTCCAGTAGCGTAGGTATTAATAGTACGCCAAATGTGTCAGCACCACAGTCGGGCGCAGCATACCTCTTCAATTTTGATGGCAGTGAATGGTCGCAAGGCGCTTATTTGAAGTCACCAATGCCAGATTGGAATGAATACTTCGGTAACTCGGTTGATGTGTCAGATAATAACAATGTCATTGTTGGTGCTCCTGATGAAGGCTCTTCTAGTACAGGGTTTAGATCTGGAGAAGTCTATCTCTATTAAACATTAAATTAGTCAAATTATAGAACAAGCGAGCCCTCTACTTTGTCTTTAAATTCGTCCATATTTGATTGATGAGGTATGAGGGCTCCTTTCATATTTGTAGCGCATAATTAATGTGTTCCATTATTATTTTAAAATCTCTTTAAGGTGATAAATAATGAATATTAAAATAAAGAGTTCTATTAAGGCATTTTCTGCCCTAAGTTTATATTTTCTATCCCATGGGTCTTTGGCAGAAAAAGTGAGCCAGCCTACATTACAATACCCTAATTATTTTTTTGGTATTAAAGGCGGTTATCAAGTGGCTGATGACGGTGCATATAATAGTAGTGACCCAACGAGTGGTATTCTTGAACTTAGTGGGGGAGTTCAGTTTAGGCCACAGTGGAGCGTGCAGCTAGGGTATCAATTCCACGGGGAGTTGGATGCTAAAGCAACTGGCGTAAAAGTGAATACAAATCTTGCTAAAGCAGCTTTGCGCTATGGGTGGGTGCTAGATAACGACTTTACTGTTTACGGGCAGTTGGGGGGGGCTTACTGGAATATGGAAAAAAAGCAAATTAGTCGAACCAATCTCAACGCCAATGGGTTTTCACTTCTCACTGATGTTGGCCTGCAGTATAAGCTTGAACCTAACATGAACCTTAGTGTGGGCTACCAGTTTATCGATGATATTGGCGACAATAAAACAGACAAATACGACAGCCATGCTCTTATGGTTGGGCTGGACTATTTTTTTGGTGGGTAAATAGACGCTTGTGTTTTGCTGTTCGGTAGTTCAGAAAAGCATCACTTTGGATTGTTTTTGAAAAGTATATGTTTATAGCATTGGAACAGAGGGAGCCTTTTTGCTACTCCCTCTAACCTATATTTTATTGCTTATTTGATAGCAAACTCTTTAAAACACCAGTGCGTCCATACTGAAATCGTTGATGGAACAGGTTCTTGGTAGTTTGGCATGTTTCTTAAGCGATTGAATTTTATTGAAAAAATAGCTAACTGTTTATCTTTGGCGACATCAGGGTCTTTATTCCATTGTCGACATAGGTAGTTGCCATATCCTGATAGAACTTTGGTGTTTTTTGTTGAGGAGATTCTTCCTAAGTATTTACGCCAACGATAATTTTTGAAATCCGCAGATAAGAGTTTTGGATACGTGCGTATCGGCTTATCAAAAGTCATACGGTACACATCTACAATCTCACCACCGCGCGTTTTCCCTTCAATGACTGGCATCTGTGAAAACTTAAAAGGGTAGGGAGCAAACATATCCCAGCGTTGATCAAGGCGAAGTGTTTGAGCTATCGCTGACACATGCTTAGGGTACTTGATATTCCATTGAGGGATGCCTGCAATATTGTAATAGGTGACGATATAAAGCGTACTCAGGCCAAGGCCATTTTCAAACCAGGTAGCCTGCTCTTTGACCTCTCTGTATGGAAGGAAGCGTTCCGTTATTTGACCCATTGTCGCTCGGTTGTTTGCTATCCAGCCGTAGAGTCTGTTGCCTGCTTTAAGGACGGGTTTCAAACCCATTACAGTTCCGATTGGACGGAAAAGTATAGAGATCCGGAAGAGGTATTGTACGGCATTCCAATGGGTATGCAGGCCGCCTTTATGGTCGCGCAACACCCAGCTGTTTTCACGTTCCATAATCGGATAAATATCAGGGTTTTTCTGGGCCGGCAGTATTTTGACGCTTTCTGGCAGTAGGAAACTTCTCAGGATAAGACATGTTTTTTTGCAAAAGCCGCAGTCCTCATCGAAGAAGATGGTTACGTCTTTCCGTTTAGCGCGATCATTAATTCTCGCCACCCAAGACCAGCATATCCCAGGAATCAATAAGCTGAGCGACATGAAGTCGATAAAAGGGAATAGAACGATATGCAGTGCGAGAAAGAAAGTCGTGTGCATTGCGACCAGCAACGCCAAGATGAAAAGACGAAGGGGAACATGGTAAACCGGTGAGAATACTAGGAATATGGCCACAATTTCTAAGTACCAAACGAAGTAAGTGCCAAAGGTCAGTAGCGCAGGGAAATCTCTTATCCAAATACCGAAGATAGTCGCCATTTGATCGAGATGAACAGCATAGTAAGCTGCATCCATGGTAACACGCCATTCATCACCCGTTTTCAAAATCGAAGTGAAGAAATAGAGGTACATGACCTGAAGCAGTGCGCCTACTGACACTACAGAGAAGTAATTATGGCTTGTGGGTTCAGCGTTCGGTTCAGTTTGATATCGTCGATTTAGGGCTGAATCGATAGAGAATCTGGCTCCTATTGGCAGTAAAATGGCCCAAAAACACATTACGGTAAGTAGGGAGTCCCCCCCTGCTCCTAGGACAGCATTCCGATTCATAATGGAAAGCAAAAATATCCAGCTGATGAAAGCCATCAACCGAGACCTAAAGCCAATGAGCAAGAGAAACGCCACCAAAAAGGCGACTATAAATAGCAAAACGACGAACCACTCACTACCACTTGCCCAATAAATGGACCAGCGAAAATCTGAAGCATATCCCATCGACGCGGAGCGGGTTAGCACGCCTTCGTCTGTGTAAAAAGCTTCAAGATCGCGCGCCCTACTGATGAGGTCCACCATAATTAATATTGCTAGACCGATACGGAATAGCGCCAGCGACCTCAAATCTATACCGAAAATAGTTTTAAATGACGTCATTCTTTGCCCCAATTTTTGGTCCTCCTTAACATCCTTATGTCAGGGAGTCTTCCCCAGTTTTCTGGTTAGTAACGTTTATATAAATAATATCGGATCTTTTTCTATTTGTGGGGGAGATGATTTTGAAAATGGATTTTATTAAAATTTTTCTAATTTATAATACCGGGTGAGGGTATGTTAGGCAGTATTGCACAGCTAATTTTAACGTATGAGATGTTTTTAATTTTTAAAGTTCATATATTAGCAATATGAACACTGAAAAATGTATAGGGTTTAGTGGGGAATATAGCTTTTTAAAAAACGCTGAAACTCGATTCTTAGTATTTTTAAACCATTTGAGCGTCCGAAAGCGTTTACCGCAATACAGAGAGTCATGGACAAAGTCGAGTGCCCATTGGTGGTTTGGTGTATCCACCACATCCAACGGCATAGCAATTCGTGGCGGTAGTACGCGTTTTTGACGCCGTTTTAGATTGAGTCCCATACGGCAGTAAACACGGTATACCCGTTTATGAAAAGGAACAAAGGACAGTCACTCTAAGAAAACCCCGGTCTTGAAAACCTGCGTGCGTTTATAGCGCACCTAGGGTTCAGCCGAGCGAAGTGACCGAGTAAATTCGCTTTTTGTTTTTCTCTTGGCGCTACCAAATGAGATTAAGCCCGCGAGCTCTTACTAACAGGAGCGAGCGGGCTTTTTTGTGTCTGGAATCTGCCTCAATGCAGACAGTTAGACATTAGTCGTACCTTACGACCAATGTCTAACTGTCTGAGACTATTCGTGTTTTTTCGTTTGGTATAAGGTACTAGCAACTACATTCCAAAGGTTCATAAAAATCAGTCATCGAGTTCTTATGGCAGAAAAGATATAGACAACGGCTCGCTTAATCTTCGTTTGGTGAGTCAATAACGCTGGTTGGAAAAACACACCTTAGAGTGTGAATGAAAGGAATCATAATGAGCACTACGTTAGAGTCCGCAGATATACGAACAAATACGCCTCAAGCCAATGAGGATGCACTCACTTATGAACAACAACATAAACCAAGATCGGAATTTGATTCCCGCGAACAGTATCTAGAACATGAATTACAAATCATGGCGCCTAAACGCTGGCGTCCTAATTTGCCGTTTAAAGATTATCGATTCGAGGTAGAAGACACCATTCCAGCGATGGCCGCGACCATTGGTAAGGTCGTTATGGTGGGCGCCATTGCAGCAACGTTTGCCGGGGCGCTAGGGCTGAATGAAGGCTTTATTTTAGAAAATGTGCGTTATGAACTACTCATCGCCTCTGTTTTCATCATTCTTTTCTCCGGCTTTCTCTTGCCGACCGCCAACCTCGCGGGTACACACGGCCCACTCATTCCTTTAATACCTATCGTCGTCGCAGCAGGCGGGCATCCAATGGCGTTTGGCTTGCTGATTGGTGCTTTTGGCTTACTCTTAGCCATCAGTAAAGGTGGCAGCATGTTGGCAAACCTCACCAGTAAAGGCGTGTGTGGCGGTTTACTGCTCTACCTTGGCTTTGTTGGAACCGCTTCTCAAGTGAAAAAGCTGTTCGCTTGGGCTGAGGGCATCGGAATGAGCCACATCGCTTTTGTCGTGATCTTTTGCACCATTATTCTGTATGCGTTATTGGAACATTTCCGTAAACGCTGGCTAGCCGTGCCTCTTAGTTGCTTGCTGGGCGGTACGTTAGCGTTCGCCATGGGGGCGCCGTTTTCTTTCCAAACCGAGCCGGGTTTACCCAACATGAACCCAATGTATTGGTGGGGAGAAGACACAGGCTGGATGCTAGGCCTACCGACGCTTGAACATTT
Source organism: Enterovibrio norvegicus DSM 15893 (assembly GCF_900115495.1). GTDB lineage: Bacteria > Pseudomonadota > Gammaproteobacteria > Enterobacterales > Vibrionaceae > Enterovibrio > Enterovibrio norvegicus. The sequence goes on along the minus strand of NZ_FOWR01000007.1, from coordinate 172,607 downwards.
CATGGTGGTATTACCGTTTGCGATTCTAGCGGTGGCGATGTGGTCGCCAGATTTCTTAGGGCATCAAGTCTTTCAGAAAATCAGCTATCCAGAACGTACCGAAAAAGTACACATGAACATCGACGACACCATGACCACAGCTTCCATTCGTCAAACGTTCGGCTCTCTGCTTGGCGGTACGAACTTTACGTCTTCATGGGGGACTTATATCGTACCGGCAGCGATTGCTAAACGGCCTATTCCTGCTGGCGCGTTGCTCACGGCGCTGTTCTGTATCATCGCCGCGATTTGGGGTTACCCGATGGATTTAGCTATCTGGCAACCTGTGCTTTGTGTCGCGCTCATTGTTGGGGTATTTGTGCCATTGCTAGAAGCTGGAATGGAAATGACACGTGAAGGTAAAACCACGCAGTCGGCAGCGATTGTTGTATTTTCTTCAGCGCTCGTTAACCCTGCATTTGGTTGGGCTCTCACCATGCTGTTGGACAACTTAGGCTTAGTCGGTTGTAAAGAACGCAGTAGTGAGCTGAGTAAAATGAGCCGTTGGGTGTTGCCTGGCATTATGTTTATCGTGCTAAGTAGTGTGATGGCATTGGTTGGTCTACTTCCAGGGATACCGGCGATTATCCCAAGCTTTCGTTAACCCTTGAATAAGCGCTTTTAAATTAGCAGCTAAGATAGAAAACTGGCGTGCGTTTATAGCGCAGCTGGGGTTCAGCCAAGCGAGACAAGGTTGCCCCGACGCAGTCGAAAAAGGCAACGGCCCGAAGGGCAAGGGAACGGAGCGACCGAGTAAATCCCGCTTTCATTTTTCTTGGCTCCACCAAATGAGATTAAGCCCGCGAGCTCTAACTAACAGGAGCGAGCGGGCTTTTTTGTAACTGGAATTTGCCTCAATGCAGATAACAATACAGAACCCTAGATCGAGCCGCTTTTGATTTTGATCCTCCCCACTTTTCAAGTGGGGAGTTAGAGGGGGGGGGTATTGCTACGGAGAGTGGTGTTTGGTGGAGAACGTTAATTGGCTTTTCCCAAAAGTGTGTGACCCAATTTTTCAATAGTTTCCAATTGAGGGATATATTCATGGGGAGATATTTTTCAGGTGCTATCCATTCATTAAATAAATCCTGCTTCCACTTCTGTCTAATCATTCGTCACTCACTCTGCAATGAGATCAAAATCAAGTCTTGCTTTATGCACTTCGTGGTACATTTCCGCCGGATAACTTAGACAGTGGTGGCGTGTTTCATGCCGAGAATCGAATGGCGGTAGCGTAAGTGTCTTTTGCCCCATTTCATGTTAACGCTCAGCTTTAAATAGATTACCTTTTCTATGGAAAAAGCCTGCTATTCAAGCCATATCCAAACTTGGTGTCTGCTCATTGCTTCACCGAACCGTCTGCCGCTTTGGCCCAATTTAAGTCCGCTATTATATGCTTAGCAGTATATTTTATTAATTATATTAGTTACTTGATGGTTAGTTACTTTCCTAAAGCGTTACGAAATTTCGTGAGTTCTTTGTGGGTGACCCAGATTTCAGGTGACAGGAAATTATATGACTCAAAATCACCAGAACAACCCTCATACAGCGATTTCAACATGGAGTGGGTTTGTTTATCAGGGAAAGCTTGCACTCTACCATTGTCTTCGTTTAATCACTCAAGACTATGAGGCTAGTCGCGCTCTTAAATTGCAGTTGGAAAGTCAGGATGATTTTGCGATTTTCCGAGCAAACCTGTGCCTATCATTGCACCAAGTCAAAGCGTACAAGGCTCCGTTGTTCTCTGGCTATCGCGAAGGTATTAATAGCCAAAAGGAAAATGCCACAGAACGGGGCATCCAAACGGCATATTTTCATGTTGCTCGTGAAATAAGGGATCTACCAGAATCATTCGAACAGGAATACCAACCTGTAGAGTTGTACCGCTACCCATTACAACCAGGTGCAGATGAGGAACATACCAAGCTTTATTGTCCTCTGGATGAGGTTGATAGATATATTGAAACTCAGATCAGGGAAATGATATCAGTTGTAGATTGTTTGCCTCATTGGAAAGTAAACCTTTGCACTTCAATCCGAGAAACTCTCGAAGCGATAGTTAACACCAAGGTTGTCATGGTACATCACCAAATACACCAATCAAATCGGAACCAGACAGCAATTGCAGCTAATGAGTTTATCGAGTTTTCGGATATCTATGAAATTCTGGAAGCTGACGATTATGAGAAATTTAACAATGAAGAGTATTTCCTTAGCCGGTTGCAGATTGATATTGGAGCTTACTATCAAGAATTCTGCGAGCAGCACGATACGATAAAACAAGCAGCATACGACAAGTTAGATGACTGCATAGCAGCAATCACAGACTTGGATAGCCAAGGTATGAAGGCTTTTCTTCGCGCAACGATGCCACATAGAAAAGGGCGATTTACCACACTAAGTGAGTTTAAGGACCAAACGCTTGACCGTGATTCTATGAGGCAGGGGCTGTTTACGATTTTCCATAAGTTGGTTAAGGCACAGAGACCAGAGAGTGAAAGGGTTCATTTCGCATGGCAAGTTGACGGTCGATTCTATTATCCAACAGGGATTCATACTGCAGCAGAAAATCAAGACGTGGTCTGCCATGATATTTTGCAACAGGCACTTGAGGAAGATGTTGAATGCTTATTTGAGTGTGGGGCTTTGATTAACAGCGCAATAGATAGGCCATCTATTACTTATGTGAAAATTGGTGTGGATGCCACGGAAGAAGAAATTGGTATGGATGCCACGGCAGAAGAAACGTTTATAGGAACTAGTATCGGCAGTTTTCAACAGGTGGGGCTAGTTTCTTTGAATAATGTACCTGAGAGCTTAAAAGATGCAGAAGTTAATTGAAAAGTTGTTCGAATTGCAGGGGATGGAGCGAAAAGATTTGCCTGAATTGGAGTTGTATGAATATAGCGAGCCGGATAAAACGGGTTACTGGCTGGTGATTCATGGTGAGCCTGAGCTTTCTCCTGAGCTTCAGGGAAATTGGTTGAGCGAATGCAAGAAAGCGACGGTAGACCCTGCACTTGAGAAAAATATTAACTTGTTGATTGCATGGCAAACCGAAAGTTTGAATGAGAAAACCAGCAAAATGGTGCATCACGCAGAAGAGGATAGTTACTTTTTTAAAAAGCATGTTTTGCCTTATACGTTTGATGAACTGGAAGCTTTACTACTGATAGTTGAACAGAATGGGCTGGAGTCAGTGTTTCGCAATGTTCTGACTGATACTCAGACATTTACCGCATACAAAGCACAGTACAATCAGGGAGGCTGGCAAAGTTTGCTGTACAGGTTGGCGATAAAGGTATCAGCTCTTACGATTCAAGGCTCAAGTAAAGCGGATCTAACCAACCTTGAACAGAATATTCAGGGAAAAGTCTTGAAATCGCCCAATGCTGAGATTTTGAGAGCGACTGAATTGGCTCTCTCGGCTATTACTGAACGAAATACCTTACATGAAATAGCCCCAGAAAATTTACTGGCACTTATGACTGCAGAATTAGGCAGGGATGGCTATGAACTTGACTGTTAAACGTCTGATAATTCAGAACTTCAAACTTTTTGAACATCGTGAAATAGTCATTGACAACGATCGTCTTATTGTTCTCGATGGTCCCAATGGCTTTGGCAAGTCATCGTTTTTTGATGCTTTAGAGTTGCTATTTACTGGAACTATTCGCCGTTACGTCGAGCTAGAAGATCTTACGGTGGATGGGCGCAGCCAGAAGCTAGGATGCCCATGGCTATTTAATAAAGCAAAAGTGGGATCTTGGTTGTCCATACGTGCCGAAGTGGTAATAAACGAACAAACCAAGTTCTTTGAACGGGCGGCTTGTAAGACTGAATTGGATAAGCATAAGGGACTGAAGGAATTAAAGTTACCGTTATATGAATTAACGGCTCTGGAAGCTGAGCGTAATGTACCGGTTTCCGATGAGGAGGGGTATCTTTCTGAGTTACAAGGGGCGGAGTATAAGCGAGACTTTGAATTGTTTCATTATGTGGAGCAGGAAGAAAATACTCGGTTACTGAAACAGAAAGAGAAAGATCGGCAGCTACAGATCGCTCACCTGTTTGAAATAGGGGATATCCAAGAGAAAATCAATAATATCAACCTTTCATTTGGCAAAATCGGTAAATTGTGTGGCACGCAAAAAAAGCAGGAGGTTAAAGCACTACAAGCCAAATGGGAAACGGCTAAACAGCAACTGTTACCTGATGGCGAGCCTGTTAATTATAAACGATTAATCAATGTTACCGATCAGCCATGGGATCGGGAAGATTTAGAGTGTGAAGTTCAACAGTTTGAGCAATGGCTATCAACGGATGGCGAGTTATTCCGTATAGCGAGATTTATTAAGAATTTTGAAAACTACGAAAATTATATTTTCAATCAAGAGCTTGAAAGAAATCTCCTGCCGCAGAAAGAGTTACAGCAGCGGATGCTTATGTTTGTCCATCGTATCCCTCATAAGCAGATGTGGGAGCTAGAATTACAGCGATATGACGCAGCTATACGGATAACTGATGCGTTGAAAGATATTGTGAAGGCTATCAAACATGATCAGCTTACTCTTCCTCCTGTTCTGACGGATCTACTCCCAGAAAATGTTACACCGAGCGAGTTCGGCCGTCAGGTCGTACTACTAAAACAGCACATTACCTCGATTGACAAACTGGATGAGAGTCTGGCTGGTCTGGTGTCGATGCGTGCGCAGTTGGTGAAAGCCTTTAAACAGTACCAGTTACACGGAGAACCCACAGAAGCTTGCCCTATATGTGGTCATAGCTGGGACTCGGTTGAAGCACTGCTTAAAGGGATCGAGCAGCAGGGAGAAACGCTACAGCTATTGGCTGAGCAGCAAAACAGTCAATTGACTGGGCAGTTAGCTGAATTTAAGCAGACATACCAGTTACCAATTGAACAAGCACTAGGTATTTATTTGCAACAACAGCAAGATAAGGTTGCCTTCAAACGTAAACTTGTTGCACTGAGTCAAGAGCAAATTCATTGGTTGCAGAATTACAGCCAGCAGTTGGAAGGAGCTGGAATTGAATTTCAGGATTTGCTAGTTGAGAGCTTTGATCAGAATGCTCAATTACAATTGTCTGAGTTGGATAAGCGAGTACGCTCTAAGTTTAAACCAGTAGACGACAGCGGTCTTTATAACGACTTTGACAGCTTATATAGGGGAGTATTTAACAACGATTCGTCGGCGGTAAAGCAAGTAACTCTTGGGCTGGTCGAGATGAAAACTAGCTACATGCGACAGCAACAGTCTCTTGCGTCTTCAATATATGCAACCACTTGTGAGCAGGAGTTTAGGGACGCTGACCAACAGGTGAAAAATGCCAGTAAGGTCAGAGGGCACCTGAAAAAGCTCAAGGAAATATACGAAAACGAAAAAAAACGCTATCTAGAATCCATTGTGAAAGAGATCGAAATCTTGTTTCATATTTATTCAGGCAGACTAATGCAAAGTTATCAACAAGGGTTAGGGATCTTCATTGAGAACAATGGTAACTCGATTGCTTTCCATGAAACGCCAGGGCGAGACCATGATGTCGTGTTTTCCATGAGCTCTGGCCAACTTTCCGCTTTGGTTCTGTCTTTTACCTTAGCACTTAATCAACGGTATGCGAAACACAGTTTATTGCTGATCGATGACCCGGTACAGACATTAGACGAAATTAATGTGGCAGGCTTCATTGAATTGCTGCGTACTGAGTTTTCAAATCGTCAGATTATTATCTCAACGCATGAAGATCGCATGTCCGCTTACTTCCGTTATAAGTACAAAAAATTTGGAATGCCAGTTGGCCGGATTAACTTTATGGAACAGGCACGCTTAGTTTTCAATACGCAATAGAAATAACGGACTATCTCTTCCTCAATGACGATGGACAGACTCATATTTGTTCAAAAAATTAATCTGAAGAGCCAAAACTAGGTTTTGGCTCTAACAAGAAATTGTGTCCAATTCAATGATAGACGGTGTGCGTGTCTGAAGGCCAATAAATAAAAATATAGAGACACGGTAACTCGTTTTACTAAGCGATATCTTAGTATGAAAATAAAGAAACTAAAGGTGCTTATCGTGACGAAATTACCTACAAACTCACCAACTGACTTTTGCGTAGCCTTTATAAAAAGGGAACTTGAAGATAACCGAGAGAAAAAAATTTGGATGAGTCGCTGGCCACTCATGCAGCGGATGATTGATCAGGCATCAAATCTTGAAAGGGTGTTCAACGAGCTAATCAATCGGTTTGGCTACTCTGACAAACTAGCAATCCTTTATGAATCAGAAAGGCCAAATGCTGAAGCTGTTTGGTTGACATTGGAACATATCTGGATGAGCGAGGATTTTGCGAAGGAAGAGTTTATCCAAGCTAGAGCCAATAGGCGTGAACTACTCAAATTACATGAAGATATCTCGGATCTTTCATGTCGCCTGGCCTGTATGTTAAGACGCCAGAGTGAATTGTATGAGTTATCTGGTTTTCGTCGGCATGATTGTCAAACAGCAGTCGATTCGTTGGTTCAAGGCGGAGAGCATAACTATCTTTTCGGAGCTTACGTTAAAAAAGAGCTTGAAAGTCTGGCGTACCAATATGATCTTAAGTACTGGCCTTCACGGGCTGATGTCGTAGAAGCTATTGGTGAGTTTGAAGAGCTTCAACCAATACCGCAACATGTTGAAATCCCAGATGCGGTACTGGATGGAAGAGCGTCAGACCATAAAGATTTTGTTCTTGCGTTTGACGCCCAATTTGATGAACAAAATCAGCTGCCCATCGAATTTAGATTCAGCAATCAAGCTATGGCAGAAATTATCAATGTAGTTTTAGATTTTCCTGAAGATAAGCTCATCCTTGGTGATACTATTCGGACGATCAGGAATCGATATGTATTGGTCAAGTAAAACTGGCCACAGGTTTAGAGCTTTTCCATACTTTTGGTAATGTGAAGTGCTTTCATTAGTGCAAAAGTCCTAACACGAAATTGCCCAAAAACCATTCAGCACTGGCTTTCTGATCCAGCTCTCCGTAGCAATAACCCCTATACAAAGCGCACATCCTTTACATTTTAAACCGGGGACATGGTTTACATCATGTTCTCGCTTTTATCCGTTCAACAACCATTTTGTCTTCGTTCAAATAGCCCAACAGAAAGAAGCCAAAATACAGTTCCCAACGCTTTTCTCCACAACGTTTTAACGCTATTTTCTCGCACGCCAATAGTTGCCCTACATACACATATTTCCCTTTCCATTTTATCTCGCCTGAATGCTTAACACTGCGGATTTCAGTGTCATCGGCGTAGAAAATCCTTAACTCTCTATCGCTATATCTCACTGGTGATTGACGATATACCGACTTCGGCGTTTTCCTATTCAAGCCCTCGTGCGAGCGTAATTCATTGTAATTAAAGCGGAACTCATCAAAGCGTTTTTGCTGCGCCTTAAAACTGTGACTCATTGGCGACATCGTTTCGGCTTTGAGTACTCTGTGCATCCTCTCATGGCGGGCATTTTGAGTCGGGCACCCTTTATCTATCCGCTCAGGTACGATACCCAGTTTTATCAACCAGATAGATAACCTTGATAGACCTCCAATTGACCGCGACGCAAAGGGCGTACCATTGTCGCTTTTAATCACATTGGGTAAACCATGCTCTTCAAATAGCTTTTCGAGCACGACTTGAGTCGACGCTAGCGCCGTACTCTCTAGTCCTTCACACGCCAGTAGGTATCGGCTAAAGTCGTCAGTTACCGTTAATGGATAACAACGCTTACCGTTTCCCAAGGCTTTATCACCCTTAAAATCGATATTCCACACGTCGCAAGAATACGTTGATGATGTCAATGGGTGTGGGTAGGGGCTTACTCTCGGTTTGTGTTTTCTTGGCTTCACTAAACCTGCATTTTTGAGGATTGCGCCTGTTGTGCTGTCTGCTGGCCATCGCTGTTCCGGGTATAGCGACGCGAGTCTGTCATTGATCTTTTTAGGTCCCCAGTGAACATGTTCTTGCTTTACATTCAGTATCGCTTCTATCACTTTGGGGTCTGTTTGATGTGAGCACGTAAGCGGTCTTCTTGAACGCTCAACCAATCCATCAACACCTAAATCAATGTATCTATTCAGCCACTTATCGACCGTAGGTCGACTCACGCCATACCGACGAGACAGCATTGTTTTTGTGTAATTACCAGAGAGCCAATCTCCGACCAGTGATACTTTCTTGTCAGCTTTACACGTCTCTTTCCAAGGCATAGGTAACATCATCCCACCTGAAAGCATGACATGTGTAAACGATGTGCCCGGTCAGAAACGTAAAGGATGTACCCGGTTTGTACACCCCCCTCTTACTCCCCCCTTGAAAAGTGGGGAGGATAAAAATCAAAAGCGGCTCATACCCGTTGTTCTAAGAAATTCGGGGCTGATTCTGTTCGAGAACCACAATAGCTCCATACAAACACCAAACCCAAAAGGCCGCCAACGCTTTTACAAAAGAGCTGACGGCCTTTGTCGTATCTAGCACCCATTAATTCAGCAATAGCCCCTGCACCTGCGCTTTCGCTACATGGCGGTCTACCTTGTCTGAATGCATTGATTCACCGATGTTCACGTCGAGTTTTGACCAAAAGCGCGCGGGGCGGGTAGTGAGGGCGTGTCCGTCTTTGTGGCTGAAGAAGGATCCCCATAAACCTTTGAGCGCGATAGGGACGACCAAGGTGGGAGTGCGCGCCAGAATCTTCTCAACACCTGCTTTGAATTCGCCTAATTCGCCGTCTGACGTTAATCGACCTTCAGGGAAAATGCAGACCAATTCGTCATTGTTTAACGCGGCATCTATTTGATCGAACGCTGCCTCAAAGGTGTTTGCACATTTATGTTTTGCGCAGATAGGAATGACCCCTGCATGGCGAAACACGTATTTGAGTAGCGGCAGTTCACTGATGGATTTGTCCATCACGAATCGAACGGGGCGGGTAGACGCACCCATTAAAATCAACGCATCCACATAACTGACATGGTTGGCAACGATCAGGGCTGCGCCTTTGGTCGGAATGTGTTGGCGGCCTTTTACAGAAACACGGTATAAGCAATGGCTGATTACGTAGCTAATAAAGCGCTGCGTAAACTCAGGCACTTGGCGATACACATACACGGCAACCACGAAGTTCCCCAATGCCATTAAGGCAAACAACTCGACAATGGAAAAATCCAGCACACTCAGCACCAAAATCGACACTGCCGCCGAGACCACCATAAACAACGCATTCATGATGTTGTTCGCTGCGATAGATTGCGCGCATTCCCCATCGGCAGAGCGTGATTGAATGAACGCATACAAAGGCACAATGAACACACCGCCACTCACGCCCACAAAGAACAAGTCAATCATCACGCGGTAATGCATGGATTGCGCTAAGAATGCCTGTACGTTGTAAAACTGCGCAGGGAAAGAATCGATGCTCGGCACGGCCCACAACAAATCGCCCGTGAACAGGGTTAATCCCAAAATACCAAAGGGAAGAATGCCCAATTCAACATGGTTAAAAGAGAGCTTTTCACACAGCCACGAACCTGTGGCGACGCCAATGGAGAAAAGCGCGAGCAACAAGGACACGACCGTGCTGTCGGCATGCAGGTGTTCGCGTGCAAAGTTGGGGAACTGGGTTAAGTAGGTTGCACCCATAAACCAGAACCAACTGATGGCGAGGATAGCCATCCAGATCCCGCGTTGTTTGTTCGCGATCTTGAGGGTTTTCTTTAGCCCTGAAATGGGTTCAAAACGCACCTTTTTAGGCTGCAAGCTCGGCATAGACGGAATGCGCAAACTACTCAAAAAGCCCAAGACTGACAGCCCAACGACAAGACACGATGCGAGGTAAGTGCCGCCCGGCACCGCAAGCAACAGGCCTGCACTTAGCGTGCCAATAAGAATGGAAAGGAAGGTGCCCATCTCGACCCATGCATTGCCTTTTACCAGCTCACTCGGTTTCAACGCTTGAGGCAACAGTGCGTATTTCACGGGGCCAAAGTAAGCGGACTGTGTGCCTGTCATGAACAAAAGCGCGAGCATGAGCATCACACTCTGGGTCATGATTGCCATGGCTGCACACAGCATGATCAGCAGCTCGACCCCTTTCAAACGGCGAATGAGCGTGGCTTTATCCATGCTGTCAGCCACTGCACCTGCGTGTGCTGAGAACAAAAAGAAAGGAAGAATGAAAAGGCCAGCAGCGAGGTTGATGAAGAGATCAACGGGCAAGGGGAGCGCGTCGATTTGGCTGTACGTCACCATCAACAACAGCACGTTTTTGTAGAGGTTGTCATTCAATGCACCAAGGCACTGCGTGATGAAGTAGGGAAAAAAGCGTGTTGAGAAAAGCATGCTGGCTCCGTAGGTACAAATCACTAAGATGACAGCACCTTACGTGATGTTCAGTGATAAACCAGCGGCATAGAAAGAGTGACAATATAGGGAACCGAGGGTAACAATGGGCAGAACTTTTCGTCATCAGTGCCGAAAAGTTCTGCTGTTAATACACGTCGCACTAACGGCTCAGCATCAAAGGATGTCTTTAGGCACAACCCTGCGTAGCTTCACTTTTAACTGCTTTGATGTCGACACCGTGCTGTCGGGATTGAAATCCTCTGTGATTCGCCAGGCATTCTCGGGCGCTAGCTCTACGTTCATCGCGTGGCTCACGTCCTTTGTGATCTCTGCAGATTTGATGATGGTAATGCTTTCGGTATTTAGGTTGGCGCTTCTTGGGTCGAGGTTGTAAGTGCCAATCACCGTTGTATGGTCATCGATTGTCATGGTTTTCGCATGCAGGCCGAAAATAGGCTGAGAGGGCAGGCGCTTAAACATGTGCTCTGTCATGACTCTCTGCCTTACTTTGGCATCAGGCTTAAATTCGTAGATTTCAACGCCTGTGGCTAGCAAATCGCTTCTGTCTCTTTGGTAGCCACTAAATGCCTCTAAATTGTCATTCGAGGCGAGGCTGTTGGTGAGGATTTTTATCGAAATGCCGCGATCGACCAGTTGTTTTAGAAATTGCCTGTCCTGAGTGGTGGTCACTAGGTACGGGGTTTGGATAAGAATCTGCTTTTTGGCAGTATCCGCCAGTTCAACGAGTTTGGTTTTGGTGACGCTGCCGCCGCCGAGAAACGCACTTTTATCATTCTTACCGGGTTCGTCGTAGACATACTCAACATCGTCAATGAACCTGAATTTCCCTTGTGCTTCTAGCTCACGAAACGTTTCAGGTACTTGGTCTATTTGCGCGCGTATTTCAGGGTGGAAGTTATCTGTGTTGCAGGCATAGGCGTGCAGGCGTGAAAAATCTGGGTTGAGTGGAACCTGTTCTTTAGGAAACAGTTTTTCAATGCTGACGCTTAATGGGTGTTTCCAATACTCTTCAAACGAGGTGGTGAGTGTCGTCACTTCTTTCCCTGCTAAGAAAACGTCTCGGTCTCTAAAGTTATAGGTGTGGTCAAACCCGAAATATTCATCGGCAATATTCCGCCCGCCGGTGATGGCGACTTGGTTATCCACCACAAAAATCTTGTTGTGCATGCGTTGGTTTAAACCGTGAAAATCGGTCAGTAGCACTTTGATCTTTTGCGTGAGGTTCTTGCCGATGTTGACGTTCGGGTTGTAAATTTTGATCTCGATGTTTTCGTGACCCGCCAGCATTAACAGCTCGTCGCCACGTGCTTCTATCATGAGGTCGTCAACCAGCACGCGCACTTTTACGCCCCGCTCCGCAGCTTGCACCAGCATATCGCTGGCAATCAGCCCGATATTGTCCACCGAGAAGATGAAGTACTGAATGTCCAAGGAGGTTTCGGCGCTTTCAGTGAGCCAAGCGCGTGACATCATGGCTTCTGCGCCCTGTTCGAGCACATAGACCCCTGTTTTTGTCGAAAGCATGTCTTCATAAGGCGCGAGGTAGGTGGATAAAGGCTTACGTGCTTTCGAGGGTTGATTGGCGCAGTGGTCAAACTGAGAGACTGGGACGCTATCGCGAGGTGTATCGCACCCCATAAGTAAGAGTGCTGATGAAAGTAAGAGGGTTTTCATCGACTGCATCGCGGGCATATTCAAGTGATTTCATTCCATGTTGTTTGATTCTCGACCAAAGATTGAACATACACAAAGGGTGGGGTGTTGTCACGTTACGGGGGCAAGCACTCATAGCCGATTAAATCATAACCAATCGCATTGAAAAGGCAGTGTTTCTCTTTCATTGCCATCAACGTTCGTCGGTCTGTTTCTTTGTCAGTAAAAAGAAACGCACGACGCATTGCGTGATTTTGTCTTTGTCGTCGCAGTTGATGACGAGAAACGACATGTTCGTTTGTTGGTCGCGATAGAGCAACGATAGGATAACGTTGAATATTAAGAAGGTTACTTGGGTATGAGCTCACCGTTTTTCATCAGGTGAGCGAAAAGGAGGATAGGTTGAAGTTTGCGAAATATTGGAAGAAGCACGATGTGACCGTTGATGCTGACATTTTTGGACGTGAGAAAATATCGGTCTGGGGCGCATCAAATACAAGTGAAAATGACGCAGGGCTCCATGCTGAGAAACGTCTGGCGTCTATGCAAGCTTTCCTCAAAGGAGACTTTTCAAAGGAAGACGAGTACGAGTATTGGATTGATTTTGTTAAAGAGGAAATACTCGACGAAGTGGACGCAACTGACGGTGGTCAGCTTGCGGTGCTAAGTCGCAATGGCTATGGCGCGAGGGTGTTGAACACTGACAATGTTGTGTTTGGCGATATTGATATTTCCCCTGACTCAGTCGGCTTCTTTGATCGCATCATGCATCTGTTTGGTCGACCTAAAAAAGATAAGCCTTTTGTTGTCGAACAAATAGAGCGCTATCAACGTGAGCACCCCTCTCTGTCTTTTCGTGTCTATGAAACGCACTCTGGTATTCGATTTATGCTGACCAACCAGCATTATTCTCCCGGTGATGCTGTGATTGAGGCAATGTTCCAAGCGCTGAATGTTGACCCGTTATACACCACTTTGTGTAAGCAGCAAGATTGCTTCAGGGCAAGGCTGACACCGAAACCTTGGCGAGTCGGTTTGACACGGCCTAGCAGCCGTTACCCGCGTTCAAGTGACAGTGAACAGCGCGAGTTTGAACGCTGGCTAAAAGAATATGAATCGGCCTCTTCTGCGTATACGACAACAAAACACCTTGCCTCGTTTGGCGAGGAGCGCGTCAGTGCCGACATACAGAAAGTGATCGACATTCATGATGGCCGCCATTCGAAAGCATCAGCCGATCTCGCGTAATAAGACATAAAAAATCAAACAAAACACCTTGGCAAGGGATTGAGCGTCAAGGTGAAATCGAGATGGACATTCAATAGGGAAATGAACATGAGAGAAATACTGTCGATTGGCATTCGGATTTTTGCCATTTTGTTGTTCTTGGAAGCAATTTCCACAACCTTGTCTTTCCTGTCTATGAGAGACATCGCCAGAGAAAACACAGAGCTTTTTGTGGTGAGTGGTATTTATTTTGTTGTTGCTTGTGTGGCATGGAAATTTCCTTTAACCATCGCAAAGAAGCTGACGCCGAGTGATGTTGGAGAGGGAGCAACGAGCATCAGTGCGTTTGACCTTTCTAGGGTAGGTATTGCACTCCTTTCACTGAACTTAATCATCGATAGCCTTTGGTCAGTTATCCCCGCTATCGTGATGCTTAAAGGGGGTTATGACGGAGATCCATCCATGTCTTATTCGGGTGTTTTCATGCTGTTGTTCGGGTTCATCCTATTAATGAACAATCGAAAAATCGCCAGTCTTGTATTGAAGTAATTACCCATTGATTGACGTTATTTGAAAGGACATAGAGTGAGTAAAGTAGGGAAATATATTGGTATCGTATTAATCGCATTGGGCGTGATCACACTGATGCAGTTGCTTTTCAGCCTTCCTGATTATTTGAGGGATTTTCCGAACAACCCCATTTATGAGTACATTGCGGGATCTGAGGAAACATCTTATGTTGCCACACTGGAAGGTAACGATGTTGCCATCTCCCATGACATGATGCGTATCGTTGCGCTGTTCTTTGGCTTCATGCTTCTGAAACTCTGGGTAAACATTGGATCAACACTGATTCATGCTGGCCGTAGTTTGCTGGTCGACGACATGGAAAATGTAAAAGGGCTTTTGAATACGCTGATCAAGAAAGAATAACGGCTAGCTTTATTAAGCGAGTTGCATCATGAGAGTGAAACATGAAATTTAGAAGCAGTATCGGAACAATTGAGCATGGTAGCGCTTTATGCGGTGAGCTTAAGCAGTTCTTGATGGAAAATGAACCTGAGTATGGCGCGTCATTGGTGCCTAATTTGTCCCATATTAGTTTTCTCGCCAAAAACCATACAGGCATAGATATTGATGACGTCACTCATTTGGTTGGCAATGAATATCAACTCAAGTACCGCTACAAATGGTCAATATACAATGGCTGCGCTGATATGGATCTTGATGGCGAAGAAAGCACCACAGTGTCATTCACCATGGATGACCTAGGCAGTATCAAATTCAACATTCACGATAATGAAGCGCGTGACACGCTCGACGAGTTTTAGTGCCCGCGGAATTGGCATCAATGCTTGAAAAAGGGAGGGGGCAGATTGGGAAACATGGAGCCTATAAGGCAGACTCCATGTTCGGAAAAGCAGTGAGCGCGCGATTTATTTAATGTCTTGCACGTTCATGACCAATGCATCCCAGTTACGCTGGTTTTCAATGTCATGTTGAAGGCCTTGGTCATCGGCAAGGGTGAAGCGTTTTAGCGCTGGCGTTTTGCTGGTGGCTTGGTACAGCCAATAAGCTTCTGCTTTTAGTGCTTCGTTTATCGGCTTATCAATGGACTCATACACCGCTTGCTTACATGCATTGATCGACTCAGCTGGGAATTGCGCGATACGGTTCGCTAAGTTATCCACGTATTCGCCAATTTCTTCTGGGTCGAGCGCGCGGTTGATGGTGCCCATTCTTTCTGCTTCATCGGCATCAAAGTCACGGGCGCTAAGGATGATTTCCAATGCACGGCCAAGGCCGGTTTGACGTGCCATGCGTGATGCACCGCCGCCACAAGGCAGAATGCCCATTGCCACTTCCATTTGCATGAACTTGTATTTGCCGCGTGCGGCGAAGCGCATGTCCAATGCCAGTGCCAACTCATGGCCGCCCCCACGCGCAAAACCTTCCAGTTTCGCGATGGTGGCTTGCGGAACCTTGCTGATGCGCTCACAAACGGATTGCAGGTCAAGAAGCTGAACATCTTCACGAGAAACGGCTTCGTCTGACATCTCTTTGAGCAGTTCTGTGTCGTAGTGGCACACCCAAATTTCTGGGTTTGCTGACTGAAACACAACCACTTTGGTGTCTCGGTCTCGCTCTAGGCGCATTGCTAGGCTGTTTAGGTCAGCTAGCATGTCTTGCCCTTGAAGGTTCACCGTTCCGAAGTTAAAGGTAACGGTCAGAATGCCGTTGTTCTGTTCAGTGGTGAAGGTCGTAAAGCCTGCATATTTCATCATCTCATCCTTTTTTATTCGCGTTATGTTTTTGTTTTATCTTCTTTTCTTTTCTTTTCTCATGTCTCAGAGGTGTTGAGCCCTCTGGGGTTTTCTCTTTCGCGACGCTTATGCGTATCTCACCAAGGTGCGTGTTTCTATGCTTATTCGCGGTGCGCTTACAGCGGATTGGCCCACAATATCCAGTGCGCTGTGCGCCAAATAAGGGCGGCCTTGATTGTCGTAAACGTTGAAGATCACCACGTCATCCGAACGCATGTTGGATTGATAGAACCACTCATGCTTGGGGTTTGCAGCAACACCAAGAATTTCGCCCTTACGGTCGGGATAGACCATATCGATCGTCATCCAATCCTCGTTATCCATCGATGTCGGATGAATAAAGCCGAGCGGCGAGGTCGTGATGACCGGACTGATCGGACGCCATACATTGACGAGCGCAAACGCGCCTTCTTGGAAGGTTTTCGCACGCACTTCGCCCACTAAGTTGACCAAGCGTTGGTTTGCGCCGTCTGGGCTGTAATCGTTGTGAACGTTTCTGGCGGGTTGACGCGCTGAACCTTGGTCATCAATTCTGATGGTGTGGTCAAACACGATCACCTCGAGCGCATTAATCTCTCGCGCAAGCAGGGCTTGGATTTCTTGGTCGTAAGCGGGTTGCCATGCACGGTCTTCATCAAATTCCGTCACAACAGAAGGTTGGGTAACAAAGGTAATACCGTCGTTGGCAAAATTGATGTCACTGCCATGGTCTCTGTTGTCTTTGACATTGACTTGTGTGGGGACTAATTCAGGTGCAACTAAATTGCCTGAGATGCCATCAACATCAAACTGGAAGGCTTGTGCTTCATGGCTTTGTACGTGGTAATTCACTGAGGCTTTAAGTGTCATGATTGAAGACTCCATTCCCTGTTTTGCGGCTACACACAGGCACCGCTCGTCTTGGAGAAAAGCTTAATCATTAAGGCGTGGCGAATAAATGAGCGGGGGGAAGAATCAGAATTCGGGTTTTGAATATAATCGCGATTGATTGCGGTATTAGAAAGATGCAATGGTTCGTTTTTTTAAGGACTTTCTCTGCTAAGCAGTTCAAAGGATAAGCAGTTCAAAGGATAAGCAGCTCAGAGGATAAGCAGCTCAAAGGATAGGCAGATAAAGGCCCAGAAACTCAGAAGATTAGCAGCAAGAAGTCGCCAAATCAGATGAGGTTGCGGGCCATTATCTTTCTCAGTTACGCGGTGTTTTCCTGTTCCCCTTACAGTTCGTCGGCATAGGTTTCGGCAAAATTGCGCACCTTTCTATGCGCGGCATTTTGAGCCAAGTATTCAAGCTGAGGTTTGTACTTTGTGTCACCCGACGTGCCTAAAATTCGGCATATCCAAGCGTGAAAATCATTCCGGAGTTCTGCGTTATAGCCACGGATTAACGCTTGGTCTAACTGGTCGCTCAGCACGTCTAAAAGCACTTTGTCTTTCGGGTAGTCTCGGTAGATTTTCTTCGCAGCTAACCGTTGCAGATCTTTCTCTTCTGATGTCGCCATGTTGTATAGCTGGTGTTTTTTCCAACTCAGGTTCATGTCTTCTGGTAGTGGTTGATGGATCACATCGGAGGTTAGGGCTTGTGAGTTTAGAACTTTTAGCTGTTTAGATGTAAAGTTCTGAAGCTCAGTAGATGTCGCCGTTTCGGTGATTTTGACTAATGTGGGCTTGTATTCTTTCAGCCCTGCATTGGCGATCGTTTCTATTTGTTCTTCAAGTTCATCGAGTTGCTGTTTGGTGAGGTCGTCGTTGTACGAAGAAAGAATGAGATCGTTTAACGTGTCGAACAAGGCTTGTTGGTTCAACCATTGATCTTGTATTTCAGAATACGCATTCATTCGTGTGCGTCGTTGTTCGCTTGATATCATTGCTAGATATTTTTGCGTCAGGGTGTCGGGAATATATGTTTTATCTGAAGGTGTTGATGCTTTTTGGGAGAACTGATTGAGCATCAATTTTATATCGTTTGCCGCGCTGGTATAAGCCTCGGGGTCTTCACTGTAGCCCTCATGCTCTGGTGTAAGTGAAATTAATTTTTTTGCGATGCTGTTGGCGGAAATGAGCGAATACATGACATCCTCTTTGATGTTTTTATTGATACCTAAATAAAACAGACTTCGAGCAGAGGTCGTCATTTCTTGAGACTGAAAAATAGTTTTCTTCTCGCCTTTTTCATCAATCACTTCGATGGAATAGTAGAGTTTAGGTGGAGAGACCATTTCTGTTCTAAAAGGAGTGGCTTGCCCAACATAATTACGGAAGTAATCGATGTTGACGACAAGTGAAAGGGCATCTGTATTTTCTTCAGTGGCAAGTAATCCTTCTTTTTCTAGCTTGGCACTAAATGACCGCAACATGAGTGCTTCTGTTTCTTTTTCATTTAGCATCCCCGCGACACTGTAAAGCTGAGATAAGTCGAAGTTGAAAGCGTCAATTTTATAGGTTGTTCCTATGGGGATCTGATATTGATGAACGGATTTACTTGGGGATGAACACCCCGTCAATGACATAATCGAAATTAATAGTAAACAGGTAAAAAAGCGAACCAAATGCATCATAGCGAACAACCCTCTAGTGTACTGACGAAATGAAACCCTTCCCCTAAATTTTCTTATTCGTTGGGATAAGGTAATGATTTAAGTTGTCTCAGAAGACCTATTTTCTTCCTTTGTTGTTGAACATGGCTTGTGAGGCGTTAGTGTGCCGATGGCGATGCGGTTTCTTCCTTTGTCTTTTGCTTTGTAAAGAAGCGCATCTGCTTCATCGAACGCGTTAGAGTAAGTCCATTTTTTTGCTGATGGTGTCACGAGCAGTGCGCCTACAGAGAGTGTGACGATGCCGTTCTCTGTGATATGAGGAATAGAGAGCTTTTCTACGCTGCTGCGGATTCGTTCAGCAATGATATTGAGAAACTTGGCGTCACTTAATGGCAGGAGTGCAACGAATTCTTCTCCGCCGATACGGAAACACAAATCATCACTTCTCATTGCATCATGCATGGCATCTGCGATCGATTTAATGACGTCGTCACCACGTCCATGGCCGAACGTATCGTTATAGAGTTTGAAATTATCGATGTCGCAAACAATGATGCCAAGCAATTGGTTTTCAGCCCGCGTCTGATTAAAAAAGCGTTCGGCTTGCTGCGCGTAACTGTTTCTTCCGGGCAGTCCGGTTAATGCATCTGTGGCTGACTCATGGCGGAGGAGTTTCATTTGAGACTGTGTTTGAAGGGTAAGCGTATTGATGCCTCGTGCTAATACGCCAATCTCATCGTTACGTTTTAGTTCTTTTAATTGACTCATATCTATTGCTTCTACGTCTTTACCCATTTGTCTGGCGAGATGACGAAGAGGCTCGACGAGTGTGTGCGAGACCCAATAAACCAGAATGAGCGAGATGATTAAAGAAACAAATGCTTCAGCGATAAGCGCATCATAAATTTGCTTTTTCAGTGAGAAGAGATGGGAAGCATCAAAGATGGCGAGAACATGTCCCCCATTTCTGTTCAGAAGAGGCAACTTGAAGTAAAAAACGTGTTCTGAGTATGACAAAACATAATCTTTACCTGGCGGGATGGTGGGAAACTGCCACGGAATGAAAGCGCTCTCTTCTAAGTGAACACTGTCTTGAAGGATATTGATGTCTCTCGTTGATTTGTTGATGAGAAACTCAAGTTTTTGCATTCTGGTTTTTTGTTGATTACTCGGGTGGTTTTTCGCATGCACTAACTCTTGTGTCTTGGCTTTAGCTGCATCGATTTCCTGTTGGGTAACGTTAGATCGCCACACTTTATTGAGCGACCGATGATACCGTAAACCGTAGTCTTTATTGGAATAGTCGGATGTGCCTTGAATGTCTAAGTAAAGGAGCTTCTCGATATTGTGAAATTGCGCTTTCTTCTGCGGCATCAGGAGTTTGGAATAACTGCGACCTGCGACGGCAAGGGAAATATCATGGAGCATAGGAACCAAAGCGCCTTCAGCGGTTCCTGCGGCAAAGTTCACTCTCGTCGTCCACTCGGTTTGGTATCGAGAGTAACTCATACCCAGTATAAGGATGAGCACTAACAGTAAGTGAGAGAGGAATAGGGTTTGCTTTATCGAGAGTCTTTGTAACATCGTCTTCACTAATCTTAGTTGCTACTGTCGGACTGATAGATAGAGAGAACAGGCTCTGCGCAGGTGCCGTTAATGCAGACATCCTTGTAGGTGTCATGGCAGCGTTGGCAAAACTCTGCTTCAAGAGTGGGGTGCATGCCGCTGATATCTTGCCCTTCTCGGTTATAGCTTCCGTAAATCGGTAAGCCGCCAAAATGTTCTGTCACCCATATGATCCCTTGTACTTCAGACACACCGACGGCAGTAGGGCCATCCGTATATGGGCCGTGGGTTTTGTACTGTTCGAGTTTATCTGGGTTGACGCGAATGGTAAGTGGAGAGCCTTCGCCATTATTTATCCAAGAGTAGGCATCTACCGTCTCTTGGATAAACAATGTGGTGTCGGAGGGCAGAATGGTATTTGAAGGTAAGCTGACTGTTTCTTTGACGACGGGCCAGTTTTCCCAGCCTTCAGGGTAACTAGCAATGGATTCGGACGCACTTTGCGTACTAACGAAAGTTAGAGATGATATGAGATAAAATGAATAATAACGTTTCATATGGTGGTCCTAATTATTGAAGCGCAGAAATAATAATTAAGCGCTATCTATGTATCATAATTGCTACTTATTTTTTATAAATAATAAACATATCAATAATTGGGATTAAATCTATTTGTTAGATCGATGTTGTTATTTTCAATTATCGGGTTTGAATAATGGATGTTTTGTTCTATGGGTTTTTTATTGGTGGGATTTTTTCAATTAAAACAAAGTGTTTGGCTGGGTGTAATATTTTCATTGTTTGGGTCTTAATATTGATACAGCTCCACGTATCTGTGCTTTAATAATTTATAATATTCTTATAAAACGTGTGGAATAGGTTATTTTAAAACAATAAAAAAGCCTGTTCTACTGAACAGGCCATGACATTTATTTACTTCGCGACCTTGCCTACTTCGCGACTTTGCCGAGCTTAGTCCAGGTATCCACTACGGTATCGGGGTTCAGCGATACAGAACTAATGCCTTGTGCCATCAACCACTCCGCCAAATCATCATGATCTGACGGGCCTTGACCACAAATACCGACGTATTTGCCTGCGCGTGTTGCTGCGTCAATCGCCATTTTCAGCATGGCTTTCACTGCGGGGTTGCGCTCGTCAAACAAGTGCGCCACATCGCCTGAATCGCGATCCAAGCCCAGCGTTAGCTGTGTCATGTCGTTCGAACCAATCGAGAAACCGTCAAAGTACTTTAAGAAATCATCCGCAAGCACGGCGTTTGATGGCAATTCACACATCATGATGACTTTCAGACCTTGTTCGCCACGGCGGAGATCGAACTTCGCCAGCAAGTCATTCACTTCTGCCGCTTCACCTGTGGTGCGAACGAATGGGATCATGATTTCAACGTTCTTGAGCCCCATCTCATTGCGCACGCGCTTAATGGCTTGTGTTTCCAATTCGAAGCA
This sequence comes from Enterovibrio norvegicus DSM 15893, assembly GCF_900115495.1. Taxonomy (GTDB): domain Bacteria; phylum Pseudomonadota; class Gammaproteobacteria; order Enterobacterales; family Vibrionaceae; genus Enterovibrio; species Enterovibrio norvegicus. The sequence goes on along the minus strand of NZ_FOWR01000007.1, from coordinate 151,370 downwards.
ATCTTCAAATACCGGAGAGATGTAACGCGATGCGCCGCGGAAGCCCAACATTGGGTTTTCTTCATGCGGTTCGAATTCGCTACCACCAATCAGGTTACTGTATTCGTTCGATTTGAAATCCGACATACGCACGATAACGCGCTTCGGCCAGAACGCGGCTGCGATGGTGGCAATCCCTTCTGTCAGTTTGCTCACGTAGAAATCGACAGGGTCTTTATAGCCACGAATACGCGTGTTGATTTGTGCTTTCAGCTCGTCGCTCTGCGCGTCAAAGTTCAAGAGGGCTTTCGGGTGAATGCCGATCATCTTATTGATGATGAACTCTAAGCGTGCAAGGCCAACGCCTTCGTTTGGAATTTGTGCGAAATCGAACGCGCGGTCAGGGTTGCCGACATTCATCATTACTTTGGTGGGCAGCAAGGGCAGTTCATCAACCGCAGACTGGCGCACCACGAAATCGAGTTTGCCGTCATAGACATAGCCGGTTTCGCCTTCTGCACACGAAATGGTGACGTCTGCGCCGTCGCTCAGTTTGCTGGTGGCATCACCACAACCCACGATGGCGGGAATGCCCAGTTCGCGGGCAATGATGGCGGCGTGGCACGTTCGGCCGCCGCGATTGGTGACAATCGCTGCCGCTTTCTTCATCACAGGTTCCCAATCAGGGTCTGTCATGTCGGTGACAAGTACGTCGCCTTCTTGCACTAACGACATTTCATCCAGCGAAGCGACAACGCGCACGCTGCCACTGCCGATGCGTTGGCCAATGGCGCGGCCTTCAACCAGCACACCGGCTTTGTCGTTCAATTCATAGCGTTCGATGATGTTGCCGTTCTTCTGCGAACACACGGTTTCTGGGCGCGCTTGCACAATGTAAAGCTTGCCGTCGATCCCGTCTTTCGCCCACTCAATGTCCATCGCACGTTGGTAGTGCTTTTCGATGATCATGGCTTGTTTTGCCAATTCTGCGATTTCATCGTCAGTGAGTGAGAATTGGTTTTGTTCTTCTGGAGAGGTATCAACGATCTCGACCTGTTTGCCAATCACTTGGCTGTCGGCATAGATCATCTTGATAAGTTTTGAGCCAAAGGTGCGCTTAACCACGGCGGGCGTGCCTGCTTCAAGCAGCGGCTTGTGCACATAGAACTCATCAGGGTTAACCGCCCCTTGCACAACCATTTCACCCAGACCCCAAGAAGAGGTAATGAACACCACTTGGTCGAAGCCAGATTCGGTATCCAGTGTGAACATCACACCAGAAGACGCTTTGTCTGAACGCACCATGCGCTGAATACCCGCTGAAAGCGAGATACCACGGTGATCAAACCCTTGGTGAACGCGGTAAGAAATGGCGCGGTCGTTAAAGAGTGACGCGAAAACATGTTTGGTGGCTTCAATGACCGCATCAATGCCTTTCACATTGAGGAAGGTTTCTTGTTGGCCTGCAAACGACGCATCGGGTAAATCTTCCGCGGTCGCAGAGGAACGCACAGCGACGGAAAGCTCAGAATTGCCGTCAACTAACGTTTCATAGTTATCTCGAATGTCTTGTTCAAGATCAGCAGGGAAGGGGGCATCTAAAACCCATTGGCGGATCGTAGAGCCAGCTTGGCGAAGGGCGTCTACGTCTTCAACATCAAGTTCATCAAGTATCTGATGAATGCGCTCGTCCAGCCCTTCAAAATCAAGGAATTGGTTAAACGCATACGAGGTGGTTGCATACCCATTTGGCACGGATACGCCCGCATTGGCGAGGTTTGACACCATCTCGCCGAGGGACGCATTCTTGCCGCCGACTTTGTCGACATCATCCATTGATAGGGAATCGAACCACAGGGTGTTCTTTTGCATTTCTTTCTCCAGAAATAGTGCAGCAATTGGGATTTTGTTGGCAACCTTGGTCTTGGGCGAATAAAACTACAATGAGTTTCAAAAGCTGTAGAAAGACACATGGCTTACCGGGCGTTGTTATTGTTATGTTTATATCCTATGAAAATTTTGCGAGAAGATTAACCATCTATGCATAAAGATATTCAAAGACGAGACGTCTTCTATGTTTCGGATGGGACAGCCATCACATGTGAGACGTTAGGACATGTCGTACTGGGACAATTTGCGTTCGACGTGAATGAGAAAACCTTTCCGTTCGTCGAGACGGAAGACAAAGTCTGCGAGCTGATAAAACACATTCAGCATGCGTATGAACGTGATGGCGTGAAGCCCTTGGTTTTCTTTTCGATGGTGGTGCCAGGCATTCGCGAACGCTTGTTGGAAGCGCCTGCGTTTTTCTACGATGTGTTGGAAAGTGTGGTGCAACGGGTCGCGGAAGATACGTTGATGAAACCCAAACCAAAACTGCAGCGCTCACGCAGTGTCGGTAAAGATTCAGATACCTATTTTGACCGCATTTCGGCCATCGAATACACGCTGGCGCATGATGACGGCGTCTCGCTAAAAGGCTTAGAGCACGCGGACATCATTTTGTTGGGCGTATCACGCAGCGGCAAAACCCCCACCAGTTTGTACATGGCGATGCAGTTTGGCTTACGTGTGGTGAACTATCCATTTATTGCCGAAGACATGAAGATGCTTCGCTTGTTGCCGGAGTTTGAGTTTCATCGTCATAAGCTGTTTGGCCTGACGATTGATCCTGAACGCCTCACGCAAATCCGTGAAAATCGTCTGTCAGGCAGTGAATACGCCAGCACAGAACAGTGCGAACAGGAAGTGAACACGATTGAATCGCTGTTCCGCAGAGAAGCCATCTCCTACATCAACACCACCGCGCTGTCTGTGGAAGAAATCACGACGCGTGTACTGGAAAAAACAGGGCTGAAACGCCGTTTGTTCTAACAGTCTTACTGTCTGAAAAGCGCCGTGGTCTGAACGGGCTCTTATTCAGCGCAGAAACCGATTCAGCGCAAGGCGCGAGAAATCTCAAGGCCCATTTGTGTTTTTGACGCGCAGGTGGGCGTTTTGTTTTTAGGGCGCAAAGGGTTTGTGTTTGCCGTTCACGTCTGCGGAAATCAGTCATGTCGGCGAATGCCTGCCCTACCCGCGAACTTGCTTTACTAGCGAAACCCAGCGATGGGTGCATAAATTCCGCGTGCGTTTAGGGGAAATTGCACATAACCCTCATGACATTGCGCAAGAATAGAGAAATGACGCACGATCTCTCAGTACACTTTCTAGTATCAAGCGCGACCTGATTTCGCCTTATACGGTAAACAGGTCTGCGTATTACAGATAGGAAAAGGATTTTAATTAACATGCTGAAACTATCAGGGTCTCTTACCCATTTCTCAAATCCTCTTGCGTCTGCCGAGCACGTTTACAGTGCAGAGCAACGCTCGGTGTTAAATGTTGAACATGCGCAAACCGCGATTCGAGACATTACTCGTTGGCCGGGATATGCGCCCACACCGCTGCATGATTTGAGTACTACGGCCAAAACGGCGAAGTTGGGTAAACTCTGGTACAAAGACGAATCTCTGCGTTTCGGTTTGAAAAGCTTCAAGGCGTTAGGCGGCGCGTATGCGGTAGCCAAACAGCTTCAGCTTGTGCTGCAAGCGCGTCATGGCGAAATGCCCACCATGGACGATTTACTGGCGGGGAAGTGGCAGAAAGAAGCCGCAGATGTCGTCGTGAGTTGTGCGACGGATGGCAATCATGGGCGCTCAGTGTCTTGGGGCGCACAAATGTTCGGCTGTCAGTGCATTATTTATGTTCATCGTGATGTGTCAGAAGGCCGCAAACAAGCGATGGAGTCGTTTGGTGCGCAGGTAATTCGCATCACGGGTAACTATGATGAGTCGGTGCGAACCGCTGATACTGAAGCAAAAAAGCACGGCCGCGTTATCGTGTCGGACACGTCCTACGAAGGGTACATGGAGATCCCGAAAGACGTGGCATTAGGTTACACCGTCATGTTGTCTGAAATCGTCGAACAACTGGATGGTGAGATCCCAACGCATGTGTTTGTGCAAGGTGGCGTAGGGGGCTTGGCCTCTGCGGTGTGTGGCTATTTCTGGGATATCTGGGGAGAAGCACGTCCTCGATTCGTTGTTGTTGAACCAGAAGAAGCGAATTGCCTTCAACAAAGTGCCCAAGCAGGGAAACCCGTGGCTGTATTGGGTGACTTAGAGACCTTAATGGCAGGGCTCGCCTGTGGTGAAGTCTCTAGCTTAGCGTGGACGATCCTCTCTAATGGCGCTGATGATTTTATGACCATCAGCGAAGAAGCCATTCCTCAAGCGATGAGAATATTGGCAAAGGGCCGAGAAGCCGAACCTGCGATCGAAGCGGGCGAATCGGCGGTGCCTGGGTATGCCGCGGCAATCATCGCAAACCATTCACCTGAGTATGCAAACAAACTGGGTTTAGACAGCACCAGCCGTGTGCTGGTGTTAGGCACTGAAGGTGCAACAGATCCTGAGCTTTACCGAGAACTTGTTGGCTAAGGGTTAGCCAAATAATGACGAGACATTCACGTCAAAAAGCGGCGCGTTTTCGCGCCGCTTTCTTTTAAAAAACAGGAAAATGCTTACTCTGCGTGCTCATCAATCGGCACGGATAGACCCACTTTGACAGGGTCCATCACCACATTGGTTTGAAAGCTTTTGATGTTCGCGTTATCAAAGAAGGCTTCTCGGGTGAAAGTGTCGTATCCTGCCATATCTGCCGCGGTCACAATCAGAATAAAATCCGAACTTCCCGTCACGTAATAGCATTGCTGCACCGAGCGATTGGCTTTCATTTCCTTTTTAAAATTGTGCATCAAATCTACACGCTCTCTTTCGAGCGTGACTTGCACAACAAAGGTCATGGCATAACCCAAGGCTCTAGGGTCAACCACTGACACATCCGCTTGAATGATCTTCTGCTCTCTTAGCCGCTTTAAGCGGCGTTGTACTGCGGCGGGTGAAAGCCCCACTTGGTCGGCTATGTAGTCAGATGTTGCACGATTCGACACTTGAACAATGTTCAGTATTTTTCGATCAAAGCTATCTATCGCTGTGGTGGAAGAGTGCGCCATACCCGTTCGTCCTTTGAAAATAGGTGTTAATCATGGAAGCGTTTTATGCCCGTTTTTGAGACGAAAAGTGGTTGCTAACCCCTTGTTAACGCCTTTATTTCTTATTGGTACTAAAAAACCACTATAGCGCATAAAAAATGCGGATTTTCTTCATTCAATGACATCTTTATTAGGAAATTCTTCAAACTCTTCGGGAGATTATTGCACTTGTGAAAAAAATGTAACGAACAAACCGGCGTGCAGATTGAAAGAAGTGGATGAGATGAAGGTTGAAACCTTAGTACCTGCGTATGCATTGGAGCACCTTGCACCATTAGGGCGGATCGGCGTGATTGCGCTCGCGACAGATTTCAATATCGAGCAAGACCTTAATCGCTTGTACCCGAACGATGTTCGCGCCTTCACCAGCCGAGTGAGAAACGTCAACCCGCTCACGGTTGAAAACCTCCGCACCATGGCGCCAGGCATCAGTGCGGCGGCAGACGCGATTCTTCCTAATACTGATTTGGACGTGATCATCTATGCCTGCACGTCAGGCACGGTGGCGATTGGCAATGAACGTGTCACGGCGCTTGTGCATCAGACGCGCCCAGACGTTGCGGTTACTAACCCTGTGACTGCCGCATTGAATGCATTTGATGTCTTGGGGGCGAAAAAGTTATCCATATTGACGCCCTACACTGACGCCGTTAACCGCGAGATGGCCGCTCTATTTTCAGCGCAGGGGTATGAGGTGCTCAACATTGCGGGGTTTGGCTTTGAAGATGACACCGCCATGACCTACATCTCGCCGGAAGACATTGCGCAGGCGGCCATTTCACGCTGCGACCCCGAGGCGGATTTACTCTTTATCTCATGCACCGCTTTACGTGCTACTTCAGTGTTAGCGCGTGTTGAAGTGGCACTTGATAAGCCCGTGGTGACCAGTAATCAAGCGTTGGTCTGGGATTCATTGCGTTTACTGAAATACCCAAAGCCGATTGAAGGCTTTGGCGTGTTGCTTGAACAGCATCTCGCGCAATAGCGCATCTGTTTCTATTGTCTGAAATAAGGATGTTTTTTTAATGACGGAATACGGAGCGCACACCATGTCATCGTCTTCTTCTGAATCACCTTCTTTGAGTTCAGCGTCGTCTTTGTCGCCGCAGTTGATTGCGGACATGACGACATGGCGTCAGCACCTGCACCAATTTCCAGAATGTGGGTTTGATGTGAACCTTACGGCGGATTTCATTGCTGAAAAACTCGAAAGCTTTGGCATTCAGGTCGAGCGAAATATCGGGAAAACGGGGCTGGTGGGCATACTTAAATGTGGTAACAGTAACGCCAGTATTGGTCTTCGTGCTGACATGGATGCGCTGCACATTCACGAACAAAACACCTTTTCACACTGCTCTAAACACGATGGAAAAATGCATGCGTGTGGTCATGATGGGCATTCAGCCATGTTACTTGGTGCGGCGAGTTATCTCGCGCAAAACCCGCAGTTCAACGGCACAGTGTATTTCATTTTTCAACCTGACGAAGAGCATGGCTGTGGGGCGCAAGCCATGATTGATGATGGCCTGTTTACGCGCTTTTCGATTGATGAAGTGTACGGCATTCATAATTTCCCCGGTCTTGCGGAAGGCGAACTCATGGTGCGCCCAGGGTCACTCATGGCAAGTGAAAGCAGTTTTGAAATCACCATTAAAGGTATTGGCGGCCACGCTGCATTGCCGCATCAAGGCATCGACCCAATGGTTGTCGGTGCGCAAGTTATCCTCGGGCTGCAAACCATTGTGTCCCGAAATCTCAGTGCAATCAGCGACACTGCTGTGGTGTCTGCGACCGAATTTATTACAGATGGCACCGTCAATGTCATTCCCACCCAAGTGACCATCAAAGGGGATTGTCGATGCTTCACAGAAGCGACGTTAGCCCGTATTGAAGAAAGCATGGCGCGGATAGTGGCAGGGATATGTCAGGCGGCGGGGGCAAGCCAAGCATTTACGTTCACCAACACGTTTTACCCCACCGTGAATGCGAAAGCGCAAACCGTTTATGCCATAGAAGCTGCGCAGAAAGTGCTGGGGGCTGACAAGGTGAATGCCGAGTGTGAGCCGCTGACCATCTCAGAAGATTTTTCTAGCATGCTGCGTGTTAAGCCTGGCTGCTATGTGTTGTTGGGCAATGGCGTGAACTCTGTTGGCGGCTGTGCGCTTCATAACCCTAAGTATGATTTCAACGACCGTATCCTTCCCCTAGGTGCGCGTTATTGGATCCAACTGGTCAACGATCGTTTGAGTACTGCCATGGTCGATTGAATCAGTCCCATGCTGCGATAAAACGCAGCCATTAGCTAACCACCTACATCACGATGTCTTCAAGTGACATGTCTCCAAGTGGCCTCTTCCACTTGGGTGCATCAGTGCGGCGAAAATTCGGTGAAGGTGATTTTTGGATAGCGAAAAAGAAGGAAGAAAGGATGAAGCGATTTGGCGTAGCTCTACTGAGTTTAGGCATGATGTTCAGCGCACAAGCTGAAACATGGAAGTTTGCCTCAGAAGAAGACAAAACCGATGTGCAGGACATTTACGCGCAGAAATTTGCCGAGGTAATGAAGAAAGAATCGGACGGTGATATTCGTGTTCGTATTTATTACTACGGCCAGCTGGGCACTGAAAATGACATCGTTGAGCTTGCAGCAAAAGGCACCATTCAGTTTGTGTCTGTTGGCTCGGGGCATTTGGGCTCGTACGTGCCAGAAGTGCAAGCGGTGAGCCTGCCGTATGTGCTGGGTACGGACGAAGAAGTGACGCACAAGGTGCTGACGACCAGCCCAACCATTTACAACGAACTCGCGCCGAAATTTGAGAGCGTGAATTTGAAACTACTTTCCATGATGTCTGAAGGCGAAATGGTCTGGGGTGCAAACAAAGCCGTGCGTTCACCAGAAGATTTTGCCGATCAGAAAATCCGCACCTTTACCTCAACCATTCCCGTTGAAACGTACAAAACGTTTGGCGCGACACCAACCCCTTTGTCTTGGGGTGAAGTGTACGGTTCGCTTCAGCTCAAAACCATTGATGGCATGGTGAACCCGATTTACTTCATCTACAACGCCAAATGGCATGAGGTGCAGGACTTCCTGATGTTCCCTGGTCAGCAACCTTATGTGAGCACAGTGTCGACCAACAGCAAGTGGTTCAGCGGTTTGTCTGAAGAGAAACAAGCCATGATCCGAAAAGCGATTAAGGCGGCAGACAAAGCGGCGTATGACTACCAAATCCGCATTAACAGCGAAAACATGGAGAAAATCCTGAAAGAGCGCCCTGACATGCAAGTGGTGGTGTTAACGGAAGAAGAGCGCAATCGCTTCAAAGCGTTGAGCGAAAACCTCCACGGCACATACTACGATGTGGTCGCGAACGCGTATCCGGATGATCAAAAAGCAGCCGCGCGTGCAGGCGCTCAAAACATCCTTCAACGCTTACTGAGTGAAGTCGACGCGGCGTCAGGCGGGAAATAACCGCCAGCCTTTGTCTTCGGTGATGCGTCGGACATTCCTGTATGGAAGGTGGCGCATTTACCTGTTGAGTCAATAACATCAAACGTGGTCGGCAATCGGCCAAGCACAGCTTTTTGTGAATGGCTGGAATGTATTGCCGATACGCGTGTAGGACGTGTTATGAAAAACTTGTTGAAGAAGATAAGCATCATGACGGAGAAGCTAGAACGCTTTCTGATCATGGCAGGCATTCTCGTGATGATGGCAAATTCGACGGCGAATGCCATTGGTCGCTACGCGTTTAACAAAAGCATCTTCTTCTCTGAAGAGCTCAATCAGTTCCTCATTGTTGGTGTGACCTTTGTTGGCTTTGCGTATGCGGTGCGAAAAGGGCGGAACATTCGCATGACCGCTGTGTATGACTCGCTCAGCCAGCGCGCCAAAAAAATCCTCACAACAGTGATTGCACTCACTACCTCGTTGCTGTTGTTTTATCTCGCCTATTTGTCGGTGTTTTATGTGTTAGAGCTCAAGAGCATCAACCGTTTAAGTCCTGCGCTGCAAATGCCGGTTTACTACATTTACGCCATTATCCCTGTTGGCTTTGCCATGGCGGGATTGCAGTACGCCATGAGTTTTGTGATGAACCTGCTACACAAGGAAATCTATGTGTCTTTTGATGTCACGGAAGATAAAACCGACAAAGGGAGCGCATTGTAATGAGCGATGTAATGCAGTTTTTTGGCGACATTATCGCCGGTGAACTCGATATCTACGTGATCACATTTACGCTTGTTTCTGTGATGATAGTGCTGCTCTTTTTGAGCTTTCCGATGGTGGTTCCGCTCGCAGTTGGGGCACTGATTGGCTTGATTCATTTCTCGCAAGTTGACCCTGAAGTGTTGATTCAGCAAATGGTCACGGGCATTTCTCCGAATGCGCTGATTGCGGTGCCCATGTTTATTTTGGCCGCAGACATTATGACGCGCGGACACACGGCGCATAACCTACTTGGTTTGATTCAAGCGTTTGTTGGGCACTTGCGCGGCGGCTTACCGATCACGACGTGTATCAGCTGTACCTTATTTGGCTCGGTGTCTGGTTCCACACAAGCGACCGTTGTGTCGGTGGGGCAGATCATGCGCCCTAAGCTGTTACAGGCGGGCTATAAAGACAGCTTTGTGATGGCGTTGATCATCAATGCTAGTGACATCGCTTTTCTTATTCCCCCGAGTATTGGCTTGATTTTGTATGGCACGTTAGCCAATGCCAGTGTGGGTGAGCTGTTCATTGCAGGTATTGGTCCTGGCATCGTGTTAACGGGTTTCTTCGCGATTTATAGCTATCTCTACAGCGCCAAGCATGCGGATTCCATCAGCTTGGTGGAAGAAACCAATACCGCAGAAAAAATCGAAGCCATCAAAAAAGCCATTTTACCTTTGGGTTTTCCTGCGCTCATCATCGGCGGGATTTACTCAGGCGTGGTAACACCGACGGAAGCGGCATCTTTTGCGGTGCTTTATGCCATTATCGTCGAATGTGTTTTCTATCGAACGCTGGGTGTGAAAGACATCTGCGACGCTGCATTGAGCACAGGCTTGATCACGGCGGTCGTGTTTGTATTGGTGGGTGTTGGACAAGCGTTTTCTTGGTACATCTCGTTTGAGCAAATCCCTCAAGAATTACTCGCGCCACTGGATTTAAGCAGTGCATCCCCTGAGTACATTCTATTTGTTATTGCCTTGGCGTTTTTCGTCGGCTGTATGTTTGTCGATTCGCTAGTGGTGCTGTTGATCCTAACGCCTATCTTCATGCCGATCGTCAATGCGGCGGGGCTGGATCCCATCCTTGTAGGGGTGTTGATTACCCTGCAAATGGCGATCGGTTCGGCGACGCCACCCTTTGGTTGTGACATTTTCACGGCAATCGCGATATTTGAGCGTCCATATCTGGAGGTTATTCGCGGGACATTGCCGTTCTTTCTAATTCTTTTACTCATGTCTGCATTGTTGATTTTCTTCCCGAGCATCGCATTACTGCCAAGGGACATATTATTCAGTTAGACCATACTTAATGACGTATCAATAGAAGGATAGGGACATGCCAACATCGCCCTTAGTGGCGCCGCTTCGCGGCTTCGCATTGGTTGAATATGAAAATAGAACATTGCAATTGCAGATGCGCATGTGCGAACAGCAAATCGATGCGGCGTTCTTCACAACGGAAGCTGAGTTTCGATATTTCAGTGGCTTCAAATCCCAGTTTTGGGAGAGCCCTACGCGTCCCTGGTTTCTGGTGGTGCCCGCGGATGGTAAGCCTATTGCGGTGGTGCCAGAAATTGGTGTGTCGGGTTTCGACCAAACATGGATTGATGATGTAAGAAGCTGGCCTTCGCCACAGCCGGAAGATGACGGTGTCTCTTTGTTGGCGACAACCTTGGCTGAGGTCAGCAGTCGCTTTCGTCGCGTGGGCGCCATGTTAGGGCCTGAAACCCATCTCCGTATGCCTGCGCATAACTTTGCTGCATTACAGCAGATTCTGGCACATCACGAACTGGTCGATGTGTCGACCAGTGTTCGAGATATTCGCAGCATCAAATCACTGGCTGAGATTGAAAAAGTCCGCTTTGCCTGCAATGTTGCTGCCGCGGGCTTTGAGTATCTTCGTGGACACCTTTCTACAGGTATGACAGAACGAGAAGCATGCAAAGCCATGCATCTTGAAATGTTGCGTTTAGGGGCTGACAACTGCCCGTATTTGATTTCAGCATCGGGGCTGGGTGGGTATGACAACATCATAATGGGGCCCACCGATCGCGTGCTGAATGACGGCGATGTTTTGATCATCGACACGGGCGCGAATTTTGATGGCTATTTCTGTGATTTTGACAGGAACTTTGGCTTTGGAGAGGTAGAGCCCGATCCCCTCCGTGCGTATGACACCGTCTATGCCGCCACGGAAGCGGGACTGAATATAGCAGCGCCGGGACGTACCACGGGCGATGTGTGGCAAGCCATGTGGGCAGAACTCGAAAGGGGGGGCGCACTGAGCAACAACGTGGGCCGAATGGGGCATGGGCTGGGTATGCAGCTTACCGAGTGGCCTTCGCATGTGCCGAATGGCGACGTGGAATTGAAACCCGGTATGGTGTTGACGCTTGAGCCGGGAATGGCGTTTGCGCCCAACAAGATGATGGTGCATGAAGACAATATTGTGATCACCGAAACGGGCTGCGAATTGCTGCATGAAAGAACGTGGCAAAGCATGCCGATTATTAGACAGTGATTGTGCGGTTGACGCGATTTGATGTCGACATTAAATGCCTCTCTGTCTTGTCATCTGCGCAAACGTCGTGAAATTGGCTTCCTATACTGGCTAGATTGTTTTCTTTCATAACAGCCAACTCTTGAACATACACCTTCAAATGTGGAGCCGCTTGGTATCGAGTTGGCGATACCTTCGCCACTTTCTCGTTGCTGTGGCCGTTTTCTTTAACGGCCTACTTATTCTGCGCTCTGTATGGGGGCAGCCGATTGATCTTATCGAACTGTTCAACATCAAGAGCTTCACCAACATCAATTGGGCGGATGCCGTTAATGGCCCGTGGTTGCTGCTCGGTGTATTCCTCATGTTCAATGCGATCGGTTTGCTTTACCGAGCCCGTATTGCTTGGGCTGTTAGCATTATTTTGCTGGCCATCGTGTTTACCTTTACATGGCATTTTTTTCCGCAATTGACACGGCATTTGTACTGGAGCGGTGGCGCTATTTTACTCTTGATGGTGATGGGGAAAGATTTCAATCACTCCAGTGCTACCGCAGGGGGAATTGCCTCTTTTATCAGTTTTGCTGTGTTGTTGTTTTATGCCACTTATGGGGCGCTGTATTTCGGTGCAGGTTTTCAACCTGTCATCCATGATTTGATGACGGCGTTTTACTTCGCCATGGTCACCATGACCACCGTGGGTTATGGCGACATTATTCCTCACAGTGAGCCTGCTCGTCTGTTTACCATTTCCGTCATCATTGCGGGTATTACCGTGTTTGCCACTTCTGTGACCACGGTGTTTGGGCCTGTGATCCGTGGTGGTTTGAATAAGCTTGTGAAAGGAGTTCAAAAACCCATGAATCGAAAGAACCATTTTATTGTTTGCGGCACATCAGTACTGGCAACCAGTACCATTGCTCAGTTGAAAAAGCGTGGGTTCGATGTGACGGTGCTGACCTCGGAGGATGAAGAGAAATTTCCGGCGATTGAACAGCGCATTGGTAGCAAACTGGATATTCTCTCTGGTGACACAACCGACAATACCTTGCTGAAAGAAGCCGGCGCAGAACAATGCAAAGCCGTGCTCGCGCTAACGACTGATGATGCAACGAATGCGTTTATCGTGCTGTCAGTGAAAGAACTGTCTGCAGACATCAAAACCGTGATTGCGGTAAATGATGCAAAGAACATGAACAAAGTGAAACAAGTAAAAGCAGATGTGTTGCTGTCGCCGCAACTGTTCGGCAGTGTGGTGCTGGCGAGTGTGTTATCAGGTGAGCCGCTCAGCCATGATGATCTACTGAATATGCTGCTCACCTCTGGGGATGGGTTGTTCGATAAATCAGAAGAGTGATCGGCAAGGGACGCCTTGATCATAACACCAGTAAAGTGCGTTTAATCCTGCATCTTCAGGTTGCTAGAGCATATACGAAACACGGGGGAATGCATGCAATCACCTAGAGTCTGTCTTTTTGTATGAAGGTTGTGAGGTTTACACTTCGCTTCTCAAACTTGGCATTGCCTTGTTATTGCGCTATCAAGAAAGAGGTGTTGTGATTAACAACACTCGTCTCACAAAAGTCACCACACCAACAGGATGTAATCTATGGGCGCCGCTTCTAAAACGTTTGAACTCGATAGCCTCATTGAAGCCTGCCAACACGCATTAACGACAGACACTCCCCAAGAGGCAATTAGGAATATTGTTTCTGACATGATTCAGGACCATCACCAGGTCCGACAGGCGTTAGGGCAACAAAACGTGGCGAGTGTCGAAAAGTTATATGCATCCGAAACACTCTCTATTGTTAACTTCGTTTGGGCACCACACATGACCATGCCAGCACACAATCATAATATGTGGGCTGTGGTGGGGGTGTATGAGGGGCGAGAAGACCATATATTCTGGCGTCGCAAGAAAGATGCGGGCGAAGGGGAAATTGAAGCGGCTGGGGCGGCATCTATTTCTTCGGGGGAAGTGATCTGCATGAATATCGATGCCATCCATTCTGTTACGAACCCCACCAATTTGTTCACGCGAGCTATTCATATCTATGCGGGTGATTTCTTTGAAATCGAACGCAGCGAGTGGGAAACCTTGTCGTTGACGGAAAACCTGTTCGACCCCGAGAAGAACCGGGAAAGGTTTGAGTCTGAAAACAGGAAGTATCAAGCCATAAAGGGGCGTTGAATATCAAACATGGTGTTCATGACAGTATCACTGATACCTGAATAACTTGCTCGAGACTTCAGTGAGATGGGCAAACTGTCTCGCCATTTCTCGGTTTAACCACAGATACCCAAAGTAACTGATGTCACTGTCGTCATCACGCAGTTCGTCATGGCCTTTTGGGATGAGCTGCAACAACGAAATGTCTTCCAACAACACTGCATTTACTGATTTGTTGGCGACCTGTTCGGCGAGTTGTTGAAACTGCAGCGCGAGGGCTTCTTTTGTCTCCATCAACCCCGGCATATCACTGATTTTATCTTTGCCTTGTTGTGCATCCCAATGTGTACTGATGAGTGCTTCTAAATCCGCATATAAACGCTTTTCAATCAGCAAGATATTGGTGTAGAGATTGCTGTGTGCTTGCGTTTCTTTCTGCACATGAGGCAGCAAATTTTGTTGTTGATCTATGAGTGCGGAAAGTTTGTCTGCGTGCAATGGTTCAAAGGGTGTAGACGGGTCAGGGTTGCCGTTCGGATGCATGTATTGATTATGCTGGTGATAGTATTTGGCACTTTGTTGCAGGAATTGTTCGAGCATATACAGAAAGTGCGTTGTTGCTCGTGAAGGAAAGATAAACACGCTTGATAACACACTGAATACCGCCGCCCAGGCGACGTTTAAAATACGCCACGTTGCCGCATCAAAATCAGCCGGCCCACCACCAGCGACAACCACAATGGTGATCGCAACCATTAACGCAGCATAGGCGTATTTCTCTTGGGTGAAATACATTGCCACCAGCAAGGCTCCAAGAAAAAGCACATGGTGTGTCCAATGATATTGCTCGGGAACGAGAAACAACGCGAGCCCAACAGCACCCCCAATGACGGTACCCCATACTCGCTGATTGGCTTTTGTCAGCACGCCCCCGATGAATGGGATTGTACCAAGAATGGTGACGGCGGTGATTAAAGCCCAATAGCCATAGGGTAACTCAAACACGCGCACGATCAGCAAAATAGCGGTCATCACAAAGGAAATGCGGATCATGTAAAACAGACGGGTGTGCTGAATGGCAAAAGCTCGGTATTGGCTCATGAGTCACTTTGATATCAAACGTGGAGTGCTAGAAGCTTATGAAACGTGCGGGAAACATTTGGATGTGAACGAAACAAATCCAGAGAACTTGTCTCGTTTTCTCATAAACGGCAGGTGTGTCTATTTCGTATAACGCGAAGAGAATGCAGGCAGAGTAGTCTGTTTAATGGTGTGCAATGACGGTGTTGCGCTCAACCACCGTGGGTTCAAGCTCCACGACTTTTTTCTCGCTGTCGCTATCGCCAATTCGTGCAATCAAGGCATCCACCGCGGCTTTGCCGAGTCGATATTTCGGTTGGTGAACCGTGGTGAGTGACGGGGTCATGAACTTGGCGATGTGGATGTCATCGTAACCGATGATCGACAGGTCCTCTGGCACCTTGATGCCTTGTTCGTGGGCGCTGTTCAACACACCCATCGCCATCATGTCGTTACAGACAAAGATAGCGCTCGGTTGATGCGCGTGTTGCTGCATCTGTACAAAGGCATTTGCGCCGCCTTCACATTCGAAGTCTGATTCAATGACCCACGCCGGATTGATCGGCAACTTGGCTTCTTGCATGGCGCGTTTGAAGCCTTCAAAACGGGTCTGAGCTTGGCTTTTTACCAACGGCCCTGTGATACAGCCAATCTCGGTGTGGCCGTTATCAATCAGGTGTTTGGTGGCGAGATACCCGCCGTGCAGCGAGTTATCTTGGATTTTGTCGCACGCAAACGAGGTTGGGCCCCAATCCATGATCACTACGGGAAGATTGCCCATGCGATCGTAGATTTCATCTTGCTCACCTTCGAGCGTTGAACACATCAATATCAGCCCATCGACACGTTTTTGCATCAGGGTTTCAATAGAGGCTTTCATGCGGGTCGCATCGCCTTCTGTGTTGCAAAGAATCAGGTTATAGCCAAGGTGGTAGCAACTGCGCTCGACGCCTTTGACCACTTCGCCGAAGAAGGGGTTGGTGGAGGTGGTCACTAGCATGCCAATGGTGTTGGTGCGATTGATTTTTAGGCTACGCGCCAGGGCGGAAGGGGCATAATAGTGCAGCTCTTTGGCTGCACCATTTACGCGTTCTGCAATTTCGTCACTGACAAATCGGGTTTTGTTGATCACATGGCTAACGGTGGAGGTGGAGACCCCCGCAAGCTTTGCAATGTCTTTCATTGTCGCCATGTGATGCTCCGATTATTGCTGGTCTGCCAAAAAGGTATCAACCTCTGCGCGGCTTGGAATAGACGTTTGTGCACCGAAGCGTGTCACCGAAATGGCAGCAGCAGCGTGGGCAAACTTAATCGCTGATTCTAAAGGCATTGCTTCCAATAGACCAGTGACGAGTGCGCCATTAAAGGTATCGCCAGCGGCTGTCGTGTCAGTTGCTTCCACGCGGAAACCGGGAATGATTTGCCCTTTCTCTTCGTTTTTCTGACTCACCCACACACCCTTCGCTCCGAGGGTGATCATCACGGTTTCAATGCCTTTTTCGTGCATTACAGTCGCTG
The DNA here is from genome assembly GCF_900115495.1 of Enterovibrio norvegicus DSM 15893. Lineage (GTDB taxonomy): Bacteria > Pseudomonadota > Gammaproteobacteria > Enterobacterales > Vibrionaceae > Enterovibrio > Enterovibrio norvegicus. Next base: position 134,810 of record NZ_FOWR01000007.1, on the reverse strand, counting down.
CTTGCTGGGCGCTAGCATCGTCGGCAACTGCAATGCCCGTCAGCAGTTCGGCTTCGGTTTCATTCGGGGTGATCATGTCCACGCGCGCCAGCAGTTCATCGGATAATGGGAGGGCAGGGGCAGGGTTGAGGATCACTTTGGTGTTGCTTTCTTTGGCGACTAACGCCGCGCGTTCAATGCCGTCCATTGGGGTTTCAAGCTGCATGAGTAAGTAGCTTGCTTGGCGAATCGCCTCAAGATCAGACTCAATGGCGTCTGCGGTTAACTTGGCGTTGGCTTCAGCCGAAATACAAATGCTGTTCTCGCCGCTATCTGCCACTTGGATCATGGCGATACCTGTCGGCGTGCCAGCCTCAATTTTCACCCCATCAACGGCGATGCCGTCTTCTTTGAAGCTCTCGCGAATGTTGATGCCAAACGCATCGTCACCCACACAGGCAATAAAACCGATGTCTGCGCCTAAACGCGCCGCTGCCACTGCCTGGTTTGCGCCTTTACCGCCTGGAATCACTTGGTAATTGCGGCCATGCAAGGTTTCACCCGGACGCGGGAAAGAAGGCACCTGAAGGACATGGTCTGCGTTAACACTACCAAGGACGACTAACTGATTCATTGTTTGTTCTCCGACGCTCAAGCGCCTATTCGTTATTTTTCGTCACGCGACACCAATGCGTTTGCTACGGTGACGTAATCAGATAAAAAAAGAGCATTGGGCTTTCGTGGGCCACGCGCTAATCCCTGCCCATTTTTCTTCTTGAAAAGTGGAGGGGACTAAAAGCACAGTGCTGTTTTTTCTCTTGTTTTCTCTATTCTTATTTCCGGCAACATCGTTACGCTTTTTCTCAAATCTCAAATCTCAAATCTCAAATCTCAAATCTCAAATCTCAAATCTCTAATCTCTAATCCATTCCCTCCACCGTTCAGTAAAGGGAATAGATTATGCTGTCCCTGCGTTTATTCCTGCGTAATCACTTTCAGTGGCACAGGAATAGAGGCCTCAACGTTTTCACCTTTCAATACCTTGGCAGCAGTTTCAACACCGATAGCGCCGATCATATCAGGTTGTTGTGCAATGGTTGCGCCAAGCTTTCCGCGTTTGACCGCCGCGATGCCATCATCTGTACCATCAAAACCAACAATCAGCACGTCTTTACCTGATGCTTGAACAGCGCGAAGGGCACCCAGTGCCATTTCATCGTTTTGTGCGAACACAGCTTGCACATCAGGGTTTGCCGCCAGCATGTTTTCCATGACGTTCAGACCTTTAGTGCGGTCGAAATCCGCAGGTTGGCTTGCCAGCAACTCCATGTCGCTGTTGTTCACGGTATTCATGAAACCTTCACCACGCTCGCGGGCTGCAGATGTTCCCGCAATGCCTTCAAGCTGAATGACTTTCGCCGTTTCGCCCACTTTTTCTTGGATGTAGCGACCTGCCATTTCACCGCCAGCCACGTTATCAGAAGCAATGTGGCTCACCACGTCGCCGCGTGCTGCACCACGGTCAAGCGTCAGCACAGGAATGTTTGAACGGTTAGCGATACGAATCGCGTTCGAAACCGCGGTGGAGTCGGTCGGGTTGATCAGGATGGCTTTGACACCACGCACGGTTAAATCTTCCACGTTTGACAGTTCTTTGCTTGGGTCATTTTGAGAATCAAGCACGATCAAGTCGTAACCCAGTTCTTGTGCCTTGGCTTCGGCGCCGTCTTTCATGGTGACGAAAAATGGGTTGTTCAGGGTCGACAGGACAATCGCCATGGTGTCTTGCGCGTGCACCGCCATTGACGCAGTGGAGGACAGCAGGGCAGCAGAGATGAGCATTGAGAGTTTTTTCATGTCACTTTCCTTTAGTTTTGTTTGCGCGTCTTGCCGCGGGGACGGCAAGCGCGCTTTCTACACGTTTTTGGATTGGTTTTCGTCTTGCAATGAAAATGGGTATTTCGGTTTACTTGTTTTTGTTATCTACCATGACGGCCAGCAGAATCACGACGGCTTTGGCAATCATTTGGTAGTAAGAGGACACATCAAGCAGGTTCAGGGCGTTGTTCAAGAAGCCGATGATCAGCGCACCAATTAAGGTACCCATGATGCGGCCTTTACCGCCCATCAAGCTGGTGCCGCCCAGCACGACCGCGGCGATAGCATCAAGCTCGTAGCCCATGCCTGCGGTTGGCTGTGCAGAAGAAAGACGAGAGGTCACGATGATGCCCGCCAGTGCCGCCAACAGGCCACAGATGGCGTACGCGCCGATTTTGACTTTGTCGACATCGATTCCTGAAAGGCGAGTGGCTGATTCGTTGCCGCCTAATGCATAGATGTAGCGACCGAAGCGGGTGTGGTTAAGCAAGTACCACACAGCCGCGAACACAATCACCATCAACCAGACAGGAACAGGAATACCCAGCGCGTAGCCTGTACCGAACCAAGCGAACGCATCGGCAGTGTCCGTAAAGCCCGTTGAGATAGGGCGGCCTTCGGTGTACACCATGGTTACACCGCGCAGTAAGGTCATGGTGACAAGGGTGGCGATGAAGGCTTGCACCTTGCCTTTAGCGATGATGATGCCGCTGATCGCGCCCAATACAGCACCTGCAAACAGGGCGGTTGGCACGGCAATCAGTACCGGGACTTCCATTGCAATCAAGCTGGCAGCAAAGGCACCACACAAAGCGAGTACTGAGCCGACGCTCAAATCAATGCCAGCCGTCAGGATGACCAAGGTCATGCCGACAGCAATGATGGCGTTAATCGAGGTTTGACGCAGGATGTTGAGAATGTTGTCGACGGTAAAAAAGTTCGGGCTTAAAAACGACACAACAACAATCAGAAACAGTAAGGCAATCAGCGATTTTTGTTCAATCAACCATGCTTTGCTAAACAGCTTTTTGCTGTTGTCGTGGGGGGTTGGTTGGGCGATTGGGTTGCTACTCATGCTGCATCCTTCTTAACGTATTTACCTACAGCGCAGGCTAGTAATGTTTCTTGGTCGGCGTCTTTGGCATCGAACTCGCCAGTGATGCGACCTTGGTGCATCACCATGATGCGATCGCTCATGCCGAGCACTTCTGGCATATCAGAAGAAACAAGGATGATGCTCATGCCATCGGCTTTGAATTTATTGATTAATTGGTAGATTTCTTTCTTCGCCCCAACGTCTACGCCGCGGGTGGGTTCATCCAAAATCAGAACATGTGGCTTGGTCATTAAGCCTTTGGCGATGGCGACTTTCTGTTGGTTACCGCCAGAAAGATTGCCGATTAACTGTTCGCGCGTTGGCGTTTTGATGTTGAATAATTTGATGAAGTCATCGACGGCAATCACTTCGTCGCCGTGACGGATTTGCATGCCGTTGCTCAGTGTGTCTAGGGTGCATAACGACATGTTTTCTTTGACGGAAAGGCCGAGGATTAAGCCGTCGCCTTTGCGGTCTTCAGAGATATACGCAATGCCGTTGGCAAGGCCGTCACGAGGGCTGATAGGGTTAATGGCTTTGCCGTTCAATTTGATATCACCGCTGTGCAAAGGTTGCGCGCCATAAATGGTTTTCATGAGTTCGGTGCGACCCGCCCCCATCAAGCCCGAAACGCCGAGAATTTCACCGCGTTTGAGCGTGAAGTTCACGTCGTTAATTCCAACGCCAGAGACATTGATGACCTCTAAGCTTGTCTCGCCATGGGTGGCTGCTATGCGCGGGTATTGTTCATCGAGTTTTCTGCCCACCATCATTTCGATGAGCTGATCTTCGTCGATGTCTGCCACTTGGCATTCGCCAATGAAGCGGCCATCGCGCAATACCGTGACATCGTCACAAATGGTGAAGATTTCTTTTAAACGGTGAGAAATGTAAACAATCCCGCAGCCTTGATCGCGAAGTTCATTGATCACGTTAAACAGCGATTCGGTTTCGGTGTCCGTCAGCGCATCAGTCGGTTCGTCCATGATGATCACATTGGAATCGAACGACAGCGCTTTCGCGATTTCGACCATTTGCTGTTCGCCCAACGACAAATCACCGAGCAAGGTTTTCGCACTGTGCTTTACGTTTAATCGGGCAAGGAGTTTATCCGCCTCGGCATACATCTTGTCCCATTCAACACGCCCAAATTTGCTGGTAAATTCGCGGCCAAGAAAGATGTTCTCGGCAATGGTCAATTGTGGGATCAAGTTCAGCTCTTGGTGGATGATGCTGATACCCGCGAGCTGAGAATCGCGCGGGCCTTTAAATGCCACGGGCTGACCTTGGTAATGAATGCTGCCGCCATCCAAAGCATGGATACCCGTCAACGCTTTCATCAGCGTGGATTTGCCTGCGCCATTCTCGCCCATCAATGCCATAACGCGACCGGGATAGACATTCAAACTTGCCTTATCCAAGGCTTTTACGCCGGGGAAGGCTTTTTCTATCTCGTTCAGCTGCAAGATTGCTTGAGTCATATTTGGTCCTCAGAACGTTGGATTAAAACACCACACCCGTTTGGAAAATCACATTGGCGTAAGGGGTGCATTCGCCAGTGCGGATCACGGCGCGACTGTTGTCGGTGCGCTGTTTAAATGCTTCATGGGAAACGTATTGGATGGAGAAGGTTTTGCCGCAGCGTTGTTCTTCCTGCTTGAGTGCTTCTAGCAAGGCTTGGTGGCACTCTGGGCTGACAGTGGCGAACTCTTCGGCCATGATCACGCCTTCAATCTGTGAATCGGTCAAGTAAACACGCACGGTGTCTAGGAAGCTCGGAACGCCGCGGGTAAGCGCCAAATCAATACGCTGAACATGTTCAGGGATCGGCAAACCAGCATCGCAAATGGTGACTTCATCGGTATGACCAAGGGTGCCAGTGAGGTAGGCAATGTCGGCGTTCAGTAGGGTGCTTTTTTTCATTTATTAACCTTGTTATGTCGGTTATTCGTGATGACGTGTCGTCTTTCTTCTTGGGTAAAGACATCAAGTCACAGCGTCATTTGGGTGTCATCGAAACGTTTCGCTAACGATAATCGAAACGTTTCGATGAATCTTGTTTCGTGTTTATGGTTGTGATTTTGATCGGCTATTTGGGGCGATGTTGCATGCTGAATTTGAGCTAATTCACTAACTACTCATTAATAGAAAGAGCAAAAGGCGTGCGTTTAGGGAAATGATGGATGCGTGAGGTGCTTGATATGCACGATGAGAGGCAACAGCAGAAGGTGGAGTGAAGCTGAAGTAAATGAAAAGCCCGTGGTCGTCACGGGCTTTAAAAATCAGAGAGGGCTAGCCTGTTGCGGTGTGTCCTTTTGTGTCATTTGACGTGCGAGTTCGTGGAAGGTAGCAGACTCGTGTCCGTCATTCGTGCTGTACGCTTGGCACTCAAGAATGAGCTGATGAAGGCTTGTCCATTGCAGGTTTGCTTGTGCGGCGATTTTTTCGGGTAGTTCACGCATGAGCTGTGCGACGCCGTCTTCATTGGCGGGTAAACCTAACGAGATTAAACACTCCATACGTTCTTTGGATGTACGGCGCAGTTGTTGAAGAAGGGGCGCTTGAAGGCGAATGTTCGCTTCAATCGCTTTGCCGTCGCGCTCGGTATAAAGGCTTTTTTGTTGTTTCAATAGAGACAGCAGTTTGTTGTAGGCTTTAACGTCGTTACTCATTGAACGAAGAAAATACTGAATGCGTTGAGGTGCGGCTGATTCCATGGTTGTTCCTTATGCTCAGTGCCTGTTTAGCTCATTTAGCGTCATACACAATGACGGTCGTCAGAGAGGTTAGGCCTGAGACGTTGCGCAGCAAAACAGTCTTGCTTGCGAGTAGTGGCGCGAATCCATCGCGTTGAGAGGCGTCCAATGTATTGCGGGTGCTCTGTTATATATTTAAGTATAGACCCAGAGTTGTACTCGAACTATCAATATAAATTCGAGGGGAAAAAACCAGAAATGCCAACTTGCATCAATAAATCATGATATTAGGGTCTGTTGACCCTAGAGCGTTTTAAGATACTGACGAGGTGTAAGGCCGAATTCTTGTTTGAATCGGCTGGAAAATCGTGCTTCAGATTGGTAGCCGCACGTGAGTGCGACATCCAATTGCGATCGGGATGACTGCATCAAACTCAGGGCGTAATTCATTCTTACATGCGTGAGAACCTGACGGAACGAGGTGCTTTCAGCATTCAGCCGACGCACCATGGTCGCGCGACTCATCGAAAAGTGGTTGGCGACGGTTTCGATGTGATGTGCGTCGCCAGGATTGATGCTGAGATAACTGGCCAAACGCTCCCGCACACTTTTCCTTTCCCCTGGGAACAATAAATGCAATGCACCCACATGCTTAAGTTCGGCATAGAAACCCAATAAAAACTGCCGTTGTGTATCGTGTGAGAGGGCTTTCTCTGACATATCAAACAAGGCGTTGAAGCAATAATCCAATTGCGGTGTGACCTGTACGCGCGGTTCCGCGTGAAGTGCCTTTTCTGCCGACTCTTGAATCCATTCTGACGGAGGCGCTTCATGAAATGTCATGGTGCGCGAAAAAAACTGGGTTTGGTCGGGTTCGTTCACAAAGGTCAGGTAATGACTGGCTGGCACAACCAGCCAGTCTGACGGTGTATAACGGTGGGGTGCATCATGCCACCACAATTGCTTGTGACCGCGATGCACCCAAACAATGGTGGGAGCATGAATCAGCACATTCCGAAGGGGTTGGCGTTGTGTGCCTCGAAATTGGCCAGTCTGCACCAAAAGTTTCGTCATACGTGTTCGTCTCGTTACCTGTTTTCGTTCTTGGTCGGTTTATTCAGTGACAAACGTTGCCGTGAGCGTGGCTTTTTCGAGTGCCGAACTATTTAGCATATAGCCGATGAGCGCGTTCGACGGCTTTTCTGGCAGACCTAGCGTTTCAGTTGGCAGCGCCCATACAGTGAACTGGTAACGGTGCATGCCATGTCCTTTGGGTGGGCATGCGCCGCCAAAACCTGTCGCGCCATAATCGTTACTCATTTCTTTCGCACCTTTAATATCGCCTGATGCACCGCGCTTTACGCTGTGTGTGGATGCAGGAACATCTAATGCGACCCAGTGCCACCAACCGCTGCCCGTTGGTGCATCAGGGTCAAATGCGGTGATGGCAAAGCTCTTTGTGCCTTCGGGTGCATCGTTCCAGCTTAACTGCGGGGAAAGGTTGTCTCCCGTGCAGCCAAAACCGTTATAGGCAAACGTATTTGCCATGCGCGAGCCTTCTTGAATATCTTGGCTAGTGAGTGTCATCGCGGAACTTGTAAAAGACGTCGCTGCAAGCAGTGCAACCAATAGTGTTGTTTTCATTATGCTTCTCCTCAGTAAGTGAACGAGAACCAGTGTATGAAGAAGCTATACGTTCAAATGAACATAGAGACTCAATGTTGATATTATACTGGCTTATTTGAGCCTTATGGTTATTTCTCTAAGTGCTGACCGACATTTATCTTCGGTGAGAGTGATTTTTCTCATGCGGTTTTTCGTTAAGCCCTTGGCAGATTCTGCATGATAGTGCGGTAAATAGGCTTGAAACACGCACTTAATTCATCGTTTCTGGTATGGTTTTTTCAGGCTCGTACAGCATTGAAATTAGAAGGAAAGGGATGACCTACAACAGGGAAGGGTTTTCGATCAGCAATGATGAAAGTAAGGTTGATGTTTTACGGTTGAAGGCACTGCTCGCAGGATCTTACTGGGCACATGATCGCGATATCGACACCATTACGCGGTCTATTAAGCATTCTGAATGTTTTTCTCTGTGTGATAACGACTACTTTGTGGGCTTTGCTCGTGTCGTAACGGATTACAGCACCTTTGCGTATGTGGCGGATGTGATTGTTGACCCGGATTATCGAGGTAAAGGATTAGGAAAATGGTTGGTTGATACCGTAGTGAATGACGCGCGTTGGAAAGGGCAGCTCATGATGCTTGCTACTGACGACGCCCATGCTTTGTATGAGAGACATGGGTTCTCTACCAGCCAAAAATTCATGGGCATTAACTGTCGATAACAGAAAAACGAAAGAGAAGGGCAAGCCAATGTTAGACCGCGAAAACACAGGCCTGATTGTCGTAGATGTACAAGGCAAGCTAGCACGATTGGTGCATGACAGCGACGTACTGATCGCCAACACCGTTAAACTGGTAAAAGGCGCCCAAGCCTTGGGTTTGCCGATTGTTTTGGTCGAGCAGAACCCTGAGCGACTTGGTTCGACAGTTGATGAGCTTCAAGCGCTGTTAACGGGTAACCCCGCCATTCCTAAATTCACCTTTGACGCCTGCAAAGCCCCAGCTTTTCTTGAAGCGATAAAACACGCCAATGTGACCACTTGGCTCATTTGCGGCATTGAAGCGCACATCTGCGTTTACCAAACCGCTCAACATCTTCACCAACTTGGCTGCACGGTCGAACTCGTTCAAGATTGCGTTTCTTCTCGCGCCCCAGAAAATACGTGCCTCGCTATCTCAAAGCTTTCCTCGAAAGGTATAGGCATCACAGGCCTTGAAATGTGCCTTTATGAGCTGGTGGAAGATTGCCGTGCTGATGGATTCAAAACAGTGCTTGGTTTAGTGAAGTAAGTGGTTTAACCAAGGCTAAGATCTATCGATCAGCAAATGAAAAAGGGCCGAGAAATTCGGTTCTTTTTCATTGTTATGCGAAAGCGACAGGCATATTTGCTTTTCTCTGCCTATTTTTCGTCAGAGCGCAGCACCAATTCAACGCGTCGGTTTTGCTTTTTCCCCTCGTCGGTGAGGTTGTTCCCAACCGGAGAGTATTCGCCCACACCTTTTGGGGTGAGCTGATGTGCGGGAATTGTGTGTTTTTCAGTGAGTATGTTCACCACGCGTTTTGCACGTTTTTCAGCAAGGTTTTGGTTGTACGCTTGGCTGCCTTGATCGTCTGTGTGACCGACGATGTAGAAGCGTCGATTGGGTTTGCTTTTCAAATAGGTCGCGAGCGTTTCTACCACCACATGAGCTTCGGGAAGTAAGGTGTCGCGGTCGAACTCAAACAAAAGACCATCAAGGGCGACGTGTCCAGATTGCTCAATTTTGTTGGTTAAGCCTTCTAGGTCAATCACTAACCTTTCATCGTTTAACGCTGTTTCTTCAATGACACGAAGCTCCACCCATAGGCCACCTTTGAAGCCAGTAATATAAACCATGGCATGGATAGCGCCTTCGGGGCGGTCTAGTCGGTAGAGTGAATAAAATTGATTTTCGTCGGAACCAACACTGATCAGCGAGTCGAGAGCTCTTTGTACTTTGTCATCTTTCCCACATTTCAGGCCCACACAGCTAAACATCTTCGTAAAGCCAAGTTTGCGCAATGCGGAGGCATAATTGGCGTTTACTTCATATTCTGAATAGGTCCTCGGTAAGCGATAGGCGATGTCCGTGATGCGGCCCTCAAGATTGCGTGCGATGAGGTTTTTCTTTTCATCAATATTTATCATTACATCGCTTTGGCCGAAGTCATGTTGTTGATATTTTTGAATGTAAGCGCCAGGTAGTCGCTTAACCATGGGGTGGTCAGACGTGTTTTTAATGTCTTTTTTTGACATATCTTTAAACACTTTAGGGACACGTTCTTCGCTAAGGTAGTTTGGGTTTACAACGACTAAATCTAAGGGTTCTGGGATTTCTTCGAGGATATCAAGCTGCAGTCCGCCTCCATTTTTCCAGCGGGATGAATACACGGAAATGAAGAGCGTCTTATTTTCAGTTTGGATTTTTGCGGTAAGCATCGACGTTAGATCTTTGGAAATATGGTCTTCAGGCCGAACCACGTTGATCAGGGCTTTAATATCCCCACAGGCTTCCTTTTCGCACTCAAATACGATCTCGCCACCTAGCTTTTCAATTTGTGCTTTGTAGTTGTTTACCGCGAATGACGGTTCGTAGTTGCTAGGTAATTTGTAGCCAAAACGATCAAGTTTTCCGCCAACATCCTGAGTTGTGATGCCCTCTTTATTTATGCTCACAACCAAGGGGTAGTAGGTGAAGTGACGATCATCTCGTTTGGGCTTTTTAGTTTCTGGAAGCGCGGAGAAAAGCGCTGTGCTTTCTGCGACTGCAAATCCACAGAAGAAGAGAGACATGATGGTCAAAGTGACTATGTGTAACCATTCTATTAATGGTTTTCGGTGGTGATAAACGTACATGCTACATATTCCTTTATATCGCCAAACTGAGTCTCACTCACGTATTCGGTATGGGTTCGTGAGCGTGTTCTGTTTTATCTTCCTTTGACTGAACTAGGATGCTAGAAAGTCGCTTGAATGCTGTCAATGGAGTGTGTGACTCGAATGTTGGCAGTCTTATATTCAATGAAGTTTCAGGGGCTCTCATCACCGTTGTATATACCCAAACAACCTCAAGGTGCTTGTTCAGCGAGAGTTTGTTGGCTGGCAGGCGCGGCGCTCAATTGAAAACATAGTTGTTCTACGTTAAAAAGCAGCAACAAAGCATGGCCGGCAGCAAAACTCGCCCTTTGGGAGCCTCTCATTTCACTCACTTTTTTGTCAAAAAACCTCGAAATGGCTCACCATTACTGTGGTTTTTTTCCTCAAATTGAACGAAATGAGAAGCTCTGAATCCTGCATCTTGAGGTTATTTGGTATACACGCTCATTCTCCCTCTTTGCACTCCACTCTCAAGCCTCAGACAGATTTTATCCGCCTAGTTGAATAGAGTACGCAGATACACATGCTTCGCGCTTTGTTGCCCAATCGAGTTTACCCACTTGGACGGCAATGGTGCGCGATGTAGTCAGCTTCGATTCGCATCTAGGTTTATTGGTTATGGATATAAAAAAGCCGAGGCTTGGCGAGCCTGCACCATGGTTTGAATGCCGCTCTCCGCAAAGCCCTAAATTCAAATTTCATACGGTTGCAGGGCGCTATATTGTTCTGCATTTTTTCGGTTCTCTCACACAGGACATGTGCCGAAAAACCGTGGATGCCTTTTTTCAGTTTGAAGATACGTTCGATGCCTTTTCGTGTTCATTCTTTGGCGTAACAACCGACCAGAATGACGGTTCGGAGCCTCATTTCGATGGGCGCACTTTGGGTGTGCATCTGTTTCAAGATTTCAATAAGTTGGTGAGTGCGAAGTATGGTGCGGTGAGCGCACAAGGAACGCCATTGCCACAGACTTACGTGTTGGATGAACGCCTTCGTATAGTTGCGAACATTACGGTGACATCGACGCAGTTTGGCGAAATGCATGTTGCTAAGGTCCTCTCGGTGTTGTCGAGCTTACCGACGATGAAGCCTAGCACCATCGCTGATATTCCAGCCCCCGTGCTGATTGTTCCTCGCGTTTTTGAGCCTGCCTTTTGCCGAGAGTTAATCAAATTCTACGATGAGAGAGGTGGTAAAGAGTCTGGTTACATGCAGGAGATCGGCGGCAAGACAGTTTACGTTGAAAACCATAAACACAAGCGACGAAGTGATGAGGTGATCGACGATAAACAACTGCGAGAAGCGTGCATGATGCGGATGAAATTTCGTTTATTACCTGAGATTCAAAAAGCCTTTCAGTTTAATACCACACGAATCGAGCGATATATCGTTGCTTGCTATGACAGCGCGACTTCTGGGCATTTTCGCGCCCACCGCGACAACACAACCAAAGGCACGGCACATCGACGCTTTGCGGTATCGATAAACCTCAATACGGATGAATACGAAGGTGGCGAACTCAGCTTTCCCGAGTTTGGTCGCCAGCGGTATGTTGTGCCAGCAGGGGGGGCATGCGTGTTCTCTTGCTCGCTACTGCATGAAGCAAAGAAGGTCACAAAAGGCTCGCGGTATGCGTTTCTTCCGTTTTTGTATGATGATGCCGCCGCGGCTATTCGTGAAGAGAATAGGCAATTTATTGAAACAAACGATGCGTAGTTTTTTGTGGCAGCGTTACTTGTGCATTCACAACCACCCCTTCCGCTTGAAATACAGCAACGGTGCGATGCCTGATGCCACCATTAAGCAGAGGGCAAAAGGGTATCCGTAGTGCCACGACAGCAGCGGCATGTTTTCAAAGTTCATGCCGTAGATACTGGCGATAACCGTGGGTGGAAGAAAGACGACAGCGGCGATGGAGAAGATTTTGATGATCTGGTTTTGTTCGATGTTGATGAAGCCTTGTGTGGAGTCCATCAAGAAATTGATTTTGTCGAACAAGAAAGTGGTGTGAGAGAGCAGGGCGTCAATGTCGCGCACGATTTCGTTCAGATCTTCTCTGTGTTCGCTGCGAGATTGAAGGTGGCGCAGCAAGAATGAAATGGCGCGCTGCGTATCCATCAAGCACAACCGAACCTTGCCGTTGCTATCTTCTTGTCGCGCTAGTTGGCTGATGCATTCTTCGAGATCGGAGTCGTCATCTTCCAACACAGCATGACTGATTTTCTCTAGCTGGCGATGCAAATCCTCCAACATGTCTGCGTGGTTTTCGACCTTTTGTTCCAAGATCGTTAGCAACAGCGTTTCTATGTCTTTGCAGCGAATCTGCCCTCGACGTGCACGCAGTCTCATCAAGCGAAAATCCGCAATATCCCCGTCGCGGATCGTGATGAGTCGCTTGCTTTGTAAAATGCAGGCGACCGACACCGTATTGTGTTTGCCTTCGCTTTTTGCGAGAAACAGAGAGTGTACGTGAAGGCCACGTTTATCGAGGAAGAAACGTGCAGAGGATTCGATTTCATCAACATCGTCAGATTCGGGCAATTCAATGCTGAGGAGTGAGCTAATAACCTCTCTTTCGTGCTCGCTGGGATCGTGGGCGTCAATCCAGGCTGCTTTTTCGACGAGCAGATTCATGTCGTCGTAATCATAGGCATGTATTTCAGTGATGAGCCCGGCATCAATGGTAAAAAAACGCAGCATGTCGCCTCCCTTGTTTGGATTGGATCGGCTTGGTCTGGCGTGACGTGGCTTTCAATCGAGAAGTGCTCACTAACAGTGTGGTAGTGAATATAGAAAACCTTCAAGTCACTGGGTGGCTTATTGTCGAATATTTGAAGAAGTAGTGTGAAAGTGGGTTAAGAGGGAATCATCCTCCCCGTGAGGCTGGGGAGGATGTGCGCTTTGTATACTTTGCACAGCTTTGTGCGGCTTTGTGCAGTTAGTGCGAACTTACTTGAGAGAGTTCTTCTGCATAAGTTCTTCAGCAACACCTTTAAGCACCATTTCATCCATGACGAAATTCACGGTGTTGAGTAAACGCTGTTCGCCTTTTGGTATGAGATAACCGAATTGACTGCGGGTGAAGGGTTCGTCACAACGTGCGGCTTCTAAACGCGCGTCAGTCACTTGATAGAACAGGCCTTCTGGCGTTTCAGTCACCATGACATCAACATCACCCGCTGCCACGGCTTTTGGCACATCAAGGTTGTTTTCGTAGCGGGTAAATGTCGCGTTAGGCAGGTTTTTGTCTGCGAACTTTTCATTGGTGCCACCAATGTTGACGCCAACGCGTACCGACGCTTTGTTCACTTCTTCTAGCGAATTGAACTTCTCAACGTTGCCTTTTGCCACCAAGAAGCATTTGCCAAACACCATGTAGCCTTTAGTTTGCTCTGCTGCCAATTGGCGAGACATACGGCGTGTAATGCCGCCCATGGCGATGTCGTACTTGTCTTCTTGAAGGTTACTCACCAAGCCTTTCCATGTGGTTTGAACCAGCTCAAGTTTCACGCCAAGCTGGTCGGCAAGGTGCTGTGCCACATCAATGTCATAACCTGAAAACGTTTTGCCGTCATAAAATGAAAACGGTTTGTAATCACCCGTGGTTCCTACACGGATAACGCCTGCTTCTTGAATGTCTTCCAACTGATCTGCGTTCGCAATGCTAGAAAGGCCTAATCCAACTAGACCCATCGCCGCGATAAGGAGTGTTTTTTTCATTGTTCGTCCCTTTTGTTTTCGCACAAGTTTGCTTGTGCTTGCATCCAATTTTCATCGTATCAGCAAGGTTGAACGAAAAGGGTCAAACAATTGAGAAGAGGTTTAGATCATACGCTGTCATTTTCGGCTTGAACGACGCGTGTTTTTGGATCTTTTCACCGACTGTGATGTTCAATTTCCCTTTCCAGTGGAATAATGGCGGCCGCTTTTCCTTCCCTATTTGATGTGGTGTGTAATGTTGTCTGAAAGACGTGCGTCTTTGGTTTTGCTGATTGTGACCGTGTTGGCCGCGTGGGGATGGATTTTCTCTAAAGAGGCGATACAGGGTTTGCCTCCGTTTGGCTTTATCGGCCTCCGCTTTTTGTTGGCGTCTGTCTGTTTACTGCCGTTTTGTATTGGCAGTTTGAAGCGTGTTGATAGGGGCGACTTAGTGCGTGCATCGGGCGTTGGCAGTTTATTGTCTGGGGCGTTGCTGTTCTGGATTTTCGCCATGTCGGTCAGTACATCGCTGGGGGAGGGGGCATTCATCATGAGCCTTTCAATGCTGATCGTGCCTTTGGTGGCATGGGGGCTATTTAAGCAAACACCGCCGCGAATTTTCTGGGTATCCATGCCGATTGCGGTTGCTGGTTTGGCGTTATTGTCGCTGGGCGGCGTGGGTTGGCAATTATCGCCTAGTCAGATTTGGTTCCTGCTGGCCGCTGTTTTTCTAGCTATCCACTTTAACGTGAACAGCCGCTATGCCAAGCGCATTCCAACCTTGGTGCTTACGTGTGTTCAACTGTTTACGACGGGCGTGATTGCTTCATTGGTGTCGCTGTGTGTCGAAACCTGGCCTGACGCAGTACCTCCTGTGATTTGGGGTTGGTTCACCTTGAGTGTGGTTGTGGCGACGAGCTTGCGCTATTTGCTGCAAACCTTTGGGCAAAAAGGCGCGAATGCGGCAAATGCGGCCATTATCATGATCTTAGAGCCCGTCTGGACCGTGGTGCTGAGCGTGGTGTGGTATCACGAAGCCATGCCTGCTCATAAGATAGCGGGTTGTTCGCTGATTTTGCTGTCCTTGCTTATCTACCGCGGTAGTCAGCCACTGAGAACATTTCTCCGTAAAAGAATGAGTTAAGTCCGGCTATGGCGTACTAACGCTGCGTGCGGCATTGCGTAGGGCACTGAATTTGGGTGTTCTACGCATATTGCGCCTTTAAGAAATCAAGCATTACGCGGCATTTTCGTGGCAAGTAGGCTTGTTTTCGATAGTAGGCAAACAAGCGAAAGGGACGGCTTATACCCACATCAGGCAACACAGCGATCAGTGCTTTTTCATCGACTTCGTTTTGAATGATTAAGCGCGGTATATAGACGATGCCTTGGTGTTGAATGGCGGCCTGAATCAATACCTCTGTGCTGTCAGAGCGTATCGAGGAGGTGATCTTGACGGACGCTCCCTGTTCGAATGTCCATTCGCTTCCCATTTTTCCTTCGGTACTCTGCTTGCCATTTCCTACGCCGTAAGTGAGGCATTGATGCTGTTCTAGTTCGGCAAGGCTATTGGGTGTGCCGTGAGTTTCAAGGTAAAGCGGCGATGCAAATAGGCCGTTCTGGAACGTCATTAATGGCACCCCAACAAACATTGCTGCATCGAGGTGTTCGACTTCTCTTGCGATAGAAATATCAGCGCCTTGCACCGGAATCTCGTCATAGTTTGTATTGGTCAGGTTGAGTGAGATGTCTGGAAACTGCTGTCTGAATATGTCGAGTTGAGGCATAAGCACTCGGCTAAGCACAAGACTGGGTGACGCCAGAGAAAGAACGCCCGTTGGTTGCGCTTTTCGGTGTTTGGTTTCGGCGAGTAATTCTTCCCAATCTGTGCCGATTTGGCAGAAGGTTTGATAAAAATGCGCACCATCTTCGGTGACCGTCACATTGCGGGTCGTGCGCGCCAATAATTGCACCCCAAGGCTCGCTTCGAGCTCTGCAATCTGCTTACTCACCACGGAAGGGGTGATGTTCATGACTTTTGCAGCAGAGGCCATTGAGCCTTGTTCGACGACGTGTTTAAACAAAAGGGCATGTTTGAAATTGGTCACGGCAGTATTCGTTCATTTTTGGAAACTGATACTTCTAATATTTAGTGATTATCTCAATATGGGCAACAGCTAGAGTGTCTCGATATTCATCAAAGAGGGAAAAGAAGCCAATGAATTTGAAGGACTATGTGGTTGAAACCGTTACGTGGCAGGCCAAGCAGGGCGTGAGTACGGAAGACATGTCAGCAGCCATTGATGACATGCTGGTGGATCTGAAAACGCTCCCTGGTTTTTTGCATGAGTCGCTTTGCCAAGCCAGCAATGGGGATTGGATGCAGCTTTATTATTGGGAAACGGAACACGATGCGCAGCAATCAAGTGCCTTGATGGCAGAAAAAACGTCATTTTTGCAGTTGCTGTCTTTGATTGCCCCAGACTCTGTTGCGATAAAAGTGTACACGCCTGTGCAGGCATCATCTGAGATTGCTTTTACTTAACGGGAAACAAGAAAGGTGGATTGCGGAGAGGTAAAGGTTGGAGCGTGCAGCGGGAATCGAACCCGCATCATCAGCTTGGAAGGCTGAGGTAATAGCCATTATACGATGCACGCGCTTGGGATTAATGTAGATCGGCGGGGTGTTCCCTGCAAGATATTGCTTTTTGATCAATGCATTAATGTGAAGGTGAAGGGTAAATGGTCAGGCTTTGAACAATCATTGGCGCTGTTACGCGCCAATGCCGATCAGTTCTTTGACGTTTTTCAGATAGCGACGACTGATTGGGACAGTATGTTTGCTCAGCGTGACGATTTCCGCTAATCCATTCTCAAGCAATTTAATTTCGCTGATATGGTGGATGCTCACCAAATACTGGCGGTGGCAACGCACCAAGGTGGTTTTGTCTTCCAGTGTTTTCAA
Source organism: Enterovibrio norvegicus DSM 15893 (assembly GCF_900115495.1). Taxonomy (GTDB): domain Bacteria; phylum Pseudomonadota; class Gammaproteobacteria; order Enterobacterales; family Vibrionaceae; genus Enterovibrio; species Enterovibrio norvegicus. The sequence continues at coordinate 117,974 of NZ_FOWR01000007.1, read as the reverse complement.
CGTCAGTTGCGTACTGGCAGATTGGCGATCGGAGCGCACATGCACACCGCTCAGATCACTGTATACGCATTCGACCTGTTCGATGGGAATAAGAAGGATGCGGTGGTGGCCTACGCAAGGAATATGTATGAGCTGCTCGGGAGCAATGGCGGCGTAGTGCGGTTTCGGCGCGCTTTTCTCGGTTTGCTTATTGAGGCGCTGCAAGGTTTTCTGCAGGCGTTTGGGTTCAACCGGCTTGAGCAAATAATCGAAGGCATTGTCTTCAAAGGCCTGAATGGCGTATTGATCGTAAGCGGTCACAAACACCACCTGCGGCATGGTGTCTGGATCTAACATGCTCAAGAGTTCGATGCCGGTGACTTGTGGCATTTGAATATCAAGAAAGACCACGTCGGGCTTCAATGCATTGATTTTCTTTAGTCCAATAATGGCATTGGACGCATCACCAATCACCTCAATCAGCCCGCTTTCTAACAACTGTTCTGCCAGTTCCTCACGAGCAAACTGCTCATCGTCAATTACCAGCGCTGTTAACATTGCCTTATGCACCTTTACGCATTCATGAAGCGGGGATAATAAACGTCATTCTCGTAAAGGTGTTTGGCTCTCTCGTGATTTTTAGCGATGCGTCACGCCCAAATTGATGCGAGAGGCGTTTTGAAACGATATCCAACCCCAATCCCACATGTTCTTCATCAGGCGCTTGGTAACACCCTGCATTGTCTTCAACGGTGATGGCGGTATGTCCGTGGATGGTTTCGCTATAGATTCGCACTGTGCCCCCTTCAAGCAAGGTGGATATGCCGTGTTTAATGGCATTTTCAACCAAAGGCTGCAAGGTGAAGCTCGGCAGTGTTGTCTCAAGCAGGGCGCTGTCAATTTCCACGCTGACTGAGAGCCTGTCAGTGAAACGGGCTTTTTCAATGCTGAGGTAAGCATCGACATGGGCGAGTTCTTCGCGAAGTGTCACGGTGTTGATGTTCTGTTTTAAATTGCTTCGGAAAAACTGTGACAGATTTTGGATCAACTGTCGGGCTTTATCGGGGTCACGGCGAATGATGGCGCTGATGGTGTTTAATGCATTAAACAAAAAGTGCGGGTTCACTTGCGCATGCAGCAGCTTGATTTCTGATTGGGTCAGCAGGGACTTTTGTTCAAGGTAACCACTAAACAGAATTTGGCTGGATAACAACTGCGCAATGCCTTCTGCCATCGACATATTGATCGTCGAAAAGAGCTTGTGCTTTCGCTCATACAATTTGATGGTGCCGACCACCTCATCACCCGTGCGAAGCGGGATAATGAGCGCTGAGCCGAGCTTGCAGTCGGAGGACAAGCTGCATTGATACGGGCGTTCAGCACCATCAAGGTAAATGATGCTGTTCTTTGCCATGGCATCGAGCGTGCTCTGAGAGGAGATGAGTGTGTTCGGTTTATGGTGATTATCTCCAATGCCGACGAAGGCGAGTATTTTGTTTTTGTCGGTGATTGCGACTGCGCCTACCTTGGTTTCTTCGTAAATAATGCGGGCGATTTTCTCGGCATTGGCGCTGTTAAAACCACTGTGCAGAATGCCAACACAACGATCGGCAATCGTTAATGCTCGACGGGAAAAGGTGGCGGAATATTTCTCGAAGATGGTTTTTCTGTCTTGCAAGATACTCATGAACAAGGCCGCGCCAAAGGCGTTTGCAATGATCATGGGGGCAGCAATGGCTGAGACCAGATTGTAAGCTTGGTCAAAGGGCTTAGCGACAATCAAGAGAATGAGCATTTGCACCGCCTCTGCCACAAAGGTAATGCCGAACACCACAAACGGGTTAAACAACTGTGCGCCACGGTTTCGTTTGATCAAGTACACATGTAAAAAGCCACCAATTAAGCCTTCTGCAGTGGTGGAGATGGCACAGGCAACATCGGTGAACCCACCCAAGGTATAACGATGAATTCCCCCAGTTAACCCCACCAGAAATCCGACAACAGGCCCACCAAACAAGCCGCCCATGACGGCACCAATAGCGCGGGTGTTGGCGATGGCATCATCAATTTGTAGGCCAAAATAGGTACCGAGAATACAAAAGCCAGAAAACAACACGTAGCAAATGAGTTTGTTGCTCAAGCGGGAAGAGATGTTCAGCAGGGAAAGAATAATGGGTGTCTTGCTGAGCATATAGGCCAACACGAGGAACACACACATTTGCTGAAGGAGCGAGAGTATCAATTCCATGTTGTGCCTTTAATGGGCAATGCCCACGCTATTGAAAACTGTCATGGTAGAAAGTAGGGGCATTTTAACGTTCAAAAATCTATAAACAACAAGAGCCTGCGGAAGCAGACTCTTCATGTTGCGCTTTCTAGTGTCCACTGATCTTGGTGTCTACGCCGTTTTGGTTTCGACCTGTGGTTTTTCATCATCCGGGAGTGCATCTTCACCTTTCCCTTTTGATGTTTTAATCACGTAGCCTGTCGCGGTGAGTGCGAACAGAATACCTGCGACGGTGGATACGTTCATTGGTAAACCAAAACCAAGTGTGCTGCTGTTCAAGATGAACGTGACACACACGGTTGTCATGAACATCGCTGGAATCGTGGTGACCCAGTGCAGTTTGTTATGACGGAGCAGGTACGCCGAGGCAGTCCACAACATCATGACGGCGGTTGCTTGGTTAGCAAAACCGAAGTAGCGCCAAATGATACCGAAGTCGACTTGGGTAAGAATGCCACCAATAACAAATAGCGGCATTGCCATCAGTAGGCGGTTACGTAAGGTCTTTTGTTCCATGTTGAAGTACTCAGCAAGAATCAAGCGGCTAGAGCGGAACGCGGTGTCTCCAGAGGTGATAGGCAGGATCACCACACCGAGGAAGGCAATCACACCACCGAACACGCCGAGTAAACCAAAGGATGCGCCGTAAACCACATTACCTGGGCCACCGTTAGCCACTGCATCGTGCAGGCCTTCCAGTGTGCCGAAGAATGACAACGCAATTGCACACCAAATCAGGGCGATAATGCCTTCGCCGATCATCGCACCATAAAACACGAAGCGACCGTTCTTTTCGTTTTCCATGCAACGCGCCATCAGTGGCGACTGGGTTGCGTGGAAGCCAGAGATGGCACCACAGGCGATGGTAATGAACAGTGCTGGCCACAATGGCATGTCATTTGGGTTCATGTTGGTGAACATGTCGCTGAATGCAAAGCCACCCATGACGGTGTGTTCGCTTGATAGGCCAATGGCTGTCATCAGGCCCACGGACATGAAAATCAAGAGTGCGCCAAAGAATGGGTAGAAGCGCCCGATAATTTTGTCGACAGGCACAATGGTCGCGAGGATGTAGTAAGCAAAAATCACCACCACCATAAAGGTCATGCTGATATCAAAACTCGTTTGTTCGTTCACCAGTGTGGTGATCATGCCGGCAGGCGCAGAGACAAACACCACGCCAACGAGCAGCAGAAGCACAATGGCAAAGATGTTCATAAAGTGTTTTGCGCCATTGCCAAGGTATCGGCCTGTGATCGTAGGAACGGATGCGCCGCCATTGCGGATCGATAACATGCCGGAGAAGTAATCGTGAACGGCACCCGCGAAGATACAACCAACCACAATCCATAACATGGCTGCTGGGCCGTACAAGGCACCCATGATTGGGCCGAAAATAGGACCCACACCGGCAATGTTCAGTAGCTGAACCAAATACACTTTCTTGGTCGACATGGGCACAAAGTCCACGCCGTCAGTTTTAGTGTGTGCAGGTGTCGGGCGATTTTCATTGATGCCAAAAATCTTCTCAATGAACGCCCCGTAGAGTAAGTAGCCGCCAATCAGAGCAGCGACACAGGTAAGAAACCACAGCATTGCAATCGTCCTTATTGAATGAAATCACAACGCGACTATATGGCGAAGGCGGAGTGTTGGCGCGGACAAACTCGGTGAGTGGACGAATAGCGTGTTAAGCGGCAAAAAGAGGGGGTCGGAGGTGGCCTCTAGATGTTTGGTGGTGGTTTTTCCGTTAAGCGGTAATTACGTGAGGCATCACCACAGTGCAGCATATTCTCGCACTGTGGTGATTAATGAAAAATGCAGATCTAACGGCTACAGCGGTTCTTACTGGCTTCTTTCGCGCGGTACATAGCTTGGTCTGCATGATGGATGAGCGATGCAGCGTCACGTCCGTCTTCAGGGTAAATCGCAATGCCCAAACTGAGCGTCACTTCTACCGTGCTGCTTACGACACTCAATCCAGCTTTGGTTGACGACACCAGCTTGTTCGCCATCGCCATAACAGCATCATCATCTTCAACGTTGGTCAGCAGAATAATAAATTCATCGCCGCCGATGCGGGCAACAAAATTACTCTCAGTGACCACATCTTCAAAAATTCTTGCGGCGGTTTTTATCACTTCGTCACCAATGTTATGCCCCAAGGTGTCATTGACGGCTTTGAAGTTATCAAGGTCTGCAAACATCACGGCGAATGACAAGTTTCCCTGCTGAGATTCCACCGTGATGTCAGACAGTCTCTCCATGATGAGTTGACGGGTTGGAAGACCCGTCAGCAAATCGTGGTGCGCAAGGTGAGTCAGTTCTTTCTGTAGTTTGTCTCGTTCAATGGCGTTGGCTTTGAACACCTCTAAGGTGCTTGCCATCGTTCCCAGCTCATCTTGTCGTTCCGACACAGAGATATTGGTGGTGAGATCGTTGTTAGCGAGCTTGTTCATGATTTTTGTCATCGAGACGATGGGGTCTGCAATGTTCGATGCCAATTGAAAACCCGCAGCAAAGATGAAGATAAGCACCGCGCCGCCAGCAAGAAGTAAAAAGGTCGTCATTTTGTGGAGCGAGGCGAGGATCTCGTCTTGTTCAATCTCCGCGATGGCTGCCCACTTTAGTCCCATAAATTCAATCGGTGTGAAGGCGGTGAAAACGGGAATACCTCGGTAATCGTCTTCGACAAAAATGCCTGTCATGCCCTTTAAGGCAAAGTCAGCGGATTGGGTATCGACTCGGGTGTTAAGTATGCTGTTTGCGCCATAGAAGCGGGAGTCACTCCGCATGAGCTTATCTTGGCCAACGAGGAAGGTTTCACCGGTTAACCCCATGCCCGCAGAGACGTGCATGACGGAGTTGAGCACATCAATGGGCATTTGGAAGATCAATACACCGATGTATTGTCCCAAATCTGTGTGAATGGGCGCGGAGATAAAGCTGGCGGGTTTGTTGTTGCTAGTAGGGTGTCGACGATAATCGGTGATAAAAGAAACTCCCCGTGCAGGGTTTCGATTCACCAGTGTAAATGCTTCAGCAAGGTTGCTGTTTTTTAGCGTGCCCGTTAGTAGGTTTAATCCGAAGTCATTATCTTTTTTGACTGTGTAGATAATATTCCCTTGGGGATCTACTAACAAAATATCGTAATAGCCTCGGGTCGCGGCCAAATTTCTAAAATAATGGTGATACTGCTTGTGGCCCTCACTGTAGGAGGAACCATCTTCTGCGTAGAGTAGCGATTCTTTTTGACCTTGAACGTAAGGATTATTAAAAATGTACAGGTCTTGAATGGTTTCTTGTTTTGGGTCTGGGAGTTCTTTCCATGAGGCGGATAGCGACGTCATGGCATTTTTTGTGAGTGGGTTTTGAGAGTGAAATTGCACATCTTGATTAATCACCTCGAAATGAAAAAGTAAGGACTCTTTTCTCGACTCCAAGAGCGCTGTTAGCTTGGACTCGGCAGCTTCTATCAACTGGTTTGCTGCATAGTAGTGGGATACCGTCCCGATGAGTGCGGCTGAAATCAGGCCAAATGAAATCATGATCAGCGGCAATTTCTTCTTAATCTTTATATTCTCAAGCATTCGCAGCCCCATTCTTCCATGTATTAAATATGAAACAGTACACATTCAATTATAGGTGTGGATAATGCGGTTTGATGGTCGTACATCGAATTGTTTTGATGAATCATTTTATTAGTTGATTCTCATCCCAAATTAATAAATAAAGATCAAAAACCAACGTCAATTTAATGGCGGTTTTTTTGGTTTGAAAATTGAAATTTAAATATGAAAGGTGAGAAGTAAATACCCTAATAGTCTATTTACGTTAATAAGGTCTGAGAGTGGAAGGTTGGATTTAAATGCGGCTGAGTTATGTCCCCTTTCCTGGGGAGGTCAATAATTTGACGTAGTAATGAAGGGAATTCCGTATTATTGGGTGAGTTTGAGCTCGAAGAACGACCATTAAGACGTCACGAAAAAGAAAAAACCCACCAGTGGAACTGGCGGGCTTTAGGGTTTCATTCACTCTCGTGGTTCACTGACACAGTGATCACCTGTGAGAGAGTAGATTATTTCTCCAATTGAATGTTTCTCACGCTGTAACTGATACCTGCTTGAGAGGCATTCCATTCACCCAAGGTTGCGAATGGCTTGTTTACTTTGGTGATGTCCAGCGCGCCTGTGTTTAAGTCAGACACAGGAATGGATACCTGATGCCACATACCGGTTGAAAGGCCACCAAGGAAATAGTCATCACCTGTGCCTTTGGTCGATTCCATCTTCACAACAATGTCGGTGCTTGGGTTTTCACCCGGGTTCGCAATCTCGCCATAGCTGTCGATGTAAATCTCAAAGTTCAATGTACCGCTGTCGGTAAATTGGGTGAGGTTCTGCGTGGTACCTTCAAGCGTGACGATGCCTTTATAGTGCTCAGGGCTGTTTGCATCATACGTGACGGTAAACTCACGGGTTGCGTCAGATGCATCCGGTTCCGTCGCGGTGACGTGGCCGCTGATGTTCGTCCAATCATCGGTACGTACTTGCCAAGAACCCAGTACTGGATCCCACGTGTTCCATACGTCAACTACATCGTCCGTCAATGGCGGCAGGCTTGGTTCAGTAAACACGCTACATGCAATGGCATCATCGGCTGGGTCAACACTGTTCGGAACGAAACGCACTTCACCTAAGTTGAACTCTACAGCATCATCGGTATAGATGAGAAAAGGTGTGTTCAAGATAGAGAATGCCATGCCTTGGTCTGCGAAACATTGCAGTGGGATCTTAATGGTTGTCCACTTGGTTTCATTCGCGCCTGATGGCGCAGGAAGCACCTTGTTAATGGCAACTTGACCTAAACATGGCCACTCACAGTGCATCGCCAATACCATGCTTTCTGGTGCGGCTGATTTCATGTCGATATCGAACTGCAGCGTTGCGTCAGCATTGAGGTAAGACTGTTTGTCAGTCACGGCTTGATCCAGCGTTTGCATGTAAACTTGCGCTGGCGAATCACCGTTGAATTTCACGTTAATGGCATCTTGCTGGTGGAGGTAATCCATTGGCGTTGTGGTCACTGAACCAATGGTGGTAGGTGTACCGTTAGACACGCTCTCACCGACCCAACCATTTGCAGAGCCCGCGATGCGAGGAACAAATTCACCTTCAGCGCTTCGGCCATAAACTTCTAGGTTTGTGGTTGCGATGCCATTGTCTGGTGCATCTTGACCACAACCGTAGTCGCGAGGGTCAAGTTCCAGGTTATTCAGATCGGCATCCACGCCCATGAGGTCGCTTTTCTTCGCATTGTAAGAAAGGCCATATCCATACGGGAACAAGGGGGCATGTTCGCCTTCAATGTCTTGTTCCATGTCTGGGGTGACATAGTCTTTCAAGTTTGGTGCTTTGCGGTTGATGGTGGTGGAACATTTCATGCCAGGCCAAGAGTATGACAAACGGCCTCGGAAGTTTTTCCCTTTTTCCCGGAACAACACATCGGTAATACCGCCAGCTTCCGTGCCTGGTAACCAAGCTGCGACAAACGCATCTGAGTGATTGATTTCTTCATTGACGTAAAGTGGACGGCCAGAGAAGAACACGGTCACGACGGTGAAGCCACGATCTTTCAGTGATTTAATCAGTTCAAGATCGGCCGCATACGTGGATTTGAGTGATGCGTATTCAAGTGTTTTGGTGGCGTTGATGTCGCCAAACATTTCCGCATAAGCATCTTCACCTATCACGACAACGGCAATCGCGTCGTCTGGTGCAGTATCCACTTCGGTAAAGACGTTGTCTGTACCCACTTGATCGCGCATTGCCATCAACATGGTGGTTGCACCGGGGAAATCACGCTCTAGGGTGTTTTCAGTGCCTTGCCATGTGAGTGACCAGCCGCCTGTTTGCTTCTGAATGTCATTCGCTGCGCTACCTAACACAAGATAGTGTTCATCTGATGAAAGGGGCAGTGCTTCGTTTTTATTCTTTAACAAAACCAAAGATTGGCTGGTTGCCTTACGCGCCAGCTTGCGGTGTTTGTCTGAACCAAGAATATCTTGCTGGCCCGCGAGTTGACGTTGTGATGGTTGCGGTTTTTTCCAAAGGTTTGCACGCATTTTCACGCGAAGAATACGCGTGACGGCATCATCAATACGTGACATTGGAATGGTGCCATCATTCACTTGGTCGATGACATTTTGATAGAACACGGTCCAGTCTTTACGCGCTGTGACCATGAACACGTCGTTACCCGCTAGCACGGCCTGTGGACAGTTCGATGCGGTACAGCCATTGATTTCACCATGACCGTTCCAGTCAGTGACAACAATGCCGTCAAACCCCATTTTGTCTTTCAGTACATCGGTCACGAGGTACTTACTGCCATGGAGTTTCTTGTTGTATTCGTCGGTGTTCATCACATCGTAGTTTTCATCATTGTGCCACGAGTTAAATGATGTCATGACCACTTGCGCGCCTGCGTCTAGGCCCGAGAAGTAACCTGTCGCGTGAATGTTGCGCAGGTATTCTTCTGAGTAGTGGTTTTCGCCGCGGTCGACACCTTTGTTGGTACCGCCGTCACCGACCCAGTGCTTCACGTTAGAGATAACATGGCGCTGGCTTTTTAGGCCTTTAGTACCACCTTGCAAGCCTTCAACCATTTGGCCTGCGTATTGATAGATGATTTCGGGATCTTCTGAGTAGCCTTCATAAACACGACCCCAGCGGTAATCGCGAGGCGAAGCAACGGTAGGTGCGAATGTCCAATCCAAACCTGTTGCGGAGATTTCACGAGCTGTGGCTTTACCGATTTGCTTAATGAGTTTGGGGTTGTTGGCGGCACCTAGGCCGATGTTATGAGGGAAAACCGTGGCGCGAAATACGTTGTTATGGCCGTGTACTGCATCTGTCGCCCACATAAAGGGAATACGAAAACCACGATCGGCATAGGCTTCTTCAACGGCGAGATAATATTTGTCGGCCTCTTCTGCCCAGTCTAATGCAGTGGCGTATTTGTTTTCGTCAGGCCAAGAACCACCGCCATTCAATAATGAGCCTAATTTGTATTGTTTTGCCTCTTCTGGCGTAACGCCACGAAGATCGGGTTGGATCATCTGACCCACTTTTTCTTCAAGTGTCATCTGCGCCAAAATATCCGAGACCTTGGCTTCAATGTCGGGATCTTTTGGTACGGCGCTCTTTATTTCCGGCCAATCCGGAAAGTAGGGCACTTTCGATTCTTCCATACAGCCCGCAAGTAACACGAGCGACGCCATTCCTGACACAACTAACTTTCCTTTGAGCATACTGCCCCCTTTGAGGGTTATTTCTTTTTAAGATTGGTCACTCACCACAAGCATATGAACTAGAAAGCGCTTTCTTCGTCAGAGTGTTTGTGTCCCTCGAGCGGAAGATTGACGTGAATGTTCTCGACAACATTTCGCCAAAATTCTGGACAATCTTAGGGGCTGTTTTGGTGGTTTCAATAAGTACACATAAGGCAATCTTATCTTATTTAGTGTTCGACACACTTTCTTATTATAGAGAGCTCGCCGTAAAAACCCAGGTTAAAAAAATATGTTTGTCTTATTACTAATACTAAGTAAGTAGACAGATTTTTCTACACTTTAGGGGCGATTATGAAAAACAAGGCTCAACCGGTTGATAAGGATAAAACACATGAAGAAAACAGCAGTTTTGGTCGTTGGCGCGCTCATGCTTTCTGGGTGTGCACAACAAACATTTGTGGTGAATGACAAACAGGGAAACTTAGAAGAAGAAACCATGCAGAGCTTTTTCGTTTCAGGTATTGGTCAAAAGAAAACCATTGATGCCGCCAGTGTTTGTAGCGGTGCAGAAAATGTCGCAAAGGTGGAAGTGCAACAGACGTTCCTTGATGGCTTCTTAGGGTTTGTAACGTTCGGCATTTACACCCCGCGTGATGCGCGCGTGTATTGTCGCTAACTCTGTATAGCTGATATGCAAGCGTTTGAATTGTTGATGGTTTGAAAGGCATCGAACAGGTGCATGCCCTTAAGTTAACGCCTGTTTCAAACTCTGCACATCGCCAATAAAGAAAAAGCCTGACAACGAATACGTGGTCAGGCTTTTGTCTTATTTACCGGTGATTACGTTAGTTATACGCACGCGCAAACTTGCCGTTGGATGAAGCAAAGTATTCACCGACGTATGCAGGAATAAAGACAGATTCGCCTTTCTCCAGTGTCACGCTGTTTCCTTCCGCATCTTCTACGGTCAGTGTTGCATCAACGGCTAGCAAAATCTCAGCGCTGTTGGTGTGCAGCGATTCTTTTGCTGTTGCGTTGTAAACACTGAATTTGAAGTCAGGCACAGGAATAGGGTAATGCTCAGCATTGCCGACTTTTTCTGGTGCCAAACGGATAACGTCTTTAGCCATTGGTATACAACGTGTACACGCAGTTAGCTCTTGCACGTCCATGTGTTTAGGTGTGAGTCCTGCGCGCAGTACATTGTCGGAGTTCGCCATGATCTCAAGGCCTGTGCCTTTGATGTATGCATGGGGGGTACATGCATCCAAGAACATGGCTTCACCTGGCACTAATGTCAGCGTATTGAGGATAAGCGGCGAGAATAGGCCGATATCACCCGGGTATTGCTCAGATAACGTCAGCAGTAATGCAAACAATTCATCTGATTGGTTCTCTGTCGCAAATGCCAAGAGTTCAGCAACTGCTGTGTCTTTGTCTTCGCCTTCAAGAGAGAGCAGTGCTTCAAAGAATGCACTTAGCCCTTGCTCGTTTTGGTTGGCATCAAGGTTGGCAACCAGTGTGGAAAGCACATCAATATTGAGCTGGTGGAAGAAGGCAAGAATCTCTGAATAATCACGGAAACCATTCATCGCGGTGTATGGCGTCAGTGCGTAAACCAGTTCTGGTTTGTGGTTTGGATCTTTGTAGTTACGAAAGCTCGCAGACAGCGGAATACCAGCAGCTTCTTCTTTCGCATAGCCTGCTTCTGCTTGCGCTTTGCTAGGGTGTACTTGCACTGAAAGTGCATTGGCTGCACACAGTACCTTGAACAAGTACGGCAGTTCGCCGAACGTTTCTTGTGTTTGTTGACCAATCACATTGGCCATGTCGCGGCCGATAAAATCAGAGAGCAGCATTTGCTCACCGTTTACATCAATTTTTGAACAACCATTTGGGTGTGCGCCCATCCAGATCTCAGCTTGAGGCGTGTTGTCTGGGTTTGGCATATCGAAAAGCTCACCCAGTGCGGTGTGGCTTCCCCAAGCATAATCTTGGATAACGTTGGTCAGCGGGAAAAAATGTTGGGTTGTCGAGGTCATAATGTTCTTCATTCTTGCGCCAATTGGCGTGCTTTATTCTGTGTAAGTCAGCGTGACGCGTTGTCAGATTTCTGTGCTGACTGACGCGAGCAAAGTGTACCAGATGTTGTTTTCATTGCATTGACACGGTGGCGAAAAATCGCTCCCATTTGTTCTAAAAACATTGCTGTTCTATTCACGCTGGGAGCGATATTGGTCTGTCTTTTAACTTATGCCGCTGCGGTTTCTGATGCTGCCACTTTTGATTGGCGCATTTTCTTCAGTGATACCGCAACCAGTGCTGTCACAATCGCACCTGCCGCCATACATGCCAGTGCTAGTACAGGTTTGTTCATCGCACCTAGCAGTGCAACCACAGGGCCACCGTGAGCGACGCTGTTGGTGATGCCGAATGAGAAGGCCATAACAGCGGCAACCATTGAGCCGATTACGTTCGCTGGAATCACAGACATTGGGTCTTGTGCCGCAAATGGAATTGCACCTTCAGAGATACCGACTAGGCCCATTGCACCTGACGCTTTACCTGCTTCAATTTCAGATTCTTCGAAGATGTTGAACTTGCGACCGATAACCGTTGCCAGTGACATACCCAGTGGAGCAACAGGGATGGCACATGCCATAGCACCCATGAATTGCGTTTGGCCGCTTGCGATCATGCCAACAGAGAACAGGAAGGCCACTTTGTTGAATGGACCACCCATGTCGAAGCCAGCCATGCCACCAAGCACAATACCCAAAAGGATAACGTTACCCGTGCTCATGTTGGTTAGCATGGTGTTCAAGCCTTCCATCAATCCTGCAATCGGCGCGCCGATAACGAAGATGAACAGACCCGCAATGAACAAGCTACCTGTGATTGGCGCGATCATGATTGGCACGAGCGGTTGAATGAACTTGTGGTAGTTGCGTGTCGCAATCCACTTCACAAAGTAACCGACCAACAGACCCGCAACGATAGCACCGATGAAACCAGTACCCGCATCCGCGCCGTAGAATGAGCCGTTGTTGGCAATCCAACCACCTATAAGACCCGGCGCCAGACCCGGACGGTCTGCAATCGCGTAAGCAATGTAACCAGAAAGGATTGGGATCATTAGGGTGAAGGCAACCACACCCACATCCAGCACTTTGTTCCACAGGCTACCAGGAGGAATCGCCATGCCCGCTTCTGAGGGTTGACCACCAATCGCCAGTGCTAAAGCAATCAACAGACCACCGGTTACAACGAACGGGATCATGTGTGATACGCCGTTCATGAGGTAGCGGTACAAATCTGAACGCGCTTGTGCTGATTTGCTTTCAGTGCTCTCGCTTGCCGCCTCATCAGAAGATGCCGCGTATGCTGGCGCGTCAAGTGCTTGGGCAATCAGGCCTTTCGCATCTTTGATAGGTGCTTTTACGCCTGTTTTGATCAAACGTTTACCCGCAAAACGCGCCATATCAACTTGTTTGTCGCAACTCACGATGATGGCTTCTGCGCGTGCAATTTCTTCTGCGGTTGGGCTGTTTTTCACGCCGATAGAACCGTTGGTTTCTACCTTCATTTCATAGCCCATTGCCGCCGCGCCTTTTTCAAGGGCTTCAGCCGCGAGATAAGTGTGTGCGATACCCGCAGGGCAACCTGTTACGCCAATCAGCAACCCTTTGTTCGCTTCAACGGCTTGTTCGTCGGCTTTCTTTTCCATCAGAAGTGCTAGTGCATCTGATGCAGAGGTTGCTTGCATGAATTGTTCAATGAAGCCGTCTTCAATCAATTTTGACGACAATTCAGCAAGCACTTCGATATGGTGGTTTGCGCCGCCATCTGGTGAAGCAATCATGAAAAAGAGTGTTGAAGGCTGACCGTCTTCGGCACCGTATTCAATGCCATTGCGACTGATACCGATCGCGACTGCAGGGTTCGATACCGCCGCACTTTTTGCGTGAGGTAGTGCAACACCGTCTTCGAAACCTGTGTTACCCAGCGCTTCACGTGCATGGATGTCGGCGAGGAATTGGGTTTTATCACAGACTCGACCTTGAGCGTGAAGCAGTTCAATCATTTCGACGAACACGTCTTCTTTCGTGGTCGCTTTTAGGTCTAAGCAAATCAGCGATTCGTTGATTAACGTATTAATCATGAGTTTTACCTCTGAATGTTGTTCTTATTGTATGAGCATATTTTCCCGTGACAGGGCGCGACTCGAAAGAGGAAAAGAAAGGCTTTTACTAGAAAAATGTAACATTGATTTGTTGGTGTGATCTGTTTCTCACTGGCGGTTATGTGAAGATAATATCGAATAAAAAATATAAATAGCTTATATACAATGGGTTAAAGGGTATTTTTGTCGTTATGATTACATGATAGAAAAGACGACTTATTTCTTTTGACTAGAAATTCGTAACCGAAAGGTGGGGTTTGTATTCTCATTTTATTGAGCAAGGTCACGAATTTGCAGCGGTTTGTTCTGAAGTGCTCGGCAGTCGCCAAAATGGGGAAGATAATGCGCGCCATGTTTTCGCGTAAGAATAGATGTTATGAGTCAGGTCTTTTCGCTGTTGCTCGACAACCTTTTGGGGGAAAGAGAGCATTTCAATCGCATTTGGTTTGCGAGCGACCAAGTCACACCACCCACCTTCAGCTATCAAGTCAACTTTCCGCGCCTTGAATTGGTGATCAGCGGTGAATATCCCAACCAAATAGAAAACGCCGATAAGTCGATCAGCGAAGTGACCTTGTTTGCGGGCGATGCGCTTTATGTGCCACCCAATAGTTGGAATAAACCCAACTGGGAAACAGATTGCTCCGTGCTGAGTTTGTTGTTTGGTAAGCGACAACTTGGGCTTAGCTTGGTGGGGAAGGCGAAAGCCCAGCCGAATTTTTATGACGTACAAAAACACAGTATTCAAACCCGTACTGGCCATGCCATCGACCACATTCTTAGTGCATTAAACAGTTTGGCGAAAGAGCCTGTTCAGTCACCGATGGACAGCCACCTGCTGCACGCCTTACTAAGCTACAGCCAGCAAATGTTGCTTGCGCCAGAAGCGGGGCGTCGCAATCGCGTTGAAGATTTGTATCAAGGGATTTGTATCTATATTCAAGAGAATTTCCACCGCGACATCAGCAGAGAGTCTATTGCTTCGCGCTTCAGTATTACACCCAATCACTTGTCCCGGTTATTTCGCCAACAAGGCCACATGCGAATGGCGGATTACATCACCTGGGTACGTGTTGATCGGGCGAAATTCATGTTGAAGCGATATGATTTTCGATTAAGCGAAGTGGCAACGCGATGTGGCTTTCAAGATGTGAACTATTTCTATCGTGTGTTTAAAGCAAAAACAGGGTTAACGCCGTCTGAGTATCGTGGTAGCAACTATGCCCAATCTTCCTGAGGATAACGCTCAACGTTGTCGCTTTAGTGGTTAGTTAATGCGGTTTCCAGTGAATGAAGCACGATAGTTTCGACAATGTCTAACGAGGTGTTTTCCTCAAGGTAACGGCAAAACGTCTTGTCGAGAAGCTGCTGTGAAAACGTTGAGAAGGCCACGATATGCTCTCGAACGGGTGGCTTGGGCAACATCACACCAATAACACGCGTTACCTCACCGCGTTTTGACAGCCAATCGAGCGGTTGTGCCGTTGAGGCAATAAACACGTGAATCTGGCTAACCAAAGGTGTCATTACATGGGGAAGCGCAACCCCATTGCCCATGCAGGTTGATGAAACGTTTTCTCGCGTGTACAAAGCATTAAACAACGCTTCTTGGGTGGTGTCTTCGCGATTCTCATTGTCGGCGACGCGCAAGGCAAATTCAGCCAGTAGCGCGTGTTTATCAAGGTTCGATTGAGGGGCTTGGTAAACCTGATAAGGAAAAGGCAGTGAGATAAAGGCGCTGGTGGGTGTTGCTTTAGCACGTTTACCACCACAGACCAAGGTGCCGTGCTCGGCGGCGAAATCGGTTAACACCATGGCCGCAAGTTCGGCATCATTGCCTTCTATCAATAATTGGCAAAGGTCATTGGGGCGCGAGCTAAGACTAAGAATACGGATAGGCTGTTCCGCGTTCGCGGCATTGCGCTGAGACAGGTTGCAAAATACGGTGACTGAGCGGAATAATCCCGCCAATGTTTTTAATCGATTCAGCTTCCATGCTGGTAAACCTTCTTCGCCGATCAGAAAGGTGATGCGCCGGCTGATGGTGGGCATTGTCATAACGCTTTGCAGCGTTCCAACACTCTGACTGGGTCTGTCAGTACTTCCTCAATAGTGACACAGTGGATTTTGCTGCCAGAGAAACGGGCTCTGTCTTCAATCTCAATGTCAGACGCAATCAGCACAACGTCAGCCTGTGCAATGTCACGAATACTTAATGGGTTTTCGATGCCCATCGCCCCTTGGGTTTCGACGTTAATGTGAATGTTTGTTTGTACCGCCGCTTTTTTCAATTCAGCAGCGGCCATGTAGGTATGCGCAATGCCTGTCGGACAAGCGGTTACAGCGACAATTTTCATAGTGCTATCTTTTCGATTAAGAAGTAAATCCTGCACGGCGTGCGTGCTAGAGGGCGCGCATTGTCTACGAAGACTTGCGCTACGTCAGTGACTTAGCCCACGTTGTTGAAACGTGATGTGTCGCTTTTGCCATAGGGACAGTGGCGGCATCCATTTCCACAGCAGGTTCCGCGCTTCAAGTGATACCACGCAGAGAACACCATAAAGCCATTTTCCATGGTGTAATCCAGCCCTTCAATAAGTTCAGGGCTGTTTGCATAGGGTTTAGCTAAGCGTATCAAGTCACTGACGCTGTATTCTTGATATAGCACGTCTAATTCTTGGTTAATGCGCTTTGCTAAACACCTTGGGCACAAGCATGCCAAATTGTTCTTATCGGCAACGGGCAATATGTGTGGATATTGCATGCACCAACACGCGCCAGTATCGGCGGTGCAGGTGAGTGGTGCGTTGCACTGAGGGCATGATGTCATCGTTGTATCTTCGTGTTATTGAGCAAAGCCTTTCACCGATAAGCCTGTCGGCGAAGTATGAAGCACGCATTCTACCTAATTTTATACCTTTCCTTCACCCTCGGATTAATCGGATGTCCGTCATGCTCCAGTGAAACCCAAGCCAAATCCAAGTGAAACCTTTCACACTTGGGGGGCCCTCGTGCGATCCACCTCTCTAATTTATGCCTTACACTTTACTGATAAACGAAATGATAATAATTTGCATTCAGTTTATTTTTGGAGTGAATACAAATGGAACATGAACAGGCTTTTCATCATGACCCTCTGCTCAGAGTCCGAGATCTGTGTGTTGACTACATCATGGATGATGGTCACTTCCGAGCCGTAAACACCGTAAGTTTTGATATTGGTCGCGGCGAGATATTTGGTTTAGCGGGTGAATCTGGGTGCGGAAAAAGCACCATCGCTTTCTCTGTGAACAGCTTGCACAAACCGCCTGCGTTTATCTCTGGTGGCGAGATTTGGCTTGAAGACCGTAATCTTCGTGAATTGGCGGAAAAAGATCTCAACATGGTTCGATGGAGTGAAATAGCTATGGTGTTTCAAAGCGCCATGAACTCCTTGAACCCCGTGTTGACGGTGCAAGAACAGTTCGTTGATGTGATCCAATGGCACAAAGGCTGGAGCAAAGAAGAAGCGATTGACCGTGCGATGAAAATGATGGATTTAGTGAACATCCCACGTGAGCGCATTTTAGATTACCCCCATCAGTTCAGCGGTGGCATGCGTCAGCGTTTGGTGATTGCGATAGCGCTGAGCCTTAGCCCGAAACTGATCATCATGGATGAGCCAACGACAGCGCTGGATGTGGTGGTACAGCGTGAAATTCTTCAGCAGATCTTCTCATTAAAAGAAGAATTTGGTTTCTCAGTGCTTTTCATCACACACGACTTGGCGTTAATGACCCAGCTAAGCGATCGCATTGCCATCATGCGACACGGTGAAATTGTCGAGGTGAATACCTCGAGCCGTATTCGCAATCAGCCTGAGCACCCTTATACACAACAACTTTGGGCATCGTTCCCCAATATTCATGACCGCGACGCCAGTAAAGAGAAATTTGAGCAAGGAGAGCCTGCATGACGCTGCCATTAACTCAAGAGAAACCGATCATTCAATTGAAGAATGTCTCTAAGAACTTTGCTGTCGGTGGCGGGTTTTCAAAACAAGATGTGTTTCAGGCCCTGCGTGGCGTGAGTTTCGACCTTCACAAAGGTAAAACCCTCGCTCTGGTAGGAGAATCAGGGTGCGGAAAAAGTACCGTCGCGCGTTTAATTACCAAAGTGCACGATGTGTCTTCTGGAGAGATCTTATTCAAAGGACAGAATATCAACGACATCCGTTCTGGTAAGTCACTCCGTGATTATCGCAGTAATGTCCAAATGGTGTTTCAAGACCCCTTTGGTTCGCTAAACCCTGCCCACACGATTGATCATCACATAGCTCGCCCGTTGAAAATTCACAATGCGATCGCCAGTAAAGCGCAATTAAAAGCGCGTCAGCACGAACTGATGGAAATGGTGGAATTAGATCCTGCATGTTTATCTAAATTTCCACACCAACTCAGTGGCGGGCAACGCCAACGCGTCAACCTTGCAAGAGCATTGGGTGTCGGCGCAGAAATCATTCTGGCTGATGAGCCTACTTCCATGCTGGATGTGTCTATTCGTCTCGGCGTGTTGAATCTTATGCAGCGCATGAAAAAAGAGATGGGAATAGGTTTTCTGTATATCACCCATGATCTTGCTACGGCGCACTATATTGCAGAGGAAACGGCAGTGATGTACCGCGGTCAAATTGTGGAGTGGGGTGATACGCAGTCTATTCTCTCGAATCCTCAGCACCCTTACACCCAATTGCTGATTTCTGCGGTGCCTGATCCTGATACGCCGTTCAGTGAACTGATTAAGCAAACGGATAATTATTCGGCGAATGCCGATGAAATTCGTGCGCTCAGTGAAAAGCTTCAGCCTGTGATCAATCAGGTGAGTGATAATCACTTTGTACGTTGTTGGGAGTCCGCAGCATGACGAATACAACTGAACCTGAAATGACGGTGAATGAATGGCTGTCGTTGGCACAGCAATGGTACTGCAATCAGAACATCAATGAGATCTGCTGTTTAGAAGAATTGGTCAAACATGTGCCAGCAGCATTGTATGACCCACACATTGATGAAGCGAAAAGTTTAGCTATCGGATATTGGATGGATGCGTGTATGCGCATTCATCATCACTCTGCTTCTCTTGGCGAGGTGGACACAGCTTATGGATTTCTTCAGTTTAGCTACAGCAAGATGCAAGAAATGGCGAGTGATATTCGACATGAATTAGAGGTTAAGAAGTGGTGTTTGCAGCGCATGGACACACTTATTGTGGTGTTACTGGAGTTTTGTCAGAGCCAGTGCGCAGAATACTGGCAAAAAGAAGCTAACACCTTGATAGAAGCCCATGTTTCCTTCATGACTGCGCAACATCATCTCAATTTGTCTCAAGAGGTCATTTCAGCTTAAATATGCTCACAGGCTGCATTAATACTGCATATCAAATGGTTGTTAATGATTTGTTGCATTTTGGCGGGTGTTGTGGTTTTGATTATTTGAGGCATAAATTAATTTAAAGGCTCATTTTAGAGACGAACAGGAAGTGCGAATCAAGATATATCTATGGCACGTCACACCTGAAATATCTTGAATCGGTTTTGTTCGTCGGCTAAATAACTACCATCTAAATTCAATTTTACATACCTCAGTACCTTTATTGGCTCAAAGGTGAGGTCACACAATTTTTAGAGGAAAGCGCTTCCAAAGCGCAGTTTTGCTATTGGCAATCTGAAACAAGGTCTTTCATGACGGGAAACACTACTTTAGTCATGGAGGCAATATGAGTAATGCAGCATCAAACGGTGAAGGGAAGATGAGCCTCACCGCCAAGGTGATTGTCGGGTTAGTCGCCGGTATTCTTCTTGGTTTAACCATTAACATTTTGGGTTTAAACCCAGCAGGTGGCTTTGTTGACACCTACATCACAAATGGCTTGTTCCACGTCGTGGGCAAGATGTTTGTTAACGCGCTGAAAATGCTCGTTGTCCCCCTCGTACTGTTCTCATTGATATGCGGTGTCTGTGGCATCGGTGATATCAAAATGTTGGGAAGAGTTGGTTCGAAATCTTTCGGTCTCTATATCCTTACTACAGCCATTGCGATTGCTGTGGCGATCACTGTTGCTGTTATCTCTGGTATCGGCAGTGGTATGGACATGGCGACAGAATCTGCGTTCTCTGGACGTGAAGCACCACCGCTGTCTCAAGTTCTGATCGACATCATTCCAAACAACCCAATCAACGCACTGTCTGAAGGTGAAATGCTACAAATCATCTTCTTCGCGATTTTGATGGGTGTTTGTATCTTGATGGTTGGTAAGCCAGCCAAGAAATTGGTTGAGCTGATTGAAGTGCTTAACGAAGTGATGATGAAAATGGTTACTGTCATCATGGAAATTGCACCGTATGCCGTTTTCTGTTTGATCGCGAAAGCCATGGCAAACCTTGGTCTTGCGTTGTTCGCGCAGTTGATTGGCTACGTTGTGGTTCTGATCGCTGTGTTGATGCTACACCTGTTTGTTGTGATTCCATTTATCCTCAAACTCTTCTCTAGTCTAAGTGTTACGACCTTCTTGAAGAAAGCACGTAACATGCAAGTGTTCGCGTTCAGTACTGCAAGCTCGAATGCGACCATTCCTGTTACGCTACGTACTGTGACTGAGCGTTTAGGCGTTCGTAACTCTGTGGGTTCATTCACTGTTCCGTTCGGCGCAACCATCAACATGGATGGTACGGCGATCATGCAGGGTGTGGCGACAGTATTTATCGCAAACATCTACGGTGTTGATCTAGGTCTGGCTGGTTATGTCACTGTGATCATGATGGCTGTACTTGCTTCTATCGGTACTGCGGGCGTGCCAGGTGTTGGTTTGATCATGTTGTCGATGGTATTCGCTCAGGTTGGTCTGCCACTTGAAGGCATCGGTCTGATCCTGGGTGTTGACCGTCTGCTTGATATGGTTCGTACTGCAGTCAACGTTACTGGTGATGCTGCGGTTAGCTGTATTGTTGCGAAGAGTGAAGGCAAATTGGACGAATCCATCTTTAACGATCCGAAAGCGGGTGTCGTTGCTGGTGTTGATATCGACCATGATGCAGAAAAAGAACTGGCAGACGTTGCGAAAGGTTAATCTTTTGCAGCAATGCTAAATGTGAAAGAGGCACCTAGCGGTGCCTCTTTTTGATCGTGTTGATTGAACCGTTAGTTTGCCGAAGGCGCGCTTGAGGTGAGGGACAAACGCGGTGTGATTACTACTAGCCACACACTCAATGCGATGGCGACACTGGCGTGTGCAATCAGAATTTCTATGCTGGATGTCGACCACTGACCAACCCCAAATGCCATGCCTGCTAATACCACCAATCCTGCAAGCGACCACATAAACCCGCGTTTCCCCAATGGCGTATCTCCATGAGTAACGGCGTGTTTTGAAACACACAATGACAAGGCAAATGCGAACGCCAAGAGCATGCAATAAAGGAAACTCGGCTGAATTTGAGTGGCTGCGAATGGTGCGATGAAAAGGGCAACCGCGAACCATAATCTCGCTTTAAGAATAAGCGGGGTGCCACGGTGTGCTACCCGAGAAAAATAGAGAACAATCGCTAAAGACAATGCGCCGACGACCGCGCCAGCAAGCACGTCAGTCACATAATGCACGCCCAAGTAAACACGGCTGAGTGCGACTAAGGTAGCGGGAGCAAGCCATACCCACAGTGCATTTTTCCCAGTTTGCTTCACCCAGCTATAAACCAAGCCCCACACTGCAAACGCCGTTGCTGTGTGACCACTTGGAAAGGCAAAGCCAGATGCTAGATCCCGTTGTAGATCGGGAAACACGTAAAAAGGGCGGGGTACAGCAAAGTGCAGTTTCCCAAAATGGGTGATAACCGTAACCAAGACAGCAACCAAGGCGACACTCGCAGTGCGTTTTAAGCCTCCTGTCGCCATTGCGACAGGGAGCAGCAAAAAGAATAACGCGCCATTCCCGAGTGCTGAGGCGGCAAAGAGCCCTTGCGATACAAGGCTTGATAGGAATGGTGGCAGACCTTCAATGAACTGCTGAACGTGTCGGTTTAGCCCGGCATTCCACACGGTAAATGCGGATGCTTTGTGCGAAAAATTCGGTGAGATATCGAGTGTGCTAGGTGTGGCTGATAATAGCAGCTCTGGGAACATGGCGACTTGCTTTGGAAAGCGGGCGTCTTTCAACATGGTGTCGTTTGGCTTCATCATGAACACGGCACGCACTTCACGACCAAAATGTTCGGCGTTCCAAGCGGCAACAGCAGCTTGTTGAATCTCGTAATCTTGGGAGGCAGTGTCATGAACGGGAATGGGTGACAAGGCAACACAGTCATAAATAATGGCGTTGTCCTGCCTAACGAGCTCTCCTAGGGCTTTAACGGCAATACCGGTTTCTTCAAGTGTTTCTCGAACGGCTGCGTCGCTTGGGGTATCCGTATCGACATATCCACCAGGAATTGAGATGCGGTTATTGAGAATATCGCGCGTAACTAAAACTCGGCCTTGGGCGTCAGAGACGAAGCAAGCAGCGCCTTTTATCTGTTGGGCATCGTTTGTTGCAGAAAGTGTCAATAAAGAGATAAATGACAGGAATAGAAAGAGAAGGGTGTTACGCATCATGCTGGCTCGAATCTGAATGTTGGCTGCATTGTAGCTGACTTACCCCTGAGATGCCTGAATGCTGACAATGAAAGTGAAATCTTCTTTATAGATATTAAATTCACATCATTAAGGTGTTGGTTTTTCGTGTTATTTGACTCATTGATAAGCCATTCTGGTGTCTTTTTGAACGCTTGAACAAAATAACGCAAAAAAGGTATTTACAGGTTCGCGGTAGGCCTATAATATTCGCCGCACCACGGAGAGATGGCTGAGTGGTTTAAAGCACCGGTCTTGAAAACCGGCGAGGGTTTATAGCCCTCCTAGGGTTCAAATCCCTATTTCTCCGCCA
>NZ_FOWR01000007.1:0-94799 GCF_900115495.1 Enterovibrio norvegicus DSM 15893 | reverse complement strand
CTCCGGCTTGAGTCCCGGGCGAGCGCGCCCCCGGCCGTTCCGCCAACACAAGGAAGCCTCGATTGCTCATTCTAGAAAAGAGCGCGGGGCTTTTTTATATCTATTGAATTTGGATTTTGACTCTCACGAGCCTTCGGCTTGAGTCCCGGACGTGCGCGCCCCCGGCTCCGACAAGCCAACTTCAGCCTATTTGAAGTCTGTCTTCATAAATACGTGATCAATGCGTGAGTAGTGAAATCTCGCTGACCTGCGTTTCTGTCTGATCCTAGAATTACAGTAAACAGCATTTTCATCTTTATTGCTTAGAGGTTCATATGACACCTAACCATCTCAAGTTGCTAGCGGAAACCCTTGCGATGCAGGAAAGTTGGCAAGTCGGGAAGGTGCTGGACCGAAAATTCACGTTAACAAAAGCGCTGAGCTCAAAGCCCGTTCCGAATGCGTACTTGGCGACAGAGATTGAAACCGGTGACGCTGTGGTGTTGCGCAGGTGTTCACCTGGTTCTGAGAGGTCGAGTTTAGAGCGAGAATGGGAGGCTTTATCTGCATGCAAAGGTGAAGGTGTCCAACAGGCTCTTGCGCTTTATCCTGCAACAAGGTTTATCTCGGTGGAATACCATCCCGACATGGTCCCATTGATTGAACTGAGTCCGCATCAGGCTGAGACGTTTACCGTCTTGCTGCCAGCGTTACTGAAAGCGGTGCGACACTGTCATCAGGCCGGGTGGATACATGGAGACATTAAACCTTCGAATGTGCTTTGGGATCCGGCGGACAACCGAGTGTGTTTGATTGACTTTGGTGCGGCATTGCCGATTGGATTATCGCGCAAAAACCTGACGTCGTGGCACATGAGCAAAGGTTTTTCCCCAGATAGGCAGGCTAAAGGAGAAGGCACTGTACAAGCATCTGATGATTGGTTTGCGTTGATGCGTTGGTTAAGGCAAATGGACAAAGCAGCACTGTCCGATACAGGCCAGCAGCGAATTGATAAGACCATGGATTGGTTAAGGAAACAGCCATAACCTGTTTAGTGCAGAGATGTATACGTTGTTAAATATAAAGATTATCCGCACAACGTACTCTTCGCTTGAACTTTGAACTGTTTTCATTGCTAGCGCCCACATAAGGTGATCAATTTGGTTGTGGCATCGGTATGTATGTGAGAAGTGTTGAAAATCTACCCCGAGTGTTCACTTGGTAACTCTCTGATGTAAATCACTATCGATACCTGTCACAACGCGTATTTCGAGGAAAGGATCGAAAACTGTCGTTAAGGGGTAAATAGTCTGATTGAGATGCAAAAACGAGACTTTTAGAAATAACAGGTATTCACATTGCAAGAAGGTGGCAAGAGCGACGGTTTCTCTATAAGTTACGGCTATTGAACTGAAGGACATGAACCATGCTGAATGCGCTAAACTGCGGACATCTCACCATTGTTGAGAACTACATTCGAGCCAAGGACAAAAATGAACCTGCTTTGATGTCTACTGCGTTTGCAGAAGATGCGACGCTGGAGATGATCCTTAAAACCGAGAACATGTCGTTCCCTGCTATTACCGATGGACTCGATGCCATCACAGATATCCTTGTTCGTCACTTTAATGATGCGTATGAAAACGTTCATACGTTCTGCCTTGCAGACAAGTCAGATTCAACCGAATCTGAATTGTCGTGTAAGTGGATGGTGTGCATGACAGAACGTAAAAGCGGTGGCGTTCGTATGGGTACGGGCAATTATCGTTGGACGTTTGACCGAGAAACCGATTCCCGCGCCGTAAAACTGGTGATCACCATTGAACAAATTGCGATGTTGTCTTCCGATGTATCAGAAGAAATAGTGAGTTGGGCACAAGGGCTACCTTATCCTTGGTGTTACTCCGATACCATTCGTCAAACCATGCCTGATATCGAGCAGCTCAGCGCGCTGCGAAGAAGTATTGCCTAGGGGCTTTGCTACTTAGCTACTTAGTTACTTAGTTACTTAGTTACTTAGTTACTAGAGGTTTAGAGGCTTTTTATATTGCTTGCTGATTTTTTCAGCACATATCACGGTTCGGCTGTTTGGCGACGCTTGTCCAGCATTTGTACGATTAATCCACTCTGCACTTTCCCTTAATCTGTTTAAGATCACCTGAGTGAATGAAATGGAGAAATAGGAATAGTATGTGATCTTCCTTCACTGAAAGTCATAATTAAAAATGCTGGAATAAATTACTATTCACTATTCATGGCTTGCTCCTTTTATTACTATTTAAAATATATATTGCTGGCTAGGGTTATTTAACTCTCTGTCGGTTTTTACGTATTTAAAATAAATGAATAATTTTATTTTCCCTATTTTAATTTTTCTTTTAAGTGTGAGATCGTGATCTTGAAAGGGTAATAAAATATTTAAAATATCGTTTTGAGAGTTTCGTCAATTGAACATTATTAAAATGTGTTCATAGTGTCGCTCATTGAATAATGCATTCAAATGCATATTTAAAAACCTCACCAATGAACATGTAGTAAGGACTCTTAATGGTCACGAATAAATATAAAAAACTTGCGGTGCTCACGCTGGCTGCGCTAACTGCACCCACAGCCATTGCTGCAGAAAAAAATCAGCTCACTATCGTGTCTGATTTTTATCCAACGATGATACGTAACTTCAACCCGTACCTAGCGACAAACTTGCGTACAACGACGGATTTTATTTATGAGCCATTGGTGATCTTCAACCAAATGCACGGCAACAAGCCGGTGATGCGTTTGGCGAAGGACTACTACATGTCTGAAGACCTGACCCAAGTGACTTTCGTTATCCGCGAAGGTGTGAAATGGTCAGACGGCACGCCATTCACTGCGGAAGACGTGGTTTACTCGTTCAAACTGATTCATGAAAAACCTGAGCTTGACCCGAAAGGCATGGACCGTTGGATCAAGAGCATAGAGCGTGATGGTGACAAGGTTATCTTTAACCTGACAGAAGCAAACTCGAACCTGCCTTACGAAATTTCGACCATTCCAATCGTGCCAAAACACATTTGGGAAAAGGTTGAACAACCTGAAATGTTTACCAATGAAAACCCAGTGGGCTCGGGTCCGTTTACTGAAATTGATACCTTTACACCGCAACTCTATGTGCAGTGTCGTAACCCAAATTATTGGGACAATGACAACCTAGAAGTGGATTGTTTACGCGTTCCTCAAATCGCAAACAATGACCAACTGTTGGGTAAAATCATTAAATCTGAATTGGATTGGACGGCAGCGTTTATCCCAGACATCGATAGCACCTACGCTGCGCGTAACCCTAACCACAAATATTGGTATCCAGCAGCGAGTGCACAAGCATTCATGCTGAACTTCAAAACACCACACCCTGGTAACAATGAAGCCATCAACAACGTCGATTTCCGTCGTGCGTTCTCCATGTCGATTGACCGCCAAAAGATCATCGATATCGCGTTTTACGGTAACGGTGTGGTGAATGACTACGCATCTGGCCTAGGTAAAGTCTTTGAATTCTGGGCTGACAAAGACGTTTATAACAAATACAAAGGCTTCAACACATACAGTGTTGAGAATGCGAAAGCGATGTTGAAATCGGCGGGCTTCGTCGATATCGACGGTGACGGCTTTATTGAAACGCCAACCGGTAAAAAAATCGAGCTAGAGCTTCAATCACCAACAGGTTGGACTGACTTCAACAACACGGTTCAGTTGGGTGTTGAGCAGCTCCAAAACGTCGGCATCAACGCTAAAGCGCGCACTGCAGATTTCGCGGTATACAACAAAGCCATGGTAACGGGCACGTATGACGTGGCTTACACCAACTACTTCAACGGCGCGGATCCACATCGCTACTGGAACAGCGCGTACCACTCTCGTTATCAAGAGGGCGCGAGCATGCCACGCTTCGCGATGCATTTCTTCAAGAATGAAGAGCTAGATACGCTGCTTGATAGCTTCTACAAAACGGGCAATCAAGAAGAGCAAATGGTCATCGCGCATAAAATCCAGAAAATCATTGCTGAAAACCAAGTGACGATTCCTGTGATGTCCGGTGTTGATGTATACCAATTTAATGAAAGCCGCTTCACGGGTTGGTGGAGTGAAGAGAACCCGAAAGGTCGTCCTCTATCTTGGGCGGGTGTTCCTGAGCGTTTGTTACACGTATTGGATCTAAAACCAAAAGCGTAAATATACCCTGCGGCCAATCCTTGTATTGGCCGCTTTTTCCTTTTTCTGAATAATCTAATCCATTTCTGGGTTTAACATTTATTTAAAGAATTATTTTATTAGTGTTTAAGTAGGGCGGAACTATGGGTTTCTTCATGCGGCGCTTATCTTTTTATTTTGTCGCCTTGTTATTTGCAGCAACATTGAATTTTATATTGCCTCGTGCAATGCCGGGTGATCCTGTCACCATGATGTTTGCAAACGCAATGGCTCATGTGAGTCCTGAGCGTATTGCTGCGATGCAAAAACTGTTAGGTTTTGTTGATGCGCCTTTATATCAACAATACTTTACATATCTTGCCAATATATTCACTGGTAACTGGGGTATTTCAATTAAGTTCTACCCGCTGTCTGTTAATGAATTGTTGGGCGGCGCGGTTGGTTGGTCGTTATTTCTAACGGGTACCGCCGTTATTCTCTCTTTCTGTATTGGTTCAGTACTGGGTATCTTCGCCGCGTGGCGTCGTGGTAGCTATTACGATGCATTTATCTCTCCAAGTATGCTGGTCGTGCAAGCTGTCCCTTCCGTGGTTGTCGCCATGCTGGTGCTCTATACCTTTGCGATTGGCTTGGAGTGGTTCCCTTCAGGCAATGCATATACGTCAGGTACGTTGCCAGATTGGGGTAGCTGGGCGTTCTATAAAGACGTCGCATATCACGCAGCATTGCCGTTAGCCTGTGCGACCGTCAGCCAAATTGGTGGCTTCTTGATCAGCATGCGTAACAACATGATTAACCTGCTGAACGAAGACTTCATCACCATGGCACGCGCAAAAGGGTTGAGCGAAAACCGCGTTATCTTTAACTACGCAGCCCGTAACTCCATGCTACCAAGTGTGACTGCACTTTCTATGGCACTGGGTACCGCCATCAGTGGCCAGTTAATTGTTGAAATGATTTTCAACTATCCAGGCCTTGGCACCGTACTTTTGAACGCCATTCATGCGCGTGATTACCAAGTATTGCAGGGTCAGTTGCTTCTTATGACCATGTTTATGCTGTTTTTTAACTTTATGGCCGACCTTCTGATCGTGGTGCTCGACCCTCGCCTTCGTAAGGGAGAAAAATAATTATGAAGGGGTTATTTAAACTGCTTGCAGGCAACCTCAAGTCATTGGCTGGATTGTGTATTCTTGCCCTTTTTGTGTTGGCTGCAATTTTTGCTCCTCAAATCACAACGCATGACCCTGAGAAGGGAACGGGCAATCCTCACGAATATCCAGCGTTTGTTGTAAAAGCAGCGCAAAACAACCCAGATGGTTGGATTGCGACCACGCTCGCCACCAACAAACGTACATTGATGATGTCAGAAAAAGCGGAACACGTTTTAGGCACATCGCGTATGGGTCGTGATATTTGGTCACAGCTTGTTTACGGCGCACGCACTTCCATTTCAGTCGGCCTAGGTGCCGGTCTCATGGTGTGTTTCTTGGCGACCGCGATTGGTGTTTCTGCAGGTTACTTCGGTGGCAAAGTGGATGACTATTTGTCAGCGGCCATGAACATCATGCTGGTGGTGCCGCAGCTTCCGTTGCTCTTCATCATCGCCGCATTTATTGGTCAGGCAGGGCCAATGACGATCGCCATTGTGATTGCGATAACATCATGGGCATGGGGGGCGCGGGTAGTGCGAGCGCAAACCTTGTCGGTGCGTGAAAAAGAGTTTGTGCGTGCGGCTGAGGTATTGGGTGAATCGCCGTTCCGTATTATTGCGGTCGAAATCCTACCAAACTTGATGTCGATTCTAGGCGCAAGCTTCATTGGCTGTGTGATGTTGGCCATCATGACGGAAGCGAGTTTGTCCTTCCTTGGTTTGGGCGATCCAAACTCGATCAGTTGGGGCGTGATGCTTTACAACGTGCAGACGTCTTCGTCGATGTTGGTTGGCGCGTGGTGGGAAATTCTTCCTCCGTGTTTGGCTCTGACCTTTATTGCGATTGGCTTGTCACTGCTTAACTTCGCCGTGGATGAAATCGCGAACCCGCAATTGCGCTCTCACAAGGGTATGCGCCGCTGGACTGCGCGCAACAAAATGGCGAAAAGTGCTGCCGCTCAAGGAGAAACTGCACCTCAACACGTACTTGAAGAGGGGGCGAAATAATGACAAACCCTCAAATTTCCATTCGTAACCTGTGTGTTGATTACATCACGGATGCAGGTGATGTACGTGCGGTAAACAATGTCAGTTTTGACATTGGTAAAGGCGAAGTGTTCGGTCTTGCAGGCGAGTCTGGCTGTGGGAAGTCGACCGTTGCATTCTCGCTGATGCGTTTGCACAAACCACCTGCATTTATCTCTGGTGGTGAAGTCATCTTTGACGGTCATGGAGACATCTTTAAGAAGTCTGACAGTCAAATGTCGCACTTCCGTTGGAGCGAAATCTCTATGGTGTTCCAGAGTGCGATGAACGCCCTGAACCCAGTGCTTACGATGGAAGAACAGTTCTGTGACGTGATCATGCGTCACACCAACTTCACGCGCGAGCAAGCGGTTCGTCGTGCTGAAGGACTGCTAGAAATCGTGGATATTCACCCAAGTCGTTTGCGTGATTTTCCGCATCAGTTTTCAGGTGGCATGCGTCAGCGTCTAGTGATCGCCATTGTGCTCGCACTGAATCCGAAAATGATCATCATGGATGAGCCAACTACCGCTCTGGATGTGGTGGTTCAACGCGAAATCCTGCAAAAGATCTACGCACTAAAAGAAGAGTTTGGTTTTTCAATTCTGTTCATCACTCACGACATCTCCTTGATGGTCGAGTTTTCTGATCGCATTGGCATCATGTATTCCGGTGAGTTAATTGAGGTAGCGCCATCTAAGCAAATCCTCGAAAACCCGTTCCATCCTTATACCGAAGGGTTGGGGAGCTCATTTCCACCACTCACGGGCCCGAAAACACGATTGACGGGGATCCCTGGGAACCCGCTTAACTTGCTTGAAATCCCACAGGGCTGTCGCTTCCAAGCGCGTTGTAGCAAAACGCAACCATCGTGCTTTAGCCAGTCAACCACGCTGAGCGAGATTCAACCGGGTCGCCTATCTAACTGCCACCTATTTACGCAAAAGCTAGGTTAAGACGTGATTAATACCATACACCCTGATGGTTCAGGGTGTATGTAGGAGATGTTATGAGTAAGCCACTAGGAACACCGATCGTTGAAGGCAAAAACCTGATTAAAGACTTTGCCGTCAACAGTAATTCTTTGAAGAAATCGAAGATGCGTGCCATCAACGATGTGTCATTCAAAATGTATAAAAGCCGCGGCCTCGCTGTGGTGGGTGAATCAGGTTCTGGGAAGTCGACCACCGCTAAAATGATCGCCAAGATGTACCCGCCATCGGGCGGCAGCATTGAATACTACGGCCGAGATATTCAAACCATCACCAAAGGCGATGACTTGATGAAATACCGTCAAGGCGTGCAAATGGTATGGCAAGACCCGTTTGGCTCGTTGAACCCAACCCACACTATTTTTCACCACATCGCGCGTCCGTTGATCATTCATAACAAAGTGACGTCGAGCAATAAAAAAGAACTCGAGGAAACGGTTTACCACCTGCTTGAGCAAGTGGGGCTTACGCCTGCAAAAGAAACCGCGGCGAAATTCCCTCATCAGCTTTCTGGCGGACAACGCCAGCGTGTGAACTTAGCGCGAAACATCGCTGTGGGCGCTGAAGTAGTACTGGCGGATGAGCCAACTTCCATGCTGGATGTGTCTATCCGCGCCGGCGTGCTCAACTTGATGGAAGAGATGAAGTTTGAGCGTGAAATGGCGCTGCTGTACATCACTCATGACATTGCTACTGCACGATACATCGCCGAAGACATCGCCGTGATGTATGTCGGGCACATGGTGGAATGGGGGGATGTGGAAGAAATTATTCACGATCCGCAACACCCATATACGCAGCTTCTGGTCTCAGCAGTGCCGGATCCTCGCAAATCGATTCACGAGAAGCTGAAAGGCAACCGTGGTGAAATCCCATTGTGGACGCCAGACAGTGTGGGTTGCCCGTTCGCGGGTCGCTGCACGCATGCGACACCAAAGTGCCGTGAACAATTGCCAGCTGTGACACAACTGTCTGAGAACCACTTTGTGCGTTGTTATCTCTACGAGCAATAACCTCGCTCGCGAGTGTTGTGAGTGAATAACAAAACCCGATTATCTATCAAAGCAAACACTCATCACGAGATGAGGAGAAAAGGACAACGATGCTACAGATTGAATTTACCCGCATTGACGCAGAAAACTGCGACTCGGTAAGAACACTTCACATCAAAATGGGCGAGGGCAAATCACTTGAGCTTAACCAAGATGTAGAAGGCTTTAACGGCGAAATCAGCAAGAACACTTATAGCGTGGCAGATGCACAAGACATCGGCTTCATGCTGGCATCGACCTTTAAAAAAGCGCAAACCTTGCAACTTCACATCGACGCAGAAGCAGCGTCATTGTTTGCTGTCGAAGCATGGGTGAAGTGGGTGTCTTTCGGCATGGCGCTGTCGACATACAGCTACAAGCACACTGAGAGCCCGACGCTTCAACCTGTCATCAGCCAGTTTGAGCTGAACAGTGACCAAGCGTCGCTAAACACAGCGTTTGAACAAGGCCAAATCCTTGCAAAGAGCCAGTTGATCTCCCGTGAATTGATGAACAAGCCGGGTAATGTGATTTATCCCGTTTCCTTTGTTCAAGCGGTGCAAGAGTTGGCCATCGACAAGATTGCATTGTCGTACCTTGATGACAAAGCCATGTTGGATCTTGGCTTTGGCGGCTTGATGGGCATCGCACAGGGCAGTGATCGTGAAGCGCGTTTGTTGTGCATGGATTACCACCCAGAGCACGCTGAGAAAACAATCGTCTTGGTGGGTAAAGGCGTGACCTTCGATTCCGGCGGTATCAGCATTAAGCAGCCGCGTTTCATGAGCACCATGAAAGTTGACATGGGCGGTGCAGCAGCAGTCACAGGGGCAATGAATGCCATTGCAAACCTGAGCGTGCCAGTACGCGTTATCGGCCTGTGTGGTTTGGTGGAAAACATGCCGTCAGGCAGCGCGGTGAAGCCGGGTGATGTTGTCACCATGGCGTCGGGCAAAAGCGTTGAAATCATCACCACAGATGCCGAAGGCCGAATGGTATTGGCGGATGTGCTCCACTATGCACAGCAAACTTACAACCCAGATTACCTGATCGACATTGCTACCCTGACAGGCGCAACAGGCATTTCGTTGGGCAAAGCCTATGCATCGTTGATGGGTAACGACGAAAGCTTAATGACAAGCGCACAAGAAGCGGGTCTGGCATGTTCTGAGCCACTTTGGGCAATGCCAACGGGCCACGATTTGTTTGAAGCATCGCTGAAAAGTGATTTTGCAGATTTGCGTCATGGCAGTGAAGAGCCAGATGGCAGCGCATGTGTGGCAGCAACATTCCTGCGTCACTTTGTCTCGCCAGAACAAAAATGGATTCACATTGATTCTGCCGCCATGTCACTGGGCATGAACCATCGCAAAATTTATGGCAAAGCGGCGTCAGGTTACGGCGCATTGCTGTTAACCGAGCTGTGCCAACACCTTGTCTCTACAGAACAAAAGAATAAATAACGAGGAAACACCATGATCTTATTAGCAAACTCAGAAGCTTACCCAGGTATTGAAGAGTCGGCACGCCGACTACAAGAGGGTGAAGACGGTTTAACCTCGTTGATTGAAGGCATTAAATTGGTTGAGCTAGACCCGCGTGTACGTACTGTGGGTTACGGCGGTTGGCCAAATGTGTTGGGTGAAATGGAGCTTGATGGCTCAGTCATGGATGGTGATAGCCTACGCACGGGCGCGGTAGGCGCACTAAAAGGCTTCATGCACCCAGTGGACGTTGCACACCGCGTCATGACAGACCTCAACCACGAGATCCTTGTCGGTGAAGGCGCAGCAATTTTTGTCAAAGAAATTGGTGCTGTCGCGGGGAATAACCTGATTGAAGATTCCAAGCAAGTTTGGTGGGAAAAGCTTGAACAAGCGATGACACCAGAAGAACAAGCAGCCTTCCCGAACGTGCCTTTGGCGCCGTTATCAAACAACGCGACCGATCCAGAGCGCGTGCGTGATACCACGGTATTTTTGAGCAGCGATATCAACAAGAAAATCAGCGTTGCCACGTCTACATCCGGTTGGGCATGGAAATACCCAGGTCGTTTAGGCGATAGCCCAATCATTGGCGCAGGCTCATACGCGGATAGCCGCTACGGTGCGTGTGCGTGTACACACACAGGGGAAATGGCAATCCGTTGTTCAACCTCTCACGCTGTCGTGCTTTACATGAAAATGGGCATGAGCCTTGATGACGCAGTTTATGAAGCCATCAAAGATCTGGATTACCTCAAAGACGGCTACACCGAAGGCGTGACCATTCATGCAATTGACCGTTTTAATAACCACAAAGTGGTTAGCCTAAACTGTCCGGGTAACATTACGTACTGGTTCTGGGAAACGGGCATGGACAAGCCAGAAGAACGCCAAGCTGAAGTGATCATGACGAAGTAATTCGTTTCACGCTGAGTATTTTTTTATAAAGCCGAGCTGACAATGCTCGGCTTTTTCGTTTTCGAACACACTTTTAAAAGAGGTGCGGAGCATGTTAGAACGTATAAAGCACCTTATGATAAAGGAAGTTCAACGTGGTGAGAGAATGCTAGAAATCAGAACCGCACAAGAAAGCGATTTAGAACGCTTAACCGAGCTACACCGTCAAATCAGTCAGTTTCATTTTGAGCAAGCACCGAGAGTGTTTAATGCGCCCTCGGAGAAAGACAAAGCGTTTCTTCATCGGGTATTGAATGATGATCACCGTTGGTTCGCTGTAGCCGTTGAACACGATAAAGTGGTCGGTTTTATTACAGCTAAAATCGATATCAATGAAACCGTGTCTTTCATGAGCTTTGAGCCTATTTGCCGCATCAATACCGTGGTTGTGGATGAAGCACATCGGTCAAAAGGCATTGGTGGTGCATTGTTAAAAGCATGCCGCGAATGGTCGGAAGGGCAAGGTGCGGTGGAAACAAGACTTGAAGTCATGGCATTCAATCCCGCCGCGAAAAAGCTCTATGAGCGTCATGGCTTTCGCGTGCAATCGCATACCATGTCGTGTTTTCATGATAAGTAAGCGCGGAATTTATATATTTTCATGTTCTTATCGACCCTGTGTTTTTAAACGGATGGGCTGATCGTGGGTTTTCTTTTATTGTTGTCACTGGTGCTATTGGTTGATGACAGGCCTCTGTTTTTTATCATGCTTTTACTGTCGATATTGAGCATGGTTTCACTGATCTATCTTCTTACAGCAACGATTTTAGGAAGCGCTGGGTCAGTGCGAAAGCGGTTTGTTTATCTCTCGCATGTTGGATTGCTAGTAACTGCGTTTGGCTTTTTGATATTGCTCATTAACGGGAATGAATTTAAAAATCACATGTGACCATGAAGTAAGGATCTGCAGAGACAGACGCTACACTGTTGTTGGACGATACTTTATTAGCGTCTGTCCCTGCACAAATCTGCCTAAATGACACTTTGCCCGAACGCACTGAGTATCAACGAGACGGCACGTTCTGCTGAGATGTTTCCTTTGTCCAAGAACGGATTCAGCTCAACCAAGTCGAGTGATGTTATCAGATTTGTTTCGGCGCATTTCTCTAACAACAGGTGCGCCTCTCGGTAGGTCACACCACCTGGAACCAATGTGCCAGAGCCAGGGATGACTTCAGGATCGCAACCATCAACATCGAAACTGACATGAAAGCCCACGGTATCTTTCGTCACGATGTTGATGATTTCATCGCTGACTTTGTTCATGCCCATTTCATCGATGTCGCGCATGCTAAACAGATGGACGCCTGACTCTCGAATCAGTTCTTTTTCTTTATCATCAATATCTCTGACACCGACTAATGCCACGTTTTCTGGTTTTATCTTAGGGTTTGCACTCAAAATGCCGGTGAAATCTTTATCGCCATAACCCATCAAGTGTGAAAGCGGCATACCGTGAACATTTCCTGATGGGGAAATACCGGGAATATTCATGTCTGCATGGGCGTCAAACCAAACTAACCCAATGTTCTGGTTTTGTTGTTGGTAGTAGTCAGCAATGCCAGAAATTGACCCCATGGCAATGGAGTGATCACCACCAACAATCAAAGGAACATGCCCCTTGGTAAGGGCATCTCGAGTAACCAATGCCAAATCACGACATACCTGCAAAATTTCACTTCTAAATCGCATGGTGCTGCCTGTTTCTGTCGGTCTGGATTCCATTGATGGAACCGTGACATCAACTTCCTGAGATATGCGATACCCCATCTTTTTAAGTTGTTCACCTAAACCTGCAATACGCACAGCAGAAGGACCACCATCGGTTCCTCTTCGTGATGCCCCGAGGTCTAACGGCACGCCTATGATTTGAATGGATTTCGCTACGCCTTGTTGTTCCATTGGGTGACCCTCAAAAGTTTGCTTAACCAAGATGAGTCTTCCACAGTTTGTTTTTCAAAAACGTGCATCGGCAACATATTTTTAACATGCAGGTTGTGAAAAAGAAGGGGGGATCAAATATACGAAACTTGCGGAATCGGTGAGCGCCAAACGCACATGTTTGAAACGCACCGAAAGGAGGGGGTAAGCCTTAAGCCTTTATTGCCAATACAACACCACAAGTCGCTAGAATACCGCCGGAGACTTTGTTGATGCGTGCTTTGGCTTTTTGCCCATTGAAAACGCGGGTGGCTTTGTCACCAAGGATCGCATAGCCACTCAAAACACCGCCGACGGCCACAGTTGAAAGAATCAAAACGCCCAAAATCCCCGACGCTGACAGGGTTTGCACATTAATGAAGGCAGGGAAGAAGCCCATGTAAAACAAAATAGCTTTCGGGTTAGAAAGCGTGATCACCAAGCCCATGATAAAGCTGGAAGACCCTCTGGCTTTCGACGCTTTTTGAGTGGTGAGTTCGCTATTTGTCGTTGGTGATGTCCAACTTTTGTAAGCCAGCCAAATCAAGTAAACCGCGCCTGCGTATTTGAGAAAAATAGAAAACTCGCCCATGGCAGTTGCAACAGCTGACAAGCCAGAAAGCGCCAAACAGATGAAAATGTAATCAGCCACAACCACGCCGAAAGCAACCAATAAACCTTGTTTCATGCCAAAGGAAAGCGACCGCGAAACCACCGCCATCACGCTAGGCCCAGGAATAATGACGGATAAAAGCAGGGCGAGAAACAGCGCGGAGCCGGAAAATAACGACATGGTTCTTCCTTGATATCATGCAGTGGATGAATAGAAAGTGAGGGTACGGCTTAATCGGTGTTTCTGATTATGCGCACTGCTTAACCACCGATCAAGACGGTGGGTATTGTGCCTTTAATCGCAAGATTGTTTGCGGGACGGGTCAAACTCTTCTGCAACTTTCATGAGATAAAATTAACTTCCGCGGTTTAACGGGTTGTTTTTAAAAGAAACCGTGAGGAAGAGAAGGATATTTGACCGTCTTGTTGCGCAAATAAGAGCTTGTCAGGGCAAATATGATTTGGATACACTCCGCGCCCGGTTAGAGAGGCTACTTTTCATGAACGAAAAGTAGATTCAGCCAGCTTTCAATCGGCTGCAAAATGGATACTTGCCCCACGGAACTGGGCCCAGCGTAACTGTGAGCATTTACGGGCCTTATTATTCACCGTGATGGTAAAGCACACCACTTTGCATTCCTGCCAGTAGTGTTGTCTTCGCACGCGTGTGGATTTGAGCGCCCGCCTAAATCCAGATACTAAAGCAAGGTAACATAATGCAAATCATCTTCAGTTTGGCCGGTATATTGGCTCTCCTAGCGTGCGCGTGCTTATTGTCAGAAAGTCGTCGCGATATCAAATGGCGCACCGTTCTCGGTGCATTCGGCCTTCAAGCCGGTTTTGCTGCTCTCGTTTTATATATTCCTTTTGGGCAAACCGCTCTGGGTGCACTTAGCAACGGCGTTTCTTCCGTCCTTTCTTTTGCGGACCAAGGCATCGGTTTTGTTTTTGGTAGCCTCGCCAGTGGCGATTTCATCTTCGCAATCCGTGTTCTTCCTCTCATCATCTTCATCTCTGCGTTAGTCTCACTGCTTTACTACCTTGGCATCATGCAATGGTTGATCAATGTATTGGGCGGCGGTATTCACCGCTTATTGGGCACCAGCAAAATTGAGTCTGTCGCCGCCACGGGTAACATCTTCCTGTCGATGAGTGAAGCGTCGCTGGTGGTTCGCCCATTCTTAAAAACCATGACGCGCTCAGAATTGTTCGCTGTGATGGTTGGCGGCATGGCGTCAGTAGCTGGTTCTGTGCTTGGTGGTTACGCGGCGATGGGCGTTGAGCTTAAGCACTTGATTGCAGCCAGCTTTATGGCGGCACCAGGTGGCTTATTAATGGCGAAAATGTTAGTGCCAGAACGCCAACAAACTATTGATCAATCTGACTTTCAACTTGAAAAAAGTGAAGATGCTAACGCGATTGATGCATTGGCATCCGGTGCGATGAACGGCGTAAAAGTGGCGGTTGCCGTGGGTGCCATGCTAGTGGCGTTCATCAGTGTGATTGCTATGATCAACGCAGGCTTTGAAATCGTGGGCAACTGGTTTGGCTACGAAGGCGTTACATTGCAAAGTATTTTCGGCTTCTTGTTTGCACCCTTGGCACTGGTGATTGGTATTCCAATGAGTGAAGTGCTGACAGTGGGTTCGTTGATTGGTCAGAAAACCATCATGAACGAATTCGTTGCATTCCTTGATTTCGAAAGCGTTAAATCAGTGATTTCGTCACACAGCCAAGTGATTGTGACCTTTGCTTTGTGTGGCTTTGCCAACATTGGTTCGATTGCGATTCAGCTAGGCTCCATCGGTGCAATGGCACCTGAGCGCCGTCATGATGTGGCTACGCTGGGTTTCCGAGCTGTTGGTGCTGCAACGTTAGCTAACTTAATGAGTGCAGCATTGGCTGGCTTGTTTATATCGCTATAAGCGGCGATTAAGCAAAGACACATCATTTCCTTAAAAGGGCTGCGATATTCGCAGCCCTTTTTATTGGAGCGATTTTGCTATTCTTTTCTAGCTTCTAGCTTCTAGCTTCTAGCTTCTAGCTTCTAGCTTCTAGCTTCTAGCTTCTAGCTTCTAGTTTCTAGCTCACTGACCTCGGCCTGTTAACATCACCCAGATGGTTTTAAACATGATATAGCAGTCCATCTTAAACCATGTTTTTAGCGACGTGAGAGACAGCGCGTAAGAGTGGTCGAAGCCCACTTTAGAACGCACATCTGCAATGCACGTATCGTAACCTTGGTTGACTTGAGCAAGACCCGTGATGCCGGGTGTTACCCCGTAGGTGCGTTCTGCAAAGTACGGGATAGCTGTTTCAAGTTTTTGATAAAACCCTGGGCGCTCTGGGCGAGGGCCAATCAATGACATGTCACCTACCAATACATTGAAGAACTGTGGAATTTCATCCAAACGGGTTTTACGCAAAAAGCGACCAACACGGGTAATGCGGGGATCGCCATCCGTCGCCCACGTTGCGCCAGTTTTGCTTTCCGCATCAGTGCGCATGGTGCGGAATTTCACCATGTGGAAAATCAGACTGAGTTCTGGTGTTGAACGGCCAATACGCATTTGGCGGAAAAACACGGGTCCCGGGCTGTCGAGTTTGATCGCAATTGCAATCAAAGGAAACAGAGGGAGCGTTAATGTAAGGCCAATCAGAGTGAGAACAACATCAAACACACGCTTAGACCTTGCCGTGATTGGGTCAATATCACTGTGGTTATTCATAGTCACCATATTCATTCTTCTTCGCGTGTTAGATAAAAATGATGCGATGCTGCTTTCTGGCTTTGCCACTTGCGTCGTCATAGTTTTACCCTCAATAGATTCAGATTCGGTTAAACGCGCTGCCAGCGGCCCGATTCAAGACCGACAATATACCGAAGTGTGCCAATCATGTTGGCGGTGTGGCCTGACACCAGATAGCAAAGTGTCGCAAGCATTGGATTCTTTAGGGTGATCTTCAGGAATTTGATAAACGCGACGAGTGCGTAAACGGCAACCTGAGCGGCTGCACCCATCAAAAAGAATACGTGAAATTGTGCCAACCACAGCCAGCCAATCAGCGCGATGAGCATAAGGAAAGGCATCACCACGCGCAGTGCTTTGCCTGATGCAAAGGTGAATGCTACACCGCGATATTTTGGGTTTAGCAAGGCCGCCAAGCGTACCATTTGTTGGTAGTTACCGGCTCCAATGCGAAGACGGCGTTTGAAATCTTGGTCTGCATTTGTGGGCTCAAGCTCGACAGCGCAGATCGTGTCATCGACTGTGCCGCGATAGCCTTGTGCAACAATGCTCATTGGCAGCACAAAATCATCATTGATCGTATCTGCAGCGAGGGGGGTGAACAGCTCGCGACGCATTAAGTAGAGTGCGCCATGTGCGCCTAAGGTTGCGCCCATTTTGGCTTCACGATGCTGAAGCGTGGACTGGTAATCCCAGTATTTCTTCTCGCCTTCGGTAGGTTCAAGCAGGTGATAGCGGCTGTTTACGACACCAATTTTAGGGTCAGCGAAGTGCATGGCGGCAATCAATAATGCATCAATCGAAATGAGGGACGAGATATCGCTCATTGCCACAATGTCTTCGTCGATCAGCGCCATCGATTTATTGATGACCGCCACTTTCCCTTCATTCACTGCATATTCGATGACCGTCAAATCCAAGTGCTGACACGCGGTTTCGTTTAACGCTTCGCGAGCAATGTTGGCGGTGTCATCTGAGCAACCGTCACACGCGAGTACGATGCGCAATTTGTTGTTTGGATAATCTAAGGTCGCGAGATTACGAATTTTGTCTGCGATCCATTGTGCTTCATTAAATGCCGGCATCAGAATCGCCACAGTAGGTAACGCGTCATCGGCTTTTGAACTGTTGTAACCACGCGTCATCGGTGTTGATGACAGCGATGAAGGAATACAGCGCACCAGCACTTTTAGCAAGAGGGGGTAGCCGAGGTGATGGTAAAGCACCAAAAACGTACTGATGGCTGTAAGCCATACAATCCATGTACTCATAGCGATTTCCCCTCAGCCAATGCGTCGTAAGCACTTGCCATAGTACGTATGTCGGCGCTGTTTGTGACAAATTCACGAGGGCTAGCGATGAGGCGCTCATAAAGGAAAGGAAGCATTTTTTCCGCCATGTCTTTCGCGTCGCCTGCTTTCAAAATCACACCTGTTTGAGGACATAGCGTTTCGACAGCCCCACCGACATTGGTGACAGCGGCGGGAATACCGCAGGCTTGTGCTTCAAGAGGAGCCAGCGGGAAGCCTTCATTGAATGAAGGTAAGCAAAACAAATCGAGTGCTTGGTAAAAACGCGGCATGTCATCGACATACCCAAGAAAATGGACGCGTTCTTCTACATTGAGCGATTTTGCTAATTCACGAAGTTCGTTTTCTAGCGTACCGATCCCTGCAATGGTCAAGTGCGTGTTTTCTGGCAAGGTTGCCATCGCTTCAATCAATACTCGGTGACCTTTTACATCTTCCAGGCGGCCACTAGCACCAATCAGTTTTACATCTTTCGGAAGGTT
Organism: Enterovibrio norvegicus DSM 15893; assembly: GCF_900115495.1. Classification (GTDB taxonomy): domain Bacteria; phylum Pseudomonadota; class Gammaproteobacteria; order Enterobacterales; family Vibrionaceae; genus Enterovibrio; species Enterovibrio norvegicus. The sequence goes on along the minus strand of NZ_FOWR01000007.1, from coordinate 76,912 downwards.
GAAAAATTTACGCGCAAACTGCTTATTGCCAGGCGAGTATTTATCGACATCAATGCCGTTTTTAATGACTTGAACACCTGCCATGCCTGGCATGGTGTTCAGAGCTTTAGCGACGACATCAGCATCTGCGACCAAGGTGGGGTTCGCGACAAGACGTACGATTTTTTGAAGCAATTGATGGCGCTTATTGCTGTAGTGCCAAGCATCATGTTCGGTGTGAATCAGTGAAATGCCAGCAAGGCGTGATGCTATGCCTGCGTAGAAGTAAGGGCCAATATGATGAGTGTGAACCACGTCTGCATCCAACTCGATCAGCAAAAGCTTCAATTGCTGAATCAGCGTCAATGAAAAACCTTCTGGCTTGTTAAGAAAAATCAGTTGGTCTTTGCATGCTTCAAGGCGGGGCCAAGCTTTAATCGCTGATTCTTTATCGCCTTCCAAGCTAACAATCTTCATGCGTTTTCCGTGGCTGGAAAAACGCATAAATTCGAGCGCTATTACTTCCAGTCCGCCGGGTCTTAAATGCTGTACGACTTGAATGATTGTTTTCATGGTTGCCTCAGTTTTTTACATTTAGACACTTAAAGCGACTAATGCATGAGGTGTGCCAGAAAAAATATGTTGTAAAATCCTTATTATTCAATGACTCAATAATTCACACTGCATCAGGCTGCTCGAATTTTTTATTATGAGAATCGGTATGAGAAATTCGTCAGTGTTAGCGTGCTAATTCAGTAATTTGTTGCCGCCATGTGTTCAGTTGCTGCGGGGTAATGCCTGGCACATCTTCCCACTCATCAGGAATGGTGCGTTGTAGTGTCGAAAGTAACGCGCTGGCTTGTTTGTCGGTTTGTGCCTTCTGTTCTAGCCAAAGCATCCAACGGTAATCGACGATACCTTCCATGATTTCATAGAGATCACGGTGAATATCCGGCTCTTCGGGGCACGGGTTCTCTGTGGGGTATAAGAACTGCACATCAAACTCTCTGCCATCTGTTGGGTCAAAAGGGTCTGCCGTTGGCATGCGTCCATGCCATTTCAAAAAGCCATCTGCTTGGGTTTGCCAGAGATAAAAACCTGACGATGCACGGGGGTTTGGAAGGTTGTATAACCAGACTTCTCTTTCGTCTGCTTGAGCCTCTTCAATGTCCTCCTTGTCGGCACCAAAGCCATCGTTGATCAGCACCAAATCAAACATAGGAAGGTAGGCCTTATCTTTATCGTGATTAAGGTGACCTGCCAGTTTGGCGGTGGGGGCAAACATGGCGAAATGCCGTTGCATGTCTTCAAACAAATCAACATTGCCAGGGTTGCTGGGTTCATCGGCAATCGACCAAAAGGGCGAAGGCTGTAAGCGCTTTTTATACGAGGATTCAAGCTGCGCCACCACATTGGCGGCATTTCCCGTGCCGATGGCTTGGCTAAGGCGTTTAGCGGGGGTGTAGGCCATGGATGCGGTATATCCCATTTTATTCAGCGAGACAGACAGCTTTTCAAACGCCAGTTGTTCATCTTCGTTATAAGGAGTAGGAAAGGGTGGGGAAATGCCTGTTAATCCAAGGGTGCGCAGATAGGAGAGGTCACACATCATGGCCTGATCACCTAAATGCGCGATGTCTTTGAACCAGCCATAATGCACGGGCTTTTCGAGATAAATGCCCACTGGTTTGCTTAATGCGGGCAGCGACGCCTTTATCACACTGACGGTTAACGGCTGTTTAAGGGATTTACCCTGCATCATGACGTGCAGTTCACCAGAGTATTTGCCCGCAGGCGTGCCTTTGGGTACATCGATACGCAATACCAGTTTGCGTGGCATGGCGACGCCTTCATTAATGGGCATGAGCCCGTGGCGTAAGAAACTATCGTTGGCATTGAGTAATGTCGACGAAAGGTGTGTGCGGGTTAAGCTCCATTGGCTCCAATGCCAACTGACATTCAACGCCGTTTCGCCGAGCGTGGGTTTACTGATCATCACCATTGGCGCGCCGGGAACGTTGCCCTGTTCGAAGTTAAATTCAATCAATGCTGATGTATCAGGTGCTGCGTTCACGATGCTGCCAGTGTTATTGCTTGTGTCTTTTTGGGTTGGCTTTAAATGCGCACTGCCTGTTGGCCAAGCTTTCCAATCTGAAACAGGCCAGTTCTTCTCCCACCAAGCTTGTCGTTGTCGCGTGAGCATGTCCAAAATCATCGGATTGTCAGCAGGAACGGCCAGAATGCCGCTCACAAATTGCGCGTCAGTGGAGTCGCCATAAAGCCTAATGATGACAGGTTCGCCATTGCTGGTGACATTAAACGTGACGCGGTCACTTTCTCGTTTGCCGTAAAGATCCCAACTGTTGCTGTTGGGGGTAACGGCAATGTCGCGTCGTTTGAGATAAACCTGCTCAATCCATTCTCTCGGTGAACGGTTCTGGCGATACACAGTGTTTCCATTTACGCGGATTTCTCGCTGTAAAGGGTGGGGTAAATATTCCCATTCCCCTGCATCACGTAGCCAGAAGGTGATTTGCCATTTCCCTGCTGGCAGCGGCAACGCTGCAGTATCAATGCCACGAATACCGTCAATGGTTAAGCTGTCTGCAGCTTGCATGCGGGCGCTGCGGTCAATGGGGTTTAACCCTTGCCCCGATAAAAGCCCAGACTTAATCGTGAGCGGTTGGAATCCTGGCCAAATGGCACTGCCGACAGGGCCAAGATCCCATGCATACACGTTCTCACCCAATGGTTTAGGCGTTTCCACGTTGGCAGACATCAACGCAAAACCACGTTTTTTCTCGCCAGGGAAGATAATGATTTTTTCGAGGGCATTGAGGTTGAGTTGTCGACCTCCGGGGGTGCGCATGCTGGCGAAAGGTACTTGGAGTTCAAACTCGCCTTTGGTTAGCACACGTTCGATATTGGCACGGTCTGCATAGCCGGGGTTCACGGTATCATCAGCTCGGATCACCAAAATGACCTCACTGTCTGAGAGATTCATGCCCTTGATGATGAGCAAACTGGTTTCTGACACCGTGTGCAATGATGATTTTTCGATGCGAAGTTCTGCACTAACAGGTGCAGCAATTATCGCCAATAAATACAATAACCAAGCTTTCATACCAGAGAACCTTCCTTGTTGACTGAGTGTGTTGGCTTTGCAAGCGTGTCGTCTGACACGCTATTCGTTACTTTGATTCAATGACTTTGGCTTCACCCGCAATTAATTTACTCCCTTCTTTGGGGGGAATAATATCGTCGCTCAATTCAGGAATACGGGTTAGCACCGGTGCGCCGGTGATTTCTTCTAACATGGCGATGCGGCGAACGGAGGTATCGGTCAACTCCAGCAACACAGCCATACCACAACCAAGGAAAACGCCACCCACCATGCCTGCAATGGTGAAAACAAAGAAAGGAAGATTACTCGGCACGCCGGGAGAGTAGGGGCGGTCAATGATCTTGATACGTTTGTCCTGTTCGAACACACCCAGTGAGCTGGTTAAACGTGCCATTTCGTAGCGTTCTAGGAGCTCATGGAAAAGATCGCGCTTCACTTCGAGGTCGCGTTCGAGTTTTTTGATTTGCTGTTCTTTTTCCCCTGATTTGCTGGTTTTGATTTCAAGCTCGGTGATCATTGAGCGAAGACTTGATGTCTCTTCTTCCAGCATCTCTACTTTGCTGCGGGCGAGCTGCAGGTTTTCTAGTTGGGAGATCAGGAGAGGTTGAGAATCGCCGTCGGTTTCCATGTTTGCGCTACTGGCGATATCCCAGAGCTGGCTTGCATCCACGGTTTCAGAAGTGTTCGATAAAAGTTGGGTGCGTTGTTCTTCCAAGCGACGAAGGCTTCGTGTTGCCCCTTGAACCAGACTGTGTTGGTCGGTGTAGCGTGCTTTCAATAGCGCGAGTTCACTGCGAATTTTAACGATTTGGTCTTCAATCTTTCCGATGACGGGGTTGGTGCTTGATAGCTGTTGATCGAGCCCACCCAAGCCGCGTTGCGCACCCGCCATCTCCGCTTCTTTTTCGGAAAGCCGCTGCTTGAGTGCTTCAATGCGTGAAAGGTTTGCGAGCTGCAATGCCGGCAAGCCGTCAGAGTGTTCGGTTTTAAATTCTGTCAGGGCAGCTTCGGCTTTATCGAGTTCTTGGCGGCGAAACTTGATGTGCTCGGAGAGGAAGAAGCTGGAATCTTTCATTGAAGAACGCTCTGGTGCGAGCAGCTCTTCGATGACATGTTGACTCACGATTTCCAGTGTTTCTTTCATGCCATCGGGGTTGCCCGCGCGGTAATCGATGCGGATAACGTCTTTGCCTATGGTGGTCATCGACAAGCCGCCGGATAAGGTCGCAATGGTTTCATCGACAAGTGCCGGGTCAGAATCTTCTGTAATCAGCTCTTGTTCAATCGCCACCTTGCCAAGAATGTGTCGGCTGTGGAGCAAGGTTTGAAGTCCACTAAAGCGCTCTTTCATTTTTGCGGAAACCGCTAAGTCTTCAAGAAACGGGTTCATCTTTGAGGTTTCTTGAATCAACATGCTGGTGTGAGAGTTGTACTTTTTCGGACTCATTAACCCAATAGCAGTGCCCATGAGCGGCAAAATGATAATGGGCATCATGATGACGTAACGACGTCGCCATGCCCCATCAAGCAGAATCAGAAATTTGTACGTTAGCGTGTTCATAGCGCGTCCAACCATCTCTCAAGTTCTTCTGCGCGAGCCTCCCAAGTGTGAGGCTTCACTGCGGCCTGTTGCTGCTCATTTCTTAGCTGGAATTGCGCTTCTTCTAAGGCTCGAATCATCTCTTTGTCCGTCGTGACCACTGACACGTATGCCGAGTAGCTCGATAAAGCCGGAAACGGCGTACTTACAACCGGCGTGCCTGTGGCCAAATATTCGCGAAGCTTTAACGGGTTACAGGCATGGATTTGCGCATTGTCAGCAAATGGCAGCAAACTCGCTGTCCAGTGTTGGCTGTAGCATGGCAACAGGTGATGTGGGCGCGGGCCAAGTAATCTCACGTTGCTGTGTTTGCTGTGTTTGCTGTGTTTGCTGAGTGCTTGAGCGCGTTCACATGCCTGACCGATGAACACAAAGTCCCATTCGGGCAACGCAGAAATCACGGCATCTAACAAATCATAGTCAAGCCATTCAGACAATGAGCCATAAAACCCAGCAATGGGACGTCGGGTGTAAGGCATATCGTCAGCACGTGGCGCAGGCGTGGAAAATAATGAGTAATCAACACCATGTGGCAGGAATTGTGTGCGCTGCTCAGGAAAGCGATGCACCAAGGTCTCGCTAGAGGCGAGGATCAGATCAGCTTTGTTGATGAGTTCTTTTTCGCGCTCTGACACGGTGTCGTGATCGACACCTGCAAGGGAAGAGAAATCATCACCGCAGTAATACACCAGTGATTCAGCGCCAAGTTTGTCTGCGACGTCCACTGCGGTTGGCAGTGACGTCCACAAGATAGGGTCATGCAGGTTATGTTTTTTGATGATTGGAAGCAGCTGCTTCTTCAACCAATTGGCGGCAAGTTTGCGGCTAAATTCTGTACGTGGAGCCGGCAATGTAGTTGGGTTCACTATCGTGATGTTGTCAGGCGTTTCAATTGATATGGCTGCGGCACTGCCGACTTTCTTTGCCGTCAATTTTTTCCATGCGCGTCTCATGTCGTTCAGCGAGAGACGAGGCTGACGTAAACCAATGGAATTTACCCAAATCACTTTGCGTTGCAATGCAAGAAGACGAATGAGGTGCTGTGTACTGGATGGCAACCCGCCCCAGTCTTCGCCGAAAACGATCAAATCTCTGTTCATTTTTTCATCTCCTCAGCGGTGAGTGGACGAAGTACTTTTGCAGGCACACCTCCGGCAACAACAAATGGCGGTAAATCTGAGGTAACAACACTTCCTGCGGCAACAATGGTGCCTTCGCCAATGGTAACGCCAGCCATCACGGAAACCCCCGTGGCGAGCCAGACATCACGCTCTAATATGATGTCGCCGACTTGGCTATCTAGTTCGGGTAAGCCGGCAGCACGATCTTCTGCATTTATTGGATGGCCTGGGTATCCGGCTAAAAATGCGCGTCCTGCAATGCGTACGTTGTCGCTAATCACCACTTTGGTACCCACCGCAATCGTGGTTTGCCAGCCGATGTCTACATTGCTTCCAACGGTCAGTGACGGTGTTACGCTACCCACCGTTCGGCCTGAAAACGTGGTTTGGCCGGAAACGCGGCACTGGTTGCCGAAATCTAACGTGACTGGGCCGCTCACGAAGGGCATTCCACCGTATAGATAGAACCCTTTACCCACGCTCCGCGCTCGGCCCTTGAAGGTGGGCGTCCAACAAAACGTGCGGGTAAAATTTGCCCATAAGCTCATGATAGTTTTAGTGAAAAAATACAAGGGTGCAGAAATCAATTTTGGTGCGGGTACGCTCATTTGCATCATGGCTTTTAGCACGGTGAACAGACCACGAGCGACGGGGTTTGGGCTGTGTTTTATCCACTGACGTGTTGATTGCATGTTCATGGCGATCACTCCTCAGCCACTGATAGGGAGAAGTGACAAGACCGGCTAAGGTGGCCGCCATGTAAGCAAAAGCTGAAGATTGACGTCGAGGGTATTGAAGATTCAGATACTGCAGCAAACACCCAACACATAAACTTCTCCTTTTTATTATTCGTTCGAACGTTAGATTGTTCGTTGAATAAAGGAAAAGCACAAAGTAGGCCAACTTTAAATTAAATAAAAATCATAACGTTAAACGTGCTCGATGATTTAGTGCATGGCATTTTCTCATTCTGATTGTCAAAAAGACGAAATCAGACACAAGGAGATGATGTGTCTTTTTAAATTTGCAAAATTGCCTACTATTGCGGCAATGAAAGGCGAAGTTAGCTCGCCACCTTTCGTTTCGACAGTCGGATTCTTAGACGCCGCGCCTCAAAGCATGATGCTTCAAAAAAACACGCTTCAAAAAATCCGAGCCATCAAAACTGTCGGTGGCGGATCGTACCCTGACTGCGGTAGCGGGTTATGCTGCCAGCATGGGCTCATTAGATGGCGCAGACTTACGTCTAGCCATCACGATCAAGCCTGCAAACATCATGAGTCCAACAAGGCTTTGTGCCATTGGGGGCATAGGCGCTGTTGCTATGTTTGACCCACCAAATGCATCTGCTGGGTCACTGTAGACCATGAAAATTGCGTCATTGAAGTCTTCATCAGATCGAATCCCCCAATCGTTAGAACTGGGGTTCACACGATTAAGGTCTTCAAAGCCCATGATGACTTGTTCTTCGTTGCTGTCTGCAAACAACATAGCAACGTGACGAGACGACGGGCTTGCACTGTCCAATTCATAGGTAAGATCGGCCTCGGGATTGAGGAAATCTAGGCCATAGAAAGTTTGGTCAGCACCTGTCAATACGCCATCAGACACGGTATCGCCGTTGGTGTAAGCATTTTGCGAGAGGAAAAAGCTCACGTTCTTTCCTGCCGCGATGGTGGAATCTGTTACTTGTACCGTGTCACCCACGTTCAGACTACCGCCGCTGCCAGATTTCGAAAGGTTGGAATACAAAAATCCGTAGTCCACGCCTTCCACTGCGCCGAGTTCCGCGAGTGACACAACCCCTGAGCTGTCAGTGTCTATCGAGCTCTTGCTCAGACCGCTAAAGGTATTGTCATCAAACGTGAAGTAACCGAGGCTGTTTCTGTACCCTGCGCCTTCATCAAGAAAGCTGACGTATACATTACCTTCTTGGTTCATCGAGAGGTAAGGGCTGTAATCCGTGTTAAGAAACTCGGTATTTACAGCTCTCGCTTCTGGAAGCACAGTATCAGCAAGGTTCATCAATGATTCGTCGACAGGGTTGTTTACAATGTCGGGTGAATTGGCATCTAACGCATGTGCGGTCGATGCAGCGAGTATTGCGATCGTTCCTAGTAGTGTATTTATCGCGTGCTTCATAGGATACCCCCTTTGAGCGCGATGTGGTTGAACGGAAGTTGGTCTGCTCTTGCGCATCGTTCAGGGTGCGCGATAGCAAGGGCTGGACCCGGGTAGAACACGGTGTGTGCGCCAACTTTTCGAGCAACAGCATGCAGCGTTGTCTTGAGCCAGAACACGGTGCGAGGGAACTCGTTGTAAAGCGTCCCATCGAACAAAAATTGTGTGCGGTACTGGCTTTTTTCCGCCAGTGTTTGCCATAGCCCGGCAAATTCGTCGCCATCAGGCATCACCAACATGGCGAGATAGCCTTCACAGCTTGGTACGGACACTTGAAGACCCTTAATGCCAGCATCTTGCGTAAAGTGCACCGATTTCATGTCGAACAAGCCTTGAGATCGGAAAAACCGCACCAGTTGTTTTTCTGCCGACCCTTCCTGATAGAGGCTTTGGTTGTATCTCTGCTGACCTTGATGGCTATATGCAGCATTGGATACGTCGCTATTTAGTGTGTTTGACGCGATCACCGCATCTGTCCGCAAATAGACGCCACTGGCAACCATCGCCACCGCAAGGGACATGCTTACCCAATCAATGAGTGTGTTCCGTTTTTGCATAACGGATCCCCCAGAAAATGATTGAAAGCGTGAGTGCTGCGGAAAGGAAAAGATACGTATCCTCCCCAGTGGGTGAATGCCACCAGGTGTGCCATTCCATCGTAAGGCCCATGCTGAATAACCGCAGTACGTTGAGTAACAAGGCACTGACAAGCAGTAATGCAACAATGGTCACCTCACGGAACGAAAACACCACTTGATGCCAGCGCGCAATGGCGAACCAGCATGTGAGGGCGCTTATCATGGCTGGCAGAGAGGAGCAGTTTCTCAGCATCAATACCTGATGGTCTGAAGGGCCAAAGTAAACATTTCCGACCGCATAGCCCGTGCCTGTGACAAGCTGCAATACTGACGCGACCATGTTGGCATCCAGTGCAAGCACGGGCTCGGTAAACCATTTCAATGCGCACAACACAGTGAGCGCTTGAAGCGCACATACCATTAGGATGAGTGCGCTGTTTTTAATCGTTAGATGTTGGTTAGCCAGGGGTCTTGTCGAGGTTAGGCTGCTTTCATGTGATGCTTGGACAGAAGATAGAGCACGGATCCCAATCCAAAGACCAACAAAGAAAAGCACAATTAGCGCACCTTGGAAGCTTGGAATGGCGAGCAACAGCGCGAGAACAGTGGCAACAACATGGTCGCCTGTGCGTGGTGTTATCGCGGGACTTTGAACGAGCAAAATCAGCCCTAGGCCTAAACACAACATGGCGGGAATGGCATCGAACTCCGACACGGTGGGCGCGTTCACCGAGAAAAACGGCAGGGCGAGAGACACACAAATACCGAGCAATAAGACCACCACAAGACGCTGAACGCTGGGCGTAGAAGCCCAGCGCATTACTTTCACTGATACGGTGAGGGTGCTTGTGAGTCCTTGATTCATGCTACTTGCCCTCGCAATCTCTGTAACGAAAGGGGAGGGACGATGCCAAGTTTGTGCGCCAACATGAATACACTCATCGGCGCCAAGGCCGTTAAGACAATACGGGTGAACAATGACCATTCAAATTGGCTGATCGACAGCCAAACAAGGCTAAACGTGAGCATCACGAGTAATGAGAAAACAGGGTAGGGCAAATAGTAAAGGTGCTGACTGACGCAGAAGAACATTATCATGCGTAAGCCTTGGGTGAATGCGAGTGCTGCCAAAATACCGAAGACACCATATTCTGCGCCCCATAGCCACAGAGTCGCAAAGGCTACAACAGCAGATATGGCATTGATAGCGAGTTGCGCGTAAGAGGTTTCACCTGCATAGCTCCCCAAATTAATCAGTTCTGCGATTTCTTTAAATAATGCAGCGGCAATCAAGAGTGCCGTGAATTGGGCCGCCATCATGTAGCTTTCTGGCAATAGAAATTGAATTGCGACGGGAGCGGAGAAGGCGACGATAACCGCGATGATCATGCCGAGCGTAAGTCCATAGTTGGTAAAACGCGTGGCGTTTTCTCGGCCATTCTGACCGTACAAAATATCGAAGCGTTTTGGCATCCACCACATGCCAAAGGGTTGCAGCAACAGTACAACCGCCAAGGCGAACTTAGCCGCCACGCCAAATTGCGCGACATCTTCCAACGACGCGACGTCTGCCAATACCCAACGGTCGAGACCATTGAGAGAAAAAGCCATGAGGCCGCTCGCCATGATAGGCAGGCTATAAATAAGAGATTGTTTGGCGACATCTTTTGAGAAACCAAAACCTGTGTCTTTGAGTTGCAGAGCAGTAAGGATAATGGCTTGCATGACGGCAGCAATCACGCCAGCTTCAAGCACGCCATCAATGCCGCGTCCCATTAACAACATCACCACCGTGAGCCCTGCATGGAAAAGCGCGCGCCCAACGGCAACCGTGAAAAAGGCCGTCGCGCGGTTTTGCATTCGTAACCAGCCCAGTGGAACAGCAATGCAGCCTTCTAGAGCAAGCATCAGCAACACTAACCGCAATTGATACGTGCTTAGACCGCCCGGGACGTACGCATCTAACCACGCTGCAAGCATCCAACCAGCCGGCACCACAAATGCGCCAACAATCAGTGTGAGTGTGAAAATACGCGCGGCCATGCGTTTGCGCTCGTTAGCGTCGTTTTGCCCTCCGACAAAGCGATACAGAGCGTCTTCCAACCCCAATCCGACCAAGATGCTGCCGAGGGCCGCAATACTGCTGACAATCTCGAGTTTCCCGAATTCCGCTTGTGGCAAATGATGGGTGATGAAAGGCAGCATCAATAAAGAAATGCCTTTCATCAATGCAATGCTGCTTCCGTACAACAGTGTTTGCTTCATCATTGGCGTCATGGTTTTCATCCTTGCCATTACGTGTATGTGTTGTTTTATTGCTCTTTTGAAACCAGCTCTGGCATAACGTGGCGCGATTTACTCACCAGACTTTCGCAGATCGCAGCGAAGCAAAGGTCAGCGCGATATTGAAGAGCAATATTGCTGGCTGCTTGACCCATTCTCTTGACCTGTCGCATGTTTTGCTCCGCGGTTTGGATTGCTTCAATCAGGCTGTCTACATCGTCAGGTTGATACTTCAGGCAATTTTCATTGGCGGTTAACTGGCGATCCCAAAAGGCGTCGTCAGAGGGAATGATCACACACATGCCAGCAGCCATTGCCTCGAGAATCGACAGGCCAAAAGGCTCTTTGGTGCTGGTGGAAACAAAGATGTTTGCACTGGCACGGATCTCATCAAGGTTGTCCGGCGCATGGTGCCAGAAGACTTTGCTCAAGGTTTGTGGCGCTTCGCTGGTGGGCAAATTGTTTTGTTTCGGACGGATATAACAGACGTGTGATTCTGGACGCTCAGCGGGGCTCAATTGGCTCAACGCCGCCGTGAACGTATCAAGGCCTTTCCATTTCAATAGCGATGCTGCCCAGAACATGACGGCATAGTCATACTGGCATTGGCTCGGCCAGGACTGCTTAGGCAGGCCGTTTTTAAACGGTTGAATCTGAGGGTATGAAGCAATGTCTGGCGAGTGTCCCGCTGCTTCCAACGCCGTGGATAAGGAGGTTTGCGTGGCGTCGAGATAGAACACACTGTCGGCGGCGGCGAGACAGCGACCAATGGTGCGTGATTTCGCCACTGGGCCGTGAATCATTTGGATTAAACGGTAACCAAGCACCGCTTTTACCAAATACAGACCCAGATCAACCCCCGGGCCTGATGCGCCTAACGCTGTGTGTATTTGTCCCAAGAACAGACGAAGCCAGAGCAGTTGAATTGCGATCAGAATGTGACGTGCAAAGTAACCTAAGCCTTGTTCTGCTGTTTCTAAACGCTTAGGCATATGCAGCTTGGCGACATAGGCTTGTGATGATGCCCATGTCTCCTTGTCTGCGGTGAGAATGGTCACGCGCGCTTCTTGGCTCTCAAGCTGACTCAGCACATGCTTGGTAGAGACTTTCGATCCGCCAGCAAAGGCAATGGGATCAAGGATAACGATGTGCGTTAATCGGCTCATAGCGCCTCCTTCGCAAAAAGATCGTTGGCAGGTTGTGCCGTTGCTTTGCGATTTTTTACAAACTTCAATGACGCTTGAATCGGTGGAAGCATCTGCCAGTGGCTGTGCCATTTCAATGGCATGCCTGGGTCGGTTAGCAAGGTGTTGTAAAGCGCTTCGAACTTCGCGGTATGAGACGAAATCGTGAATTTTTCCATCACGCGTTTGTAGCCGTTTTGACCGAGCAACAAACGTTGTTCTTGGTTGATGTAAAGGTGGAACATGGCTTGCGCAATGGCATGTGCATCTTCTTCTGGCACCAAAATGCCTGTTTCGTGGTGCGACACAACGCTAGGAATGCCCCCCACATTGGGCGCGACAACCGGCAAACCGCTGAGGCCCGCCTCGGCGAGTGTCAGTCCGAATACTTCTTCTCGTGCGCCAGAAACGACCATGTCAGCCCCGCCGCGCAATAGGCCAACCACATTGTGTTGTTCCCCAATCAAATGCACGTAATCTTCAAGGCCAGCTTCATGAATTTGGTTTTCGAGGTTTTGGCGTTCTGCGCCTTCACCAATCACTACCAAATGAATGGGAAGGTACATTTCACGCAGTTGTTTGCAAGCTTCAATCAACAAATCAACACCTTTGCGGGTGATCAGTGAACAGATGCTAACGGCGATGAATGCATCGCTTGGCAATGACAGTTTCCTGCGAAGGTTGGTAACGGGCTGAGCAAGCAAGGCGTCGGTATCAATGCCATTTGGAATGACTTGGCAGCGTTCTTCTTTGCCACCGTCATTCAGCAATTGATCAACCACAGGTTGGCTCACGCCTACCGCCATGCTGGCGTGGTGAAGCCCAAGTGTGATGCGGTCTCGCAATGGGTAACGCGAATGAAGATGTAACACCAGAGGTAGCTTTCGAGCGCGAGAGACAACATTCAGCCATTGGCTTGGTGCACCGCTGTTTGCGTGGAGCAGGTCGATATTGTGGTTATCGACAATCTCGATGCCTTGACTGATGAGTTGTCTGTAGCCGCGGAAATTGCATTTCGGCGTGGTTTCGCCGAACAGGAGCGGAAATTCGCTAACGTACACGTCGATATTGAGCTTGCGCGCTTCATCAGCCAGTAATTCACTGTTACACCATAAAACTGGCGTAAATGCGTCCTTGTCGATGTGCGTGAGTAAATCAAGTAAGCAGCGTTCACTTCCACGAATCCAGTTATCACCGTAATGTACAAACAAGACATTGCGCGATGTTGAGAGAGTTTGAGTGGTTGAATACATACTCTCTTCCTCCAGTTAGCTCAGTGGCTCGTCACATCCTGTGCTTAACGTGTCTGTGGCGAGATAGTCATATTGACGATCGGCTTTCTTGTTGTACGACATTGCCAATGGTCATCCCTGTCATGTCTAAAATGTCTGCAAGGAGTAGGCCATATTTCTAACATGTTGAATGTAAAGAAAAACGCCGCGTGAGCCTGTAAGGAAAACAGAGTCGGCGCGACGCCAATTCGTCATTCTGATAAAGGAATTTGGTCATTTTGCGAAAGTGGCATAATCCGCAAGTAATTTTGGTACGACGGCTTCCGTTGAAAAGCGCTGTTTGACCGTGGCGATGGCTTCTTTGCTCCACTGCGCTTTTTGTACGCTATCTGACTGTCGCCAATCTTGAATGGCAGAGATCATGCCTTCCATATCCCCTTGTTTTACCAGCCAACCGTTTTCATTTGGCCTGACGAGTTGATCCAGTGAGCCAACATTAAACGCGACCACTGGAATGCCGCGCGCCATGGCTTCAAGCGCTGCCATCGGAAGGCCTTCTGCGCGTGAAGGGATCACCAACAAGCCAATACGTGGCCACACATCGTGCATTTCTTTTTGTACACCATGAAATTCAAGGTTATCTGGGGCTTTTTGTTCAAGTTCTGATCGTAATGGTCCATCGCCGTAAACATGGAAGTCGAGGTGTGGGAAGCGCTTTGACAGCACGCTAAAACGATCTGGCGCTTTCTCTTTACAGAGTCGACCTACAAACGCGATCTCTGTACCGAAAGATGGGGTGATTTTGCTGGTGTCTACGAAATTATCTGCCAATTTTGCAGAACACGGTAACGTAGACAGTATTGGGCTGCTCACGGCGTAAACATGGTTAGCGAGGAAAGCCGTATGACGATCAAACCAGTCATACCATTGGAGTTTGCCTTCTTTCTTTTCACCACTGTGAAAGGTGCTGGCACAAGGTACTTTCATTAATCGCGCGATAGGGCGCACCAAAATGCCGGCTTTGTAACCGTGGGTATGAATCACATCGGGTTTTTCTTTTTTTAGCGCTTGCCACAAAGAAGCAATGCGTCCATCAAGCATGATGCAATCTAATCCTGAGAACATGAGTCTGCGTTGAAGAGGGTGTTCGCCGTAATTTTGAAGAAACACGATGCTGACTTGATTGTTGGCGGCTTTCAGGCCAAGCGCGAGTTGTTCAACATGGGATTCAATGCCACCAAAGCCGCGGCTGTCTAAAACGATCCATATGTTATTTGTTCTCTTTTTCATGTCGCCCTCCACGTTTACCGTCAGCGCGAGCAAAAAGGTCTTTATTCGAAAAGGCTCGCGAGAACGATGTAAATTGCAAAGTTAATGCCAGTTCGGCATATGGAGAGAGTGAATATCGGTCAGCCGTTGTTCTCAGAAGACTTAGCGGTCTTTTGATGTCGAAAAGCCAGTCACATACACAATGGATGCGTATAGCTGCACCCGAAAATTCTCATTTTGATGAAAAGAGAGCGTCATTTTGCGAAAAACATGTTTTGTAGGCATTCAAACCGCAAGTCAGATTGAGCAAACAAAGGGTGAACCTTGTGAGCAACAGACGGTGATTCCGTGTTTTTTGTCTTCCAACGATGAACATTAAGAATTAAATGCATCTGAGTGCGTATGGCATAAAACCTAGGCCAAATGCTTTTGGACAATAAAAAATAATGGGGCATGAAGTAACTTGGCAAACACTTTGCATCGATCGAGTCAGCTCACTCTTTTTTTGCAGAGGCAGATATGGCAAGTTACCTAGTTACAGGCGGTTGCGGTTTTATTGGTTCACATTTGGTCGAATCTCTCCTCGCAGATGGTCA
This sequence comes from Enterovibrio norvegicus DSM 15893, assembly GCF_900115495.1. Taxonomy (GTDB): domain Bacteria; phylum Pseudomonadota; class Gammaproteobacteria; order Enterobacterales; family Vibrionaceae; genus Enterovibrio; species Enterovibrio norvegicus. Next base: position 61,765 of record NZ_FOWR01000007.1, on the reverse strand, counting down.
CCACGTTCGCGTTGTCGACAACCTTTCCACGGGTTCCCGTGACAATGTACCCCGCCACTGTGAATTGCGGGTGGCCGACATTTCTGTTCCTGATGTACTCGATGATGCAATGGAAGGCGTTGATGGCTGTTTTCATTTGGCAGCGGTCTCGTCTGTTCAACGTTCTAATCAAGAGTGGATCGAGACTCACAATATCAATCTAACGAGTTCAATCCGCGTGTTTGATGCTGCCAGGGCGGCCAAGACCCCAGTTGTTTATGCATCGTCGGCTGCGGTTTATGGCGACAATGCAGAATTGCCCTTATCCGAGCGTTCGACAGTTCGCCCGCTCACAGCTTATGGGGCGGATAAACTAGGCTCTGAATTGCACGCAAGAGTGGCATCTTTAGTGCACGGCGTGCCGACGACGGGCATGCGCTTTTTCAACGTGTTCGGTCCGCGCCAAGACCCCAAATCCCCTTACTCCGGTGTCATTTCTATTTTTGCAGACAAAGTGTTGGATGGGCATTCACTCACCATTTTTGGTGACGGTGAACAGACGCGAGATTTTATTTACGTGGGTGATGTGGTGCGGTTCCTTCGTGCGGCAATGACAAATGTGTCTGTGTCTCCTGACGTTTTTAATGTCTGTCGCGGAGAGGCCATGTCAGTGAATCAATTAGCGACAATCCTTATGTCTATCACGGGCTCACGCGTGGCCATTGAACATATGCCGGCACTACGTGGTGATATTCGAACGTCTACCGGGAGTCCGTCACGCGCCACAAAGGAATTAGGGTTAGTGGCAAAAACCAGTGTGACGCAAGGTTTGAGACAGTTGCTGAATCATTTGACTGACAGCGATAAATCGAGATTATCTGTGGGGTAAATACTGTGGACTGTACAAACAAAAAACGCCGCGACAAATGAAGCGGCGTTTTTTTGTTTTGTGTAAAGCAGTTGTTGAAACATGTTTTGAACGATGTTCTCTAGTACTAGGCGTTATCTGTGTCGGTTTCCCAAGCTTGTTTCTTGCGATATAGCGTAGAGGGGCTGACTTTCAACAACACTGCAGCTTTCAGAACATTTCCGCCACAAAATTCGATGGCTTGTTGTATTGCTTCCCGTTCCACATCTTCCAATGGCCGAATGTCTGAGCTTTCCACGGGCGCGGCATGCGCGGTGGATTCAGACGCATCTGGCGTGGGTTCAACAAAGGTTGTGGGTGCCAAAGAACGGATTTCTTGATCGCTGAGCGTTTCATTCAGTGGTGGTGGCAGTTGCTTGATAGACACTGCATCACCGTCATGAAGAACAACCACATTCCGAATAACATTTTGCAACTGCCTTACGTTACCCGGCCAAGGGTAGTGACGAAGTACCACCTCTGCTTCCGGTGAAAATTGTGTGAAGGATTTTCCTTCTTCATTGGCATAGGTGCGTAAGAATTTCGTGGCGATGGTAAGAATGTCATCACCACGCTCTCTAAGCGGCGGCAAGGCAAGGGGAACGACATGCAATCGGTAGTACAAATCTTCTCTGAATTTACCCGCAGCCACTTCATGCAAGGGATCTTTGTTGGTGGCACAGAGAAAACGAATATCTACGCTTTCCTCTTTACTGCCCCCGACCTTTTGATAGCGCCCAGTTTGGATAAAACGCAGCAGTTTTTTTTGTAGGTCCAAATCCATTTCGCAGATTTCATCAAGGAGCAATGTGCCACCATCGGCTTGCGCGGCTGCCCCTTTTCGCTCGCTGCTTGCACCTGTAAATGCACCTTTAACGTGGCCGAAAATTTCGCTTTCCATGAGGTCGTGGGGAATAGCACCACAGTTGAGGGCGATGAACGGTGCTTTTGTGCGAGGGCTTTGGGCATGAATGGCTTCAGCGCAGACTTCTTTACCCGTGCCGCTTTCGCCGGTAATAAACACAGTCGCTTTGCTGGGAGCTGCGGCATCAATAATACGATACACGTTCTGCATAGGAAGACTTGCACCGATAAAACCTTGATACGTATTGCGTTCGAAGCTGGTTTTGATGTCGTCGACGAGATGCTGCAAACGTACGTGCTCTAGTTGGTTTTTCAACGTGGTTTTAAGGCGTTCAGCACTCACTGGTTTTTCTAAAAAATCATCCGCCCCTTGCTGCATCAGCTCTACAGCGGTGTTTACAGATCCGTGGCTTGTAACAACGATGACGGAGCAGGGAAGGGCTTGTTTTTTTATCCAACTAAGCACTTCCTGTCCGGACATGTCTGGCAATTTAAGATCAAGCATGATGAGGTGAGGCGTGGATTTTTCGAGGTAATCCAGAGCCTGTTGACCCGTCTCTAGGCAGACCAAATCGATAGGTTCACCCGATAAATACTGGATATACAGGTTAGCTAACGGCTTTGAATCTTCAATGAGTAGTACTCGGTATTTTGACTTCATGGTGCATGCGTCCCTTGAGATGTCTACCTACGCCGACCCCATTGCTCGAGGGTTAGGGTATTCTGTTTGATTAAATCATATGCAAGTAAGTGTACGACAGTTTGGTCAAAAACCAAGTGTGTCAGCATAAGAATCACGCTTTTAAATCAACTGGTTACTTCATCGTTAAACCGCGTTGTAATCGCTTATCCAGAGCGTCGAATGATGCATCCGCCGTGGCGGCAAGTTGTGTTGCTGTGTCGAGCGCCTTATCAAAGGATTGCTCTAGGCAAAAGGCTTCAATGCTTCGGCAAAGTTTGCACAAGGCAGCATTGCCATGCGCCGCAGCGCTGCTGCCCAAGGTGTGAGCCTCAAATTCTAGGGTGTAAAAATCTTCACTTTCTGCTGCTTCAACCAATTTGAGCACACGTATTTTTGCATCTTCTATATAAAAGGTGATCAGATTTGGGGCGGCTTCTGCGGATGTGTCAGACACCAATTGCTGTAACGTGGGCTCATCAACCAATTTATTCTGTGGAGGGCAGTCTGTTGCGCTGCCAGAACCATTATTAGTGTCACCCTGCCCACGAGCCGAAGAGGTTTGGTGTTTAATGATGTCTCGTTGATTGCCCGCTTTTGAAGCATGATCTTGCCAGCGCCCTAAACAATCGAGAATGGATTGGCGCGTGACGGGTTTTGACACAAAATCATCCATCCCTTGGTTTAAAAAGTGTTCTTTATCGCCACGAATAGCATGTGCGGTTAATGCGACGATGATGACGTCTTTGGTGGGTGAATCCATTTGTCGGATCCGTTGTGTGGCTTCAACGCCATCCATTTCGGGCATCGAAATGTCCATAAAAATGATGTCGTAAGGAATTTTGCTGACAGCGTCCACCGCCTCTTGTCCATTGCTGACAATATCAGCAGAAAGCCCGGAAAATTCGAGCATAGTGCGGAGCACCACTTGGTTGGCGGGGTTGTCTTCTGCCAATAATATTCGTATTGAACTGCTGATTTCTGCTGTGCTGCCAAGGGTGGGGTTTGATGTGCTAAGGGGGGCACAATCTTCTTTTTCAGCGAGTTTGAGTTCCAATGTAAGGGTAAACGTTGAGCCAACGTCTTTTTGGCTATCAACCTCGATTTTACCCTTCATGAGATTCACGAGTTGCTTACAGATCGCCAGTCCAAGACCGCTGCCTTCATGGCGTCTGTCATAGGTATTTTCCGCCATAGTGAACTCATCGAACAAGTCGGTAATGTGCCCTTGGTCAATGCCTTGCCCTGTGTCGGAAACATCAATTTGAAGCTGACAAGCATCGGTATACAAGCGTGCACATTTGATAGAGACAGTGATGCTGCCTTCTTGCGTGTATTTGATGGCATTCGACATTAAATTAAGCACGATTTGACGAATGCGGTCTCCGTCCCCAATGAGATACTGAGGCGTGTTATCAGCAAAAATAACATTCAGTTTTAAGTTTTTGTTCGCCGCTTGAGGGCGCAGAATGTCTAAGGTCTGTTGGAGTAATTCAACAATATCAAACGGGTTTTTCTCTAGCGTTAATTTACCTGCTTCCATCTTAGAGAAATCCAAGACATCGTTGATGATCGCAAGCAACAGCTCGCCGGATTCTCGTGCCGTTTGAACCAACCCCAACTGCTTGACGTTCAGCGGCGTTTCTTTCAATAACCCGAGCACACCCAACACACTGTTCATGGGGGTGCGAATTTCATGACTCATGGTAGCCAAGAAACGGCTTTTCGATTCGTTCGCGCTTTCCGCTTCATGCTGGGCGGTACGAAGAATACGTTCATTGTGCTTTTGTTCGGTTAAGTCGAAGAAGTGCGCCACATAGTGGGTGAGGGTGTCGTCTTCATCACGCACTGCAGTCATGCTCATTCGAACGGGAAGCTCGTTACCATCCCGGTGACGGAGCGAAATCTCACCGTTCCATCGTCCTGAGTCGATCAAGGTTCGCCAAATTTGCTTGTGGAACTGAATGTCTTCTGGATTGGCAGAAAGCGTGCGCGGCTTTTCCCCTTCGACTTCAGCACTTTCAAATCCCGTGATGGAGGTGAAAGCAGGGTTGGTGCGAATGATGTGTCCTTTTGCATCAGAAATGAACATGGCTTCTGACGATTCGAAGGCGTGTGCCGCGATTTTGAGCTCGGTTTGGTCTTTCAGTCGCTGCGTAATATCGCGCATATAAGAAACGAAAATAAACCCCTGCTTTGTTTTTGCTGGGGAGATTGACACTTCAATCGGGAATTCACGGCCACTTTTTCGAACGGCTGGTAACTCGATACGTTGATTGAGAACTGGGCCATCGCCTGATTCGAGGAAGTGCTGCATGCCTTTAATATGGGATTCACGCAGAGCAGGGGGAATGAGGGTGTCAGCAAGGCGTCGACCCACTATTTCGTCTCTGTCCCAACCGAACAGTTGCTCGGCAATAGCGTTGAACTCGATGATGATGTCTTGGTCGTTCGCCACCACAATCGCATCCAATGACGCGTTGTAGATCGCCACGTTCTTTTCTTCGATTTGCTGTGCTTCTACATAAGAATACTTTTGGTCTCGAATGGAATTCTGGAGCTGCTGGTAGCTCTTATCGAGCTTTTTCTGCATGGAACTTACCATGTCTACCGTGGCTTCAATTTCATCTTGGAAGAACATATTGAAAGACGAAGGATCGCTATCCTTTTGACTGAGTTTTTGCAGTTTTCTTAGTGGGCGCGTGACCGCGAGCATCATGATGTACATGGTAGCGATGGCAAGCAAACCGATGCCTGAAGAACTCCAAATCAAAAATTGGGCGATAGGCGACGCGACGGCATCAGAATGATGATTTCTGAATCCGATGATAACGTCACCAGACTTATCATCAGGTGACCCAATGGGGTATTTGGCAATCGTGACATCATTCATCTGCGTGTCAGAACGCTGAGTATGCGCGAGCACACGTCCATTTCGCTCGATGGTAAGGAATGCGAGGTCTGAATGCTGAATAAAGCGCTCAGCCTGTTGGTGTAGGGTATTGAGATCGTTTTCTTCCATCGGTACTTCGACGGCAAAGGCAACAAGTTCTGCCACTTCGTTCGAGCGATAAGCCAGCTCAGCTTCTCTTGCTTGTGACAAGTATTGAAATGCATAGCTGATGAACAAAACGAGCACCACAGTAAAAATGATCATCGTGGCAAAAACGGCTTTTAGCCTTATATTCAAATCACACCCACCTGGCAAAGTAAAAAAAATGAGACGAAAGCACCATAAATGAGAGCTTTTATGACTTTGAGTTTAGTACAGATATTTCGGTGAAGATGAATGACGCTATGATCTCGATCCGAGGTGTTTCGGGGATGTGATAAAAAACACATGGCACCCTATGTGCCATGGTGATTTCACGTTCTTTTATTGGTTGTCAGCACGTTGTAATAACACCAACGTTGTGTCGTCTTTGTTTTGTTCTCCTATGTCATCAAACACGCGCATCACTTCCTCCGCCGCTTCGTTTGACGGCAGTGAAAGCGTGTTGTACAACGCCTTAATAACCTTATTTTCTAGTATTTTACGTGCTTCATCATCTTCCGCAGATTCAAACAATCCGTCGGTATAGAGGGCAAGTCGTTCGGAGTGATGGAGGGTGATGGACACGGTGTCATAACTCGCGCCATATAACACACCCGGGAGAATACCTCCGACGCTGACTTCTTTCGTTCCAGTGGGCGAAATGAGAAATGGCGCAGGGTGCCCCGCAGAGGCGATATCAATTCTACCGCCGTTCGACATGGCAACGGAGCAGCAGGTTAAGATCACCTGAGACAATAAACCATCCTCAAGAGCGCTGTCTGACAAGCGGCTTAACAGCGTGGCACAAGGATCATCTTGGTCGTCGATGTGATACATCAAACCGCGCAGGTAACCGCCAAACGCATAAGAGAAAAACTTGGCCGCAACGTCATGGCCCATCACATCAACCATATTGAGCATGAGGTGTTTGTCGGTATCGCGGTGTAACACTAAATCACCGCCGCCAATGCCTGTATTACGGCTGACGACCGCCATTTCCCAGCCGTGTGCTTTGCGCGGTAATGATGGGGTTAACGCGTCAGTGATACGTTTGTTTACGCGGTCTGTTAGCTGGCGATAAATTTGGTCTGAGCGGTTGAGCACCCGTTTCACGCTTTGCATGAGTGAAGATTTGCTGACCGGTTTCACCATGTAGTCATCAATCCCTAAACCTAGTGCGCTTTCCCGCGTTTCAGGATTGTCGGCATAGGTGAGAAAAATAAAGGGTGTGAGTAGGGTGTTGGTTTGTTGGTGAAGGGCTCTTTTGAGGCTTAAACCATCCATGCCAGGCATGCGAATATCGGAAATGACGAGGTCAACATCCTGCTTCAACAGCATTTCGAGTGCCATTTCACCGCTTTCAGCTTCGATGACTTGGTAACTCTCGGACAAATAAGCGCTGTAGAGGCGACGCTGGCAGATATCATCATCCACGATCAAAATGCTGGGTTTGGATATCTTCTTCTCGATGTGCCATGTCAACGATAGGGTGTTGGTGTCAAACATCTCTCTGACTTTGTACGCCATGTCATCGGTCAAGCTATGAATGAGCGCGAGACCGCGACCACCCACTTTTTCTTCAAAGGTATCGAGCGTTTGTACGCGATTGACGAGAGTAGGGTTCCAACTTTGTCCGTCATCGCTTAAATGCAATTCCCACCCAGAATCAGTGCATTTCAACTCGACCAAGATAAAGGTGGGCTGCGGGCTGGTATGGTTGACGAGATTTGCTCCGGCTTCGGACAAACAAAGCTGTATCTTGTTTGACAGGTGGTCAGACACGCCGCGCTGTCTCAAGGTGTCAGCTACCAGCTTTCTTGCTTGGCTCACGGATTTCAGTGAGGCTGGACGGCATTCGTGGTGGACGACAGATACCATGCATTAAATCTCCAAAGACAAAAGGTGGCTACTTAACACCATTTTTCTGAGTTTTCCTGCGAGCTTGGGTAAGCGTTTTTTGAGGCGACCAATTTCGCGAAGAATTTCGACCTTCAATGAGGGATTGTTTTTATCATTGATCACGCTGCCTAGGATGTGTGCGCCTGCATCGTTGAGCTTTTTAACCGACTCGGCTGCCATCGCGGTGGTTGTTTGCCCTGCCATTACCACAAAGATTGTACCATCGGCCGCAGCCGCAACACGTTCTGGTGGAATGTTGTTGGCATTCAAACGCGACATCGGGGAAGTATCAAAAATGACGAGGTCATAGTCTTTATGCCATTCCTCCAAATAGGCTTCTAGCGAACCTGGGCGGCGTAATTCCATGATGGTCTCGCGTTTCGATGGTGCAATGATGCCGGTGAAGTAAGCGTGTTCACCTGCTACGCCGACTAACTCGGGATTGGGTAGCAAACCTCGCTCACTTTGTACGGTTGTCATCCCCTGACTTTCAAGGCTGGGGTGATAAAGGTTGAGGTCGACCACCAAGGTCGATTTTCCCGCAAGCAAAGAACGTTGAGCGATGGCTGTTGCGAGAGATGTGACGCCTTCCCTTGATTCTGTCGAAGCGAAAGCAAGGGTTTTATAGTCGTTACGGATAACCTGAAAATAGATGCGTTCGACTTCAAGGTTGAGCGGAGGAATATTCATTAGAGTATACCTACAAGTGCTGCGATACCTGCGATCTGGAAGATATCGGTGATCCCTTGGCGAATTTTCTCCGCCGTGCTTTCTTCTTTCGTTGGGACGTAAACTGTGTCGCCTACTCTCAGTACTGGAAGGTCTTGGAATCGCGCGGTACGGCTGAATTCTGACAAATCAAACGTGCGGGCTTGGTCACGACAGCAAGACATGTTCACGACCGTGATTTTCTCGATGTAGGCGTTGGCACTTGGGCCGCCAGCTTCTGCAAGCAAATCGAGGATCGTCATGTGGTCGTCAAAGGTGTAGCGCCCTGGTCGATTGATTGCGCCAAGGACACGGATGGTTTCTTCTTTTGGTCTATCGAGCCAGTTGCGGTTTTTCTCTGGAATATAAATGGTGTCACCCATTTTGACGTCAGGAAGCAAGGTGGAATCACCGGTTTCAAAGAACATAGCAAGATTAAGTCTGCTGACACGAGCGTGTTTGCCGTCTAAATGGGTCACACGGATATTGTGCAAGTCGGCATTCGCCGTAGGGCCGTCTGCAGCAGAAAGAATATCGAGAAAGTGCATTTCATTGGTGAAACGGTAACGTCCTGGGGCGCCCACTTGACCGAACACGTAAATGGAGCTTTCTGAGCTTTGGCGGATCCATTTGGATTTGTTATCGACAGGATCATCCGGTAAATCATGAACGCGCACGGTTGTGCCGGCCCTGACTGGCGGAAGGTCTGAGTCTGGGCGACCTTCTTTGAGGAATACATCAAGGTTGAACGTATAAGATTTCGATTTGTTTGCTGATACTGGGGTAACCACTTCAATCTGGCTGGTGTCAGCACGGCTTGTTGGGCCACCAACGTGCGCGAGCAAATCCAGCAATGACATTTCATCAGACCACTCTATACGGCTAGGGCGGAGCACTTCACCGATAATGCGCACCGCACGGTCAGGTTGGACTTTAAGCCAAGACTTTTCGTTCAAATCGAGTTTCTCAGGTACAAATATCGCATCACCGGGCTCAATGTTTGGTGGGCCACCCACCATCTTTCCTTCGGTGAAAAGATTCAGGTCAAAAGGGACTGTCGTTCCATCGGCTTTGATTACGCGAATTTGACGGCTTTCGGCAAAACGGGTTGGGCCCCCAGCATTCGCAAGAATATCGATAAAGGTAGCGTCATCTTTCCCTTCATAAGCACCGGGTTTGGCAACTTCCCCCATCACATAGACGGTGTTTGAGCCTGTTTTGATTTCTTCTTCTTGTTTGGGGACGAAGATGGTTGAGCCTTCAACGATGTTCGGTAACAAGGATTCATCACCGCTGTCGAGGTACTGCTTTAGGTTAAAGGTGCGTGGCTCGTTGGAAGAGATAACGCGGATTTGTTCAACCGAAGCATAGCGGGTCACACCGCCCGCGCGCATCAATAAATCCACAAGGTTGTTCTCTTCTTTGGCGGAGAAACTGCCGGGACGAATCACTTCACCAAAGACTTTAATGGCTTTTCTGTCTTCCGCAGCATCACCAGAATCAGCTAACGCCGCAGGGTCGAAGTTTTGCTCTACGTTCCCGATCATGGGGGAGGCTGGAATGAAAAGGGTATCTAGCGAGTTTAATGTTGGCAGTAAAGAGTCATCGCCAGTATCAAGGAATTTTTTGTAGTCGAAAGTGAGCACTTCACCATTTCTGCGCAACTGAAATCGGTCAAGTTGTGCGCCCGTACGAAGGCCGCCTGCAGCGTAAAGTGCCATTTGGATTGACGCATTTTGTTTTAAGGTGAATTCACCCGGATCTTCAACATAGCCTTGGATCGTCACAAGCAGCTGGCGCTTGCTGACAAACACCTGCAAAGAGGAAAGGTCGCGAAAGACAGTTGACAAGGTTTCTTTTACAGCCTCAGCCAGTTCTGGTTCGGTCTTTCCCAGTGCTTGTACCATACCGACCTCGGGGAGTGTTAAACGTCCCTGACGATCGATTTGGAATTCTTTGTTAAGGGTGACCTCGCCCGGCAACATGATGGCGATTTGATCGCCGATCTGTGCCCGATATTCATCGGCGCTCGCAGTGAGGGAAAAGCCCAATGCGTGTGTGACGAGGATGAGGAGTAAGATGATCTTTTTCATCATAGACCTCCAGCATGCATTTTTCTCTTAACGTCCGCTTCGACCAACTCGATGGAAACACGACGGTTGGTGAGACGGACTTCGGGTTGGTTGCCTTCAAAGAGTGGGTCTGTTGCGCCAACGGCGTCCACAGTCAGCCGCGAAGGTGCAATACCAAAAATCTGCAAATAACGCTTCACTTGATTTGCACGCGCTAGAGACAGGGCTTTATTTTGGGGGCCATTACCGACGGAATCCGCATGACCAGTAATGTGTAAATCGTATTGGGTAACATCGCGCAGTAGGGTAGCGGCTTCCGCTAAACGCCCCATGTATTTTGGGTTCACTTCAGAGGAGTTAAAGGAAAACTGATTGTCGGCATTAAGCAAACCGTATATCTGGGCGGCGAGTTCCGCTGCAGATTGGAAGCCAATAGACCCCGGTGGGATACAGGCTTTACTTCCGCGAACGGCATCAAGTTGCTTTTCGAGTCGTTCGAGAGTTGTTCGTTGAATAATGAGGTCATTGGCGGCGTCAAATTCTAGACCACCTTGAAGCTCACGAACAATGCGGTTTTGCATGCGTCTTGCTTGAACCACAGTGGCGGGAAAGCAAAGCTCTGCACCTTCTAAGATGAGGATGTCGAGATGTCGTGACGTGAGTTCCCATTCGAAACGCAGGCCGTGTTCTGGCCCTAAAGGTTCGTCTGCCATCACGGGGGTTAGTGATGAATAGTTGTGTTCTGCCATGCCACCTTGGCCATGGTCAGGAAATGCCGAGCAACCAGAAAGAACGACAATGGGCAGAATCAGAGAAAATAGCGTACGCATGCCTCGCCTCCTTCTTGCGTTGAAAAATCCGTCTATTTTCTGTTTGCTTTAAGGCAAGATAGAAGACGGGGACAACGAATTAGCTAACGGTTGAAGCCGGTTTAACTGAGATCGCGCTGTTGATGCGAAGCAGCTGGATAATTTCCATCGGCTGACCATGCACCTGTATGAGCGAAAGTGCTTTGCCTTTAGCTTTTAATCGTTTGAAGAGGAAAACAATGGCACCGATACCAGAACTGTCGAGAAAGTCGACATTGTGGAGGTCGAGTGTAATGTCTTTCGGGGTTTCATCGTTCACGAGTTGGTCTAGCTCTGGTTGGATTTCACTGCAACCTTGTGCATCCATGTCGCCACAAATAACGAGAGTGAGTGTGTCGTCGGGTTGTTGAATATGTTCAATTTGCATGATTTCCTACCTCCCCTGTATAGATATATGTCTTAAGCGAAAACTATGCCAAGAATTTCATATTGAATAAGATCAGAGGCTTATGGCTATGCATTGCATTGGGAGCTAGCAATTTTGCAATCTGACAACGATTTTGGGAAAGTGGAACTGACATCTTTATCGCCTTAATTTGTAGCCATTGGTTTTTTGTAAAACCGTTTTTATTGTTATCTTGTTCTTGCAGGGTCATGTGATCCTGCAAGAACGATAGCCTCGACTACAAACTGGGGCTCTTGAAGACCAGCATTTTATCTCTGGTCATTTCATGCATTGAATATTGAATGCCGCCTAGGCCAATGCCTGATGCATCGCGTCCACCAAATGGCATCCAATCGACGCGAAACGCTGTGTGGTCATTGACCATCACAGCAGTGGCATTTAATTGCTGCGTAAGCGATAGTGCATCTTCCAAATCATTCGTGAAAACGGATGCTTGGAATGCATAAGGGAGCGCATTTGCACGTCTTACCGCATCGCTTTTCTCGACATAGGAATACACACAGATCACAGGGCCAAAGATTTCGTTTTGTGAAACGCGGACATCGTCAGGCGGATTAAGCAGCACCGTTGGTGCGTAACAGCTGTCAGACAACCGTTTACCGCCACTGATCAACTCAGCACCCGCAGCGACCGCTTCATTCACCCATTCTTCGACGCGATCGACTTCTCGAGGCAGAATGAGGGGGCCAACTTCTGTTGAAGGGTCAAGCGGATCGCCCACCTTCATTTGATCCCCAACTGCTGCAATGCGCACGGCCAATTCACGGCAGAATCCCTGCTGCGCATACACGCGTTGTACTGACACACACACTTGGCCCGCATGGTAGAATCCGCCTTTGGCGAGGCTAGGTACAACCTCATCAAGATTGGCGCTGTTATCGACAATAACGGGCGCAGCGCCACCATGCTCTAGGGCGCAGCGTGTACCTGGTGCGAGCTGCGAGCGCAACATCCATCCGACATTGGCTGAGCCAATAAAGGAAAGGAAGTTAATGCGTGGGTCTGACACCAGTTGGCTGGCTGCGTCGTTGTCCGTGACTAACGCCTGACACCAACCTTTCGGTAACCCGGCTTCGTGCAAAATTTCCACAAGGCGTAGACACGACAGGGGCGTTGTCATCGCGGGTTTAATCAACACCGGACACCCAACCGCAATGGCTGGAATGACTTGGTGAATGATCAGATTAAGTGGATGGTTAAAGGCGCTAATGGAAGACACAACGCCAATAGGTTCACGTATCGTAAAGGCGAGGCGATTTACTGATGCGGCAGTTTGCCCCATCGGAATTTGCTCGCCTTTGATTTGCGCCATGTGTTCAATAGCAAGCTTGACACCGTTTATGGCGCGAAGTACTTCGACTTTTGAATCGATGTAAGGTTTCCCGCCTTCTTTGGCAGCTAAAAGTGTTAGCGCTTCAACCTGATCAGACATGATGCTGATGGTTTTTTCTAGAATATCGATACGCTGGTGGGCAGGCAACCAAGCCTGCCGATCCAAGAATAATGCATGAGCGTTGGCGATTGCCGTATCGACATCGCTGGCGCTTTGCATTGGGATGGTCTTTATCAGCCCGCTATCAAACGGGCGATAGACACTCAGTTCCGTCATGGTCATTTCCTTTCTATTTAATGCCCTCACTTTCCTTAATCAATACGTTAAGAATGGAGTGGTTAAGTGAGTAATCGACTGGGAGATCAATCAAGTGAACGCCTTTTGAATTCAGTGCATGTTTTAAGATGGACTGAAATTCATCATGGCTGTCAGGTCGATGACCGATTGCGCCAAAGCTATTGGCATATTTGACGAGGTCGGGGTTATTGAAGTCGAGGCCATAATCCTCAAAGTTCATGCCTTCTTGCTTCCACTTGATCATGCCGTAGGCACTGTCATTTAAAATGATAACCACCAAGTCCAGACCCATGCGCACAGCGGTTTCAAGTTCCTGCGAGTTCATCAAGAAGCCGCCATCACCGTTAACGGACACCACTTTTTTGGTTGGGTTGAGTTGTTTTGCTGCCATTGCTGACGGCAAACCCGCGCCCATAGTGGCGAGTGCGTTATCAAGAAGCAGGGTGTTGTTGGTGTAGCACTGATAATTGCGGGCGAACCAAATTTTGTAGACCCCGTTATCCAGCGTCACAATGTCTTCATCGTCGAGTTGGTCACGAAGAATTTTCACCAAACGCTGAGGCAACATAGGGAAGCGGCGATCTTCAAAATATTTGGTGGTGCGCTGATCGACATTCTCTTTTACGCGTTGGAAGAAGCTAAGGTCTTGGTTCAGTTTGCCCACTTTTTCCGTAAGGCGGTTCACTGAAGAACAGATATCACCCACGACATTCAATTGCGGGAAATACACTTCATCGGTTCTCGCCGCGAAGAAGTTCACATGAATGACTTTCGTGCCGCCTTTTTCCATAAAGAAAGGCGGTTTCTCGATCACATCGTGACCCACGTTGATGATGAGGTCTGCTTTTTCGATGGCGCAGTGCAAGAAATCGTGGCTTGAAAGCGCGGCAGTACCAATGAAGCGTTCATGGCGCTCATCCACAACCCCTTTGCCCATTTGCGTGTTAAAGAAGTAGATGCCGGTTTTATCGATGAAATCTTTGAGCGCTTGACTTGAACGTTTCCGGTTTGCACCTGCACCAATCAGTAGCAGCGGCATTGTGGCATTTTTGATCATATCCGCAGCTTGCTCGAGGCTTTGCATGTTCGCATCGGGGCGGCGATGGTGAACGGTATCAAAAATGGTCGCGGCTGAATCTTCGTCAGCAATGTCTTCAGGCAGTTCTAAATATCCTGCTCCTGGACGTTCTTCTGAACACAAGCGGAAACACTCGCGCACCATGGCGGGCACATTGTTTCCGTCCACGACTTGTTCGGAATATTTGGTGATGGGTTTCATTAGATTGACGACATCGACGATCTGGAATCGACCTTGCTTACTCTTGCGAATAGGCTTTTGGCCACCCAGCATCACCATGGGCATCGCGCCCAATTGCGCATACGCTGCAGCGGTGACAAAGTTCGTTGCGCCGGGGCCGAGGGTCGACAAACATACACCCGGCTTGCCCGTTAGCCTGCCGTAGGTGGCAGCCATAAAACCTGCGGCCTGTTCGTGCCGAGTGAGGATAAGTTCGATTGGGGAATCTTTCAGCGAGTTGAGAAAATCGAGGTTTTCTTCACCCGGGATACCATAGATGTATTCAACACCTTCATTTTCGAGCGCTTTTACAAACAAATCTGAAGTTTTCATTATGGTTCTCTCGTCGTCTCTCATTACAAACCCACGCTCACATCCATTCGGGGGTAATGCAAAGACTCGGTAAAACGCATTAAACGTTGCACCTTTGAGAATCTCATCCCTAATGAATTCAAAACGCAATTTACCTGTTAATAACACAAGGCTTTTTTCGAAAGTGTAGTATCTGAGACAGAAAAAGGAGCAATTAACGACTAGCTTGCGCCGGACGGAGCACAAAATGAGCGTGCTAGTGCAGTCGGATCGAGTTGGAGGGGCAGAATTGGTGTTAACTGTTCAAAAACTCCGCACTTAATGCATTTTGATGAAATTAACCCTTTACAGCACGCCATCAGCCCATTATTATGCGCACCACTTACGGAGAGATGGCTGAGTGGTTGAAAGCACCGGTCTTGAAAACCGGCGTGCGTTTATAGCGCACCTAGGGTTCAAATCCCTATCTCTCCGCCACATTCGAAATAGCCCGCCTGCTCTTAGAACAAAGAGCGCGCGGGCTTTTTCATTTCTGCTGCTTGTAAACAAGACGCAGCTGGCGACACGTTTCCAATCATTCGATTCAACGTAACATGAATACTAAAGAAGCTAAGTGCTTTGCGTATGTCATGTTTTTCGAAGTTGGAAATAGCAATGCTATCTCGCCAGAAATATTAGATATTTTACAGAGAATCGAATTTATGGGTTTCACCTCGTTAGGTCTATCTGCACCAATCCTCAAAGCCATTGAAGAACAGGGTTATGACACACCGTCGCCGATCCAAGCTCAAGCGATCCCTGCTGTTCTTGAAGGACAAGATGTAATGGCTGCAGCCCAAACGGGGACAGGGAAAACAGCTGGTTTTACGCTGCCAATTCTTGAGCGTTTAAGTGCTGGGCCGCGTGCTAAAAGCAACCACGTTCGTGCGCTTATTTTGACGCCGACTCGTGAGCTTGCCGCTCAGATTAATGACAACGTTGTTAAATACAGCCGTCACTTGAACGTGAGTTCTTACGTTGTGTTTGGTGGTGTGAAAATCAACCCTCAGCTTTTACGTCTTCGTAAAGGGTGCGACATTCTGGTGGCAACACCGGGTCGTTTGATTGATTTGTACAACCAAAACGCAGTGAAATTTTCACAGCTTGAAGTGCTTGTATTGGATGAAGCTGACCGCATGCTGGACATGGGTTTCATTCGCGACATCCGCAAAGTACTTGCTCTGTTGCCAAAACAACGCCAAAACCTGCTGTTCTCCGCGACATTCTCTGATGAGATCCGTGAGCTCGCGAAAGGGTTGGTGAACAATCCTGTTGAGATTTCAGTGACGCCACGTAACTCAACAGCGCAAACCGTTGAACAAAGCATTTATCCTGTCGACAAGCGCCAAAAAGCGCCAATGTTGGTTCGCCTGATCAAAGAAGGCGATTGGCGTCAGGTCTTGGTATTTAGTCGTACTAAGCACGGTGCAAACAAACTGGCACATTACCTGAACGATCAAGGCATTACTGCGGCACCGATTCACGGCAATAAAAGCCAAGGCGCACGCACTAAAGCACTGGCAGATTTCAAATCAGGCGAAGTACGCGTATTGGTAGCAACGGATATTGCAGCGCGTGGTATTGATATTCCACAGCTTCCTCAAGTGGTTAACTTTGACTTGCCAAATGTGGCTGAAGATTATGTTCACCGTATTGGTCGTACAGGCCGCGCAGGTGAAACAGGCAAAGCTATTTCGCTAGTATGTGCAGACGAAACGATTGATTTGTTTGGTATTGAGCGTTTAATTCAACAAGTATTGCCACGTGTTGAAATGGACGGCTTTAAACCTACCAATCCGATCCCTGAGTCTCGTTTGGATAGACGTCCAATGAAGAAACCGAAGAAGCCTAAGACGGGTCATTCTGACGGCCAACGCTCTGGTGAGAATGCACGTGGTCATAAACCATCAGGCAAGAACCCACGTCACTTCGGTGGACAAAACAAAGAGGGTGGCGCACAAGGCGAAGGCCAACGTCGTCGTCCTGCACAAGGTCAAAGCCAAGGGCAAGGTCAATCAGAAGGTGGCCAACCCGCGCGCGGTAACAGTAGTCACCGTAACAACGGTTCTAACCGAGCCAACAGTACAACGCGCAGTGGCGGCAATGGACGTTCAGGTGGTGGTAACGCGAAACCTGCACAGCGTCGTCAACAACGCCCAGCACCAACAGGCAATGCGTAATCGCTAACGCTTAAATGTGAAGAAAGCCGCGGTATTTCGTTCTTTGGAGCGGATTGCCGCGGCTTTTTTGTTTTTAGTGATCCGTGAGTTTAGCGAGCATAGCTTTTAGCGAGCATAGCACTTAGCGATCGTAGCTTTAGCGAACAAAGCAATAGCACTTAGCGATGAAACGTAGAGGGGGCTTTCTCAAGCAGAAAGTCTACCAAGGCACGGGTTTTAGCCGGGATAAACTCCCGTTCAGGGTAAACCACATAGGTCGGGAGGCCACCCACCGCCTGATACTCTTCAAGTAATGGCACGAGTTTTCCCTCTTCGATGGTGTTCCCTAACAAACCTCTGTCGAGCAACAGCACACCGATATGGTCCAATGCCGCTGAGACTAGCACGCCGGGGTCATTGACGGAAAAGGGCCCTGACACAGTGACGTCTTCTTCTCGGTTGTTCCCGATAAACGACCAGGTGTTCATGGTGACTTTCGTGCTGCGGTAATAGAGACAAGGATGATTGAGCAAGTCTGATGGTTTTTTTAACGGTGGTGCGGTTTCCAAATACGTTGGGCTGGCGCAAAGCACCCAAGACACATCCCCAAGCTTCCGCGCGATCAAAGTTGAATCTGGCAAATACCCCACACGAATCGACACATCGATGTTTTCGGCAACCATATCGACGAAACGGTCTTCTAACTGCAAGTTAATGGATACATCCGGATAACGTTTTAGGAACTCAGTCATCAACGGCGTAATGTGTATTCGTCCTTGTGCCGCAGGGCAAGAGACCTTCAGTTCCCCCGCCACCACAGACCGAGAGTCTTCGCTGATGTGCTCTATGCGCTGGAGCGCTAACTCGACATTGTGCGCTTCTTGCAGCACTTTTCGTCCGACGTCTGTGAGCATGATCT
The DNA here is from genome assembly GCF_900115495.1 of Enterovibrio norvegicus DSM 15893. GTDB lineage: Bacteria > Pseudomonadota > Gammaproteobacteria > Enterobacterales > Vibrionaceae > Enterovibrio > Enterovibrio norvegicus. The sequence goes on along the minus strand of NZ_FOWR01000007.1, from coordinate 43,992 downwards.
TGCGGGTCGTTCGGTTGAAGAGTCGCGAACCAATTTTCTTTTCTAGCGCCGCGAGCTGTTTACTGACCGATGACCGGCTGATCCCTAATAGTTGTGCTGCTGCCGATAAACTTCCCTGCCGGTTTATATGAGAAAAGAGAATCAATTCCTGCATATTTTCATTTTTTAATGCCATATTTGCACCAATTGTTTCCAATGTGTAAACAATATAGTGATGGTTTCGTGTCTAATCAAGCGGGTAAAGAAAGGATACGATTTGCTCACATTGATACTCAACAGCGCTTGGTTGTTTGGGTATGTAAACAAACCCAAAGGAGAAGCATGATGAGCAATGTAATGAAAGCAGTACAGATAAGTGATTTTGGCGGTCAGAACGTGCTTGCGTTAAACACGGTTGATATTCCAACACCCAAGGTCGACGAAGTGTTAATCAAAGTACGTGCTGCATCAGTAAACCCTGTTGATTGGAAAATCCGTGAAGGTTACTTACAACCATTGCTCAATCACTCACTGCCTTTAACCCTTGGCTGGGATGTGGCTGGTGAAGTGGTCGCGACGGGCAACAATGTAACAAGTCTTGCTATCGGTGATGCGGTTTATAGCCGCCCAGAGATCGCAAATAACGGCAGCTATGCAGAGTACATTGCTGTTTCTGCAGACGAGGTTGCCATCAAACCGGCGTCACTAAGCTGGCAAGAGGCTGCTGGTGTACCGCTTGCAGCGTTGACTGCATGGCAAGCTTTGAATGAATACGTGCAACTCAAACAGGGGGAGCGTGTACTCATCCATGGCGGTTCTGGAGCGGTAGGTCAGTTTGCTATTCAATTGGCCAAACTTCGCGGCGCAACGGTGTACACCACGACGTCTTCACGCAACACTGAACTTGTGTTGGGGCTTGGCGCTGACCATGTGATTGACTACCGTGAAAAAGATTTCTCAACACTTGAAGATTTGGATGTTGTGTTTGACACCATTGGCGGTGAAACGCAGGACAACAGCTTTAAAACGCTGAAAAAAGGCGGTCGCTTGGTCTCGATTGCGAAGACACCTGAAGAAGACAAAGCGGCGGCGTTCGGTGTGAATGCATCATTTTGCTTTGTTTTGCCGAACCGCGCACAGTTGGAAAAATTGGCAGTGCTTGCTGATGCAGGCCAGTTGACGGTCACTATCGATAGCGAATTTGCCTTAAACCAAGTTGCAGACGCCCACGCTCGCAGTGAGACAGGTCGAGCACAAGGTAAGATCATTATTAATGTTTCTGCATAAAGTTGAAGAGGGGATTTTGTTTCTCCGTTTAACGATGTGCTTATAAGGATATTTGGATATGTTGAAAAAGTTATTTGGCCTTGCCCCTAAGCGTGAATCTGATGGGTCTTACTCACCGTCGAAGCTTGCATTGAAACTTGCTACGTCTGATAAAACAGATTACGAGAGCGTGACGTATCGTCAGTACGAAGGCAATCGCTCAAAAGTGTTGGTGATTTTTACTGAACAAAAATACATGGAAATGCAAAATGGGAAACAATTCTCGACAGGAAATCATCCTGTAGAAGCTTTGCTGCCGATGCTGCACTTAACAAATGCGGGCTTTGATTTCGATATTGTCACACCGACGGGCAAGCCTGTGATATTCGAAATGTGGGCGTTTCCCAACAAAGATGACAAAGTCATCGCATTCTTTAACGAATACAAATCACGCTTTGAGCAACCAGGATCGCTCGGAGACTTCGTGAACACGTCGCTCAGTGAGAGCGATGCGTATGCGGCAGTTTTCATTCCGGGTGGGCATGGTGCCATGCTGGGCATTCCGGAAGACATTAACGTAGGTAAAGCACTGCGTTGGGCGAACGACAATGGCTTGTTCACTATCACGCTTTGTCATGGTCCGGCTGCATTGCTTGCAACGTCGTTAGAGGGAAATGAATTCCTTTATGCTGGTTACAAGATGGCCGTGTTCCCTGATTCCGTGGATGATGTCACGCCGAAAGTGGGTTACCTGCCAGGAAAAATGCCTTGGGGCTTGAGCAAAAAACTCGAAAGTCTTGGCGTTACGCTAATGAATACTAAGTCAGATAAGACGGTGTGTCTTGACCGACAGCTGATCACGGGTGCAAGCCCAATGGCGGCAGATGCACTAGGTAAATTAGCGGCAAATACCCTGCTGGATTCACTGAAGTAACGCGAGCCGATCCACTTTGCTCGCTCGGTGAGTTCACTCTATTTTGTCATTCGGCGAGTGTGTTCCATTGAAACACACTCGCGCCTCGTTTTACGCCTACATCGCCATTCCCATTCCAGCATTGGCTTTCTTACCCAAGCGATAAAACCAAATAGATAACGGTATAAAGATCAGATTCATGATTGTTGTGGTGTTCCAACCAAATCCATCTTGGATAAGAGGCCGCAAATTCTGAGATTGCGTAGCGATATCCAGCCCGTTAAAAACCGCGTCTACGCACAGACCAGTAAAGAGGATTGAAAGGAACAGCAAGCCGACAATCCATTTGGTGGGCCGTGTGCCGTAGTATTTTTGGTAGACGCGTATCATGGGGATTGTCAGCACATCCGCAAGAATAAAGCCAATGACCCCGCCGAAGGAGATGCCTCCATGCCACAGAGCTGCAGCCAACAACAGATTTCCGACTGAGCATACGTAGGCAATCATGGCGACGAAAATACCAATAACAACATCGAGCAATGAATGCAGCCAAGTGGGAAGTCCAACACTGTCGCTGATGAACAATAGGCGCCACCCCTCGAGGGGAACAAGGCTGATCAAGAGAGATGATACAAGGACGCCAATGGCGATCTCTTTGCCGATCATGGCAAGATCCATGTGGAAGAAACTGGCCGAAGACGTGATCTTCTTCATCGTGGCGGAAGGGAATATCTCTGCTGGGCCTTTTTCGTCGTTATGCTTCTTGGAAGACATATCCATGCCGCAATCGCTGTCTCCATGCTTCATAGAAGACATGTCCATGCCGCAGTCACTGTCTTCATGCTTTATGGAAGACATGTCCATGCCGCAGTCACTGTCTTCATGCTTTATTGATGACATGTCCATACCGCAGTCACGGTCTTCATGCTTCATGGAAGACATGTCCATGCCGCAGTCACTGTCTTCGTGCTTCATGGAAGACATGTCCATGCCGCAATCACTGTCTTTTACATTGTTCTGTGATTGTTCCGCATCGAGTTTGTCACGCAATGAGCGTTCGACATCTTTGGGGTAGAAGCGATGGAACATGATCGCCACCGTCATGATCAGAATAAGCCCTCCGAGTACCTCTCCCCATAAAAAGGTCCAGCCCAACAATGCGACGAGGACGATGAACATCTCAAGAATTAAATTGGTGCTCGAGACGAGAAAGGCGATGGCATTGGCAAGCGTCGCTTTTTTGGTCAACAGGGTGTGAGAAAGGGAAGCTGCAGCGTAAGAACATGATGAAGACATGACACCCAAGAGTGTGGCGAAGGTTAGGCTTTTAATATTGGTTTGGCCTAAGTGTTTTGCGACGGTGCTGACAGGCAACAAGTGCCGCACGAATGAAGACAGCATTAAACCAAATGCCAACGGCCAATAGATCTGCCATATCATATTGGCTAGAACATCAAAAAAGTGGAACAGGATATTCTCTTGTTCTTCTCTCATCGTCATACCTATCACGCCAATAAAACTGGAGTAAGCATCGTCGCCTCCAAGCCTTTAATTTTGCGGTATAGCATCTAGTTGTCTTCGTTGTCATAAATCAGAGAAAAGCCCGACAGGCACGGGCTTGGGTCAACAGTTATCTGGAGAACGACGATATTGCGGTAATAAAGTTAGATAAGAGGCAGTATTGCGTGCCCCATAAAGCGGAAATTACTCATCGTCTTCTTCGTCAGAGCCCATCACAATGGTAACGGGACCGTAGTAGTGATGATGATGGTGTGTTGTTCGATGATGGTGATGCGTACCTTTGTGTGAATTAACGCCACCATGTAGATGGTGTCCATGACTCGGTTCATGTTCGCGATATTCCAGGTGATCTTTATCGTGTTTGTGCTCGACGTCATCACCATATTTGTGCGTCATGGATTCATGGGTTGATACTTTGGTTTTTTGTGTTGCCATTGGTAGCCTCCTATCGTGAGTCCGAGTAATTGTAGTTATCTCCCCGAGAAACCCCTTCTCAATGTCTAAAAAAGCGTATTTATATTCAGTGTGGTCAACGTAAGTTCTAAATACCTGTTCTTATGTCTCATGTTGAGGCTAGGTGTGGGGGAGTATTTTACAGATGAGCATGAAGTAGGGCTTGTAGGCCATTTCTTGTTGGTCTTATAACGTTGTTATAGCTTTGCCATTCATGCCACATACCAAACACAGTGTGACTATATTTTTAGATCTTTTTGGTGTGTGTTGATTAATGCCTTCCTTCATTTTCAGATTGTTATCTTAGTATGGTGGCTCGGAGTGGCTTCAAATACGTAGTCGCTCCACTTAATAACTGATGTGCATTAACCTTGAAGTGTGACATTTGTTCCATTTATCGATCTACTGAAAATATTGATAAATAAAAATTAATAAAAGTATTAATTGGCGTGTACTTTTATTTCTGAGGCGATTTTAATTGTGGTTTTACTAATATCGTCTCACAAATAATAAAATATAAATCACTTTATTTTTTTGTCTTAAAAATGATGCGTGATTTTTCTTGAAATAAATATAAAGAGGTTGAGCTATGGATGGTTTATTTAAAGTTGCAGTTGTTTCTGTATTCACTTTTGGTGCTACAAACGTACTGGCTGTGAGTGATACGTTTAATGCGACGTTAGAAATAAAGCAGGCGATATCAATGACAAAAACAGCGGATCTAGACTTTGGTTTGATTACCTCAGATCAAGCGACAGATGTTGTTGTAGCCAAGTCAGATAGTGGTGCAGCTGCATTCACTATCAATGGTGGAACAGGTGCAGTTGTTGATGTTGCGATTTCAAACACCAATTTAGTTAATGGGGCAAATACGATTCCAGCAGAGTTCAGTTTCGATTCCAACCTGACATTAACAGGTGGAACCGCTGAATTAAAAATTGGTGGTACTGCAAAGACAGCCGGCGCAACATTAGTTGCGGGTACGTATTCGGCTAACGTGCCTGTTGATGTTACTTATCAATAGTGAATCAAGTGGCATATAGTATTTGATAACAATGGCGATATTACTTGAATATAAAATTTACAGTTTTAGGTTATATCGCCATATAAATGCTCTGTTCCTTAGAAGTGTTATTGTTTTTATTTTATCACTCATTTCCTTTCCCTGTTTTTCACTTTGTATTGTTCCCGAAAGAATGAAGCTTGAGTTCTCAGGCATGTATGTAACAGGGCTCAATCAAAAAGCAAAATCAACGCCGTTTTCTAATCGTGTTGATGTGGCGCGATTCTATGTTGAAGGAAAGCCTGGCGAACATGTTGTTGTTACCGTCCCTCACCGTCAATTCATTTACAAAGAGAGAGGAAGGGAGCGACTGAAAGTTAACCGGTTCATCTATGGGTGTGGATTGTCGAAAAGAGGAATCGTGAGGATCAGATCCAACGGAAGAACACCATTGTTGTGTATTGGTGCGGTCGTGAAAATCCACGCAAAAAATTCTGCGGGTAGGTATTCCAGTGCTATTCGCTTTGAGGTGAATTATAAATGAAGTGTGTCCTGCTGGCCTTGTTCAGTTTCATTGTCTCTTTTCCCGCAACGTGCCAATTGCTGATTGCACCCACGCGGTTTGTGTTAGATGCAGAACGTTCAGTCACTGAAAAGATCGTTGTTGAGAATACCTCAGATCAGCCGCTTCGATTGGACATTAAGGCAGTCTATCGGCCCATTACGTCTCAAGGCGTGCGCCGATTGCGTGATGATATTGAAAGGGAGGAAGATATTTCTGACTTTCTGCAAATTTCCCCGCCCATCATTCGGAAACTTAACCCCAATCAGCGACGCACCATAAGACTGCGCCTAAAAGCGTTACCGTCAGACAAAGCCAATGGAGAGTACCGTGCGTATATCCACTTTTCTCCGACGGCGAATGTGGCGTCGACAGAGGAAGGCAAAACCTCTTCTGCCTTCGCACTGAACTTCAAAGTTAACAGCTATATCCCTGTTTATGTTCAAAAAGGCCAACCCGATCAAGATGTTTCTGTTCTGTGTGATGCACATGGCATCCGTATTCAGAACAAAAGCAATTATCAATTCAACGCAATGTTGAAGTACGGGGATTGGACGCAAAATCTGGTTGTTGTGAGAAACGCTGAACTGAACAAACCCCTCCCGATCACCACGACGGAAGCGCAATTGATTCAACATGAGCAAGTCCTTCAGAGGTGTTCGTTCTAAACACGCAAATTTAAGGCAGAATGAAGTACAGCAGTATCTGTTTATTTTTATTATTTTCTCTCTTGTTGATTATTTCTGGCTATTTACATGCCTCAGATGAATTTGACGATGATCTGTTCGACGCTCACATTGAAGTGCATGTCGGGCAGGCGGGAGACAATTTCTATCGTGTGAGAATGGATGAGGATGAGCAGCCTTATCTTTCTTTTGATGAGGCGATCTTTTCACTTATCGATATGGCTAGCGAATGTTCAGCGGGTGTCTGTGAGGCTTATCTGCCGCAAGACATACGTCGAGAATCGCCACCTTTTGTGATTGATACAAACAACGCCCGATGCTATCGAGGCGATGCTGAGCAACAGAACGTGACACTGAGAGATCACAGCGGTGACGTACTCATCCATTGGAAAAGCATGGCGGCGTGTTTTCCTACTAAGGTCATGTGGTCCATTGATGACTATCGGTTAAACATTGAGCCTTTGTTTACCTCATCTGCCGAGCTTCGTAAGAAAGCGAAATTACTCAAAGAAACGACACGGCAAGAAGCCAAAGCGATAGCACTTCAAACACGAAAACCTGCAATCAATCCCGAAAACGGCGTTGGATTATCGAGCCGTTTTGCTATGACGTCTGCTTACCATTCACGTACCCATCAGGACGTTTTCGTTCTGTCCGACTCGCTCATCAGTACGCAACATTCCTATTCAAGGTTATCTATCGATTCACGTGCTGATGACCCCATCGTGTATTACAACGTTGAAGTTCATGACGATAAACACGAAACGTCTCTTCAATTGGGGCACGTATTGCTTGATGGCGGGATTTTCTCGAGACCTCAAACGCTAGACAACGGTGTTTACTACACAAATCGAAAACAGATAGTTGAGTTCGGCAATCTTCAGTTAGAGCGGACGACAGATCCGAACATCAACATTGATGTATTGGTAAATGGCATTTATCAAAACGCTTATCAATCCGACGATTTTGGACGTTTCGTTGTTGAAGAGAACAACATTGCCCCTGGTGATGTTTTAACGTTCCGTTACTACTTAGACAGCGGTAATTGGATGGATGAGCAAGTTGTTGTAGCAGGGCTAGACGAAGCCTTTCTAATGAAGAATCAATGGGGCGTTGACGTCGTCGCAAATGGTGGTGGTAACCATGAAACGGCGGCTGTTGTTGAATACGGTATTGACAGTTACTTGACCGCCGGAGGTACAGCGTTTACATCTGAAAACGAAGACATTTTCGCGCTGCAAATGCGTTACCTTCCTGCACATTGGCTTGCAGGGTATATAGGCTTTGTGCCGTCTACGCATCGCTTTCCCGTAGAGTTGGAAATACTGTTCGATACGCATCAATCATTGTCTATTGAGTGGAATAAATCCGATGTTTTTGAGTCCAGCGAAGACACTTACGATAGCGTTAAGTATTACTGGTCGCTCGACGGTGTGAGCGTTAATGCCAATTTGACGCGTGAGGAAGACTTTTACCGAGCGGTATCTCGCATCAATACAAAAGTGGCTAAGAGCCTATTTTTGGCTGTGGAGTCCGATTACACAGCGTCTCGATACACGCAGAGCCATACGTCCTTATTCAGTATTGAGTTAACGAAAAGCGGGTTTTCTGATGCATCATGGCGTGTGAAAACACAATGTGACGATCATGGTCAATTTCAGCAAACAGATGCGTCACTTCGGTACAGCTGCAAAGGTTGCCAATTGGGCGGTTTCCTTAAAACAGACACTGTAATTACAAACATCTCCTCCCGCTACCGCGACGATAACGTTGACGTGCACGGATCCATTGAAGCGCGGTTTAATTCCAACCTGTTGATCAAGCTTTATGGTTCGTCAGAAGATGTCGGTATTGAGGTGACGGCTCAATTTGGGGCTAAGACGTATGTTCATGGTCGTTCTATCGAAGAGGCCGACACCTTTCTCCCACCCATGGACATTGAATACACCGATTGGGACAAGTATGACGCAGCAAAGCTCAAAGGGAGGGTAATTGACGCGAATGGCAATGGCGTTGCCGATGTGGGGCTGAAGGTGATGAACCAACGCACAAAAACTGAGGAAGATGGTCAGTTTGAATTTCTTGATGTACCCGTACGAGATCACTTGCCCGTTTTTATTGATGAAGGCTCGTTGGATTTAAATCTCATGCCAGAACAAAACCCCGTCTATGTGAATACGCGGAGAGTTGCGGTGACAAAACCTACCATTTCTTTGGTGTCTTCGTTTGGTATCGATGGATACCTTCATGGTGATTTTCCGCCTGATGGGTATCTTCATTTCTTGCACATTGAAAGCCAGTTGGAGTATTCCAGTGAGATTGAAAGGGACGGATTTTTCATGGCCGAAGGGTTAACCGCGGGACGTTACATGGTGACATTAGACGTTGATGGTAAAGAGAAGGTTATGGAGACCTCATTTGATGGAGATTTCTGGATTGGAGGGCTTATCTATACGGTGTCTGATTTTCAATGATGATCTTCTTTATCCATGTGTCTGTTCTGGTCGCGAGGCCGCGCCTGAGACATTGATGTGAAATAATGCACAGTCTTTAGCTTATTGTTCAATAAACGGTTTATCGCTTGGTGAGAGGGGTTACACTCTTCTGACTGTAAATGAAACGGTGGCGACGCAAAGCGTTTTCGGCCACGAGCGATAAAGGACATCGTCTTGACTAAACCGAGTAAAACCAAAACCAGCTTCTATCGCCGATTATTAGTGGCATACCTCATTGACCAAGGGGTGAACACTGTTCCTTCGTTGATGCAAGAAACGGGGATGCCAAGACGCACGGCGCAAGACACCATTGATGCATTGTCTGAGTTGGATGTGCGCGTAGAGTTTGTTGGTGCAAACAAAAATGGCGGGTATGAAGTCAAAGAGTGGGGCGCGATCAACCGTACCTGGGTGAAAAAGCATGCTGCTGAATTACGTGAAGTCTTAGGCTATCCCAATAGCCAATAGCCAATAGCCAATAGCCAATAGCCAATAGCCAAATTAGGCTAAATCTCTCTCGAATAGACGAACAAAACGCAGATTGTATGGGTGATCAATCTGCGTATATGGGAAGGTATACGATTAAGGTCGTAACGCTTTTAATGCATCTAAACTGATTTCTGTTTGGTAATCCACGTCATCAAAACCAAAGCCATTGAGTTGCAAAAATTCTTGATACAACCCATCAAAATCCCCCAATTCACGAAAGTTATCCGGATTCAACAAAGGCAGAATGTCATTAACGGCATGTTGCACCTCGTCGCTTAACTCCCAATCATCAACGCGGATCAAACCATCTTCATCTCTGTCGTCAGTGTTTGGCCATTTTTGATAGAAAAGACGCACCATTTGCTCGATGCATTGCTCATGCAAACCTTGCGCTTTCATGGCTTTATAAAGCACTAACAAATACGGCGTTAAGCCGGGAATGAACACGCTGGCTTTCGTTACTAACGCTTTGCACACCGCAACATCTGCGTGGCCATTGAGTGGCGCGAGCAGCGTATTAATGGCCGCGCGTGTTTGATGGAGGTCAATCTTGGCTTTGCCTAAGGTGCCGTCATGATAAATGTCATGAGTGTGCTCTGGGCCAATATAAGAGTAAGACACTGTAGAACAGCCTTCCGCGAGCAAAGCGTTTTCAGACAAAAACGACATCCAATGCAGCCAGTCTTCACCGCCCATGACCTTGATGGTTTCATCCATGTCTTGCTCTGTTGCAGGAGGGAGTGTCATCAGCGAGAGTGATTGCTTTTCGAGGTCTATCGAATATCCGGATACCGTTTTGCCAATGGGTTTGATGGCAGACCGCCAGAACTCACCCGTTTTAGGGTTAGGTCTCACGCCCGTTGCCAGTGAATACACCACCATGTCGACCTTTCCGCCAAATTGACGATGAATGGTGTCGGTAACACGTTGGCGAACATCCTCTGAAAATGCATCGCCAATGATGTTGCTAGTGGTCAGGCCCGACGCGTCAGCTTCCTCTTTAACAAATACATTGTTGTACCAACCCGCGCTGCCAACTCCTTTTTCAGAAGGGCCACGTTCGAAAGACACACCAATGGTGGATGCCGCCGCAGGGCCAAACATCAACGCGATGCGAGATGCCAGCCCAAACCCAGACGATGCCCCCAATATAAGTACACGTTTGGGTGTGCTTTCTTTGGCGGCTAGCGCATTTGATTGAACGAGTGCACGTACGGTTTTAATGTGATCTTTTACCGCTGCCTGGCAGCCGTAAGGATGGCAATTACGTGCAACAACGCCCTGGATTTGAGGCTGGATGATCATCAGTGCAGACGCTCAGCGAGGTAGGCATCGTAGTCCGGGATTTCCGTATCCACCTCTTCGCTCATCATCGGCGAGCTAATCATGAAACGTGCTGATGCACGGTTGATGGCAACAGGAATGTTCCATACTGCCGCGATGCGGAGCAGAGCTTTGACATCAGGGTCGTGCGGAACGGCACTGAGTGGGTCCCAGAAGAACACCAACATGTCGATTTTCTTCTCACAAATCAGCGAACCGAGTTGCTGGTCACCGCCCATCGGGCCGCTCATTAAGGATGTTATGACTAACCCTGTTTCTTTAGAAATGATGTTTCCAGTGGTGCCAGTGGCATAAAGGATGTGCTGTGCGAGCATGTCTTTGTTTTCTTTAACCCAACGCAACAGCTCAGATTTACAGTGGTCGTGCGCAACGAGCGCGATGTGTTTTTGTTTTTTGACGCTACGAGTCGTTGACTTCATGTCTGTATTCTTTCTTCTAGTGTGTTATTGAACGGTATTGTGATCACTTTGACTGGTTTGAGCGACAGATGAATCTTCATTTCCTGACATTGATCGTCTATTAACAAGCTACATTATTAACTGTATGGCATGTTTTAACGATGAAGGCGGAAAAACGTGATGTGGGTGAATGATGAAACGCTATTCACCGTGATTCGCGTCTTTTTTACCGTAGCCAAGGTAACGTGCTTGATCGGTCGCCGTGTTGAGCCAGTGTTTAATAAAACCTGCAACCGCTTCGTGACTATTGATATCGATTTGTAGGATATCGTTTGAAACAGGAAGTGGGTATGCACTGTCAGTGGCTATCGCGATGATGTCGTCATCATGTTCACATAACAAGGGTTTTTCATGGCTTGGTCGATGAACTTCAATTTTTGTCAGGCTTGTATCACGAAACCCTTCGACTAAAACGATGTCCAATTTATTGAGATCAAGTTGGGCGAGGCATTCTTTTAGCTCTGGCTCGCGGTCATTGTTGTCATGGTATTCAAAGAACAGCATATGGCGAGAAGAGGTGGCAAGCAGTAGCTGGTCGGATCCAGCATACCGAAGGCGATAGCTGTCTTTCTTTGGCGAGTCTGGTTCGATGTTGTGGTGGCTGTGTTTTAACAGCCCAACGCGCAATCCAGATTGCTTGAGTAGAGGAATGACACCTTCTAGCAAGGTGGTTTTGCCTGAGCCGCTGTATCCGGCGAAGCCAATAACAGGTTTGAGTCCGTTGGTGTGCATGTTCTGTGTTGCCTTAAATGAAAGCGGTTATTCCAAAAAGTGATAAACGCCGAATTTATGGTGGCTCCTAACAAAGTTAAGACGGTCACCTTGGTAAAGAATCGCTACATTTAGCAGTAGTCGTACCGTTGTTGCATATGGTTATGCCTGAAAGAGGACAGGTGCGGACAACTTGAAGAGAACATGACAGGGCAGCTAACGGATGGTTTCCGTTGTCATTTCTTGGTTGGTTCCGCTGTAGCCTCAGGCGTCTCTTGAATACACTAGATTATCACGGAGCGATAATATGTGGGTTACTCTCGATTTTGAAGCGTCGGGATTGTCAGACGCTTCCTATCCGATAGAAGTGGGTTATTGCTTACCCGATGGAAACAGTATCAGTTTGATCATTAACCCGGATTCATCCCCTGAGGGATGGCAGTACTGGGATGAGTTTGCGGAAAAGGAAATCCACGGTATAAGCCGCCAGCAATTGGTCACGCAAGGCGTCTCGGTGTTAGATGTGTGCACGCATTTGAACAATGCATTGTGTTATTACGATGATGTGCTTTGCGACAGCCAATGGGATTTGTTTTGGCTTGGGCGGTTATACAAGGCCGCACATATGCGGCCTACCTTCACGTTAACAGAAGTGGGGCATTGGCTGCGTGATAAAGAAGGCGTTTGCCGGGAAGATTTCTTGTCAGCGTTGGACGCACTTGGGCCCGCGCCACACCGAGCGGAGCCTGATGCGCAATATATTCGTCGCGCGCTTTCTTCGATATTGAAGGAAAAAGTACACGTTTCTTCGTAGGCCATTGTCTGCTGAAGTATGATGCATGATGCTCGCTTGGCAGCAGGTCTTTGGCTGTAAGGTCATCGCCTCCAAGGTGATAGGGCAAATGACCATGAAAAGTGACAAGGAGACATGCCTTGTCCACAGTGAATACGCTACTATCAGCGTATTCACTCTTTTTGGTGGCTTTCATTTACATGTCTTCTTCAGATTCTTCTTTTCACACATTGCCTTCTGACGCTAAACCTAACGGCGCAACCTCTTGCCGCTTTGCAACGTTCAATGTTGCCATGTCTGCAGACAACGCGGGTGACATGTTTGAAGCGCTGAAAAGTGCAGATGACCCTCGCATTTCAGCGCGATTTAACAACCTCGCAGCCATCATTCAACGTGTTCGTCCTGACGTGCTTTTGTTGTGTGAATTTGACCACCTTGGTGAAGGTGGCGATGACGGCATGTTGGCGTACTTTCTTGAGCATTTCCTTGGTAAATCCCAGCAGGGCGAATCACCGCTACATTACCCCTATCGCTACTTACCCCCAACAAACACAGGGCTCGCTATTCAGCAAGGTACAGATGTGTCCATAGTGCCTCAAAAAGCACACGGTTTTGGGCGTCATCATGGGCAATATGGTTTCGTGGTGCTGAGTCGGTATCCGATTGATGCTGATAACATTCGGTGTTGGCAATCGCTGCGATGGGCTGACATGCCGAACCATCGCATGCCGAAAAACTTCTTCGACAAAGAGACGGAATCCGCCCTGCGTTTGTCTTCAAAGAACCATGTCGTTGTGCCTATTAACGTGGGCGAAAAAACGATCCATCTGATTGCCTGTCACCCGACACCACCGGTTTTCGATGGCAAAGAACGCCGAAACCTTCGCAGAAATGCGGATGAGCTTCGCTTGATCAGCGACATCATTGAAAATGCGGCATATTTGGTGGATGACGCGGGACAATCTGGCGGGCTTGGCGCGAACGATACTTTTGTTGTGATGGGGGATCTCAATGCGGACCCCACCAATGGCGACGGCGATAAGAAAGTGATTCAAGGTCTGCTTACCCACCCAAGAATTAAGCCTTCATCCATGCAGACCGCGTTACCTGAAAACAATCATTTACCGCGACACATTCCAACCAGTGACGGAGCGATTGAGTCGCTTTCCGGTTCACGAACCAAACACAAATCAAGAGCAACACACGCAAGAGGATTACGACTCGATTATGTGTTGCCATCGAACGATCTTAATGTGGTTGACGGTGGGGTGTTCTGGCCACGCTCATCATCCGAGGCATATGATTTCATTGCTGACGAAAGTGGGCGAGTCGTTTCCTCTGTATCTTCCGATCATCGGTTAGTTTGGCTGGATCTTGCTATAAATCGTGGTGAAACACGCTGATTTATAGCGATTTGCATACGGCAAATGCTTTGGGTGTGTGAATACGTTCAAGATTTCATCTATTGAGACGCGATATACAGTGCTCGAAATGTAACTTAAATGTTAATGTTAACAATTCGGTGAAATATTGGACCTCTTTTGACGGAGTAGCAAGGATGAAAGCAATCACCTCATTAGCCGCAGCAGTTGCGCTTGGCATCGTGTCAGCATCTGCACATGCAGCAGCATTTAAGCCCTCAGTCGTTTTTGACATGGGTGGCAAGTTCGATAAATCATTCAACCAAGCCGCGTATACTGGCGCAGAGGCCTTCAAAAAAGAAACGGGCGTCAGCTATGGCGAGTTTGAAATCACGAACGAAGCACAGCGCGAACAAGCAATGCTGCGTATGGCACAACGCGGTTTTAGCCCGATTGTTGCCGTGGGTTTCCAACAAGCGCCGATCGTAGAGAAAGTCGCGAAGCAATTCCCGAAAACGCAATTCGTCATCATTGATGCCGTGGTTGACCTGCCAAACGTACGTTCAGTGGTGTTTAAAGAGCATGAAGGGTCGTTCCTTGTCGGTGCGCTTGCTGTCATGAAAAGTGAATCTGACAAAGTCGGTTTCGTTGGCGGCATGGATATTCCTCTGATCCGCAAATTTGCATGTGGTTATGAGCAAGGTGCCAAATTCCAAAGTGCAGACGCTGATGTTGTACAGAACATGACAGGCTCAACACCTGCTGCATGGAACAACCCAACCAAAGGTGCAGAGCTGGCAAAATCTCAGTTCGATAAAGGCGTTGATGTGGTGTATGCCGCAGCGGGTGGTACAGGCGTCGGTGTTTACCAAGCTGCTGTTGATGAAAGCAAATATGCCATTGGTGTGGATTCAAACCAAAACTACCTGCATCCAGGCGTGATGCTGACGTCTATGGTTAAGCGCGTTGATGTTGCGGTTCAAGATGCGTTCAACGATGCGAAAGCTGGCGAGTTCACTCCGGGTCTTCAAGCGCTAGGTTTGAAAGAAGGCGGTGTTGATTGGGCGCTGGATGATTACAACAAATCACTCGTGACACCAGAAATGGAAGCGCGCGTGAAACAAATCCGAGATGACATCATCGCTGGTAAGATCGTGGTTCACGATTACTTCAGCACGGATTCTTGTGAGTATTAATCGCTAAAAGTTCGCCCCCTGAACATGCTTAATTGCTTGTCAGGGGGCGATTTGCTTTGTGCCGTTAACTCGGTGGGGCAATGCGCGAAATGCGTCGGATAAACCCGTGTTCGTGCTCACTATGGAAACGTATCGTTCTATTGCTTCGCCTTGATGTCCCATTTTAATGCCAAGGAGTAGGCATGACTCATCCCGCAATTCAACTGCGTGGAATCAACAAACGGTTTGGCGCGGTTCACGCAAATAAAGACATCGATTTATCGGTCATGCCCGGCACCATTCACGGCATTGTCGGGGAAAACGGTGCAGGGAAATCGACATTAATGTCGATCCTCTATGGTTTCTATCAAGCCGACACTGGCACCATCGAAGTCGATGGCGAAACCGTCAATATCCGCAATTCACAAGATGCAATTTCTCATGGTATAGGTATGGTGCATCAGCATTTCATGTTGGTGGAAACCTTCTCTGTATTAGAAAACGTGATGCTGGGTGCTGAAGGGCACAGCATGCTTAACGTGGCGACAAAAACCGCACGCTCTGCGTTGGAAAAAATCGAGGAAGATTATGGCCTAACGGTCGATCTCGATGCCATTGTGGGCGAGTTGGCGGTTGGCCTTCAACAACGGGTCGAAATTCTCAAAGCCTTCTATCGCGGTGCACGCATTCTTATTCTTGATGAACCTACAGGGGTTCTGACACCGCAAGAAACAGAACAATTCTTCGATATTCTTAACACCCTCAAAGCGCAGGGTGTCACCATCATTCTTATCACGCACAAATTAAAAGAAATCATGGCGATCACGGATTCTGTGTCCGTGATGCGTCAAGGCACCATGGTCGCGCACCGTGAAACGGCGAACACCAACGTGGATGAACTCGCTGAACTAATGGTGGGGCGCAAAGTGCTCTTAAGTGTGGATAAAAGCGAGGCCAAACCGGGCGATACGCGCTTATCTGTGCAAGATGTGTCATGGAAAGACAGCCGTGGTGTTGAGCGACTGAAATCCCTTCATTTTGAATTGCGAGCTGGCGAGATCTTGGGTGTTGCCGGTGTGTCTGGCAATGGTCAATCCGAACTCTTGTCGGTGCTTTCTGGTGTCATGACCCCGCAGCAAGGCGAGTTTTCTGTTTCGACCAGCAAAGGGAAAACGCTATTTACCTCAACGGTTAAACGTGATGCTGCAAACATGCGTGCACTGGGTGTGGGCCATATTCCGGAAGACCGAATTCGGCAGGGTATGGTGAAATCCATGCCTGCGTCTGAAAGTGCGATATTAGGGTTCCAGCACGATATTGCATACGGCAAAGGGTTATTTAACCCTGTTGCGATTGAAGATGCGACAAGGCACATGATGACGCAATACGATGTTCGCCCTGTGGATCCGCATTTGAAATCTGCCAACTTTTCCGGCGGCAACCAACAAAAACTCATCATCGCCCGTGAAATGCTGCGTGAACCTGACGTGCTTTTGGTGGGGCAACCGACACGCGGTGTGGACATTGGCGCCATTGAATTTATTCACCGTAACTTGATTGAAGCGAGAGACAAAGGCGCGGCAATTTTGCTGGTTTCTACCGAGTTGGAAGAAATCATGTCGCTGTCTGATCGCATCATTGTGCTGGTGGATGGTGAGATCACTGGCGACGTAATTGCGAAAAACATTGATGAACGAGACCTTGGTAAATTGATGGCGAATGCGGCACAGCAGGAGGGCGAGGAATGAGCCAACCACAAGAAGGTGCCCCAACGTGGGTGAAAATATTTTTAGTCCCACTGATTCAGCTTACTGTTGCACTCGTGATTTCCAGCTTAGTGGTGTTGCTGGTTAGGGAAAGCCCGACGGCAGCCTTTAGCGTGATGATCCAAGGGGCGACCAACCTTGAATACGGTGGCCTGAACAATACCTTATATTATGCCACCAATTTTGTGTTTACTGGCCTTGCTGTGGCCGTCGCTTTTCATGCCGGTTTGTTCAATATCGGTGGTGAAGGGCAGGCTTACATTGCAGGTTTAGGCATCGGCATTCTGATGCTGGTGTTGGATGATACGTTCTCTGTGTGGTTGATGGCACCCCTCGCGATCATTGTTTCTGCGGCATTTGGTGCGCTTTGGGGGGCGATACCGGGTTACTTGCAGGCTAAACGTGGCTCGCACATCGTGGTGACGACCATTATGTTTAACTTCATTGCATTCTCTGTCATGGGGTATGCATTGGTCGAGCACATTGCCAAATACGGCGGTAACTCAACAGATTCCCGTTATTTCAACCCAGAAGCGGTGTTTCCTAAGCTCTATGAACTGGCAAGCAGTTGGGGCTATGAACTGCCATTTTCTCTGCTGAACCCCTCCATTATTCTCGCGTTAATCGTCGCTTATCTTGTTTGGGTGATGCTGTTTAGAACCCGCCTTGGTTATGCCATTCGCGTGGTGGGTCAAAATGCTGATGCAGCGGAATATGCCGGTATCGACGCCAAGAAGATCATCATCATTGCGATGACGATTTCTGGTGCCTTAGCGGGCTTAATGGCCGTTAACGAAGTCTTTGGGGCGCAAAATCGCTTGATACTGAACTTCACAGGTGGCTTTGGCTTCATTGGTATTGCGGTGGCATTAATGGGGCGAAATCACCCTTTCGGCATCATCGTTGCTGCATTGCTTTTTGGTGCGCTTTACCAAGGGGGGACGGAACTGCAATTCGAGATGCCAAGTTTGAACCCAGAGCTGATCATGGTGATTCAAGGCCTTGTGATTTTCTTCACGGGCGCGTTGGACAGAATGATCCGTAAACCGGTAGAAGGCTTCTTCTCTCGCCGTCGTTCGAACGATAAGGAGGCAGCAAATGGAACTGTTTAACTGGCTACTTTCCTCTGCTGATTCCACGTTACGTCTCGCCGTACCGCTAATCTTTGCGGCAATGGCAGGGATCTTCTCTGAACGTGCTGGGGTCGTAGATATCGGTCTTGAAGGCAAGATGCTGTTTTCAGCGTTTGTCGCGGCGGCAGTGTCTTATGTCACAGGGAATCCTTGGCTTGGATTGTTCGCTGCCATCTTGGGGTCGATGTTACTGTCGTTGATTCATGGCTATGCGTCGATCACTCAAAAGGGCGACCAAATTATCTCCGGGCTGGCAGTTAATTTCTTTGCCTCTGGAATGACAATTACCCTTGGTCACGCGTGGTTTGAGCGCGGCGGTCAAACGCCATCGTTGCACAGTGACCAACGTTTTCTGCCCTCCGAATTGCCAGGTGCGGAATGGTTGGGTGAAACCGTGCCTTATTTAGGCCCTTTGTACCGTGATGTCATTTCAGGGCATAACGTTCTTGTCTATTTGGCGTTTGTTGCTGCAGTTGTAACCTGGTGGGTGCTGTTCCGTACGCGCTTTGGATTACGTTTACGTGCGGTGGGTGAAGAGCCAAATGCGATTGATACGGCAGGTATCTCTGTTGTTTGGCTGCGTTACCGTGCGGTACTGATTGCGGGTTTACTTTGTGGGCTTGCTGGGGCGTATTTATCAACCGCGCAAAACGCCGCGTTTGGTAAAGAGATGACCGCAGGGCAAGGTTACATTGCGTTGGCTGCGGTTATCTTTGGTAAGTGGCAGCCGCGTAACGCGTTGTTAGCATGTTTGCTATTTGGCTTCCTCTCTGCACTAGAAACACGGATGCAGGGCGTCGATATACCGCTGATTGGTGTGCTTCCAACACAAGTGTTCTCTGCATTGCCTTACGTGTTAACCGTGGTATTGCTGGCAGGCTTTATCGGTAAAGCCGTTGCTCCGAAAGCCATCGGGCGACCTTATGAGAAAGAACGTTAAATATCCTGAGTGGATAGCAGACATAAAAAAACGAGGGCAGATGCCCTCGTTTCTTTTTGGTGGTTTGTTAATGGTCGAGCTTTCTCGAAAACTTCTGACCAATGACAAAGCCACAGCCAAAAATGGCAGCAAAGACCAATACTGACAAAACATACGCCAGCATTTCTGGTACACCAAGGCCCCAAGCAAAGGTGAATGCGACACCCATAAAAGCATCATTCAACCATTCTGAGTAAGGTGCATTGTTGGTTTGACCCATCAAGGCGATAAACGCAAGTAGAAGAATTAACCCTACTTTAATGCCAACCAGTGTTGAAGTGCGCATACACAGCTCCGAATTTCATTTGGCAGCAGTATACGCCAGCGCAACATTGTTAGAGAAACAGCTTTTCAATTAATTGCGCGCGCTTTCGCTCGCTGAGTGCCTACTCGTTATGAAAGCCAAGGCGCGGCAATCTCATTGTCCTAAAGGTTGCGATCGTATTAGGTTACAAGCACTGCGCGAGCGCGCCTTTTTTAGTAGCGGCCATGACACACCCACGTGCGCTGTCGTCAGCTGCCTTACATTGGCTCATGAGTTCACCCGCACTTGGTGCCATGGCACCCAGCACTTTCTGTGCATGTTTCACTACCTCACCGCATTTACTCTCGGGCACGGGATCGTGACCGGAACATGCGATAAGGCCGAAAGAAAGGAGAGACGTACAAAGGATTTTCGTTGCGGTCTTAGCGAGTTGCATATCGTTTTCCTCGTTGGGTCGATTTCTACTAGCTAAGCGTAGGAGAGGAATTCCTTTGTTGCGACATCTGTGCTTTTTGAGAAACAAAAAAGAGGTGCTTAACGCACCTCTTTTGAAGGGAGGACACATTTTTGGCTAGTCGCCAATAAACCCACCCGTTTGATGCTGCCAGAGCTGGGCATAAATACCGCCACTGGCAATCAATTCTTGGTGTGTGCCTTCTTCAGCGATCTCGCCGTTATCAAGCACGATCAAACGGTCCATTGCTGCAATCGTCGATAAACGGTGCGCAATGGCAATCACGGTTTTGCCTTCCATGAGCTGATACAAGCTTTCTTGAATCGCGGCTTCCACTTCTGAATCTAACGCGGAGGTGGCTTCATCCAAGAGGAGAATTGGCGCATCTTTCAACAATACGCGAGAAATCGCTACACGTTGACGCTGACCGCCTGACAATTTCACGCCGCGCTCACCGACTTGAGAATCATAGCCGGTGTTGCCGTGTGGGTCAGACAAGGTTTCAATGAAGTCATGGGCCTGCGCACGTCGGCTGGCCTCATGCATTGCATCTTCGCCCGCATCGGGATTGCCATACAGAATGTTATCGCGGATTGAGCGGTGCAATAACGATGTATCTTGCGTCACCATGCCGATGTTGGCGCGCAGCGAGTCCTGAGTGACTTCTGAAATATTTTGGCCATCAATGCGAATCATGCCGCCTTCAACATCGTGAAAACGCATCAGCAGATTCACAAGGGTGGACTTACCTGCACCTGAACGGCCCACTAACCCCACTTTCTCGCCTGGCTTGATGTTGAGGTTGAGTTTCTCAATCACACCTTTGCCTTCGCCATAATGGAAGCGCACATTGTCAAACGAGATTTCGCCTTTGGGTACATTCAAGGCAGCTGCGTTGTCTTTGTCGCTTACTTCCACGGGGTTCGATAGTGTGGTCATGCCATCAACAACTGTGCCGATGTTTTCGAACAACGAGCCGATTTCCCACATGATCCATTTTGACATGCCGTTAATGCGGAGCGCCAAACTGACTGCAATAGCTATTGCGCCAACGCTGATGGCAGAATCTAGCCATAACCAGATTGAGATAGCAGCAATAGAGAACACCAAGGTGTAGTTGATGATTTCTACCGCGATGTTAAAGCCCGTTGCGAGTCGCATTTGGCGGTGCACGGTATCAAGGAAGGTATTCATGCCTTCTTCTGCGTATTCTGTTTCACGGTCAGTGTGCGAGAACAGCTTCACGGTAGCGATGTTGGTGTAGCTGTCGACAATACGTCCCGTCATGAGTGAGCGTGCGTCAGCTTGTTCTGTCGATACCGCTTTCAGGCGAGGAACGAAGTACATTTGGATGCAAATATAAGCAAGCAGCCAAATCAGGAGCGGGATCATTAACCGAATGTCAGCTTGTCCAACCATGATTAACATGGCCGTGAAGTAGACGCTGATGTACACCGCGACATCCAACAACTTCATGACGGTTTCGCGTATAGACAACGCGGTTTGCATTACCTTGGTGGCAATGCGTCCTGCAAAATCGTTTTGGTAGAAGCTAATGCTTTGCTTGAGCAAATAGCGGTGCGCTAACCAACGAATTGACATGGGATAGTTGCCAAGCAGCGATTGGTGCAACACAAGAGAATGCACGGTGACAAGCAATGGCATACCGACAAGAACCAATAAACCCATGCCGATCAGCGTTGAGCCTTCTTGCTCTAGAAAGGTGTCTGGGTTTTGGCTGGTTAGCCAATCAACCATTTGCCCCATAAAACCGAACAGAGACACTTCCGCCACTGCAATCAATGCAGTAAGGATCGACATCGCGATGAGTGGACGTTCAAACCCTTTTGTGTAGTGACGACAAAACGCCAGCAAACTGTTGGGTGGTTGTTCCGTTTGAGATTGAGGGAACGCGGCGGTGACCCGTTCAAAAAGTTTATAAATCATGGAACCTTCATGAAAAGAAGAAAGAAGAAACAACATGTTGTTGCTAGTAGATCTGTGCCTATGATACGACGCAACGGAACAAAAGAGCAGCGCGTTTGTATGAAAAATCTTACTGCATAGGATCAATATCCCTAAAGTGTTTTCGGGTGTCAGGATATTTAATGACAGTGTATTAAGTACTGCTAATTGCTAGAAATCAGAAGCCTTCTTTTCTGCGGATCAACTAGGGTAACGACACAATGTGAGGCAGATGAACTGAATCACAGTAACCGTGAGGAAGTGACCTATGTATGCGAGTTGTCACAAATGCGGGGGAGAGCCAGCGTTGACGAACGGCTTTTCTCTTGCCTCTCGAGGTGCCCGAAGCGCGATGTTAGAAAGACAGCGTCACGCCCTTGGTCCTCTGCACGCTGCTGTTCCTCAGCACACTAATGTTCCTCTGAATAAACAGCATGAAAGCGACTTACCAACCGCTGCGTGTTCTCAGTCGGTGTTGGGCCGGCGGGAAATTGAAACGTCGCCGATTCGTATTCAAATGATCAGTAAAGAGACGTTCAATTCGGAGAGTGCAGAACGGGAAGCAGACTCCGTGGCGGAGCAAGTCATACGTTCGCCAGCGGCACCCCCTTGCCTTGTTTGTCAGAAGAAGCTCATTGACGCTTCGCCTTCTCGACATACAGTTCGCTTGTCGAGGCCGCAAATCCCGAGAAACCTTCAAAGCATTATCCCCAGTGGCGGGACGCCCTTAGATGCGCCCCTTAAACAAGACATGGAACAACGCTTTGGTTATGACTTCTCGCATGTTCGTCTTCATACCGACTCTCGAGCCGCGAGCAAGGCGTCTGGTTTAAATGCAAGAGCGTACACCGTGGGAAGCAACATTGTGTTTAATCGCGGGGAATTCCAGCCAGATCATGCTTCGGGACGCAAGACACTGGCGCATGAACTCACGCATGTGGTGCAACAATCACAAGCGGGGCGCTCTACAACGCAGTTTTTAAGTGAAGCGGACTGCTCACAAAACTGCTCAATAAAAGACGGCAATACCACGGAAACAGGCAAATTTTCTATCACGGCGTTTGCTGATAAAGAAGGGCCATTTCTGCTGTTACCCGCCACACAAAAGGTGGGTCATGCGTGGGTAAGGTTACAAGATGACAAAGGCAACTTGTGGACCTATGGTTTTTGGCCAAAAGAGGGATACTACGCGAATGACATGAAAGCCGATGTGGACGGCTGTGTGCATCATCCAGACATCACAAGTCACAATAAAAACAACCCCGCGAGACAAACGTTTGAGCTAACAGCTGAGCAGTTTAATGCTGCATTCAAGTTCGCTGTAACCACGTGTAAAAATCGTCCTAAATACAACCTGTTTGGGCTGCAATGTACAGAGTTTGTGAAACAGATGCTTGATGCCTCAGGTCAAGGCAGTGCGGGTGGGTTTGGGCTGATATGGGAAAGCCCAAATGCGTTGGCGTCATGGATAAAGACCAATGCGTTGGTGCTCGGTATGAATACAACAGGCACAACCTCTGCCGACGATCAAGCTGGCCAAGGGTCGGTGGGTTTCGATTTACGCTACCGTCATCAGTTCTATTCGTTGTTAGGCAATAAATTACGGTTGTATGGCATGGGACGTGCCGAAATCAGTAAACCTGTTAAAGCAGGCGCTGCGGGGTTTGGCTTAGAACTCAACACGCAAAAAGTATGGCTTCCCGAGCTGTACTTAGAAACGGGTGCGACCATTGGGGATTTGAATCCGACAGCAGGGAAAAACGCGTTGGGTGCTGGGATAATGGGCAGTGCGGGATTGCGTTATAGCATCGATGAGTTGGCGTTTGTTGGTATTGAATACAATGTTGTAAAAGACATTGTGAATAAAGATCCTGAACTGCACCGTTTGATGTTTAGCATCGGTTTGCGCCTGTTCTAACGAAAAAAGCCAACTCATGAAGAGTTGGCTTTGATTTACTTTTTCTAGCTTCTAGCTTCTAGCTTCTAGCTTCTAGCTTCTAGCTTCTAGCTTCTAGCTTCTAGCTTCTAGCTTCTAGCTTCTAGCTTCTAGCTTCTAGCTTCTGTTAGCCACACACGACAGACCAGCTGCCATCGCTTCCTGGAACAGACGATGTCCACCAGTTCGCTTTGTACACTTTGCCTTCATGAACGATTTGGTCACCTGTACCCGCGTGGGTAGGGGTGCCTTGCCAATCGGCTTGTGGCCAGTTTGGATATACATTCAAGCCAGTGGTGTCACAGGTACCTGGGTTTGGATTGTCAGGGTTACCTGGATCTGTCGGTGTTGACAGGTCAGCCAGTGGCAAATCGCTGTACTCAAACGCGAACGCATAATCTACGCCGTTAATGTTAACTGTGTAGTTCGCTGGGCCTGAGATTGGGAGGTAGTAAACCATATCCAATTCATAGCTTTCGCCTGCTGGTAGTGATTTCCAAGCCGGTAGCGAGAAAGCTGCACGGTGCATAACACCTTCCAAGCCGCCGATGTTGTCAGCTCTCGTGTGACCAGAAGCAATCACTTTCAAGCCACCACCACTTTGGTCCTTCGCGTTATCTGGTGCTGAGGTTGGAATATCGAATTGGAATTCCGTGCCACCAGGTAAGTCAGTACCTGTGTTGTTAGTGAAGATGACTTTCGGGTTGATTGGGTAGTTTTGGTCACCCACTTTGAAGCCACCAACGCTAACGGCAATGTCTACTGCTTGTTCAGGCATTGCTGTTTCAGATAGCTTGTTACCATATGGCGCTGCCGCGGCGAACTTCTCGTAGATCGCGTTGGTCATGCTGTTACCCATGTGGAACTCACCGTTACCGGTTTGACAAGCCACTTCGGTTTTATCAATGGTGGTTGAACGGTTGCCGTTTGCATCAAACACATAACAGTTGTAGTCGCCCGCAAGCTCCCAGAACATGATGCCGCCGATGCCTTTATCGACAATATAGTCAGATTTAACAGAAACAGAGTCGACATCTTCTGTAGACAGGAAGACTTTCTTCTCTGCGTTCCACAACCAAGGAGCGACTGCCACTGCGTCGTAGTTGCGGGCATAAGAACCTGTCAGTGCGTCAGATGGGTCGTTCGCTGGATCTAGCTGATAAGCCGTTGCATACGAACCGAAGACACCGTTTTCAAGGTTCTTCGCGTGCCACATTGGGTTAGAACCTGCACCCATCTCTTCGCCGAGTGAGTTCTTGTCGTGCCACATGTTATCGATACCGATAGCACCGTTACCACAGTTGTTCTTCTCACCTTCGCCTGTACCAGCAGCACATTCAGCTTGGTTAGGCAGTGCAGCTTTACCCCACAGACCGTTTTCACCGCCTGTTACGCCTTGCCAACCGCGGGTGTAGTAAGGAACACCAATGTTGATACGGCCTGCTGGCATAGAGCCACGGAAGTAATGGTAAGCCCAGTCAGTGTTGAGGTAGCCCATGCCGCCATATTGGCTAGTGCCATAAACGTTCCATGCTGCTAGCTCGGAGTCTTTACCTGTATCGAACAACGCAGCGTTATGACCAACGTGGTCATTCCACGCACCATGTAAGTCGTAAGACATGATGTTGACGTAATCAAGGTACTTAGTGACATCGAACGTTTCCATACCACGGAGTAAGTAGCCCGAAGATGGTGACGCGATGGTCAGCATGTAGTGAATACCGTCTTGTTCAGACGCAATGTCGATCTTCTCTCGAAGTACGCGCATCAGTTCTTGGTAAGACGCCCATAGGTATGGACGAAGCGGTTCCATTACTGCTTTGTCATCTGGGTTACCCGCGCCTGCCATCGAGGTTGGGTATTCGTAGTCGATGTCGATACCGTCAAACTTGTAGGTACGAATCATTTCAACGGCAGAGGCCGCGAATTTCTCGATACCCGCATGGTTGATTGAACCGTCAGAGTTTGTGGTCATCGAGTAGAAGCCACCATCGGCGATACGGTCGCCGTTTTCAGCAAAGTGACCACCTGTTTCCGCCCAGCCACCGATAGAAATCAGTGTCTTAACGTCATGTTTTTGCTTGTACGTCGCAAGTGCACCGAAGTGACCTTTGAAGCCTAATGCAGGATCAACCTCAACGCCTGGCCATTCTTTGCCCGTTGCTGCGTTGTTTGGATCGTTAACGTTACCCACGTTCACTTTACCGTCAGAGCCAATGCTCACGAAGGCGTAGTTAATGTGTGTGAGTTGTTCCCAAGGAATGTCATCAACAAGGTACTGGGCTTGCGGGTCATCACCTGAACGCCAGCTTGTGAAGTAACCGATGATACGGCGAGGGTGGTCTGCACCCATGTCTTCACGGCCTTCCGCATCGTAAATCGTACAGTAAGGCACGTTTACGCCAGGTGTTTGGTAAAGACCTTCTGGGCGACAGTTAGAGACGGTTGGTGTACCAGTGACTGTGACAGAAACTGTGCTTGAATCGGTTGATGCGCCTTTGTCATCTGTTGCTTTTGCATACAGTGCGATAGTGCCCGCTTTGTTAGCAACCCAATCCAAAGTAAACGGTGCAGCGTTTGCAGAACCAATCAACTGACCAGCGGCGTAAAAATCAACGCTTGCTACAGAACCGTCAGAGTCAGCAGCATCGGCGCTTAGCGTAACAGTTGCACCTTGGTCTACAGCACTAGAAGAGACGGCCAATGAAACGGTTGGCGCCACGTTTCCAGGGTCAATAACGCCCTTTTCAACAACCAGAGATACTGGGGCCGTTTGAGCGACAGCACCTTCATTGTCTACCACTTTGGCAACGATAGCGACCGTACCCTCTTGGGTTGGGGTGTATGTAGCGCTGTAAGGAGAAGACGTATCTTTGCCAACGGACATGCCATCAACAAAGAACTCAACACTCGCGACTGATCCATCAGCATCGGCAGCAGAGGCGGTCAGTGTGACGACGTCATCGACTTTCACGACGTCAGCGTCGGTCGGCGAGTCTAAAGAAACGGTTGGGACAAGGTTATCGACTGGCGTGTCGGTTTCACAGACATCGATATTTTTCCATTCTTTGTAATCGCCTGAGTGCGTTTCAGGGCTATTGCCCATGCTCCACCAGCCCGATTTATACACCTTGTCATTTTGCTGCACAGTTGAACCGCCAGCATAAGCTTTATCAGCTTTCCATACTTCAATATTCGTACAGTCGGTTGCAGCCTGCGCGTTGAAAGCAAACATACACGCGACGGCAACTGCCGATAGCGTGAGCTCTTTGCTCTTGCGTGATACATCCATTGTTCTATCCCTCGAAAAATTAAACTACTTATTGATTAGTATTTAAAAAGCGCCACTTAAATCGCGCTTCTAATAAAGTAGAGAAGTTTCAAGAATGAGACATGTAAAAAATGACCGGATTTAGATCTCTACTCGGTATCTGGAGGGAAAAGCTTCACTGTCTTGGTAGCGATTCACAGTTTCACTTGCTGTTTGAAAGAAGAATTCATCAATTATGTGCGTTCAAATAACGCGCGAATGTTAATGCGATGTAGACTAATGTCTAACGATGTTGTCGACAATATTGTTTGTAAATCCGTAAATATCGATCAATAATTGCTCTATGTCGCCATATTGTCGACAAAATGCATTTCAATGCGACGCAGTGTTAACAAAACGTGTCGACATGAAGAGGGTTGCAGATTGAAAGATGTCACCAAGTCAGAAGGGATAACGGAGTGGCTCATCGAAGCCATCGTGCTCGGCAAATTCGCGTCTGGAATGAAAATTTCGGAACCTGAATTATCTCGCGAGTTGGGCGTTAGCCGTGGTCCCTTACGTGAAGCCATGATGCGACTGGAAAGCATGGGGTTGGTTGAACGTGTGCCGCATGTTGGTGCACGGGTTGTCACCATCAGTGCTGCTCAACTTGCGGAAATCTATGCGGTACGAGAAGCGTTAGAAGGTATGGCAATTCGCCAAGCGTGCGCCAACATCACGCAAACTGAGATTGAATCACTTCGACAGTTGCTTAAACGACACGAACAGCATATCGACCATGTTGATGGGGCAACGTATTTTCATCAGCAAGGTGACTTTGATTTCCATTACCTCATTATCCAAGCGAGTCGTAACAGCAAACTGATTGGTTTGTTATGTGATGAGCTTTATCACCTTGTGCGCATGTATCGCACGCAATCTACGCGCACTGCGTCTCGTCCTGAGAACGCGTTAAACGAGCACCTTCAGATCTTAGATGCGTTAGAAGAGCGTGATGCGGAGCTGGCAGAAATGCTGATGCGACGCCACATCCGTCGCAGTGGGCAGCTTGCTGCCAAACATCTTGAAGCTGAACAAATTCATCGTCGACAACAATAATCGACACTCATTCATGCCACGAAAGGGAAAGCATCATGAGCTCAGGGAAAAAGTTTCGTGATGCGGTTGTATCTAATCAACCGCTTCAAGTTATGGGAACCATCAATGCTTACTGTGCGATGTTGGCAGAGCAGGTTGGGCATCAAGCCATTTACCTTTCTGGCGGCGGCGTCGCCAATGCCTCATTTGGTTTGCCCGATCTGGGTGTGACCACGCTAAACGATGTGCTTGAAGATGCCAGACGCATTACTGATGCCTCTTCACTGCCGCTGCTGGTGGACATCGATACGGGGTTTGGGGGCGCATTTAGTATTGCGCGTACCATTCGAGAAATGGAACGCGCAGGCGTGGCGGCGGTTCATATTGAAGATCAGGTGGCACAAAAACGCTGCGGTCATCGCCCTAACAAAGCCATTGTGAGCCAGCAAGAAATGGTCGATCGCGTGAAGGCGGCTGTTGATGCGAGACACGATGAAAACTTTGTCGTGATGGCGCGCACCGATGCACTTGCTGTTGATGGCATGGAAGCTGCGCTTGAAAGGGCACAGGCGTTTGTTGAAGCAGGCGCAGACATGATCTTCCCCGAAGCGGTTAACACGCTTGAACAGTACCAGTGCTTTACGGAAGCGTTAAACGTGCCTGTGCTTGCCAATATCACCGAATTTGGCCAAACCCCGCTGTTTTCAAAACAAGAGCTTGCCGACGTGGGCGTGGAATTGGTGCTTTACCCGCTCTCGGCTTTTCGCGCCATGAACCAAGCTGCGCTCAATGTGTATCAACATGTTTTGGCTGATGGTCATCAACGTAATGTTGTCGATGTCATGCAAACACGCGAAGCGCTCTATGACTATTTGGGATATCACGACTACGAGCAGAAACTCGATACGTTGTTCTCAAGCAAACAAACACGCTAGATCGATGCAATAAGCGCGAGGCGCTCATTTAGACATTAGTAACGAGCATAAATGGAAAGGCAGTGACGTAGACAAACACTAACGACAAGGAGAGGACAATGGTGGACAAAAATAAACCGTTGGGTGGTGAAGGACTGCGAGGTCAAAGTGCCGGGATGACGGCCTTGTGCACCGTTGGAAAAACGGGCACAGGATTAACGTATCGCGGCTATGACATCAGCGATCTGGCTAAACACGCTGAATTCGAAGAAGTGGCGTATTTGCTGCTGAAAGGTAAGTTGCCGAATGCCCAAGAACTCCGTGGTTATAAAAACGCACTCAATGCCATGCGCGGTTTACCTGCACCTCTCTGCCGTGTGCTTGAACAGATCCCGGCAGATGCACACCCTATGGATGTAATGCGCACGGGGTGCTCCATGCTTGGTAACCTCGATATGGAAACGGATTTTTCACAACAAAGTGAAAAAGCGGACACCATTTTGGCGCACCTTCCCGCCATCATTTGTTACTGGTATCGCTTCCACCAGGATGGGACGCGCATTGACACAGCATCCAGCACCCAAGAAAGCTTGGGCGGGTATTTTCTGGAAATGCTGACGGGAAAAGCGCCTTCCGAATTGCACACACAAGTGATGCACTGTTCTTTGGTGCTTTACGCCGAGCATGAATTCAATGCATCCACTTTCGCTGCCCGCGTGTGTGCGTCAACGCTTTCAGATCTTCACTCTTGTGTGACGGCAGCCATTGGTACGCTCCGAGGGCCACTACACGGTGGCGCAAACGAAGCGGCGATGGCAATGATCGAGGATTGGCAAACCCCAGACGACGCTGAATCTCAATTGATGCAGATGCTAGCAAAAAAAGAGAAAGTCATGGGATTTGGTCATGCCATCTATCGTGAATCTGATCCCCGCAATGCGCTGATTAAGTCATGGTCGAAGGAATTGTCGGCATCAGCATCAGACGCGAAACTCTATGACATTTCAGAGCGTGTTGAGCAGGTAATGAAGCGAGAGAAAGATTTGTTCGCCAATGCGGATTTCTTTCACGCGTCGGCTTATCACTTCATGGGCATTCCCACCGAATTGTTTACCCCAATTTTTGTTATGAGTCGAGTGACGGGCTGGTGTGCACATGTCTTTGAACAGCGTGACCACAACCGAATTATTCGTCCTAGTGCGGACTATGTTGGCCCTGATCATCAAGACTGGTTACCTATCGAACAACGCTAATTTTTCTATCCAACTTCATAAGGAAGGAACCTAATTCATGTCACAGAATGTTGATATTAACCAACGTCCAGAGCCGGATGCATTGCTCCAAACCATCGCAGACTATGTGTGTGAGACCGATATTGATTCTGCTGAAGCGTATAACACAGCCAGAAACTGCCTGATGGATACGCTGGGTTGTGGACTTCTGGCATTGCGTTTTCCTGAATGTACCAAACACATGGGGCCTTTAGTGCCTGGCACAACGGTTCGACACGGTGCACGTGTGCCGGGCACATCCCATGAACTTGACCCGATCACCGCTGCGTTCAACATCGGTTGCATGATCCGTTGGCTTGATTTCAATGACACTTGGCTTGCCGCTGAGTGGGGACACCCGTCAGACAACTTGGGCGGTATTTTGGCGACGGCTGATTATCTCAGTCGCGTTGCAATCGCGGAAGGGAATGCGCCGCTGACCATGCGTGATGTGTTGACCGCCATGATCAAAGCACATGAAATCCAAGGTGTCATGGCGTTGGAAAACAGCTACAACCGCGTCGGGTTAGACCATGTGTTATTAGTGCGCGTGGCATCAACCGCGGTAGTGACGCGCATGTTGGGCGGTAATCGTGACCAAGTGATCGATGCGCTTTCGCAAGCATGGGTTGATGGTTGCTCATTGCGCACGTATCGCCACGCGCCGAATGCAGGTTCACGCAAGTCATGGGCGGCGGGCGATGCAACATCACGTGCTGTTCGTCTGGCAATGATCACCATGAAAGGGGAGATGGGGTTACCGTCTGTGCTGACGGCGGACAAGTGGGGCTTCTATGATGTGTTGTTCAAAGGCGAAGCCTTCCGTGTGAATCAGCCGTTCAACAGTTACGTGATGGAGAACGTGCTGTTTAAGATTTCGTTTCCTGCAGAATTTCATGCGCAAACGGCGGTGGAGTGTGCCGTTACCTTGCACCCGCAAATCAAAGATCGATTGGATGAGATTGACCGCATTGAAGTCACCACGCATGAATCTGCGATTCGTATTATTTCTAAAGTGGGCGACTTGGCGAACCCTGCTGACCGCGATCACTGCCTGCAATACATGCTGGCTGTGCCGCTGATTCATGGTGATTTGATTGCAGAGCACTATGAAGATGATTTCCACCGCAATGACCCGCGTATCGATGCCCTTCGCGACAAGATGGTGATCCAAGAAGATACCCGCTACAGCGAGGAGTATCTTGACCCAGAAAAACGTTCCATTGCGAACGCAGTTCAGGTGTTTTTCACTGACGGCTCTTCAACCGAACGTGTAGAAGTGGAATACCCTATTGGTCACCGCCGTCGCCGTGAAGAAGGGATCCCAGTGTTGGAAGCCAAATTCAAACGCAACCTTCAAACGCGCTTCCCTTCAGCGCAAACCGAAAAAATCTACGCGCTGTGCTGTGATCAGGACACTTTGATGACAACACCAGTGACTACCTTTATGGAAATGTTCTCTATCAACTGATACGTATCTCGCTAGCCAATGTGTTAGCGACGTGGCGGTGACTTAGCGGTAAGACGTGACATTATCTTGCCGCTAAGGTGATTTCCTCATGGTCATCGTGGGGGAGTAAACCCGCGTTCACCTAGAGGCAAGAAACATGACGACGTCCGCCTATCAACACGCTTTTCAGCAAGCCACTGACACTCCTGACTCTTTTTGGCTGCAACAAGCCAAACAAATCCACTGGTTTAAACCGCCAAACGTTGCGTTTGAAAAAGATGCCAACGGCATTGAGCGATGGTTTCCTGACGGTGAACTGAACACGGCGTATTTGGCGTTGGATTATCATGTTGAGAATGGGCGCGGCGATCAAACTGCACTGATTTATGATTCGCCCGTTACAGGAAAGAAAGCTCAATACAGCTATTCGGTTTTGCGCGATCAAGTCGCGAAGTGTGCAGGCATGTTGGCTGCGCTTGGGGTAGAAAAGGGCGATCGTGTGGTCATTTATATGCCGATGATCCCCCAAGCGGCGATAGCGATGTTGGCGTGTGCACGTTTAGGGGCAATTCACTCCGTCGTTTTTGGTGGTTTTGCGCCTAATGAATTGGCCGTGCGCCTTGAAGATGCTGAACCTAAAGTGCTTCTGACCGCATCGTGCGGGATTGAAGTTAGCAACGTGATTCCTTACAAACCTTTGGTTGATCGCGCTGTGATGGATAGCCGCTGGAAACCTGAACATGTGGTGGTGTTCCAGCGACAAGAATTCCCCGCGAATTTGGATAACGCGCGCGATGCTGACTGGTCAACCTTGATTGAAAAGGCGGCACCTCATGACTGTGTGCCAGTGAATGCCACCGACCCGCTTTATATCCTCTACACATCAGGCACCACAGGGAAGCCGAAAGGCGTGGTGCGTGATAACGGCGGTCATGCTGTCGCCATGAAATACAGCATGTCTGCCATCTATGATGTAAAGCCCGGTGAAACGTATTGGGCGGCGTCGGACGTTGGCTGGGTTGTCGGTCATTCCTACATTGTGTACGCGCCTTTGATTCATGGCTGTACAACTATCATGTTCGAAGGGAAGCCTGTGAGAACGCCGGACCCCGGTGCATTTTGGCGAGTGTGCGATGATTACAATGTCGCTGTGCTGTTTTCTGCACCGACAGCATTTCGTGCCATCAAGAAAGAAGACCCTGATGGTGTTCATGTTCCGCAGTATCCGATGTCTGCATTGCGCCATATTTTTATGGCGGGTGAGCGTCTGGATCCGCCCACGCTTGAATGGGTGGAAGAAAAAACAGGGCGCCCTGTGGTTGACCACTGGTGGCAAACTGAAACGGGCTGGGCGATAAGCGCTAACCCGATCGGGCTGGAAACCTTTGCGATTAAGCCTGGTTCGTCCACTAAACCGACACCGGGTTTTCATGTCGAGATTTTGGATGAGTCAGGCCAACGTCAATCCGTCAATACGCAAGGTTTTATCGCGATTAAACGCCCCTTACCGCCAAGTTGTTTGAGCACGGTCTG
Organism: Enterovibrio norvegicus DSM 15893; assembly: GCF_900115495.1. GTDB lineage: Bacteria > Pseudomonadota > Gammaproteobacteria > Enterobacterales > Vibrionaceae > Enterovibrio > Enterovibrio norvegicus. The sequence goes on along the minus strand of NZ_FOWR01000007.1, from coordinate 10,769 downwards.
GCGAAACCATGATCGGTTTGAATCTGGCTATTTGCAGCAATTTCCCGGCTATTACGTGTCCGGTGACGGTGGCTACATGGACGAAGAAGGCTATCTTTTCGTGATGGGTCGAATCGATGATGTGATCAACGTGTCGGGTCACCGTTTATCGACAGGGGAAATGGAAGAAATCGTTGGGGCACATGAAGCCGTTGCCGAGTGTGCCGTGGTGGGCGTGTATGACGACTTAAAAGGGCAGGTTCCATTAGGTTTAGTGGTGCTAAAAGACGGTTATGTGTCAGTCAGTGGTGATATTGAAGCCGCGCTGGTAGCAAAGGTGCGAAATGAAATTGGACCTGTGGCTTGTTTCCAACGTGCGATTGTTGTCGACAGGCTACCAAAAACACGCTCGGGTAAAATCCTCCGACGCATCATTCGACAAATTGCCGACGGCGAGAGTTACACTGTCCCATCGACCATTGATGATCCTGCAAGTCTCGAAGATATTCGTCAGTTTTTGAGTTAGCGGGCTAAGTTTTGTATTCAAATTCATGTGGTGGGTTGTTGGTTCCTCTCGCCAACACCCCCTTCTAGACTTGTCCTTGGAAGGGGGATGAGTAAAGGCCCGTCGCGGACGATGTTGAAACTAGATAGAGCAGTGCTTAATCATCAATAAATCGATAATCACTTCGCCCTCAAACTCTGTTGAAACGGCACCCTCTGCAAACGCAAAACCTTGTTTTGTATAAAACCTTATCGCTGCGTCATTATTGTCTAAGACATAGAGTGTTATCTGATGAACATGATGGGATGCCACTTCCTTTTCCAAATAGTTCATCAGCAAACTGCCAACGCCTTTTCCATAAGCGCTAGGACAAAGGTATAGCTTGCTCAGTTCGATGGCATTCTCATGTGTTTGGCTGATCTTGAAAGAGAGGAAACCTATCACTCTGCCGCCAGACTCCGCGACAACCACGGTTTCTGCATTATTCGTAAGTAATTGATGCCATTCGGTCACTCGGCGTGGCAGGGTATAACTCTCGATATAGTTGTGGGGCATACGGCCCGTAAATGCTGCCTTCCACGAGTCAACATGTATTGAAGCGATCTCATCAACATCGTCTCGTTGTGCTTTTCGGAGTGTAACGGCCACTTTGTCGTCCTTGAGCTCGAATGCCTTTGGCAGTGCAGGCGTGATGGAAATACAAGGGATAATGCCATAGCTGAGTGAAGGAATGGTTAACGGTTTCTTTAGGTGAGAGTGAGGTCGAAGCGGGGAATGTCAGTGTTATTGCTAGGTCGTGTGTAGTGGCCTAGGTTGGGTGATTTTACACGGTGAGTTTTTGAGTTGCTTATTTCCTTGGTGACTAAATATAAAACCTAAGTAAGAGGCCAAAACCTCTTACTTAGATTGAGTGATTATGTATTCTAAGCGCTCTTTGCCACGTCGCATGTTAATGACTCGAGTGCCACTGGCGGCGATATGTATCCAAAGTAGCCATCAATGTTGGTGTTAGATAAATGGTTAAGTTGTTGTTTATATTCAACCGCAGAGGCGATGACCTCGATACCAAGACTGGATGCCATTTTTATCATTGGTGTTAGCAACAAGTGGTTATTGTCTTCCTCTCCATTTTGTAGAAAAGAGTGGTCTAGTTTTACGAAGGTTGGTTTCAAGGCTCTGAGATAGGACACAGAGGAGAGATGTTGTCCAAATCGGTCAATACCGAATTTTATACCTGCCTCTCTAAAGCGCTGGCAGGTTACTTCGCAATCCTCTGGGCTGAGGCAAACCACGGCTTCAGCAAACTCAAAAAGCAAACGCTCTTGGAGCTGGTTCTTTTTCACTGTTTTGATGAGCCATTTTACAAACTCAGGATTTTTGACGCTATTTGCCGTGATGTTTACGGAGACAGGTTTAAACGTCATATCGCTTTTCAGAACATCAATAATTTGATTGACAACCGATTGATCAAACTTGTTGGACAATGAAAGCCTAGAGAGGTCTGAAACAAGGTTTTTTGCGGGCACAAACTCGTTATCCATTGGGATTTGCGCATAAGCCTCATAGTGCTGTATCTCGTGAGACTGTTTCGAGAGGATTGGCTGCAGTTTGAACCCAAACGTGTTGGCGTTGATAGCTGACTCTAAGCCGCTGTCGATTTGCGTTGAAGACAATTCTTCACCAGCACTCGCAAACAAAAAGACTTTCTGGGACTCTTCTGCCTCCTGTAATGCAGTATTTGCACGAGAAAGAAGCGTTGCAACTGTGTCGTCATTTTTTTTCTCTGCAATCCCAATAGTAAATGCGTTCGCTGAAGAGAGGCCACTCATGATGACTTCATTGCTAAACGTTCTGATAAGGGCGCTTAAAAGGGTGCGCGCTTGTTTCTCATGAACACTCGGAACAAATATGGCGAGCTCTGATTTACCGACTCTGGCAGCAAATGCATCGTTAGAGTGAGGCAACACCTTTTCCAGTGATTTTCTTAACGCGGCTAAGCTGTCATTGAGGCTTTTATTGCCCTCATTGGGTTTCACATCTTCTAGCCACTTTAAGTTTGCGAACATGAGAACACCACAGTCGCCCTCTGAGAGCCAACTTTCGAGTTGCCGCATCAAGAAACTCCTATTTGGGAAACCTGATGCCTGATCGAACAAGTATTTTTGTCTTAGTGCATTCATCTCTTCATTTAGTGTGTCGAACAGATTTTGGATCTGTGATGACATGTCATTGAAAGAATGGGTGAGTTCACGTAAATCCGTGTCTTTTGGCGTAGGTATTTTGGCTGAGAAGTCCAATTGGGCAATACGCTTGGCTTCTTTTGTCATGGCAACGACAGGAGAGAGCGCGCGTTTTAATGCCACTCTCACGAGAATGGTGGCAACAACAATCACTGCGATAGCAAAAATCGTGAAAGGTACTGACAGTTCCCAAAGCGCTAAATAGGCATAATCGGACGTGACGGTGATGGATAAAGTGCCAAGATCTGTCCAGCCGTTGTTAATTGTTGATGTTAATGAGATCGGTTCTACAAACCCCAAAGACATGAACCATTCAGGCACTTTTTGGTTTATGCCTGTCTGATGCGACCAATTCTGAAACTCATCATCAAACATCCACTTAAGCGTCGCCTCATTCAGCCTTGTTCCTTCTGACATCACTGTCGAAAAAAACAGTTCACTTTTCTCTTTATCACCCGTCTCCAATATCGGGATTAAAGCAATGCTAAGGTTTTGCATCGCGCTTTGAGCTTGGAGCTGCATTTCTTGCTGAAGAAAGGCTAAGTTGATAGAAAACTCAGCAACAGCAAGGACTGAACATAGGAGCAGAAGTATTCCAATCACAACAAGCGTAATTTTGTTAGTTATCGTCATGCTTAGTTCCATCTGTAATTTAGTTTTCCAATTGTGTGTATATGGTCCACTTTAATGGTGTTCTTTTATCGCTTCCGCGCATATCTGCAACCACACGTCGATTACGCTTGTCTGCTTCTGGTGTATTTGCAGTATCCAATAATTGATCTTCTCCATACCCAATCGACTGTATTCTGGCTCGCTCTATCCCATATCTCGATAATAGCAATGCTTTAATTGATTGTGCGCGTTCAAGGGATAATCTTTTGTTGATATCTGCTGGGCCTGTCGCGCTAGCATGACCTTCTATGATGACATCGGTGTAGGGATGTCTTTTTATGAAGTCAGCCACTTTTGCCACTTCTGGATAATAGTTAGGGTGGATGTAGGACGAACCATTCGCAAAAAGTATGTTTAAGGTAAAGCGCTCATTGACCGTCTTTACGCCTGAGCAACCATCATTGTTGACGATGGCTCCCTTTATTGTGTCGTCGCATTTTTCTCTGTCTTCGATGACGCCATCAAGATCGAGATCCCTCAAATCACTGGGTTGTGCAAAGTTTTCTGGGAATGTCTCTATCTCTTTTCCTGCACATCCAGAAAGGAGGGCTGCAAACAGTGTGAACAGTAAAATCTTCATCGTGTGTCAGCCTTATTGATGGTCTGATTGAGAATCGACAGGATGCTGGACTCGCAAAGATGAAAGCAGTTGCCCTGTAGAATGAAGAATACGATATTCAGCAATGAGGTAATCATATTCGGCGGCGAGATAGTCTTTCCTCGACTCAAACAATTCGTTTTCTGAATCCAACAAATCAATGAGTGTTCGCTGACCTAATCCAAATTGGAGTTTGTACGCGCTCTGCGTTTCCCTTGCTGCAATGACATGCTCTTTCAAGAACAGCATCTGTTGATTCAGTGAAATGTGTGCATTCCACGCTAACGTTGTGCCCTCTATAACGTCTCTGGCTGCCTTCTCGTTTATTTCTTTTGATTCCCCAATCCGATAAGCCATTTCTCTTTCAAATGCCTCGTCACGACCGCCGTTATAGAGGTTATAGCTTATGCGCAGCATCGCTTGAACATCATTGTCATGTCCTAATGTGCCGCCTATGTCGTTATTCCAATTTCCGTTGAGCTCTAAGCTCACTTGCGGGTAGTAGGAAGATTTGGAAGCTTCTCGTTGATACTGAGCGGCTGAAATATCTGAGTTAGACAGTTTGAGGGTAGGGTGCTCTTTTTGCGCTGCAGAGATGGCAAATTCCAAGTTAGATGGAACAAGACTGGCATCCGGTTTTGGTGTGCTGAGACTTTTAGGTGCATGATTAACAACTTTTACAAAGTTACTTTTTGCATCCATCAGGTTGTTTTTTGCTGCGATCAAGTTCGAGTTGGCGCGCGCCAATCTACCCGTGATTTGAGATAAGTCAGCGGATGAGCCGAGTCCTGAATCTGTTTTTTCTTTGATTTGGCCGAAAATGATCTTGTGGCTGTCTAAATTGTCTTCTGAAAGGGCGACGACTTCTTTTGCCTGAATATACTTGATGTAGACTTTCACTGCTTCTAGGGACAGGTCTTCAGACGTAGCAATAAGATTCCAGTAACCTGAACTGGCTTCTGCTTTAGAACGATTAACTTCATTCTGGGTTTGGTAACCGCTGAACAATGCTTGTCGTATGCTGATTCCTGCTTCACCGGGGTTAAGTTCATCGTTTTTTCTACCCGCAGCACGTGTAGAAGGGCTGTTACTTTGCTCCCATCCATAACCCGCAGTAAGATCTACCGTGGGTAAATATCCTGCAAAAGCTTGGCCTATTTGCTCCTGTTGTGCTTTGTAGGCATTGAATGCGCGTCTTACTTCGGGGCTAGAGTTCAGCGACTTTGCGACAACTTGCTCCAATGTTTCTGAATGACTTGTTGTCGGCAGAAATACGACAAAAGAACAAGTGAGTAGTTCGATGAAGCGTTTGATACTTTTATACTTAAGCATTGTTATAGGCTCCTGTGGAAATTCTCTATTAATGTTCACGAAGCGCCGACTCCCTGGCGCGTAAAATTGGATTAAGGATGTAATCTAGTATTGTTCGTTTCCCTGTAACGATGTCGACACTTGTTAGCATGCCTGGAATGATAGGCAGTGAGGTGCCGTCATTTTTTGATAGGTTTGAAACATCAGTTCTTACTCTGACGAGATAATAGCTGTTACCTTTTTCATCTTGCGTCGTGTCTGCGCTAATATGCTCCAGTTTCCCTTTCAAACCGCCATAACGTGTAAAGTCATAGGCTGTGACTTTTACAACAGCAGGCAAACCTGAGTGAAGAAATGCAATGTCTTTGGGGAGAATTTTCGCTTCAATAAGCAATTGATCTTCAGTCGGTACGATTTCAAGAATGTCGTCTCCCGACCTGATAACACCACCTAGCGTATTGATATGAATGGTTTTTATAGTGCCGTTGACGGGGGAGGTAATAATGGCCTTGTTGACTTTATCTTGAGAGCCTACTTTTGCTTGTTGAAGGCGAGATAGCTTTGCCTCGAGTTCGCTAATTTGCGTGCGATTGTCATTTTGAAATGAAAGTACTGCTTCACGCCGTTTAAATATGGCCTCGTCCTGCTGTGCTTTAAGCTTTGGTTGAAGTTGATATAAGGCAGCAATTTCGCCACGCATATCATTCACTTGCCGTTGTAGCTTGAGCAGTTCAATTTCAGGGACGATCTTTTTCTTTGCGAGGGGTTTTGTGAGCTCATACTCTTTCGCCACCAATTTGGCACTGCTTTCCAATGTTTTTATCTTGGTTCTTAACTCTCTAATCTCTTGGTGTTTTTGAAGAACCTGACGGGACAGTATTTCGATTTTATTTTTGATATCATCCAAATGCCCTTTATATTCAAGAGCCTGACGTTTAAGCAGTTCCGGTTCTTGCTCAATAAGTAGATCAGGGAATGTTAAGATAGCGGGACTAATGCGAATTTGATCCTGCCAGTTTACGTCTAATCCTTTTAGCTCGATGCTATTTAACTCTTGTTGTAACCGAATAATGTTGGCATTAAGGCTTGCATCTTCTTCTTCTTGTTGTGCAACGTCTGAGCGAAACCGGGTGTCATCAATATGTACCAGAGGCATGCCTTTTTTTACCGTCATGCCTTCTTTAACAAACATTTCTTGTAACACACCGCCATCAAGGCTTTGAATCAATTGCACCTGTGAGGAGGGGATGACTTTTCCTTCACCCCGAGTGACTTGATCGAGTGATGAAATCGACGCCCATACGATGAAAGAAGCAACCATTATGATGAGCACCCACACAACAACGCGGTACCGACGAGGCACATCCATCATCATTGCGCCATAAATATCATCAGCCATGTCTAGGTGTTCACGATCATCTTTACTTTTCATTATTAGCCTGCCTTCTCGAGTCGTTACCAACGTTTGGGCCTTTCGACAGTTTCTCTAGTACAACTTCCCTTGGGCCGTCGAGGAAAACGCGCCCTTTGTCGACAACCACGACACGATCGACGATCTCGAGTAATGACATTTTGTGGGTGATAAGGACAAGCGTTCTTTCCTTACTGACTTGGTGCATGGCACGAAGGAATTGTTTTTCTGCAAAAGCATCCATGGAGGATGTGGGTTCGTCCATAAGGAGAATTGAGGGGTCGTTAAGAATAGAGCGTGCCAACGCGACAGCTTGACGTTGTCCTCTTGAGAGTGCATCGCCTCTTTCGCCAACTTGCTTGTCTAAGCCTTTAGAATCCAATGACGTAAATTGACTGACACCAGAGAGTTGTACCGCACGAATAAGTTGATGTTCAGTGACTTGACGCGTGCCAAAGAGAATGTTGTCGCGAATAGTGCCATGGAATAACGTAATGTCTTGTGGCATATAGCCTACATTTCTACGAAGATCCGCAGGATGGATCTGCCCCGAATCCACGCCATCGAATCTCAGGCTGCCTTGAGTGGGTTGGTAAAGCCCCGCGAACATTTTAAGTAGTGTGGTTTTGCCGGAGCCGTTTTTTCCAATAATGGCGACGCTTTCGCCTTCTTCTATTACCAAGGACGTAGGGTAAAGAACAGGCTCCTCTGTTTCTTCATAGGTAAAACTGACGGCCGAACATTCGATTCGTCCTTTTAGTTGGCGTCGACTTATCAAATGGCCTTTATTTTCGAACTCGTCGCTCTGTTCCATTAACGCATCAAGTTGGCGTAGCGAGCTCATTGTTTGGTTAGAACGGGTGAGGAGGTTGGCCAATTGTGCCATCGGGGAGACGACCCGGCTGGAGAGCATAACTGCAGCTATGATTCCACCCATTGAAATATCACCCTGAGAGACCCGGTAAACACCGAAAATAACAACGACGACGGCCGTCATTTGAGTAACGAAGGTGGCAAGGTATGACACGGATTGTGATATTTTCTTGACCTTTAATCCCCACGTTGCCGAGTGGGCGATCATTTGTTGCCAAGTTTTTTGTACGATCCCTTCAGCTAAGTTCGCTTTAATGGTTTCCATCGCCGAGAGACTTTCTATTAAATGCCCATTTTTCAAGCCTGCAAACTTGCTGCTTTCCTCTATGGCATCTCGAAGTTTTGGCTGAATCGCGAATGCGTATCCAATGATGATAATGCCCGACATTAAAGGTACAGCGGCTAAATCACCTGCGAAGATGTAGATGATAAAAAGGAAAAAAATGGCAAACGGCAGATCGACCAACGCTGTAATTGTTGTGGAGGTCAACATTTCTCTTACACTGTCAAACTCACTGATTTGCTTTGCCATACCGCCGACACTGGGGCCGCGCTTCTCAAGGGGTATGCCTATGGATTTGGCAAATAATCGCGAAGAAACGACGATATCAATTTTCTTTCCTGCATTGTCGATGAGCATACTTCTTACGTAGCGAAGTATGTAATCAAACGAAAATACCAAAGCAGCGCCACTTGCAAGTACCCATAAGGATTCGAATGCTTGATTCGGTAATATTTTGTCATACACATTCATCATGAATAGGGGAGAGACAAGCGCAAAAATGTTCACAACGACAGACGCAAGTAGCGCCTCTCTGTAGATGGGGGCGGCTTCTCTCAACATAGAAAAAAGCCAGTGTCCTTTCTTAGTATGTTGATGAATGTCGACGCTTTCATCACCGCGAAATTGTTTCTTAATCAGTATGGTATAGCCAACATACTGGGACTCTAGATCCTCGAAACTGATCTCACTTTCACCGCCAGTATCAGGCAGCTGGATGAGTGCAGTACCCGTTTCGCTGTCTAATGATCGTAAAATACAGGCTTTTTGGTCCGCTAGAAGCAAAACACAAGGAGTGAGCATTTCACCGATAGTGTTAAGCGGCTTTCTCACTATTTTTGATACCAGCCCTGCTCTTGATGATGCTTGTGGAAATATGTCTGGTGTCAGGCGAGCATCCCTCATAGGTAAACTCGCTACTAGCGCTTCTCGGGAGCACGGCGAACCGTAGTACTCTGTGAGAATGACCAAGCAATCTAACAATGGGTCTTCAGTGGTTTGGACGGATCCGGGAATACTCCACTGAGCTTTTACATTATCTGCTAATCGCACGATAAACCGCCTTTAGTTAGTGGTGATCGATAGTTGGGTCATCTAGGTGAGTAGACGTATTTTCAACGACATCTGTTGCAGCAGCTTTCTGGAAAAGCTCTTTCACGTTGTCATCACTAAACACGCCATTCTTTATTACACCGTTTTCGTCGACAATATCCTGCAGTGACACATCCTGAAGGATAATTTCTTGATTCCATGTATGATCTCCATCTGTGTCGACTCGGAGCACTAATGAGCCGTCTTGCTCGAACATGTCTACATCTGATTCAGTCAGCAGGTGGTCTTCTTTGTCGTGGACTAAATCTGAGAGATCAAGATGAGTCTGTTCAACGTTAAAATCTGTGACAGTGTCAGACCAAGGGTGATCCGCGACGTCTTCGCTATGCCAAACGAGCTCGCTACTGTCCAGCCCACTGATGCTGTGCTCCTCAATCAATCCGGTAAGGTTTGTTTCTTCTTCGGCGTTTTGTTGAGTCGCAAACCAAACATCAGCAGCGGTACGTTCTTCGCCATCTGTGGTTGTGTAAGTGGATGTTTTTCCGATGATATTATTGTTTTGCTCGTCATCCGTGGTTTGTGCATCTAGGTTGATTGACGCGACGCCAGCATCTTCCATACTCAGGAGTTCACCTTCATCGGTTTCTCCATCTTGGTCCTTGTCTACCCAGACGTTTAGGTCAGCGTAGACAGCGTCGTTTTCATCAATGACACCGTCAGCATTCGCATCATGTTGCGCTAGCGCCTCATAGCCGTCAGCAGCAGTGGTGCCGTCTTGAAGAAGAGTGTTTGAGCCAAAAAGTTCTGAACCGTCGTTGATCTGGCCGTCTTTGTTAATGTCATGAACCAGTAAGCCATCTCCACCAGAAGCCCAACCTGTATTTATCTTTTCGCCATCGCCGTCATAGTCGAAACTGACAGGCGCTTCTGTAACATCACTGGTTTCAATACCGTCACCGTCCAAGTCCAGGACGATAGGAGTGATATTTGGAGTAATGTAATCAGTGGAGTCGCCACTCTCTCTGCCACGAGCTGTCAGCGTACCTGTTGCGGTATATAAGTTATCCCCACTAAGGTGGAAGTTACCGAAATTATCGGCATAAACGACCGTTTTGGATCCATCAGGGCCAAAAAGCGTCACTTTTTCGTTTGGACGCCAACCATTCCCCACTAAGTGTTGAGCACCACCGCCATCAATGTGCCAGTGAACATGGCCAGAATTGGAGTTGCTGGTGTCCTGGTATCCTTTGTCGACGACAAGCACTGAACCTTGTACTTCGCCGCTATGAATATGAGTCTCTTCACCAATAGGTTTAGCTTTAATAATCAGTGTTTCGTTGCCATCAGCTTTATTGTCATCGACAGGTTTGACCCGTATCTGAAGCTCGGTTTGGAAGGCCGCTATAGTCAGTTTGCTGCCACTCTTGAAGTTTGCCCAGGCTGAGCCTGTCCAATACTCGTACCCACCTAAATCCTTGTTTGTAATGCCGGGCTCAGCACCGGTGAAGACGTTCACTTTTACCTTGGTTACTTGGTCCACGGGATTGCTGAGTTTGATACTAAATGTGGCCCAATTGGACTCGTTGACTTTGTTACCTGTATTCGTGTTTATGACGGAGAGTGTAGGTTTGTCTGCCTCATCGGTGATGGTTGAGGCCTGAGATTGCACCCAACCTTGTTGGCCGATCACCGCGCCTTGGATCTTGATGCTTTCGTTACCTTCGTAGACATTGTCATTGAGCGTGTCGGCGTAGATCCTTACACCATTTTGACCTGCGGGGATGTTGATATTGGCTTTGTAGCCATTGGAGGCGTTCAGCACGACTTCCTGTAGGAAGGTGCCGGAC
>NZ_FOWR01000060.1 GCF_900115495.1 Enterovibrio norvegicus DSM 15893 | reverse complement strand
TGCGAAGTACACCGCGGCTTTTTTCAATATGTCGCGCTCTTCTGTGACGCGTTTCAGCTCCTTTTTGAGGCGACGAATTTCTTCGCTTTCATCAGACTTGGCTTGATGATGAGAAGCATCAGGGCCGTAGCGTTTTATCCACGCATATAGGCTGTGCGTTGTTGTCCCTAAACGATGGGCAACATCCGCGACACGGTGGCCTTTTTCGGTGACCTGCTTTACCGCTTCAATTTTGAATTCTTCTGGAAATCTCTTACCACTCATAAACACCTCTCTGTTAGTTATCATGTCTAACTCAGGGGTGTCTATCAAGTCGGTGGCTATTCAGAGCCGGCATTCGTCGGCTCTACTCTTTAAAGTGTATACGCCTCTTTTGTTAAGTAACTGCTAGTCTTCTTACTGTGATGTTTTATAGGTGTCATTGAAGTAGGAGACATCCATGCGATCGCTAGGCTTTGAATTAAAATCGTTGGAAGTGTTTATCACCACCGCCAAAGCAGGCAACATGACCGCAGCCTCATTACAGTTAGACATTTCTCAATCTGCTGTTTCACAAATCCTTGCTCAGCTAGAAAGTAATCTCGGCGTAAAACTACTTGATCGTAGTGTCCGTCCTGTTGAGCTCACCGTTGCAGGGCGGTATTTCTATGACCAATCCGTCCACCTTCTCGAACAAGCAAAGAAAACCCAGCATGTCGTGACCAAAGGCAGTTTTGATAGCCTTCATTTGGTGCGGATCGCCATGGTTGATTCGCTCGCTTCCACGGTCGGAAAGCCCATTATTGATACTGTCAAAAAGCACACCGAAAACTGGACCATGAGCACGGGCTATTCACATCTTCATCAGCAAGGCTTACTCAGTCGAAACCTCGATATTATTATTTCTGATGATACGCTCGAAAATCAGGAAAACTTACGTCGGCACCAAATCCTCAAAGAACCCTTTGTTTTGGTGTTACCCAAGCAATTTCATTCAGAGCATGCTCAATCATGCAAGTCGCTACTTGCACTAAGCAAACGCTTGGACATGGTTCGATATAGCAAACAAAGTCTTATCGGTAAGTCGATTGAAACGTATCTGCATCAACAAGGCTTGGACGTGCCCGATAGAATGCAATTCGACAATACGTTTGCCGTCTTATCAGCGGTTGCGCAAGGCCTCGGCTGGGCACTGATTACCCCCCTTTGTTTGATGCAGGGCGAGGTGTTTCGTCATCAACTCTGCTGCCTTCCTCTTCCAGAAAAAGACATTTTTTATAGATACTTAACGCTGATCGCGCGACGAAATGAACTGGGTGATTTGCCGGACTTACTTGCTGAAGGAAGCTGCACTATTCTCCGGCAACACTTCCTTGCGAAAATCCACCAGCATTACCCCTGGTTAGACGGAAAAATCCGCGTTGGGAAGTTTTCATAGCCTTGACCGTGGTAACACTATTACCTCTGCTTATAGTCTTGTCTTACTCAATGTGATTGTTGTAGCCGAACGTCAACGTCATCTCCTATCCTTGGTTTTACAACGAAACGAATACTCGACGAGGCACGTTTTCGGCGAGACTGGCACCTAGAGACAAATACAGCGAGACAAACAAACGAAACAAGCACAGCAACACAGTTTGCCATTGAAAATTCACCGTCACCTATTCGGCTATCGTTGTGAACACTGATCCAGTGACGCATTACAGATATGAGTAAGGAGCAAGAATGGAAGCGCGCGACGTAAAAACAGCAGCGGATGCGAAAAAGATCATCGAAGAACGCAAACTCACGCACGTCAAAGTGGGCTTGTTTGACAATGATGGCGTCATGCGCGGCAAATACATGTCGAAAGATAAGTTCTTTTCTTCGCTCGATAGCGGTTTCGCTTTCTGTGATGTCGTTTTAGGTTGGGATGTCAAAGACCAACTCTACGACAATGCCAAATTCACAGGATGGCACACAGGCTACCCGGATGCTGGCGCAAGAGTTCTTCCCGATACCTGCCGTGAAGTGTTAGATGAAGATGGCATGTTGCTCTTTATCGCTGAATTTGAAGGTGACGCAGAAGCTGTCTGTCCGCGTGCCACGCTGCGCCGTGTATTAGAAAAAGCCGCAGCGATGGGCTTTGATGCTTACGCGGCATTGGAATATGAATTCTTCCTGTTCGACGAAACCCCACACTCTGCAAGGGAGAAAGGCTTTCGAAATCTCCGCACCATCACACCTGACTGGTTCGGGTATTCCATGATCCGCAACTCCACCTATTCAGGGTTGTACAAAGCGATACTCGCGATGGGTGAATCCATGGACTTCCCCATCGAAGGTATCCATTCTGAAACAGGCCCCGGCGTCATTGAAGCTGCTCTCACCTACGACAACGCGAAAGATGCAGCAGATAAAGCCGCGCTCTTTAAGACCTACATGAAAGTGCTCGCCCAGAAAAATGAAATGATGGCCACCTTCATGGCGAAATGGACAAACGACTATCCCGGCCAGAGCGGCCACATTCATGTATCTCTCAGAGAAAAAGCCAGTGGGAAAAGTGCGTTTTACGATGAAAACGCCGAGCTAAACATGAGTGACATTCAGCGACATTTTTTGGCGGGACAACAAAAACTCATGCCAGAGTTCCTCTGCATGATTGCGCCAACCATTAATAGTTATTCGCGCATGATCCCGGGGTTTTGGGCACCGACAACCGCAACGTGGGGCGTTGAAAATCGCACCACATCTTTACGTGTCATTCCGGGTTCTGAAAAATCTCAGCGCATTGAATACCGGTTAGGGGCTGCAGATGCTAACCCCTATCTCGCCCTCGCCGCCGCTCTCGCATCTGGCTTGTACGGCATTGAACACAAGATGGAACCCACCGAGCGTATTGTGGGCAATGCCTATGAACAAGATCACCCCTCAGAACTTCAGCTTCCGAGCACACTTTGGGAAGCCGCTCAGCGTTTCAAATCTTCAGATGCGGCGAAAAGCATGCTTGGCGAGGCTTTCGTTGAACATTTCGCCGCGTCACGAGAATGGGAGGAGCGTGAGTTCCGTAAACATGTCACGGATTGGGAGCTCGACCGCTACTTCGAAATTATCTAGATCCCTTTGAACATTCTCGTTCCCGCAGTGGTATCACAACTGCGGGTGGTGACTCCCAAACAAAGGAACTGACATGGAACGTTTTCAAACCATTTCGCCGATAGATGGCAGTGTGTATGTTGATGATAGATTTGCCGACGCCAATCAAATCAATGATGCACTTGAAAAGGCAAAGAGTGCGCAAGCACATTGGCAAGACCTCTCACTGGATACCAAGCAAGCCCTGTGTCGAAAAGCTGTTGAAATTTTCGTCAGCCAAGGTGAAGCAATTGCTGAAGAAATCACATGGATGATGGGTCGCCCTATCGCGTATACAAAAGGCGAAGTCGCGGGGTTCGAAGAACGTGCCTTGCACATGATAGACATCGCGCCTGAAGCATTAGCGCCTATCCATTTGCCACAAAAGGCGGGCTTTAAGCGCTACATCAAACGCGTTCCTCTGGGGACCGTATTTGTCGTTGCACCCTGGAACTACCCCTACCTCACCGCCGTCAATGCCATTGTCCCCGCGCTGCTTGCTGGGAATACCGTGTTGCTGAAACATTCGGTTCAAACACCACTTTGCGCGGAAAGAATGGTGGCAGCGTTCACCGAAGCTGGCCTGCCAGAAGGCGTGTTTCAATACCTGCACCTCACCCATGCTGATACAGAATCTGTGATACAGCATCCTCAAATTCGCCATGTCGCGTTTACCGGTTCAGTGCCTGGCGGCGCTGTTGTTGAACGCGCTGCCGCAGGACGATTTATCAGTGTCGGCCTTGAGCTAGGAGGGAAAGACCCCGCCTATATCCGCAAAGATGCAGACATTAACAACGCCGTCGACACCGTGATTGATGGGGCCTTCTTTAATTCCGGTCAATCATGTTGTGGCATGGAACGTTTATATGTTCACCACAGCGTGTTTGACGATGTGGTTGCTAAGTCGATTGAACTTGTGACCAATTATCGATTAGGTCGCCCTGACAACCCTGACACCACCATGGGCCCACTGGTAAAAACAGCGGCCGCCGATTTTGTGAGAGGGCAAAGCCAAGAAGCCGTTCAGCATGGTGCGAAAGCACTCATTAATGAGGAGTTATTTTCTGCAAGTCAGCAAGGAACGCCCTATCTCGCGCCTCAACTGTTGGTCAATGTCGATCACTCCATGCGTGTAATGACGGAAGAATCTTTCGGGCCTATTTTGGGTATTCAAGCCGTTCGCGATGACGACGAAGCCATCTCGCTCATGAATGACAGTGAGTTTGGCCTGACAGCAGCTATTTTCACCGAAGATGAATCACGTGGTGAATACCTTGCTGATCAGGTGGAAGCCGGTACCGTCTTTCTAAACCGCTGTGATTATCTCGACCCCGCACTTGCTTGGGTGGGCATCAAAAACAGCGGACGCGGTTGCACTCTCTCTCAGATTGGGTTTGAGCATTTAACCCGTCCTAAATCTTTTCATTTTAAACGCTAGGAGTCGAGAGTATGAGTTTGTCAGTTTGGCACTACCCAACCGCCATGGTTACTGGCGAGGGCGCACTTTCGACCTTGCCCGATGCATGTTTAAACCTTGGGATGCGCAATCCATTGTTAGTGACAGATCCGGGTATCGCGGCTTTGTCAATGACACAAACCGCCATCAACTTGTGCACAAATGCAGGACTTGAAGTGGCTTTATTTAGCCACGTACAAGGCAACCCGACCGGCCAGAATGTCGAAGATGGAAATGCTGTTTTTGTCGAAGGGCAACATGATGGTGTGATTGCGCTTGGCGGTGGCTCAGCGTTGGATTGTGCCAAAGCCATTGCACTTTCTGCTTGCCAGTCACATCCACTCTGGGATTTTGAAGATGTGGGCGATAACTGGCTTCGCGCCAACCCGGATGCCATAGCGCCCATTATTGCTATTCCAACCACTGCCGGCACAGGTTCCGAAGTCGGTCGTGCATCGGTCATTACCCATGAAGGCCAAAAGCGGAAAGTCATTATTTTTCATCCGAACATGGTGCCAAAACACGTCATCCTGGATCCAGAACTGACCCTTGAACTCCCCGCTTCAATAACCGCTGCAACTGGCATGGATGCCCTGTCCCATAACCTTGAAGCACTGTGTTCGCCGAGCTTTCATCCCATGGCTGAAGGTATCGCTATTGAAGGCATCCGCTTGGTGAAAGAGTACCTTCCGACAGCGTTTAAACATGGAAATGACTGTGACGCCCGCATGCAGCTTTTGGTGGCCTCAAGCATGGGAGCAACAGCCTTCCAAAAAGGCCTAGGTGCGATGCATGCACTCGCCCACACGTTAGGCGCGCTATACAACAGCCACCATGGACTGCTTAACGCCATTTTGATGCCGTATGTTCTCAATGCCAACCGCAATGAAATTGAAGAAAAAATGGGCCGCCTTTCCAATTATCTTGGATTAGAACGCAAAGGAACGGGCACGGATACCGTTCTTGCATGGGTCATTGAACTGCGAGAAGAACTGGGTATCCCCCATCAATTGAGTGAGATAGGCATCTCGGTGGAAGACGCGGCTCTGGTCGGACAAATGTCCGTGAAAGACCCATCAGCAGGGGGCAACCCCATCGCCTTGAGTGCAGAAGAGTACAGCCTGCTCTTCATGAACGCAGTGAATGGCAATTATTTGAGCTAGTGGGAGCCAAGTCGCAGTAACGACTTGCCATCGCCAAAGCACGTAAACAGCGAATCAGTGAGGGAAACGCATGAGAATCGGTGTATTGCTCTGCGACGATGTGACACCTGAACTTCAGGTTGACCATCTGAACTACCCCAACATGTTTGAATCGATTTTGTTGAAAGCGGATCCCTCGCTCTCTCTGACGTTTTATCGCGTTATGGAAGGACAATATCCCTCAGACATCGATGAATGCGATGGTTACATAATCTCAGGGAGCCGCTATAGCGTTTACGATGATCTGGCATGGATCAAACGCTTTGAAGCCTTTGTGCTTACGCTTTATACCCTTAAAAAACCCACTGTCGGAATCTGCTTTGGTCATCAAATGATGGCACAAGCATTGGGCGGTGAAGTTGAACGTTCAACGAATGGCTGGGGCGTGGGTATCGCCACCAGCGCATTCCTGAAAGATGACATCACTCAAGCTGAAAGCTGGATTGACCCCAATGTTCACAATTTTTCATTGGTCGTCAGCCATCAAGACCAAGTGTCCATCTTGCCACCCGACAGCAAACCCTTAGCGGGCAATGCCTTCTGTCCCATATCGATGTATACCGTGGGCGGCAACTTCTTGGCCATTCAAGGTCATCCAGAATTTAGCCGTGAATATTCTCACGACTTAATGGAGTTTCGGCGTGATCGTATTCCCAAAGACGTTATTTCAGCGGGTCAAACATCGCTTTCACGTCACGCAGACAGCGAACGCGTAACAGCCTGGATGCTGGCATTTCTTCGTCATAGCGCTGCCAAATCTTAACGTTTGTCAACTTATCAGTATCGTGAGAACAGGAGTACACAATGCAGATATCACAGGATGAAGCCAACAGAACGTTGGATTATCTGCCTTCGCCATTGGCGGCCTATGTACGATTTGTTGAATCGATTAACTACTACGTTGGTCGATTCGCCATGTATCTGATTTTCGTCATGCTTGGCGTGTTGGTCTATTCCTCGATCTCTAAAACCTTTTTCTTCCCCTCATTGTGGACACTGGAAATGGCACAATTTGCCATGGTGGCTTACTACATGCTGGGTGGGCCTTATTCCATGCAGCTCAACGGACACGTGCGGATGGATTTACTCTACGGTGATTGGTCGCCTCGCACAAAAACCCTCGTTGATTGCTTTACTGTTCTCTTTCTCATGGTCTATCTCGGTGTATTGCTTTACGGCGGCATTTCAAGCACCACGTATGCGTTTGAATATGGCGAACGCAGTTACTCTGCGTGGCGACCATATATGTGGCCAATAAAAACCACCATGTGCATCGCTATCTTCTTGATGATATTGCAAGCCACCGCCGTCTTGCTCAAAGATATTGCCACGTTACGGATGCCGAGCATTGACAAAAATTCTACCGACAACAAAGAGAATACACATCAGGAGAACAACCAATGAGTTATGAACTGATCGCCCTGTTGATGTTCTCGTCCATGATGCTGATGCTGCTGACTGGACAGCGCGTATTCGCCGCCATCGGGTCTGTCGCAGTGATTGCCTCTTTGCTGCTATGGGGTGATGGCGGGTCTGAGATTGCCTTTGGCGCCGCCATGAAATTGATGAAATGGTACCCGCTGCTGACACTGCCTTTGTTCATCTTCATGGGGTACATGCTCTCCGAGTCAGGTATCGCTGAAGACCTCTATAAAATGTTCCATGTCTGGATGGGCCCGATACATGGCGGGCTTGCCATCGGAACCATTTTGCTGATGGTGGCAGTATCGGCCATGAACGGGCTCAGTGTGGCAGGCATGGCGATTGGTGCCAGTATTGCCTTGCCCGAACTGTTACGGCGAGGCTATGACAAGATCATGGTCACGGGGGTGATTCAAGCAGGCAGTTCGCTCGGTATTCTCGTGCCGCCAAGCGTCGTGCTTGTGCTGTATGGCATGATTGCGCGACAACCGGTCGGCAAACTTTGGTTAGCAGGCGTGTTCCCCGGCTTGATGATGGCAACCATGTTCATTATCTACATTGTTGTTCGCTGCAAAATGCAGCCACAACTTGGCCCAGCGTTATCAAAAGAAGAGCGCAATGTGCCTTTGGCAGAGAAACTCAAATTGCTGCGGGCGGGCATCTTACCCCTGGGTATTTTCTTCTCGATGACGGGCTTATTCTTGCTGGGCGTGACCAGCTTGGTCGAAAGCTCAGCGGTGGGCGCATTGGCTGCCACATTGGCCGCCATCATAAAGCGTCGTTTAACCAAAGATGTGATGGAAAATACACTGCGAAAAACCCTTTCAGTCAGCTGCATGTTCATGTGGATCATTCTTGCCGCCCTGTGTTTTGGTGCAGTATTTGATGGCCTTGGTGCCGTCAAAGCCATCGAAGCCTTGTTTGTCAATCGCTTGGGTTTAAGCCCCTGGGAAATTTTGATCCTCATGCAGCTCTCCTATTTAGTGATGGGGACGTTTTTGGACGACACCGCCATGTTGGTCATTGTCGCTCCACTCTACGTGCCGTTAGTAAAACTCCTTGGTTTCGATTTGATTTGGTATGGCGTGCTTTACACCATCACCTGTCAAATCGCCTACATGACACCACCGTTTGGCTACAACCTCTTCTTAATGCGGGCCATGGCGCCACCAGAGATTAGCCTTAAAGACATCTATCGTTCCATTATTCCGTTTGTTTTCATCATGATGTTCGCGTTGGTCATAGTCATGGCATTCCCACAAGTGGCGCTGTGGTTGCCGGAATGGCACTACAGTCGTTGACACTTTCGATGAAGCAGTCGATGCAAATGATGAGCTCCTACAGTCATTGAGTTAAGCGCATCTGGTGACATGGATGTGCGTAGTACAACAACGTGAAATAAGGACATAGCGATGAGTAACAGACGCGACTTTTTGAAAAAAGCAGGCATTGTTGGCGCAACGAGCGCCACAGCAGTGTTAGGCGCACCCGCCGTGGTCTCGGCCAAAGAGCCGATCAAATGGCGATTGCAAACGTATGCAGGTCCGGCATTGGCCGAACACGTCATCAAACCGGCTGTGGATGCGTTCAACATTGCAGCAAATGGTGAAATGGTGATTGAACTGTATTACGCAGACCAATTGGTGCCAACTGGTGAGTTGTTCCGCGCGATGCAACGAGGCACCATCGATGCCGTTCAAAGCGATGATGACTCCATTGCCGCACCCGTCGACGTTTCCGTCTTTGGGGGGTATTTCCCTTTCGCCACGCGATACAGCTTAGATGTGCCTGTGTTGTTTGAAGAATATGGTCTCAAGGAAATCTGGCAAGAAGCCTATGGCGAAGTCAAAGGCGTGACGTGGCTCAGTGCAGGCTCATGGGACCCTTGTCATTTTGCGACGGTGGAGCCCATTCGAAGTCTCGCTGACTTGAAAGGTAAACGCATCTTCACCTTCCCTACCGCTGGCCGCTTTTTGACGCGCTTTGGCGTTATTCCTGTCACCCTTCCATGGGAAGACGTGGAAGTTGCTGTTCAAACCGGCGAGTTAGATGGCATTGCGTGGTCAGGCATTACGGAAGATTACACCGTTGGGTGGGCTGACGTGACTAACTACTTCCTCACCAATAATATCTCCGGTGCTTGGTGCGGGTCGTTTTTTGCCAATTCGGAACGGTGGGACGCATTACCCGAACACTTAAAGATCTTGTTCAATATGATGATGGACAGCTCTCACTACTATCGTCAGCACTGGTATTGGGGCGGGGAAGCAAAACTTCGCACCAGTGGCACGAAAATGCAGTTAACGACCATCCCGGATGAAGAGTGGCGACAGGTCGAACTTGAAGCTTATAAGTTCTGGGATGAAGTGGCAGAAACCAGTCCACGAGCGAAGCAGGTTGTCGATATCTTTAAACAATACGCAAGTGTGATGGAACAAGCTGGCAAGCCTTATCGCTATTCATAGTGCGACAAAGAAACTCAGAGGGCAGAAATGAAAAAAACCAGCACGGTAGGCCAATACCGGAGCTGGTTTCTCTCGTGTTTTAAGCTGACAACCCGATGGTTGCCCTCTCATTTATTCCTTTCAGTTGATAGAACCAAACAGAAAGAAATGAAAGTCTTTTGGTTCAGAATCAGTCGGTAAGTGGCGGCCTTGCATTACTGACTGATTTTGAACACGCGGTTAATTTAGTACTTGATGAATAAGAAAACTGTGAGGTAAACAGGAAAGTTTCTTTATCTATTAATAGGATGAAAAAAAATGCGACTCACCTAAAAGGATGGAAACAGGATCACGGCTTTTCTGTGATGTCATCATGATGGGGCAGCAAAGTTCGTCGCGCATTCTGCTTGTCCTATCGCCATTACACGTTGCTCTCGCAGCACGCGACGCTTTTCATTCCACTCAGTGATCACCATTGCGCGGTCTTTTCCTCGGCCCATGTCACTGAATAAAAATCGGTCAACCGTGTGATTAAATGCTTCAAGGTCCATCTTTTCTTGATAGATCACGCCCATGTATTCGAAAGCGTGTTGTTTCTCTTTGTTCGAGCCCACGACAGTGAATCGCTGCAAGGTATCCAGTGCCGCTTCATACTGGCACTCGATGATTTGGTGTTCTGCCCCCAGCAACTTCGCGTGCACACCGTATGTTGATACGTAACTACAACCTGAGAGTAAAATGGCTGAAACAGCAACAATCCTTAGCGATTTCATGCTAAATCCTTTTGTTTATGAAACGCTCGTCATCACGTCGGAAAAGCGGCAATGTCGAGGCGGCAATAACAAAAATAGCAGCAAATTACATGCCAGATGAAAAGATGACGCGATAAAACCGTCATATCCATTCCACCCATCAAAATCGTACAAACATTCATCATGTAGCACGCATTCCTCGTTTTTCTTCGGTTACATGGTTGAAAACACCCTTCCCTTCGCCCATCTTTCTCGTAGTGAAACCATTTCACTTCCTTATGACGTAATACTCAGTCGCATTCAAACCCTCAAAGGGAGTCATCATGAAGGTTGCCGTTTTCAGTACCAAGTCTTACGACAGACAGTCCCTCGACACATACAACGCCAATTACAAGCACGACCTTACCTACTTTGATTTTCGCCTCACCGCACAAACCGCCAAACTGTCGTCAGATTTTGACGCTATCTGTGCCTTTGTGAATGACGATCTCGATGCAGAAGTGCTTACAGAACTGGCGACCCACGACGTAAAAGTCATCGCCATGCGTTGCGCGGGCTATGACAAAGTTGACTTGGATGCCGCGCAATCGCTCGGTCTTCAAATTGTGCGTGTGCCCGCCTATTCGCCTGAATCCATCGCAGAGCACACCTTGGCATTGATGCTGAGCCTCAACCGCCACGTGCACCGCGCTTACCAGCGCACGCGTGATGCGAACTTCAATCTTGAAGGATTAACAGGGTTTAACTTCCACGGCAAAACAGTCGGTGTTGTCGGCACAGGACGCATTGGTGTGGCGACCATCCGCATTTTAAAAGGTCTGGGCATGAATATCTTGGTTCACGATCCGTTCGAGAACCAAGATGCCATTGCATTGGGCGCAACCTATGTCTCGTTAGACGCACTCTATGCACAATCGGATGTCATAACGCTTCACTGCCCACTCATGCGCGAAAACTATCACATGCTGGATAAAGAAGCGTTTGCGAAAATGAAGGATGGCGTGATGATCATTAACACCAGCCGCGGGGGATTGATTAATTCACAAGACGCGATTGACGGTTTGAAAAGCCGCAGAATCGGCTCACTCGGCGTTGATGTGTATGAGAACGAACAAGATCTGTTCTTTGAAGATAAATCGAATGATGTGATTCAAGATGACGTTTTCCGTCGTCTTTCCGCCTGTCACAACGTGCTATTTACGGGGCACCAAGCTTTCTTAACAGAAGAAGCGTTGGGGAACATTGCTCAAACGACATTATCCAACCTGACCGCCTTTGAAAAAGGTGAACGCACGGGCAACGAGGTTTTTTGATTTCGTATTGGTGAACAAGGAAAGTATGTCGAGGGAAAAGTGCTAATAAGCCTCAACCCAACGCACACTGAACGGGTTGCTTTCTCTGCGACGGCTTATATGTATACCCAAGCAACCTGAAAATGCTCGATGTCAGAGGCCGTCAGAGTGTTCAATTCAAGGCAAATTCTTGCAGGAATAGTCATTCTATTTCACAGGGATTTAACGATGAAGTGGACGCTCTGAGGGTCTCCCTTCTGGCGAGTTTACTGACGCTATGCTCGGTATTGTCCCTTTTTGATGGCGCTCACTACATCGGCAAAGGGACGCTTTGATCACAACGTCAGTAAAGCTCGCTGAGTCCTGCATCTTCACGTTGTTTGGGTATAGCGCTATTTGTGCTTTATTAGTTCTGGATATTGCTTACAATAACGCGCTTTTTTTATTTAATTTACAGGTCATGACTATGAACGACGCTACTTCACAACCAACGCTACCTGATCGCCTATCAGGCAACCCACGCAGCCCACACCACGTTGCTGAGTGCTTTGAATACAACATCGGTATTCTGCTGAATGGCAAAGAGCGTTTCGACGTTGAAGAATACTGCATCAGCGAAGGTTGGGTGAAGATCCCGTCACCGAAAGCACTAGACCGTCGCGGCCAACCGCTTCTGATAACCCTAAAAGGTACTGTTGAAGCGTTTTACAAATAAGCCGCATCAATAAGATTACCGTATGAATTAAAAAAGGCAGGAAGTGAACACTTCCTGCCTTTTTGTTTCGAGTTTCGAGTTTCGAGTTTCGAGTTTTGAGTCTCTAGTCTCTAGTCTCTAGTCTCTAGTCTCGTAATCTTACAGTCTCGTAATCTCGTAATCTCACAATCTCGTAATCTCGTAATCTCGTAATCTCGTAATCTCGTAATCTCGTAATCTCGCAATCTCGCAATCTCGTAATCTCGCAATCTCGTAATCTCGCAATCTCGCAATCTCGCAATCTCACAATCTCGTAATCTCACAATCTCGTAATCTAGTACGCTCGCCGACTAAGGTCTCTTACCCAGCTTCACCACACCGCTCTGCTCAAACATCGCCACTTCTTTCTTCTTCTTGGAAATGAGTAGCGGTTTATCATCGTAAAACAAGAAGTTCTTCCAGTATTTCCTGAACGTTCCCCAGCGAGTTTCGATGACGTTATTTTTGTCATAACAAAAATACACAACACCATTGTCTTCCATGTTGAAAAACGCCGTTACGCTTTCAGGAAGATCGGCTTCTTCTTCCCATGGGTTCATCCAATTATCTTCGATTTCCCAAACGCTGCTCATGATGGCCCAATCACCCTTACCAAAATGATCCGGCGTCGGGCTTTGCTTGCTCACAAAATCACGCCACGCCTGCGCACCGCGATCTTCAGACATCGGCTTTATTTCAGCACGGTCTTCTTCCGCCACAGGCATGGATTGATGAGTGAAAATCCACTTACGTTTGTAGTCTTCAAAGGGTATGTAGTTCATAGTTCTCTCATTGTTTGCGGTGTCACTAAATGCCCGCAAACATGTATCCTTCACCGTGTACTGTAATAAACACCTGAGGCTTCTTAGGATCTACCTCTATTTTATTGCGTAAGCGACGCACGAGCACATCGACTGTACGGTCATTGGGTGCATCAACACGGTGACTGATCAAATTCAAAATGCGTTCTCGACTGAGCACCCTGTTAGGGTTTGCAGTGAACGCGACCAGCATTTCATATTCAGCTTTGGTGAGCTTAACGGCGTCGGTGCTGTTTGTCAGCGCACGACGGTTAATGTCGAACGTCCAGCCACTGAAGGTCATGATTTTATCATCTTCCTTCCGCAAACTCTCGACATTGGCCACTTTATGGCTACGAGAAATGCGCCAAAGCAAGTTTTTCACACGAACAAGAAGTTCACGCAGTTCAATCGGTTTGGTGACATAGTCATCCGCCCCCATTTCAAGGCCGACAATACGGTCAATGGCATCAGTACGACTGGTTACCAGAATAATGCCTACATCTGATTGGCTTCTGAGCTCTCTTGTTAACATCAAGCCGTCAGCACCAGGGAGGTTAATATCCAACAAAACCACATCAACATGGTGTTCTTTCATTATGTTGTGCAATCCCTTTCCGTCAGCAGCCTGACTGACTTTATATCCCTGATTTTCGAAGTATCCGCTCACCATAGTGCGGGTCACTACTTCATCATCTACGACCAGAATGTGATAGCTCACGTCGCCCCTGTTCACAAATCGTCACGAAGGAGCGCACTGTACCACCTAAAGTGTCGCTTTTTTTGATATATATCATGGTTATTGCACATTACTATGACGAAGGTCACTCGATATTCGTGAGACTCATCACGACCAAGTTTGCATTTTGTGTCAGATCGCAACATTTTCGGCACTTTTAGAAGCACGCATACACCGCGCAACGACTTTTCCAAAATCCCTGTTCACATCCTTTCACAACTCGCCCCATTCCGTTCATTTGTGTGCGTAACCATATTCACATCCGATCGTTAACATGCGCGACACGAAATAACGCATCAAAAACATGTAGCTAAAGTGAGCAGGCTGTTTCTCAAGACCTAGAGGAAAGAACTCTCCACTGTTTGGCTGCGCAAAACTCTATGGGTGTATCCATTTTTATGAAAAAGCTATTTCAAAAGCTGATGAAACCTAGCCGCAAGTACCCAATCATTGCGCTGGTACTGGTCGGTGCCGTTATTGCGATCTCCGGTGTGATTGCAATGAACAAAACCTTTGAGGTTTTCTCGAGTACTGAGTTCTGTACGTCGTGCCACACGATGCAGCAAAACTACGAGGAATATAAACAGTCTATCCACTACAGCAATGCGAAAGGCATTCGCGCTGAGTGTGTGGATTGTCACCAACCAAAAGACTTCGTGGGTAAAGTGTGGCGCAAAATGGGTGCTGCAACCGACCTATACCACCACTTCATCACTGGCAAAATCGATACGCCTGAGAAATTTGAAGAACACCGCTTAGAGCTCGCACAGAAAGTGTGGGATCGCATGGCTGACGAGAACTACAAAACCTGTACGACCTGTCACTCCTACGACGCCATGGATCACAGCAAGCAATCTGTTCAAGCAATGAAAGAGATGATCCCTGCTGCGAAAGAAAACATGGCGTGTGTTGAATGCCATAAAGGTATCGCGCACGAATTGCCAAACATGGCGGGTGGTTTCCGTAAAACGTTTGAAACCCTTACTGCCTCTGCGGTTGCACCTGCTGGTGCGAAGAAACTTTACTCGCTGAGCGAGAAGAGCCTATTCGCCAATGCTGACGCGACTGGCAAAGTGGAAGGCCAACTGCTTCCAGCGTCTGAAGTTATCGTGCTTGAAGAACAAGGCGATATGCTGAAAATCCGCGTTGAAGGTTGGATCGAAACCAACGGTAAAGGCCGTGTGATGACAGAGTACATGGGCAAACGTGTATTCAAAGCAACCGTTCGTGGCGACGTGAAAGCAACCGAAGTAGTGATGTCTGAGCAAGTTGACGCTGCAACCAACATGTCATGGAAAAACGTGGCTGTTGAAGCGTGGGTGACTAAAGACGGCCTACTCGACAGCATCGAACCTGTATGGGATTACGCATCAGAAATGTACGCGTCTACGTGTAACTCGTGTCACGCAGCACCGGCACCTGGTCACTTCACCGCAAACGGCTGGATTTCGAGCCTGAAAGCGATGAGCGCTTACTACCGTCTGAATAAAACAGAAGAACGTACTCTGCTGAAATATCTGCAGAACCACGGTAGTGACACCGGCGGTGCAGGCGCGCACTGATCAGCATTTGCTGACTCGCACTAAAGAATATCTCGGCAGGTGCATCGCACCTGCCCAATAAAGATTAAAGAATAAGGATTCCTAAATGGCGACTGAAAAACACGTTCAGGGCATATCTCGCCGTCGCTTTCTATCAGGCATGCTAACCGCAAGTGCGGGTGTTGCGATCGGCAGCAGCCTGCTTGCACCTCGCTCAGCGATGGCAGCTACCGACGCGAAAAACACCTTCTCTGGTGACGTGATCCACGGTTCACACTGGGGTGCATTCCGCGCGAAAGTAGAAAACGGCATTTGGATCGACACTGTCGCGTTCGAAAACGACCCGCACCCAACGTCTATGCTGAACGGCGTACGCGAAGTGGTATACAACCCTTCTCGTGTTAAGTACCCAATGGTACGTATCGATTGGCTGAAGCACGGTTGGAAATCTGACACCACACAACGCGGTGACAACCGTTTTGTGCGCGTGCCATGGTCACAAGCACTGGACTTCTTCCACCACGAACTAGAGCGTGTTCAAACCTCTTACGGCCCAAGCGCATTGTATGCGGGTCACTCGGGTTGGCAGTCATGCGGTAAGCTAAACACCGCAGGTACCATGATGCAGCGCGCAATCAGCCTGCACGGTACTTACCTTGCGAAAATGGGTGACTACTCAACCGGTTCAGCACAAGTTGTTCTTCCTTACGTTGCAGGCGCAATGGAAGTGTACGAGCAGCAAACCTCTTGGCCTTTGGTGCTAGAGAACGCAAAGAACATCGTTATCTGGGGTTCTGACCCAATCAAAAACCTACAAGTCGGTTGGTTGATCCCAGATCACAGCGTTTACGGTTACTACCAGCAGCTTGCTGAGAAAGTGAAAAACGGCGAAATCAACGTTATCCACGTTGACCCAGTGAAGAACGAATCTTACAAGTTCTTCGGTGGCAATCAGGTTGCGGTTAACCCACAAACTGACGTGCCGTTGATGCTGGCTATCGCGCACACGCTGTACACAGAGAAATTGCACGATGAGCAATTCCTTGCTGACTACACCACAGGTTTCGACCAATTCCTGCCTTACCTATTGGGTGAGAAAGATGGCGTTGCGAAAACACCTGAGTGGGCGGCAGGAATTTGTGGCATCCCTGCGGACCAAATTCGCGAATTGGCGCGCACCATGGCAAATGGTCGTACCCAAATCATCGCAGGCTGGTGTTTGCAGCGTATGCAGCACGGCGAACAATACGCGTGGATGATCGTGGTTCTGGCAGCAATGCTGGGCCAAATCGGTCTACCCGGTGGCGGTTTCGGCTTCGGTTGGCACTACAACGATGCGGGTACCGTTACGTCTGCAGGTCCATTGATGTCTGGTTTCAGCTCTGTGACTGGCGTTGATCCAATTCACAGCGGCAGCTACAACGGTTACTCAACGTACATCCCTGTTGCACGTTTTGTTGACTGTATTGAGAACCCGGGCACGAGCATTGATTTCAACGGTCACACCGTGAAGTTCCCACACATGAAGATGGCTATCTTCTGTGGTAACAACCCGTTCCACCACCACCAAGATCGTAACCGTATGATCAAAGCGTGGCGTAATCTGGAAACCGTGGTTAGCGTTGAACATCAGTGGACTGCAACGTGTCGCTTCGCGGATATCGTTCTGCCTGCGACCACCACTTACGAACGTAACGACATCGAGCAGTTTGGTAACCACTCGAACAAAGGCATCATCGCGATGAAACAAATCGTTGAGCCGATGTTTGAATCAAAAGATGACTTCGACATCTTCCGTGAATTGTGTACGCGCTTCGACCGTGAAGAAGCCTTCACTGGCGGCAAGACCAAGATGGAATGGATTGAAGAAATCTACAACGGTGCCCGCCTACAAGGCCGTGGTATCGGTGTGCGTATGCCGAACTTCGTGAAATTCTGGGAAGAAGAGCAATTCATCAGCTTCCCTGAAGGTTCAGAGTGGGTTCGCCACCAAGCGTTCCGTAACGAACCAGACCTTGAGCCACTCGGCACAGCAACAGGGTTGATCGAGATTTACTGTAAGACTATCGCTGACATGGGATACGACGACTGTCAGGGCCACCCAATGTGGTTCGAAAAAGTTGAGCGTAGCCATGGCGGTCCTAAGTCGAAAACATTCCCGATCCACCTGCAAAGCTGTCACCCGAACCACCGTCTGCACTCGCAGCTGTGTTCGTCTGACGAGCACCGTGGTACTTACGCGGTAGCGGATCGTGAGCCTTGTTACATCAGCACTGCTGATGCGAAAGCTCGCGGCATTGTGTCTGGCGACATCGTTCGTGTATTTAACGACCGTGGCCAAGTACTGGCTGGCGCTGTGGTGACTGACGACTACAAATCAGGCGTTTGCCGCATCCACGAAGGCGCATGGTATGCACCACTGGAAGGCGGTAAGCCGGGCACACTGTGTACTTACGGCGATCCAAACGTACTGACGGTTGATATCGGCACGTCTAAACTGGCGCAAGCAACCTCTGCACACACTGCATTGGTTGAGATCGAGAAGTTCACAGGTCAAGTACCAGCAGTAACGGGCTTTAGCGGCCCAATCGCGATAGACGACGTGAACCCACTGTTCCCAGCGATGGATATCGCATAAGAGACAGTGTGAAGAAAAAGGGCAGCTTAGCTGCCCTTTTTTACTCGAACTTATATACACTTGTCTTCGTAAACACTCATCGTCTCTCTGCCCTTCCCTAACAACGGAATGACAATGCAAGAATTTATCGCCATCAACGAACAACGCGCCGAATTTTACTGGTGGATGTCTTCCCTGTTCGCTACCGAGCTAACGCAAGAAGATCTCAACAATTATCATGGCGGTGACATGGATAACTATTATTCCGTGCTCGCCATGACCGACGAACTCAAAGCACCGATCGCGTCGTTTCGTGAAGCATTAACATCATTGAAATCGCGTGATGATGCACAGCTAGAACTGGCCGCTGATTTCTGTGGTTTGTTCCTTAGCACGCCGAAAACCGGCGCCCTGCCTTACGCCTCCATGTACATCGGTGAAAGTGGTTTGTTGAACGACAAACCTGCGCAAGAAATGGGGCAATGGATGGAGAAGTACGGCATTGCACAACGTAAAGACTTTAACGAGCCGTTTGATCAT
The DNA here is from genome assembly GCF_900115495.1 of Enterovibrio norvegicus DSM 15893. Lineage (GTDB taxonomy): Bacteria > Pseudomonadota > Gammaproteobacteria > Enterobacterales > Vibrionaceae > Enterovibrio > Enterovibrio norvegicus. The sequence continues at coordinate 626 of NZ_FOWR01000060.1, read as the reverse complement.
CTCGCGGTCGTTTTAGATTTTATGGGCAATTTGATCGTAATGGCGAACGCCGAACCGGACGAAGCAAAGCAAGAAGCTCTGATGCAAGAGCAACAAGCATTTCTTGAAACCATGGTGCTGCCATGGATTGATATGTTCTGCCAGGCCCTCCATAAATACGATGCCTTTGGGTTCTACAAAGCATCCGGTGATTTGTTAAACGCATTTATCGCGTTAGATTTGGCCTTCTTAAAAGGCGAATAATTCATTTCACTGATCCATCGAAAGCCGGGGATCGCCCTAATGCCGATCGTTTTAAGTCATTGAACGATCCTACGCAGGCTTCATAATCGGCCTCAACATTGTTGAGGCCGATTTTTTATGTCTGAGTTTTTGAAAGAGTTACACATCACCGCTGAGTTTTGCCAAGACCACCCTATCAACGCATTCTCTAAACACATTCCTCTTGAGTGGGTTGAAGAAGCAGTCAAACAAACCGGACGCGCTTCTTTGCGTAAACGTCGCTTTCCCGCTGAGCAGGCTGTTTGGCTAGTTTTAGGGATTGGATTACTGCGCAATCGCTCGATTCAGAATGTTTGTGACCAACTTGAGTTGGCTTTTCCTGATACCAAAGGGGAACTTCCTCC
>NZ_FOWR01000011.1 GCF_900115495.1 Enterovibrio norvegicus DSM 15893 | reverse complement strand
CTTAACCATACAACACCCAAGGGGTTTTAGCGGACTCAAAGAAGAACATTGAATGTGTATTGAGACACGAAGCTGGTCAGTATTTTCCCAGATTTTAGTTTTTCGCGAGCGCGGGGAACACAACAAGATTTGCTTGGCGACCATAGCGTTATGGACCCACCTGAACCCATGCCGAACTCAGTAGTGAAACGTAACAGCGCCGATGGTAGTGTGGGGTTTCCCCATGTGAGAGTAGGACATCGCCAGGCTTCCAATTCGTTTTCATCTTTTTATGAAAAAGATGAAGGCAAAAAGAACGAAAAAGCCCTGACCTAACGGTCAGGGCTTTTTTACGTCTGAAGAAAAGCAGAAACGAGACTTGAGAAGGCGAGTGACGAGAAAAAGGCAGGAAGAGCGGGTCCTCGGACCAAGGAAACGCTAAGTGAAAATCGCGCATTTGCACTCAACGACTTGATCAAAATGAAACTCAAAGACACACTAATCCGCACTCTCGCACTCTCGCACTCTCGCACTCTCGCACTCTCGCACTCTCGCCTGTTTTGACTAAATAACTTTGCGCATTGTGACCAACCAAATAGCCATATAAGTATGAGCGTGGAATCATATGGGTGTCGCGGTTTAGTTTAAGGAGAGTGAGATGAAAAAAGTGATGGGTATTTGTTTAGTATCGACACTCGTGACGGCTTGTAGCTCGACGTTGCCTCACCAATTTACGTGCGAAGATGGTTTTGTGTTCGATGCAATGGTGACATCAGACACTGCAGTCATTCGTATTAATGATGTACAAAGAGAAATACCAAGAATTCGAGCGGCGTCTGGTGCTCAGTATGAATCAGAAGATAAAGAAACAGGACTATATACCAAAGGCAAAGATGCCATGTTGGTGTGGGATGAATTGTCTTATCGTGATTGCGTAATGCGTTAAAGCGCAGTCAAAAAAGGGTAGCGACGGCTACCCCTTAAAATCAACGAGTTGATAATTATTCTAAACTTTTAGGAAGGACTTAATCTGACTAACAAGTGCTTCCGCAGTTTCTTTGTCTTCCCATTCTACGAAAATACGCAGCAGTGGCTCAGTGCCTGAGAAGCGAGCTAGTGCCCAGCCGCCATTTTTGAAGTACACCTTCAAGCCATCGGCATAGCTAACCTTTTCAATTTCGTAAGCAAACTCAGGCAACTCTTTGTCTACATAGATACGATTGTAAAGGCTGTCGCGTTTAGATGCTTTGAACGTACAGTCGCCTTCTGCTGTATAGGCATAGCCGTATTTTCCATAGATTTCATCAAGCATTTCAGACAGTTTCTTGCCTGTCACACTGATCATTTCTACCAGTAAACTTGAAGCAAATACGCCATCTTTACCTTTGATGTGGCCACGGATCGTGAGACCGCCCGAGCTCTCACCGCCGATCAGAGAATCATCCGCTTCCATTTGCGAGCTGATGTGTTTGAAGCCAACAGGCACTTCAAAGCTTTTCTCATTGTGGTCAGCAGCAACTTTATCCAGAAGGTGAGTTGTTGCGATGTTGCGAACAACGGAGCCTTTTAAGCCCTTGTATTCCAACATGTAGTAATAGAGAAGCAGCAATACTTCGTTCGGATGAATGAAGTTACCTTTTTCATCAATGATACCAAGACGGTCAGCATCACCATCTGTACCGATACCGATGTCATAGCCTTCGTGAGCAACCATGTGCTTCAAACGGTAAAGGGTTGCAGCGTTTGGTGAAGGCATTACGCCACCAAACCCTGGGTTTTCGCCATCGTTGATTACGTCAACGTCACAACGGCCTGAAATCAAAACAGTTTGCAGGGCATTTTTAGCCACACCGAACATTGGGTCAATCAGTACGCGAAGGTTAGCGGCTTTAATCGCCTCGATATCAATAAAATCTATGATCGAATCAACGAATTCGTTCATTGGGTTGATGATCTTAACCAGCCCTTGGGCTTGTGCGTCTTCGAAATCCATGGATTTCACATCAGCGGCTTTCAGCTTGCTGACTTGTTCTTCGATTTTTGCCGTAATGATTTCGTCTGCATCACGACCACCTTGGATGAACACTTTGATGCCGTTGTAGTCCGCAGGGTTGTGAGACGCTGTGATACACGCAGAGTAGTGTGTTTCCATCTGCTTTGCTTTGAACATGACGATTGGGGTTGGAACGTATTTATCGATGAAGCTGACAGTGATGCCATTGGCAGCAAGCACTTCTGCAAACCATGCAGCAGCTTTGTCAGAGAGAAAACGACGATCGTAACCAATCACGAACCCTGGATCACATGCATTTTCGGTGATCATGATGTTCGCAAGAGATTGCGCCACGAGACGAACGTTGTCTTTGGTAAATTCTTCACCGATGAAGGCGCGCCATCCGCCTGTACCAAATTGAATCATGATAGAGCTCCTTTCTAAACAGGAATAAAAAAGGAGGGCAAAAGTGCCCTCCTTTTTTTGTTAGCCCATTACAACGTTAACAACGTTCACAGAGCCTTCAGCTTGTGCTGGGATAGCGCCAGTAACAACTTCACCGTTCAAAGTGATAGTTTTTACGCCTTTGCTTACACCGTTCGGGTTTTCTACCTTGATTTGGTAAGTTGCACCGCGCCATTCGCGGTTTACTTCAAATCCAGGCCATTCTGTTGGAATACAAGGGTTAACGCTTAGGCCATCAAAGCCAACTTGTACGCCCAGAATGAAGTTGGTTACTGCGAAGTAAGCCCAACCTGATGTGCCCGTTAGCCAAGGGTGGTTTGCACGGCCATGGTTCTCGTGGTCACGACCCATGATGAACTGAACGTATGAGTAAGGTTCAGCAACACGCTTTTCAATCATGTCGTTTTGGTTGTACGGGTTAAGTGCATCGTAGAATTTCATTGCACGGTCACCACGGCCCAGCTTCGCTTCCGCTACCCATGCCCATGGGTTTGGATGCGAGAAAATCGCGCCGTTTTCTTTCACGCCTTGGTAAACACGGGTAACGAAACCGATGTCATCGTTTGGCGTTGAGAAAGACGGTGAGTTTAAGTGCAAGCCGTATTCAGAGAACAGGTTCTCATCAACTGCATCCATGGCTTTTTCGCCACGATCTTGTGATGCCATACCAGAAAGAACAGCCAGCGTGTTCGACTCAAGGTGAATACGACCTTCAGTTTGTTGCGCTGTACCGATCTTGTCGCCATCTTTGGTTAGACCACGGATGTACCAGCCACCTTCTTCGTCCCAAAGGTGTTTTTCACACGCTTCGCGTACGTTCGCTGCCATTTCAGTGTATTTCTGAACGTCAGCATCTTGGCCTTTGTGTTTCGCCAGAGTAATGAACTCTTGCAGTGCCCAGAAGTGTAGGAAAGAAACCATGGCTGACTCACCACCGCCTAGGTTCAGACAGTCGTTCCAATCCGCTCGTAGACCTTTACAGATACCGGTTTGACCCACGTATTCTGCAGAGAAATCTAGCGCCGCTTTCATGTGCTCGTAAACAGTTGCGTCACCGCCGTCCGCATATGGGATGGTTTCGTCTAGGAAGCTTTCTTCACCGGTCTCGGTCACGTACTTGATGATTGTTGGCACGATCCATAGGTGATCGTCAGAGCAGGTATCATCAATGCCGTGGATCTTATCTTCATCACTAGGGGTTGGAACAACCGTTGGTGACTTAGACGGTTTCACATCTGCTTTTGCTGGATCGAACCAATCTGGATCGAACAGGTGCAAGCCGTACCCTGCTTTTACTTGGCCGCGTAGCAGGTCAACAAGACGCTTACGGGTCATTGCAGGGTTTGAGTGAGGAACAGAAATCGCATCTTGTGCGGTGTCGCGATAGCCAAGACCCGTACGACCACCCACTTCGATGAAGGATGCAAAGCGAGACCAAACCACACAGGTTTCTGCTTGGTAAAGTGTCCAAGCATTGATCATGGTGTCTAGGCCTTCGTTTGGCGAAGATACTTGGAACTTGTTACAACGCGTTTCCCAGTGATCTTTAATGCCAGCAAATGCAGCATCAACGTTAGCAAGATCTTGGTATTTCTTACGTAGACGCTGGCCTTCGCCTTTACCTACACCCAAGATGTAAACGAAGCGAACTTCTTCACCTGGCTGGATAACGAATTGCTTGTGTAGAGAGCCACAATGGTTGTAACAGGTTTGAACGTGGTTAGAACAACGACCTTTTTCAACAGCAATTGGGTTAGCTTCATCACGGTACATGCCCAGGAAGCTGTCACGTTGACCGTCGTAGCTGTCAGGATCGAAGCTCGCTGCCATGTAGTAGAAGCCATCGTGATCGTTGGTGTTGTAATACAGATCGTATTCAATCACGCCATCTTCATAAGAGGTGCCAGCAGAGTACAAGCTCATCTGATGGTTTTGGTTGTCAGATTGGATGTGGCTGAATGAGAACTCAACGAAAGAGAATGCACTGATCGTACGTGGCTTGTCGCCGTCGTTCTTGATCGTGATGTCCCAAAGTTGTGCGTCTTCACCTTTTGGTACAAACAAGGTTTTTGATGCCGTGATGCCTTTGTATTCGCACTTGAATTTTGAGTACGACAGACCGTGACGCACTTCGTAAGAAGCTTCTTCAAGGCTCTTCGCTACTGGTTGCCAAGAGATTGACCAGTAGTCTGCAGTTTCATCATCACGCAGGTAAACAAAGTGTCCAGGGCGGTCAAACGTGCCGTTTGGACGGAACTTAGTGACACGGTTGTGCTCAGGACTTTGATAAAACGAATAACCACCCGCATTGTGAGAAATTACGGTACAGAATTTTTCTGTACCCAGATAGTTGGTCCATGGCGCCGGTACGTCAGGACGGGTAATGACATATTCCCGGTTATCGTTATCAAAGAAGCCGTAATTCATGGCGTATTTCCTTCTACAAAATCAAAAAAATTGAAGTTATTACCGACGATAGTTAATACCTAGACGATCCAGGTACTGTAGTTGTCCGCTAAGACGGGCTTGGAAGTCTGCCCAGTCTCGCTGTTCCTTGGCGCTCCAACACACTTCTGCAATCGCAAAGAGGCGAGGGAAGATCATGTATTCAAAGCGGCTTTGGGTATTGGTCATTTCGCACCAAAGTGCGCACTGGATACCTTTTACCTTCTCAAAATCATTTTGAGTGGTGTCTGAGTGGGAAAAAGGCTCGTAGTGGTATGCTTTTTCAAGCGGTATCTTTGCAGCCCAATCTGTTCCCGGCTCATCAGCCGAGAAATCTTGTGCCATATCGAGATAAGTTTCTTGGCCAGGTTGCAACACAATGTCATAGCCATTGCGAATACAATCCAAGCCAGATTGTTCATTGACCCATGTGAAGACAAGGGTGTTTTTGCTGACTTTGTCGCCAAACACCACTTCTTCCCACCCCAGCATTTTTCTGCCTTTTGCTTCGAGATGTTTCTCAACATGACGCAACAAGTGACCTTGCAAATCTTTGCTGTCTGCATAGCCTTTTTCTTTCATCAAGGCTTGGCATGACGGGCTTTCAGTCCATACATTGTCAGGTACTTCATCGGCACCCACATGAATGAAAGGACTTGGAAACAATTCGCACACTTCATCAAACACGGCTTCTAAGAAGGTGTAAGTGCCTTCAATACCCGGATTTAAAATGTTGTCAGTGAAGTTCTGAATACTGCGGTAGACCGACGTATCTGCCTCTTCGACGAGCAAATGCGGCAGTGATTTGATGGCAGCACGGCAGTGCCCCGGAATGTCGATCTCAGGGATGACGGTGATGCCACGTAAAGCGGCATACGCGATCACATCGCGAATGTCATCTTTGGTATAGAAGCCACCGTGGATCTTCGACAGCGATGTGTACTGTGGTTCGATGGTTTCAAATGGTCCACGCCACGCGCCAATTTCAGTCAGCTCTGGGTAAGCATCAATTTGAATGCGCCAACCTTCGTCATCGGTTAAATGCCAATGAAAATGATTGAACTTCAAGCGTGCAAGTTGGTTGATCAGATCTTTCACGCGACGAAGCGGGTGAAAGTGACGTGCACAATCCAACATCATGCCGCGGTAGCCAAAGCGAGGGTGATCCTCAATCTCAACACAAGGGATCGCGAACCCAGCGTAATGGCGATGAGAAGCATGAACGGGCAACAGTTGAAGTAGTGTTGCTACGCCATAGCTAAAGCCATTTTTGTCTGATGCGGTAATGACTATCGCATTCAAGGACACGCTCAATCGGTATTTCGACGGTGCTAACGATTCGTCTTTTTTGAGTCGAATCTGGCCTTCTTGTTTAACCGAAATATCACGACGTAGATGGTCTGACAGTTCTTCTGAAAGCCAAAGCGCGGCAGATTTAGCGTCTTCGTCGTCACTGGCAATCGCACAATCGTCAGCAATGGCAAAACGCCCTGATTTAACCACCATGGCTTTTGGCTGAGGAATGAGATTGATGTCTTTCGGCTCAGGAAGCGATAGCGGCTCACGTTCAGGAGATTGCGCACCAAGGTTGATCGTGGTCGTTTCGACTGGAATAGCTTGTACACCCGTTGAGGTAGTAACAAGCAAACAAGCGTCAGCGATGCCTTCGTCATGAAGAGAGAAAGGCTTAGTTCTGTGGCTAAATTCTACATACAGGTGATCATTGGCATTGAGTGGCTGTCCGCTTTCAAACGTACACAGACTGCCTACTTGCTTTAATGTGCCATGCGAAACACTCGTAGGAAGAACAAAGCGACTAACGCTAAACGTTAGCTGCCAGTGTTCAATGTTTGTTTCTGAGAGATTGTGCAGTACCAGCGCAAAGCGACTTTCATTTTGCTGGACGTCAATCACGTTGAGGTCTAAACGAAAATTCATGGCTTATCTCGAAAGCGGGTAGAGGTTGTGGTTACCGTGTGCCATTAAAAGGGCACCGGCCATGGCATCCGCCTTGGGTTCAACCAGCAAGCTCTGAGCTGCAGGTGATAACCACGCGACAATGCGCTCACCAATGCTGCCCATTAATGCGATTTGTGAAGCGCCTTTACGGGCCAATCCCAGTATGAGGCGTTCTATGTCGTCGGCTGAGCCTTGCAGTAACTCCATAGCGAGCGCATCTCGTTGCATTGCCAATTCGAAAATCTTCGGACTGAATTGACCGTAATCACGAGGTTTTGCTGTTTTTGACCAAGAAACAATCTCGTCTAGGTCATTGTTAAAGTGCGCAAAAACATAATCCGACAGAGCTGATGAGGGACGTAAGTCATCATGAGCAAGTAAAGTTTGTTGGATCAGACGAAGGCCCATCACTGCGCCGCCACCTTGATCCGAAATTGGGAACTCTCGGCCACCAATAACCACTTGCTGGCCGTTTTGAAGTACAATGCCGACTGAGCCAGTACCCGCAATCACAATGGCACCGTTTTCACCGTTAAATGCACCCATGCAAGCGCCGTAACCATCGGTATTCAGCGTCATGTGTTGATAAGGGTGTGGCTGAGACATAAACGCCAGCCATGCTGATTTTTGTTCAGCCCCTGCCAGTGCTAGGCCAACAGAGATACAAGAAAGGTCAGTGATACCTGCTTGCTCTGCAGCCTGTGTAATTGCGGATTGAATGGAAGACATCGCAAGCTCTACGCCCAACAAAATGTTGGCTGAGCCGGTTTTTGCTTCGCCGACAACTGTCCCATTGTCATTCACAATACGGGCACGGCACGACGTGCCGCCGCCATCCACACCACAAAAGAAATTAGCCATGAGAAAGCGCCTTATCGTGAGATGTGACGTTTTTCATCGCTTGCTTTTGTGCTGCCAGCGCCAGCAAATACCAACCGGCATGCGGGATCCATTGTTCGCCCCAGCGCCAGTTCTGTAGCATGTCGTCTTTATGAATATCAGGGTTGAAGGCGATGTCATTCGGGTTATCAAACCCGGCGGTAATCCCATTGCAAACGCCGCCTTTGGCGTTGATAAAGCCGAGTTCAGGAAGGTAATCAGGGTTGTTTCTTCCGTGCCCATCGAGCATGCACATGTCATAAGGGTTGAGACCCAAAATCCAGTTCAGAGCATTTTGTCCATATGTGTTCAGACGATGTTTTAAAGATTCATCGTCAATGAACGAGATTGCCATAAATGCCATGGTTGCGAGAGAGCCCAAACGTGCGTTCTCACCCTGCCACCAATAGCCGGTTTCGTTTTGCTGAGCGACAAAAAAGCTCGTGCGTTTTGCCCCCTCAACATTTTTCACATACTGCCTTGGATACCCGAACGGATTATTGACTTGATGCGTTATAAGTAGCTCAAAATTCAATGCGTTGACGAAAGTTTGAAGTGCCGCACTTTTTAGCGTTGCATCCGTTTCAATCGTCAAGTATTGCATCAATGTGATAGCAGGAAGACCTGCTTCGGCAGCGTGATAGTAAGGGCGAGAGCCGTCACTGTTCGCTGACCAGAAGTGCGCGATGTTTTCGTCGCTTTTTTGTTGCTCGATCAAACGAGCTGCCCAGTAACGCGATTCCTCAAGGTACGTCGCGTCTTGGGTTAATTGGTAAAGTTCTACGGTGGCAAGCAAAGCACAGTAAAAATCGATGGTGTTCTCGCAACCATCATCCAAGTAGGCGTTATTGTTTTCTTTTAAATGCCAATAGCCGCGTTCTGCGGTGTCTTTATAGGTTTCAACGGAAAAATCTGCCCCTTCACCGAGCCTTGCCGCTTTTGCTAAAGCCGCAATCGCAACACCTGCACCTTGGCGGAATCCCGCTTGGTAGGCGTCAGTTTTATTGCCTTTTTGGGTTTCGTACGCACAGATCTCGCGTTGAGTCGTGTCCTTGCTCCACTTATCAAACACCGTGGTATAGAAGTAGCCGTTGTCATGTTGCATGCGGACTAAGAAGTCAGCACCAAACAGGGCTTCATCGTGCAGGCGTGTTTGTGTAAAACGAGGCGCATCGCTGGAAAGCGTTTCTAATGCATGAAGCATGTTCCAGACGATCATTGGAATTTGTTGAGGGTTTAAATAGTTACCGTAGGAAAGGTGACTGAAATACTTACTGACATCGCCAGAAGCATCATACCACCCACCGCGAACGTCAACTGTTTGGTCAGAACCAAGCAGTGGAACGGCGCGATCATATTGATCAAACTTGCCTGTACAACGCTGAGATTTAAAGTAGTGGATCACATCGGAAAACGTGCGATCAAAAAGAATACCGTCTGCAATAGAAAAAGCAGGAGAGGTCGTCTCTCCTACTTTTACGCAGAACTCTCCGCACTGCTCGAGTGCGGAGAAGTCGATGCTGTAAACATCACCAGTATGCCATTGGTCTACTGGACCACAAGCACAGACAGGCAGCTGCATCACGGATTGACCGGTACGGCAATCCACAATATCGGCAAGCTCAACAGTTACGGCATGCTTAGCAAGAATGAGCGCACTTTTACTGCCTAAACGCTCATAGCCGATATGGTTGGTCAACAGCTGCATTGTTCCTCCTAAATAGTCTGTTCGAAAAACAATTATTCGAACAAGTAACAGCGAACGAAGTGGTTGTCTGACAGCTTGGTTACACCTGGCAATTGCTCGCGGCACTTGTCAGTAGCATGCAGACAGCGACCCGCAAATGGACAACCGCGAGTATCGGGTGTCCAAAGAGGGATTTCGCCTTTGTTACCTTCAAGTTTCTGGTGAATAGACTTAGAAGGATCAGGCACCGCAGAAACAAGCAGCTTTGTGTACGGGTGTTGAGGGTGGTGGATGATTTCTTCACAATCGCCCCACTCAACCATGTGACCTACGTACATAACCGCTAAGTCTTCAGCGATGTAGCGTGCAGTTGCGATATCGTGCGTGATGTATAGCAGTGCCATTTCACGCTCAAATTTCATTTCTTCCATCAGGTTCAAAACACCTGCACGGATAGAAACGTCAAGCATTGACGTTGGTTCGTCAGCCAGCACGACTTCAGCACCTACTGCCAAGTTACGCGCCAAGTTGACACGTTGGCGTTGACCACCAGAAAGCTGGTGCGGGTATTTCGCAGCCGTTTCTTTAGGTGGTGTGAGGCCGACTTGGTTAAGCAGTTCATACACACGCTCTTCCAACTCTTTTGCATTGCCGTTAACTTTGTTGTGAATTTTCAAAGGACGCGCAATGTGGTGGAAAATGGTGTGTGTTGGGTTCAAAGAGCCAAACGGGTCTTGCCATACCATTTGAATGCCCTGACGGTATAGCATCAGGTCATTTTTGCTGGTGATGGTTTCGATGTCGCGGCCTTTGTATTCAATCGTACCGGCAGTTGCTGCATACATCTTGGCGATGATTTTCGCCGTTGTAGATTTACCTGAACCAGATTCACCTACAACCGACAAGCCACGGCTTTTATAAAGCTTGAATGACACATCATTCAAGGCACGCATTTTAGGTTTGTTCAGCGCGTTGCTGTTAATCTGGAAATCTTTAACCAGATTTTTCCCTTCAATGATCGGGTTACCTAATTCTTTAGTCATGTTCACTCCTACAAGTCGCTAAACGCCAGATCACTTATTCGTGAACAAGTGGCAGTTGGTGAAACGGTTAGATTCGACCTGAGTCAGGGTGTTTGCGACGTTGAAACAGCTGTCTTTGGCCTTTCCACAACGAGCCTGGAAACGGCAGCCTTGTGGGATTTCAAGCAAGTTCAATGGGTTGCCTGGAATACCGGTAAGACGCGTTTTTGGTCCCGTCAGCGGAGGGAAGGAGCTAGCAAGCCCTTCGGTGTAAGGGTGATACGGGTTCTTTAGGATTTCTTTAGCAGGTGCTACCTCAATCAACTGACCCGCATACATGATGCCGATACGGTCAGTGAACTCGACCATCAAAGAAAGGTCGTGCGTAATGAACAAGATAGAGAAACCAAACTCTTCTTTAAGCGCATGGATCTTTTGAAGGATTTCACGTTGAACAACCACGTCGAGTGCAGTAGTTGGCTCATCCATGATGATCATTTTCGGATTCAATGCGAGAGCGATAGCGATAACCAAACGTTGACGCATGCCACCTGAGAACTGGTGTGGGAAGTCACGAAGACGGCTAGCATGGATATCAACGATCTCCAATAGGCCTTCTGCGCGGCGAACCGCTTGTTCACGCGTCATGTTGGTGTGACGCATAATCACGTCACAGAATTGCTCTTCCATGGTCAATACAGGGTTCAGTGCGTTCATCGCAGACTGGAACACCATTGACACTTCTTTCCAGCGGAAACGACTCATGTGTTCGTCGCTGTACTTCATGATGTCTTCGCCGTTGAACAACACTTCGCCGCCACTGATGAATGCAGGTGGCTTATGAAGACGCATCAAGGACATTGCAACGGTTGATTTACCACAGCCAGATTCACCAGCTAGACCAAATACTTCGCCTTTACCAATGTCGAAACTGACGTTGTTTACCGCGCGGACATCGCCCGCGTCGGTAATATAGTCAACACATAGGTTGCGGATTGATAGTTGTGGATCAGTCATTATTTTTCTCCGCTCAGTACTGCATTTTGAGGAGCAAGTTCAGCCTGGCTACGTGATTTTTGCTCGTCTTCTTGCATTTTCTTCCAGCGTTTCATGCCTTTTTGAGCACGAAGCTGCGGGTTAGCAATTTCATCGACCGCGAAGTTAAGCATTGCAAGACCAGTCGCAACCAGAGTCAGTGCGATACATGGAGCCAGCAGTTCCCACCAAGCGCCGATAATCATAGAAGAAGACGTTTGTACGTTGTAAAGCATGACGCCCCAGCTCACGGTATTCGGGTCACCCATGCCTAGGAAGGAGATAACCGCTTCCGTCATGATGGCCAGCATGACCGAGCCGATGAAGCTCGCACCGACGATTGAGATAAGGTTTGGAAGAATCTCAACGAAGATGATGCGCCACGTTGATTCGCCTAATACCTCAGCGGCTTTAACAAATTCTTTTTCGCGGATTGATAAGGTTTGTGCTCGCACAACCCTCGCACCCCAAGCCCAGGAGGTGAGACCGATAACCAAGGTGATGGTGAGTGGGCCCGACTGACCAATAAAGGCGGCGATAACGAAGAGCAATGGATATTGAGGCAGAACCAACATGATGTTCATGGCTGCCGACAACACGTCATCCACTCGACCACCGAAGTAACCTGCAGAAACACCAATTGCTGTTGCTAGGAAACACACAAGAAGACCAGCACCAAAGCCAACAGCCAGTGAAACGCGCGCGCCGTATACAACTTGAGACCAGATATCACGGCCCATGCGAGAGGTACCGAGTACGTGTTCAGCTTTTTTAGAAAGAAGAAGCGTACGACGGTTATCTGCAAGATTTTCCGCGATCCAGCCATCAGGGCTTGATTGTGCCGCTTTTACAATAAACGCAGGGTATTCGTGTGGGCCGCCAGTCTTCTTATCAGGCGCATAGCTTGTGATAAGAGGAGCAAAGATGGCACCTAAGATGAATACCGAAAGAATAAGCACACCAAACAGTGCCTTAGGGTTACCTTTTAGAAGAGTAATAATACCTTTCATGATTATTTGCCTCCCTTACGCAGACGTGGGTCGAGAGCAACGATGAGCAAGTCAGCTAGGAAGTTAAAGAACAGCATGAACAAGGTCATGATCAGAAGCTGGCCTTGAAGAACTTGATAGTCACGGCTATTGATTGCGTTAAGCAAAACAGTACCAAGACCTGGGTAGTTGAAGATGATTTCGACAATCATCTGGCCACCGATAGCCATACCTAGCGCCATTGAAAGTGCGGTAACACTTGGCAATAGTGCGTTTCGAGCGGCGTAGTTAAAGACAACGCGGTTGTCAGACAGCCCCTTACCTTTAGCCATGGTGATGTAATCTTCATTAAGAAGGTTAATCATGTTGTTACGCATGGCGATGAGGAAGCCACCAATCTGAATAATGGTTGCACAGAAAAGTGGAAGAACAGCGTGGTAAGCAATGTCTTTATAGAACGCGAGGCTTGTCCAGTCAGCCATCGTACCCGGTGTATAGGCGTAACTGGTTGGGAACCATTTTAAGCCGATAGCAAAGGTATAAAGCACAATCATGGCTGTTACGACAGGCGGTACCGCCTGAACAACAAGCATGGCTGGAGAAATGAATGCGTCGTATCGGCTACCGCGTTTCCAAGCAGCGAAGATGCCCAGCACAGAACCAATACAGAAAGAAAGAATAACAGCAGTACCTGCTAGGAACAGAGACCAGCCCACTGCGTTGCCAAGCATGGCATTTACAGTTTGCGGGTAAGTCTGGATAGAGACACCCAGGTTCCAGCTTAGGATACTTTTAATGTACGTGAAGTATTGCTCGTATAGAGGACCGTCAACAAAGCCAAGTAGCTTTGTCATTGCCGCGATACGCTCTGGCGTAACCTGTACGGTTGCGTTAGCAAACATCATGGTGACTGGGTCACCAGGCATCGCCCGAGGAAGAATAAAGTTGATCGTGGCAGCCACGAGAAAAGCAATAAAATAGAACGTCAAACGTCGTAGGAAATAACCCATCACTCACACCTTTCCAAACCAGTAGCGTCCTGCTACCGAATTTAGGACAAACCCTTCCCCTGACAGAATCTGCCATAAATATAAAAGGAGGGGGGAAAGGCGGTGCGCAGGGCGCGCACCGCAAACTACGTAGAACTTATGACTTAGGTTTCAGGTCCAGAACTTGAAGAACACGCTCTTGAACACCAGCCCAAATCATTGGACGGCCTTTAGCGTTGTTCTCGTTCCACCAACCGTCGAAGCGGGTAGTGTTGTACTGGAAGTTGAACGCACCAGACATTACAGGAACAGTGATTTGGTTTTCAGCGATGATTTGCTGAATACCGTGAGCAATTTTCAACTGCTCATCACGGTCTGAAGTTTTGTAGAAGCTGTTTAGTAGCTTATCCAATTCTGCATTTTTGTAATGGTGCATCGCGAAGCGTGGTAGACCTTCACCGTCTTGGAACGCTGAGTTGAAGCCGTCATTCCAGTAAACGTGTGGATCTGGACCGTGGAAGAAGTTGGTGTAAGCAACGTCATAAGTCGCGTTAGCCATCGCTGAGTTATACACAGGGAAGTCTGGAGTACGCGCTACTGCGTTGATACCAACATCATTCAATTGCTCAACAGACAGTTGAACTGTGTTGTTGAAGTCAGTCCAGCCGTTAGGCGATTGAATTTCAAGCTTCAGTTCTTTACCTGATGGGGTTTCTACGAAACCGTCACCATTGATGTCTTTGTAGCCAGCTTTCTTAAGCAATGCTTTCGCGCCAGCAGCATCGAAGGTATTGAAACCTTTGTACTTGTTGTAAGTGCCTTTATCAGCCCATGACTCGAATGCATCACCTAGACCAGACGCATAGTCGTTTGGTTTACCATTGCCGTAGAAAGCGATGTCGATGATGGTTTGACGGTCAAGAGCCATAGAGAATGCACGACGGAAATCAACATCGTTGATTGCTTCGTTGTTACCTTCTTTAGGCGACTTGTAGTTCAGTAGGAAAGACTGGGTGCCCGCAGCTGGGTACCAGTATTTGTGGTTTGGATTCGCTGCAGCATAAGTGCTATCGATATCTGGGATGAATGAAGAAGTCCAATCAAGCTCAGAGTTGATAACTTTAGCTAGCAGTTGGTCGTTACCTGCGATCTGTGGAACGCGTAGACAGTCAACTTCCAGGTTGTCGTTGTCCCAGTAGTTAGGGTTACGACACTGAACGTACAAAGAAGAGGTGAAGGTGTCGATCTCAGTGAACGCACCAGAACCTACTGGGTTTTCGTTAGCGAAAGACTCAGGGTTCTTCACTTTGCTCCAAACGTGCTCAGGAACGATAGGCGCCTTAACAATTTCGAATGGTGCGTTAGAAGAAGCTTGAGTTAGAGAGAAGATAGCTTTGTTGCCATCAACCTTAACTTCTTTAACCCATTTGTTTAGACCAGTACGGTCAAGCTCTGGCTTCGCTTTAAGTAGCTCAACAGTGTAAGCCACGTCTTTCGCAGTGAAAGCTTTACCGTCAGACCATTTAGCGCCGTCACGGATGACAAAAGTCACTTCCATTAGGTCGTCAGACATGTAGTAGTCTTGAGCCAAACGCATTACTGGGCTGTTACCTTGCATCTGGTTAAAGATTACCAGCGGCTCGTAAACAAACTCAGTCGTTGTGTTTAGTGCAGACTCTAGGAAAGGGTTAAAGTTTTGAACTAATGTAGGGTAGAACTGAGGTACCACTGTTAGCTGGCTTTTTTCAGCTGCTAAAACAGTTGGTGCTGCCAGTGCAGACGCTGCGGCCGCAACGACGGCTACTGCTAGTTTTGTTTTCTTAAGATTGGCAAGCATAGCTGTTCCTTACTAGTTGCTTTGTTCCACTTGGTTCTGACCGTAATCATTGTGGTCAGGCCCGACCCCGCTATGAACAACCAGGCAAGTGATCTTGGTTATTCAAATGGCCGTGCAGGCTCAGTGCCACTTAAGGAAACTCCTGTTCTGATTTTGGGTCAATTGAGTTTCCCGTTAAAAACGTCAAAACCACGTAAGACCCTGTCAAAAACGTTAAAACCTATATTTTTAGTGCAAAACACAGACGGTTAATTTAGGTTAATTTTCACACTCCCTAATAAGCTTCTGATGTTTAAAGTTAGTGGTCACTATCTTTTTATCTCCCGCTGTTAAATAGATTGTTGGATTTTAATAAGCTATGTTGATCAGGATCTCCATTTGTTCATCGCGTTAATTTTTTGCTGAAAATTTCGCACTCTGGTTTGTTGTGAGTTTCTTCTCATAAACGGAATTAAACTCACACAGAAGTCAGGGTTGTGTGATTTATCGCCGATTTAACAGCGGTGAAATCACGATATACGCAACTAATACCTTCGTATTCAAACAGGTCTTTTACGGCGAAAAATAAGTTCTTCCTCCTGTTTATCTCATTGGTGTCGGTCTGACTTAAACTTGGCGTTACAGTGAGTCGTATGCGGGTTTTAGGGGCATGTTTGGGCATTGTCTGAGGGTTATATTTTGCGTCAGTATCAATCTGGTCTGGGAGGCTTACAGCGTGAATATGGGCATCTCAGGTGTTTCTAGTCCAAGTTGAGAAGAATCAAATCGGCATATGTGACTTAGGGGGAACAGATAAAAATAAAGCCCCTGAAGGGGCTTTATTTGGCGTTGATGCGTGGTAGCGCTGGAGGATAAAACGCGCCTAACGTGTGATAAGCGATTGCAGCTTATCTCTTAGCATTGCAAGTTCGCCGCGCTCTGCTGTTTCGCTCTCGCAGCGTTCTAAGACGTAGTCAATCGTGTTGATGACAGTGCGCCAACGCGGGGATTTTGGCACGGTTTCAACGTGAAGATACTTATCTAAGGTACGTGTTTGCAGTGTGCTTCTGTCAAGGTAAACACGCCACAAGCCGCTTTCTTCTGCCAAATCAAACTTGGTTTTTCCGGTTGAATGACTCCAATAATTCAATGTGACCAGCATGACTTTCACCAACGTTTCTCGCAGTACATCAGCCTTATCCGGTTTGTCGCTGGAGAACTTGTCGGCCATGCGGGTGAACTCTCCGCCTAACTCGCGTAATTCTTGAAGCTTGCCTTGGTCACCGTCAAACGCGTAGTCAGAGAGTGCTTCAACAGCGCTTTCGAGCAACTGAACGCGCTGCGACGAGGCTTTTAATCCTGTATTTAAAATCAACATCATCTGCATACCTGATGATTCAGGCAGGGTCAGCACATCACTGTCTATGGTGACAATGTCGTTATCTACCTTAAAGCGGAGCTGCCCACTGAAATGTCCTCGGATCATTTCTGGTTCTGGCAACGCCATTGCCAAGAAGTCATTCAGCTGGTGGCGCTCGATTTGTTCTGCACTTAGGTGGAATACTTTGCTGCATGCATCATTGGCGTAGCTGATTTTGCCGTTGTCTTGTACACACAAAATGGCTTCTGATGCTGAATCCAGCAGGCCAAGAAGGCGGTTTTGTACCTCACGTAACCCAGCTTCAACTTGCTCGCGGAAGTGAATTTCATTTTGCAGTAAACGGTTCTGCTCACGTTCTTGTTCTGTCAAAGAGGCATTAACATATGCTCGGATACGTGCACTTAACTCATCTTTGTTGAATGGCTTCGTCAGGTAATCGTTCGCGCCCGCATCAAAGCCTTTCACCTTATCCTGCACCTGACTGAGTGCGGAAAGCATAATGATCGGGAGTTCTGTTCTGCTGTGCCTTTCACGTAAGTGGTAACACACTTCGTAGCCACTCAGTTCAGGCATCATCACATCAAGCAACATCAGTGCAGGCACTTCTTGAGTGACGGATTCAATCGCCTGTCGGCCATTTTCGACGGTTTTAACGCGGTAACCTTCTAGGCGTAGAAAGTTGTTGAGAACCTGAAGATTAACCGGCTCGTCATCGACGACAAGAATGAGCGGACCATCAGGGTTATCTGGCAATTGTGCACATTCAGGTAAATCTGAATCCATTTTAGGCGCGGCAAAGTGTGTATTGTTCGCCAAGCGCGTCTTGGCTTTGTCTTCTTCTGTTGCGAGCGGCAAGGTGAAACTGAACGTTGCGCCAACCATAGGTTGGCTGCTGACATACAGTTGCCCTTCCATGATATCGATAAGCTGTCGACTGATGGATAAACCAAGCCCTGCGCCCTGTCGATAGACAGAAGTGCCTGATTTTGCCTGTGTGAGTGGCTCAAAGATGTATTCCAGCTGATCGGATGGAATGCCTTGTCCTGTGTCGACTACTTGGATACGCAGTTGGCTATCAAGTACTGTCGCTGAGATGATGATCTTGCCTTCATCCGTATATTTGATGGCATTGCCGAGCAGGTTATATAGCACTTGCTCAAGTCGTTGTTCGTCTGCTTTTACTAACGGCAGATCGATCGGTACCTGATTGATAATCCGAACCGGCTTTCCACCTAATAAATGGCTTGATAACTCGATCACGAGGCGGACTGCGTTAGCAGTATCAACAGCTTGCGGACTGATTTCTAAATCGCCATAACGCATTTTGTGGTAGTCGAGTAAATCGTCCACCAGGTTTGATAAGCGCTGACCGCTGTTAATGATCATCTGTAGCTGATGCTTTTGCCTTTCAGGTAGCGGCCCTTCAGCACCTGCAAGCATGGACTCAGCAATGCCAACCATGCCATGCAAAGGTGTTCTCAGCTCATGTGACGTGGTCGCGAGGAAGTCATCCTTCATGCGGTCTGCTTGCTGGAGCTCATCATTTTTGTGGCGAATGAGCTGAATGTTCTGTTCTAGCTCTTTGTTCTGTTCTCGGATTAACGCGAGCTTATCCCTAACAGAGCGCTGCATACGCGCAAAACTCACCGCGAGGCGGCCAATCTCATCTTCTCTGTCTGTGCTCGTGATTTTCTGATCTAAGTCCCCTGCAGAGACTTGTTCTGCGGCCCATGTAAGCCTAAGAAGTGGTGCGGTAATTGAGTTTGAAAGTAGGTGCGAAGCTACTACAACAAGGAAAATGGCACCCACCATCACAACGATGAAGATTTTCTCCAACTGATAAATACGAGAGAAGGCTTCTTCTTCTGGGAGTTCAAGAATGAGTGCCCACTCTTCATCAAACACGCCGACCGGAGAGTATGCGCCAAGTACCTTTTCATCTGATGAGCTTAAAAAACTGCCCACATCACGCGTACCCGAAAGCGCGGCATCAATGGCGCTGCTCGACGCTGTCGCAAGCGGCGTTTCACTTAGTATGTTGCGAGGTAGCATGTCGCGACCCACGACAAGGGTCGAAATGTAGCTGGTTTCGGCAGGCGTTTTATTTAGCATGTTGGCAAGTGCTGTGTTTGGCAGTTTAAACAACACGTAGCTATGCAGGTAACCTTGCTGGGTGATAGGTGCAGCAAACCAGGCGATCATTTCTCCGTTTGGTGATTGCTTAAAATCACTGAAAATGATCGGGGTATCGTCAGTATCAGTCAGTGGTGCTTTAACTTGTCGCTTTATCTTGGAGAAAGATTGCCCCTCCGCGGTATTTTGCCATTCTGGTGACAGCAAGTTTGCCCCAAAGACGTTGTCTTTCAGGTTCGAGTAAACGACATTTCCTTCAATATCAACAAGTAAGATATCGGTGAAATCTGAACGCTTTAGGTGCTCGGTAAATGCCCAGTGGTAGCGTTTGTGCAGCAACCGGTAGCGCTCGCTGCCAATAAAATTGGTGTCTTTAACGGTGCTTTGCTGCGGATTATCAGGGTTTTCGGTGTACCTCAAGCGTGCCGCTTCGCGTGCGAGCGCTTGTGTTTTCCCAAGCTGATGGAAGGCGGCGACTAACCCGTAGAACCGCCCACCACTGGCCGTGGCAAGTTCTGAGCGCGCAAAAGATTTCACTTCTGAATGACGAGCATCGAAGAAGCTAATGATTTGCTCTTGTTTGTTGTCGCGTAGGAATGCGAGGTGCGTTGTGCTTTGCGTTTCTAAGTCGCTGCTATGTGACTCAAGAAAAAAGATAGCCAGCAGGGTGAGAGGCGTAATACTCAGCACCAGAAAAGCTAACATCAGCTTGTGTTGAAGTCGCTTGAACTTCTGTTTTTTTTGCATGTCTCTGCCTGAAAATAAGAAATCAAAAGGCAACTCCACTAACCCATTTTGGCGTTTTTGACGAGTTATGTACTGCAGCCTTACAGGATTGACCGTATCAAAATCCTTATACTGACTTAATTTTTATTGGCAAGTAAGTTATCGATGAAGCGCGTGCGAGCACTCAGTTTTAACGTTTTTAACGAAGGGCTGAGAACAGCCCTTTGTCGGCTTAACGGTTTTTAATTGCGTGATAAATCGCAAACTTGTTGTTCTTAGCCGGTGTGTCGCAATGGCCAAATGCCGCTTCAATAAAAGGCGGATAGCGAAGGAAACTGTTTGCCACAATCATTAACTGCCCCTGTTTCGACAAAAATGACGTGGCTTTCTCTAGGAAGGTTTCCGTTGCCGCATAATGTGTTTTCAAGCCAGCGTGGAATGGAGGATTGCTAATGATACTGTCGAATGTTGACGTAACGGCGCTATAAACATCAGATGCGAAAACCTCTCCGTCAAGATTGTTAAAACGTAAGGTTTCTTTGGCCGAGGCAACCGCTAGCGCGCTGATATCCACCATGGTGATGTGTGTATCAGGATAGCGCAGTTTAATGGCGGTACCGATAACGCCAGCGCCACAACCAAAGTCAAGCACTGTGCCTTTTAGCGCTGGTAATGTGTCCAGCAGAAGTTGGCTACCTGCATCTAATTCGCCATGACTGAAAACGCCGGGCAGTGAGCGGATTGTAATGGTGTCTTGCCCCAGAGAAAGTGGGTAGCTTTTAAACCATGCATCAAGCACAAATGGTGTAGGTTCGTTGATGCATTGTCCCCAGTAGAAACTGCATCGGCGGGCAGTGTCGAACTTAGTGACTTTGCCGTAAGGCGCGAACATCTTTTCGATGCTGCGAACACCACTGCGGTTTTCACCCACCACCACGATTTCAGTGTCTTTACCTAACGCAGCCATCAGCATCGAAAGCAAGAATTCGGCTTCGGCTTTTGCTTTTGGCCAATACAACAACACCATGTCGACATTCGGTGCTTTTTTGTATGTATCACCAAACTGAACATCCAACTGGCTGTAACGCGACATTTGATTGGCGTATGCCAAGTTGGTGGTAAAAATGCTGACGCTGGCGGCGTGTTCACATAGTTCGGTGGCGAAAGTGTCTTCCAGCTCACCGGCGAGCAATACATGCTTACCTTCAAAGTACTCAAGTTGACGAGCCACTACTTGGCTTGGGGTGCTGTAAGACATGAACGCCTCGACGTATAAAAAAATGAGCGCGGATTTTCCCACAAAGCGAGTCGTGAGGAAACTCTCCGCGCACACTAGATACCGTTATCGTTGCATTGTTTTGTGCAATGACTTGGTGACGATTCAGATTAGGAGTTGTCTTGTTTCTCTAGGAAATGATGAAATTCAGATTCATACATACGGAAAAGCACCAGTGTCAGAGAGAAAATGATGGGGCCGTAAACTAAGCCCATTAACCCATAAACCTGCAAGCCACCGATCAAGGAAAAGAAAATCAACAGGGTGTTCATCCCTGAGTTTCCTTGCATTAACAGAGGACGCAATAGGTTATCGACGGAACCGACAACTAACACCCCCCAACCCGCAAGAAATGCTGCCCACTGCCATTCACCGATCAGCATGAGGTAAGCGGCTGCAGGCATCCAAATCAGTGCTGTGCCGACGATAGGGATGAATGAAGCAAACGCCATCATGGTTCCCCAGAACAAGCCTGCAAATCCTGCCATCCACATGGCAAAACCACCGACAAAACCTTGAGCGAGTGCGGTAAGAAATGATCCCATCACTGCGGATTTCGCCACCTTTTCTACTTCATCCAGCAAAGTGTCTTCTTGGCTTCGTGATAAAGGGCTGACATGACGGAGGGTTTGGATGATCTTGTCGTGATCGCGTAGCAAGAAAAACAGCACAAACAGCATCAACAAGAAGTTGACGAAAACGCCGGTAACATCACCAAGAACACGTGAGCTTATGCCAATCATTTCCGTGCTCATTGAAGACACCGTGGATGCCACACGTGAAATCAATTCTTGTGAGTTGATGGAGTCTGCTGGAAGCCATTTGTCTAAAGTGCTGAGGGATGACTGCACGATAGGCATGGAAACAATTTCTTTTGCCCCACCATGGGTCAACCAAGTATATGCATTGGTGAAGAAATGAATCCCTTGCTGCAAAATGGCGGCAGCAACGAAAATCAAAGGGATGATGACAATGACGGTCAATAGAACACATGACAGCGATGCTGCGATGTTCGGGTGTTTGCTTAATCTGCCTTCGATTTTTTCATGCAATGGGAAAAACAGCAGCGAAACGATGAAAGCAAGGACGATTGAACCCACATAGGGAGCGATCAAGGCGTAACAAGCGTAAGCTGCCAAAGCCAATGCGGCAATGAGCGTCCAGTGCTTAGGCTCAACTTTGTAAGAAGATGCCACAGATAGGCTCCTTATTTGTTCTTCTCCAGATTGTCTGGTGAACAGTGTAGTGTGAAGACTATGATACGTTGTGACTTTCAACGGAAAAAGGGTAAATGTGATGGGATGTTGTGAAGGGCAGTGTCAGTCCAAAAAACGACGCAGATTCAATGCACCTCTCGTTTGTCTCATCGTGCTTGCCATTCTCGTGGTGATCTTCTGGAAGTAACCCAATTTGGCAGGGTATAGAGACAAAAAAAGCGGCGAAATACGCCGCTTTTTCGGTTAAAAACACGTTGTTTAGCTGTTAGCCAGCGCTGCAAATGCGTTATCCGCGGCTTTCAACGTTGCTGCAAGTTCTTCCTCACCATGAGACAGAGACGTAAAGCTTGCTTCAAATGCTGAAGGTGCCAAATAAATACCTTGGTCCAGCATCAAGTGGAAGAAGCGTTTGAATGTCTCAATGTCACATTGTTGAACGTCAGCAAAGCACGTGATGCTTTCTTTGTCGGTAAAGAAGAAGCCGAACATGCCGCCCACTTGGTTAATCGCCAGTGGAACACCGTGCTTGTCTGCAGCCGCTTTAAAGCCCTCTGCAAGACGCTTCGTGATACTCGCAAGTTGTGCTTCGTTGCCTTCTTTACGCAGTTCATTCAGTGCAGCTTCACCGGCGGCCATCGCAACAGGGTTACCTGACAATGTGCCCGCTTGGTATACAGGGCCCGTTGGTGCAATGTATTCCATGACTTCACGACGACCACCAAATGCACCCACAGGCATGCCACCGCCGATCACTTTACCCAGCGTGGTTAGGTCAGGCGTGATCTTGTAGTGCGCTTGTGCACCGCCCAGTGCAACACGGAAACCCGTCATCACTTCATCAAAGATCAACAGTGCGCCGAACTCATCACACAATGCACGAAGGCCTTCATGGAAACCTGGTTGTGGAGGAATGCAATTCATGTTGCCTGCGACAGGTTCTACGATAATGCACGAAATGTCTTCAGGGTATTGCTCGAATGCTGCGCGTACAGAATCAAGGTCATTGAAGGTACACGTGAGGGTGTGCTTTGCAAAATCCGCAGGAACGCCTGGCGATGTTGGTTCGCCAAGTGTCAGTGCGCCTGAGCCTGCTTTCACGAGCAAGCAGTCAGCGTGGCCGTGATAACAGCCTTCGAATTTGATGAATTTGTCACGACGAGTAAAACCACGGGCGAGTCGGATGGCACTCATGGTCGCCTCTGTGCCTGAACTTACCATGCGCACCATTTCCATCGAAGGAACAAGCTGGCTAACAAGCTCAGCAAGGGTGATTTCACGCGCAGTCGGTGCACCAAAGCTTAAACCGCTTTGTGCTGCTTCAATCACTGCGTCACGAATTGCGGTGTTGTTGTGACCCAAGATCATTGGACCCCAAGAACCGACATAATCAATGTAAGCTTTGCCATCGGCGTCATAAATATACGCGCCATCAGCACGTTCGATAAAGATTGGGTCGCCGCCAACGCCTGCGAAAGCGCGAACAGGAGAGTTTACGCCGCCAGGAATGGTTTTGCGGGCTTGTTGGAATAACTCGGCTGATTTGGTCATGGTTCTTTCCTAGGCCATTTAGTTCGTCGGTGTTAAATCTGACCGTATTGTACGAGATGCGAGTAGATCAGGCGAGTTAGTTGATGCGTTTACTATCACAGAGATGTCATTATTGACGGATATGAGGGATGATTGTTGAATGCTCTTTAGCGAAATGCACAATACTTGACCATTTTAGTCGGGTATTGGATAATGCAAACAATATAAAAGCGTATGTGAGGTAGAAATGAGCGATACCAATTTGCCGTTGCAATTCTCTGAGACAGCGGCGAACAAGGTAAAAACGCTGATCCAGGAAGAGGAAAATCCAAACCTGAAACTGCGTGTATACATTACGGGCGGTGGTTGCAGCGGTTTCCAATACGGTTTTACGTTTGATGAAAGCGTGAATGACGGCGACATGACCATTGAAAAATCAGGGGTAACCTTGGTGGTTGACCCAATGAGCCTGCAATATTTGCTTGGTGGTGTTGTTGATTACACCGAAGGGTTAGAAGGTTCACGTTTCTTCGTAAACAATCCAAATGCAACGACCACCTGTGGTTGTGGTGCGTCATTCAGTGTATAAAGTATAAGACACACTAAACGGGCTTGATGGATAGAGCCCGTTTTATTTTCTGCAGCAACCAAGTCAGGATAATCACTATGGCTAATGCAGGCGCAATCACGTCTTATTTCTCTCAACGACCTTGGATCATTTCCTTGGTTCTCCTTGTTCTTCTCGTTTTTTGGGTTGGCAGCGGTCACACCGATGACACGCAACCTGAGCAGTCAAAAACAGAAACGCAAGCCCCACTAACGCGCGTGTCGGTAGATACCTTCTTTGCCGAACCTGTTACGCGTTCTATTTCTTTATATGGCCGAACAGCACCTGATCGCGAAGCGACGATTTCCTCTGAAGCAGATGGTCGTATTGTCAGTGTCAGTGTGAAAAAAGGCGCGACAGTGAAGAAAGGGGACCTTCTGCTGAATATCGACAAAGGCGACCGGAATGCGCAGCTAGAGCGCGCGAAGGCGCTACGTTTGGTAAGAACGAAAGAATATGACGCTGCCAAATCGTTGAAGAAAAAAGGGTTACAAGGTGAAGTTGCGTTCTCGCTAGCAGAAGCGAATTTGATTGAAGCCCGCGCCAATGTGGAAAACTTGTCGATCGCACTTTCCCACACGCAAGTCCGTGCGCCGTTTGATGGCATTGTTGATGATGTGATGGTGGAAGTGGGGGATTATCTTGCTGTCGGCGATCCGATTGCGAGCATCATCGATCTGGATCCTTTGATTGTCACGGCGGATGTTAGCGAAAAGCACATCAGTCATATTGATGCCAACATGCCTGCCACCATTATTTTTGTGAGTGGTGATGAGCTTGAAGGTCGTCTTCGTTATCAATCAAGCACCGCTTCTCAAACCACCAATACTTTTACCATTGAACTCGAAATTCCCAACCCCGAGCAAGCTATCCCTGCCGGGATCAGTGCCGAAGTGGATTTGCCTCTCGAAGAGCAAAGCGCCGTGAAGTTATTGCCTTCGATGTTGGCACTGGACGAGTCGGGCAACTTAGGTGTCAAAACTTTACTCGGCGACAAAGTCGCTTTTGTTTCGACTAAGTTGGTCAAAGCTGAACAAGATGGTGTTTGGCTAGCAGGGCTTGGCGATCACGTTGACGTCATCACGAAAGGGCAAGGGTTTGTCCGAGATGGTGATGCGGTCATCGCTGTCCGCCAATCTGACGCACAATAAGGAGGCCTTGTTGTGAGAAGCTTGATTGATGCGTCGTTGGCACGCACACGCACTATGGTAACCCTGCTACTTTTCTTATTTGTAGCAGGCGTATACACCTACCAAACCATTCCGAAAGAATCCGATCCTGATATCACTATTCCTGTCATTTATGTGTCCGTGGGTCATGAAGGCATCTCACCGGAAGACGCCGAGCGCTTGCTTGTTCGTCCTGTTGAGCAAGAGTTGCGTTCGATTGAGGGCATTAAGGAAATGACCGCGATTGCCTCAGAAGGGCATGCCTCGGTAACGCTTGAATTTAACGTAGGTGTTGATTTAGAGCAGGCCATGGCGGATGTGCGCGAAGCGGTGGATCTGGTCAAGCCTCGTTTACCTGAAGACAGTGATGAGCCCACCGTAAATGAAGTGACGTTTGCCAGCGAGCAGCCTGTTCTGTCGGTGGCTCTATACGGTGATGTGTCTGAGCGTGCGATTGTAAAGATTGCGCGCAAACTTCAAGAGAAGCTAGAGAGCTTCAAGCAAGTGCTTGAAGTCGATGTGGCGGGCGATCGTGACGATGTGGTTGAAATCATCGTCGAGCCATTGCTGCTTGAAAGCTACGGCCTTGACCAAGAAGCGATATTTAATCTTGTTTCCCGCAACAACCGTGTTGTTGCTGCGGGTTACGTTGATACAGGGTATGGGCGTTTTTCCGTAAAAGTCCCGTCTGTCTTTGAATCTGCACGTGATGTTCTTGAATTGCCTATCAAGGTGGATGGCGTTCAGGTGGTGACCGTTGAAGATGTAGCGACGGTGCGCCGCGGCTTTAAAGACCCTGAAAGCTTTGCACGACTAGACGGTAAACCTGCGATTGTTTTGGATGTAAAAAAGCGCGCGGGTGAAAACATCATTGAAACGGTGGAGTTGGTGAAAGCCGTGTTGGTTGAAGCGCAAAAACAACCGGAATGGCCTGCTGCGCTGCAAGTGAAATACACATGGGATGGGTCTGATGACGTCAGATCCATGCTTTCTGATCTGCAAAACAATATCTTGTCTGCCGTGTTGCTTGTGGTGGTGGTGATCATCGCCATTTTAGGGGCGAGAACGGCATTTTTGGTAGGTGTGTCGATTCCGGGCTCTTTCTTAACGGGCTTGGTGGCGCTGTCATTGTTTGGCCTCACCGTGAACATTGTTGTGCTGTTTTCTCTGATCATGGCAGTGGGACTGCTGGTGGATGGCGCAATTGTGGTGACCGAGTACGCTGACAGGCGTATGCGTGAAGGCATTGCTCGTAAACAAGCCTACCGAGAGGCTGCACATCGCATGGCCTGGCCGATCATTGCTTCTACCGCAACGACGCTAGTGGCCTTTGCCCCTTTATTGTTCTGGCCTGATATCACAGGCGAGTTCATGAGGTACATGCCGCTCACCTTGATAGCGACGTTGTTTGCTTCCTTGGTGATGGCATTGCTTTTTGTCCCTGTACTTGGGAGTTGGTTTGGTAAACCTTTGGCTCTGTCTGATAAGCAGCAAGCGCGTATGCAAGCTATCGAGAACGGCGATTTCAATGAAGCTCGAGGCATTACGCGTGCTTACATTAATACGCTAAAAGTCGCTATTCACCATCCGCTTAAAATCCTGTTTTCCGCGCTATTAGTCGCTTTCGTGGTGGGTTTTGCGTACAACAAATCAGGGCTAGGTACTGAATTCTTCCCTGATGTTGATCCTGCTTTTTTTAATATCAAAGTCCGCTCTCATGGTGACCTCTCAATCTACGAAAAAGACGTATTGATGAAAGAAGTCGAAGCACGTGTTCTAGGTATGGATGAAATAGAAAGCGTCTATACCCGAACAGGCGGAGAAGATGAAATCGGCGTTATTCAGATGAAGCCTGTCGATTGGCAAGATCGTCGTAAAGTGAAGGAAATCATTGCGGAACTTCGTGAAGAAATGGCAGATCTTGCGGGTCTTGAATTGGAATTTAAAAAGCCAGATGCTGGGCCGCCAAGTGAACAGGATCTCTCCATTGAAGTGACGTCAGACGTTAACAGTGACATCGAGCCTGCAGCAAGACAACTTCGTGCACTGTTGGAGCTGAATGTTGCTTTTACTAACTTGAGCGACACCCTTACCAAGCCCGGTATTGATTGGTCGATTGATATTGATCGCGCTGATGCTGCAAGGTTTGGTGCTGATGCCACGCTGGTGGGGAATACGGTTCAGTTCGTGACGAATGGTTTGAAAATTGGTGATTACCTGCCAGACGATGCTGACGAAGAAGTCGATATTTTGGTGCGTTACCCAGAAGATAAAAGGGACATTGGTCGGTTCGATGAACTCAGAATCAAAACTGAATACGGGTTAGTGCCGATTACCAATTTCGCGAAGATCAGCGCCGAGCAAAAGCAAGGGAATATCGATCGCGTGGATGGTAGGCGTGTGGTCAAAGTCATGGCAGACATGGCTGAAGGGTACAACTTGAGCCTTGAGTTGCCGACACTGATGGCGCAAATCGATGCGTTAGGGCTGCCAAGTGGTGTGGAAACCATTGTACGTGGCCAAAATGAAGAACAGAACAACAGTCAGTCCTTCTTGATCACGGCATTTGTCGCGGCACTGGCCGCGATGGCGATCATTTTGATCACTCAGTTCAACAGCTTCTATCAAGCCTTCTTGATTTTGAGTGCTGTCTTGTTCTCCACGGTAGGCGTTTTCCTTGGTTTGCTCATATTCCAACGTCCATTTGGTGTGATCATGTCTGGGGTTGGAGTGATTACTTTGGCGGGTATCGTGGTGAACAACAACATTGTTCTGATTGATACTTACAATGTTTTGCGTCGCCAAG
Source organism: Enterovibrio norvegicus DSM 15893 (assembly GCF_900115495.1). Taxonomy (GTDB): domain Bacteria; phylum Pseudomonadota; class Gammaproteobacteria; order Enterobacterales; family Vibrionaceae; genus Enterovibrio; species Enterovibrio norvegicus. The sequence goes on along the minus strand of NZ_FOWR01000011.1, from coordinate 116,535 downwards.
GCCTCGCGAAAGCCGATGCCATATTACGAACCGGGGCGCAGCGTTTACGGCCTGTGTTACTCACAACCGTCACAACGATTCTCGGCCTGATGCCAATGGTGTTAGAGATGAACGTTGATTTGGTGAACCAAGGCGTTGAATTTGGCGCACCAAGTACGCAATGGTGGTCTCAACTTGCGACGGCGGTCGCGGGTGGGTTGGCATTTTCAACGGTGCTGACGCTGGTGCTTACACCTTGTTTGTTGATGTTGGCGAGAGAGCCGAAAAAAACAGTGTCTGATTCGTCGCTTTCTCAAACGCCTAATCAGGGGAAAGGGTTCACGTTTACGTCGTCCGATGCTGGAGAACATCAGAGTGAGCCGTTTAAGCAAAACACCTTGCCAGAATCTCAACCCTAGCTACAGCGATGTAGTTGCTTAGAGATGACATTAAAAAAGCAGCGCATTGCGCTGCTTTTTTGTCTGAGTTGCACACTTCTGTTAGGAGTGGTTGCGCTCAAGTGTGCCGATGGATGCAAGAAGCTCACTCAGTTTATTCAACTGCGCCAGTCGGTCTTTTGCCAGTGCAATGAACGCGGTTTTCTCTTTGCCTGCTAGGGACTTCGCTTGCGGCAACTTCACGGTACGTGGGTTTTTGTGCACGCCATGAACGAGGAATTCATAGTGCAAGTGTGGGCCAGTGACGCGCCCCGTTCCGCCTAGCGTACCAATGGTTTGTCCCTGCTTCACACGTTGTCCCGTTTTGACCTTACGTTTGGTGAGATGCAAATACTTGGTGATGTAGGTCGAGCTGTGTCTGATGAAGACATAGTTACCGTTGAATTTGTTGTAGGCAGATTTCATGACGATGCCGTCACCTGCCGCCCAAATGGGGGTGCCGACAGGGGCAACGTAGTCTGTGCCTCGGTGCGACTTCACTTTGCCTGTGACGGGGTGTAAACGGCGGGGATTAAAGTTCGAGCTGACATAACGGAAGTTTACAGGCGAGCGTAAGAAGGCTTTCTTCATTGCTCGGCCTTTTTCGTCGAAATACTTACCCGTTTTCGAACGGATAGCCGTAAAGGTTTCGCCGCGGTTGGTGAACGTCGCCGCAAGAATATTCCCGCGGCCAATGATCTCACCTTCAACGAGTTGCTCTTCAAACAGCACTGAGAAAGCATCACCTTGTCGAATATCCAACGCAAAGTCGATATCCCAACCAAACAAGCCTGCCAGTTCCATGATTTGATTGGCGTTGAGGCCTGCGGTTATCCCTGCATTCCAAAAGCTTGATTCAATGGTGGCTGACGCAAAGTTAACTTGTGTGTCGATTTCTTTTGATTCGACTTTTGATACGAATTGATCGCCAATGCGCGTGACCACAAGGGTTTCATTCACATCGCGAGGTTGCACCAATTGCGTAAATAACCCTTTATCGTCGAAGCCGAGGTGAATCTCATCGCCCACTTTCAATGAGGCCAACTTCTTGGTGCCTTGGTCGCTATTGATGAGTCGATAAAGGGTTGTCGGGCTTATCCCAACACGATTGAAAATCACCGCGAGGCTGTCACCGGCTTGAACTTTGAACTTGTGCCAAGTCAGCGGTACAAAATGACTGACGGGTTGGGCTTCATCTTCAGGGGGAAGCAAAGAGTTAGCTTCGAGTTTTATCGCGTATTGTTTTCCAACCTCAAATTTCGACTCTGGGTGCTGAGTCGGGGATTCGGAGGGGAGCAAAATCAACAGCACGACAAGCGCACTGATGGCCATAATAGACACCTGATGAAGGCGAGGTAGCGCAGCAATTCTGTTTACAGGCATTAAAAATATCGTTTAGGAAAATGAAATTACCCAGAACACACTGATGATTGCCAAATCCCTCGGAAAATCAGAGTGGCGAGTGGTTCCCTTTGATTTATATGCAAGCGTCATATCTTGCTTATTTATATAAGTCTAACTGGTTTCAAAAACCATCGCTATTCAAGTAGTATGTCGCTTTACGAAAAATTGCCGATTCTGTGGGAGCGATAAACTATGGCGAGCATTGAAGCCGCGCTAGCCGAAATTAAGCGTGGTGTTGAGGAATTGATTCCTGAAGCGGAACTGATTGCGAAACTAAAAGAAAACCGTCCTCTTCGTATCAAGTTGGGTGCGGATCCAACGGCGCCTGATATTCACCTTGGTCACACTGTGATCATGAATAAACTGCGTGCGTTCCAGGAGCTGGGCCATGAAGTAATCTTCCTTATCGGTGACTATACCGCGATGGTCGGTGACCCAAGTGGCAAAAACGCAACGCGTCCGCCGCTGACACGTGAGCAGGTTTTGAGCAATGCTGAAACCTACAAAGAGCAGATCTTCAAAATTTTGGATCCTGCTAAAACACGTATTGAATTCAACTCAAGCTGGTTGAGCGAGCTAGGCACTGACGGCATGATCCGTTTGGCTGCAAGCTCTACCGTTGCGCGTATGCTTGAGCGTGACGACTTTAAAAAGCGTTACAGCAACAACCAACCTATTGCTATCCATGAGTTTATTTACCCGCTTCTGCAAGGTTATGACTCAGTGGCGCTTGAGGCGGACGTTGAGCTGGGTGGTACTGATCAGAAGTTTAACCTGCTAATGGGCCGTGAACTGCAAAAGCAAAACGGTCAATCTCAGCAAGTGGTTATTACGATGCCATTGCTGGTGGGCTTGGACGGCGTTAAGAAAATGTCGAAGTCTGCGCACAACTACATTGGTATCAGTGATGTACCCAACGAAATGTTCGGTAAAATCATGTCGATCTCTGATGATCTGATGTGGAGCTACTATGAATTGTTGTCATTCCGTCCTTTGGAAGAGATTGCACAATTTAAAGCCGACATCGAAGGCGGCAAGAACCCACGTGACGTGAAGATCTTGCTGGCAAAAGAAATCATTGCACGTTTCCACTCTGAAGCGGATGCGGAAGCGGCAGAAGCTGAATTCATCAATCGTTTCCAAAAAGGTGCGATGCCAGATGAAATGGCTGAGTTTTCTTTCGAGCAAGGCGTCGCCATTGCTAACCTTCTGAAAGACGCTGACTTGGTTGGCTCTACCTCAGATGCAATGCGTATGATCCGCCAAGGCGCTGTGAAGATTGACGGCGAAAAAGTCGACGATACCAAACTGGTTCCTGCGGCTGGTACGGCAGTGTACCAAGTGGGTAAACGTAAATTTGCGCGTATCACGTTAGCGTAATTTACCGCAGAGCTCTTGCTACTGAGCGAATGCAAAATGAAAAGGCGCTGAAAAGCGCCTTTTTTGTGCCTTTGCCCCGCCCTAAATAAGTGTCCCGTCATAAATCAGGTCAACAGACCCTAGTGAATAAGCTCTGCCACCCGCTCACCAAGGCGCTTTGCCGTTTTTATATCAATATCATCCAATAGCCCTTTCTCATCCACCATGCCGATGGCGCCGAGAGATGAATTCAGGCGATTAAACATTTTTGAGGCTGTGCCTTCTGGGGCATCAACCCCTACCCAAAGCATGCTGTGCTGCGTGGCGAGAATATAAAAGCTCTCAATCGTGCTTTGCACTTCTCCGCACGGGCTACCGCCAGTGGTAAACCCTGCTGCGAGCTTGTTATGCCATAACTGATTTGACCATGACTCGCTGCTGGCATCGGCAAAAGCTTTAAATTGTGCCGCGGGGCCACCCATGTACGTCGGTGAACCAAAGATAATGGCATCCATATTGGCGAGTTCATCAAAGACCGCTTCATTTTTAAACCGACCTTCAATGATGTCCGTGCCCACAATAGGGTAAAGCTTTACTTCCGCATCAAGCTGCTGTGCGCCTTGAGCAATGGCTTGCGCCATGCTCTTAGTGCTTCCTGTTTGTGAAAAGTAGACGATAGCAATGCGCTTCATGATGCGTTCTCCAGTCGATACTTGACGGCGTATAAAGTCTCGGGAAGGCGAAGATAATCGTAAAGTCGCGCGCAGCTGTATGTCAGCTTAATGGTGTGATCGTTTTCTGTTTCCAGAGCTTGCTCAAACCAATGTGACCAGTCCGCGATAACATCTGAGTGCAGCTTTTCGTTTGAGTGAGGTTCGCGATATTCGGCAGTACACGCCGCGGCAACATAAGCTTGCCAAAAGTAATGAAGCGCTGCGTCTTGATCTTCGATGAATGGGAGAAGGGAGAGGAGTGCCTGAAAACCAGTGACACCGTGTAGCAAGGTGAAATCGTCGCTTGCGGAATATTGCGTGAGCACAATGCGAGCAACCACTTCCAAAGACAATGAATCCGGCTGACTTGCAATGGCTTGGTACTTCTCCAGTGTGACGAGTTCTTCGACATGATCGATGATGATCCCTTTTCGATAGATGTGATCATGAAAGACAGAAAGAGCCTGGTTCAAATCGTCTTCCGGACTCAGATCTTGCTGGAAGGTGAGATCGCCGAGCGGCGTGAATCCCGATGACCAGTAAGCAAGGGCATGACTGAGCTCGTCGATATCTTCTGATTCCAAGGCGTACGCGAGACGGATAACACCATGAAACGCACCCGCGGAGATCCCTGGAAGAAGAGATGGCAGTATGCGTCGCAGTGTTTCTTCTGTACCAAGTTTACCTAGCATACTGCGGTAATATTCCACGAAATCGGCATTGTGTGTTTTCTCGCCCAAGGCTGGCGTGTCGACACCAAGTGCTTCTCCCAATGGCGCTAAATGATCGGCGGCACGCTGGTACTCTTTTTCCAGCTGCGCCGGTGAAGCGCCAAGTCTTTGCATGGCGGTGATTGCCATTGGCAGGTGGTTTGAAAAGCGTGGTCCGAAGGTAGGCCCGAAGCCATGACTTTTCCTTATTAGCTCAAGGCCTGTCGTAGAGAGTGCTTGGTACATGATGGCATTCCTTTGCGCTTTCGTTATGAATGTAGGGCTGTTACAACACAGCGTTTTTGCATCGTGTCATCGTTACAACGCGTAGTCGTTTCGGCGAGTCAAATCTGCGGTGAGGTATTCAATGAACTCCCACTCCAGATCATCGCTATCGCAAAAATAAACGCGTTTTCGGCTAGGGTGGCTCTCATCAAAAATGGTTTCTTTAAAGCCTGCGGCTTTGAGGTTTTCTGCCACGCGTGTGACATCTTCAACGACAAGCCCGATGTGATTAACGCCGAGTTGATAATAGGGAAGGCGATCGACAGGTTTATCAATCACCACTTCTTGAAGTGCGATATACGACGTGTCGGTTCCTATGTGACACCATGCTCTCTCTTCGTTGCTCCCTTCACCACGGATGGAAAAGTCCGGCATTGCCGCCTGCAAGAAAGCAATGGCGCTGTTGAGGTTGCTGACGGTGATATTGGCATGTTCTACATAACTGGTCATGACGTGCTCCTTAATGACTAAGTAAAGCTATATGTTTATATAGTAGGTCGGAATGTAGTTAAGTAAAGTTTTTAGTTTATTTAATTGGGGCGGACATAAAAAAACGCGCCGACAATGGGCGCGTTTTTGCAATAATTCTGAGTCTGGCGTCCCTTCATGTCTGCAACATGAAGGGCTTGCAAGGACGGGTGTTTACTTGATGGCGAAAGTGGGCAATGAAAGATGCCATCGAATAGCGGCGAGTCGAATGGAGAGTGTGGTGACCATGCCAGCAATGGAAGCCGCGACAGAATCCACGTTCGCAGCCAGTGCCAGCGTGTGGATCATACCGCCCGCAAGGCACGCAGTCGCGTACACTTCGGTTCTCAATATCATGGGGATTTCTCGAGCTAACACGTCACGGATGATACCACCGCCGCAACCCGTTATGATGCCCATGATGACAGCCACCATCGGTGATGCCCCATAGCTCAGCGCCTTATCAACACCAATGGCAACAAACACAGCCAAGCCGATGGCATCTGCGACAGGGAGAAAGTACCACGGCAGACGGCGAGGACGTCGAATCAGTAGCAGAGACAGTGCGCAGGTGGCCAGAATCATCCACAAGTATTCGGGTGAAGTAATCCAAAATACAGGTGTTGCTCCAAGTGCCATGTCGCGAATGGTGCCGCCACCGATGGCAGTAACCATGGCGAGAACGACAACGCCGAATGGATCCATGCGGAGTTTACCCGCCAATAAAACGCCTGAAATGGCGAAAACTGCCGTCCCAAACATGTCTAAAAAATACAAAAGCATGATTGCGCTATCCCTATAAAAGCGCGCGCGATTTTACGTTATTTCCGTAACTGGGCAATCCATTGCGCTGGCTTGTCGGTCATGTTTATTCGAATTAGTGATTCAGATCGCTTCTTACCCGATCAAAGGCTTTGCAGATTTGTGCAACAGCCTTCAATGCGCGTGGTGTTGGGCGGCTGAGCCAATCTCCCGTCACCTCGAAGATGTGTTTGTTTTGTACGGCGGGAATAAAGGTTTCCCATGGTGTCCAAACGTCCATCGGTGCAATTCGGCTGGATGGGTAGAAAATCGCTTGTGGTTTTCTCACCACAATTTGCTCCATGCTGATCTGCGGGTAAGGCGCTGCACTGTTGGCAAAAATGTTCTCACCACCACACAAAGAGAATAGAGGTTGCGGCCAATGTTCGCCGTTGTTCGTCATCAATGGTGTGTCACTGAGCTGATAAAAGTACGGCACCTTCGCTTTACCTTGCTGATTGTCTTCTATCGTTTTCAGCGCTTTTCTCACGTCGTCGGCCCGTGCTTTTGCAGCATTCGGGTCATCAGAGTACGCACCCAATTTTTCGATATTGTCTGCAGCGTCGTATAAAGAATGCGGATTGGAATAAAACACCTTGATGCCAAGACGCTCAAGTTTTGCCAGTTCTCGATCAGGGTTGCCGCCTTGCCATGCAAGTACCAGATCGGGTTCGAGCGCCACGACGCGTTCAATTTTAATCCCACGATATGAAGCGACTTGTTCTAGCTCTAAGGCTTCTGGTGGGTAATCGCTGTGGGCGCTGACAGCAATAAGGTTTTTACCCAAACCGGCCTCATAAGCCAGTTCGGTGGTGTGAGGTGATAAACTGATCACGCGCAGCGGCGCGGCCAATACAAGGCTTGGCAATAAAAGCAAAACAAACAGAATGCGAGACATTAGAGGAATCCGTGTGCGAACCACATGGTGAAACTTTGAAGTACAATCCATAGCCATGCTTTTTGGCGAAGTTGCTGATTCAGCAGAGCTAAATGAACCGATGAGGGAGCAATATCACCACCTAATTTGGGACGAGTGATTTTTTGGTTATCGTAAATGGCTGGACCGCCGAGAGATAACTGGAACTTTGCACCTGTGGCAGAAAGTACCCAATCGCTACCACTGGTTACCCAGCGTTTTTCATTATCTCGGATTGCAAGCATGGCGGGTTCAAAGCGATGGCCCGCAGCAATGAGTAGCGCAAACAACCGTGTTGGCGCCCAGTCGAGCACAGAGAGAAAGGCTGCAGAGAACAATCCGAATTCTGCATATTCTTCTCGGCGTGTCGGCCATGTGCGTGCCAATAACACCACGAGCGTATAAAGAAATGCGCCAATACCTCCCAGTAAGGCATACCAAAACAACACACCAACAACCTGACGTGCATAGCCTAGCAGTAAGGTTTCACAGCTGGCTTTAGCAATGCCAACACCAGATAGACTCTGCGTATCTCTATTCAGGGTTTCAGCAAGCAATGTGCGAGCCGCAGGTTTGTCTTCTCGGGCAAGCGCTTGTTCAAGCTGTTGGGTTTGATTGACGATGGGACGCCAGCCAAGGACAAGCCAAAGAAGGAGTAAATCAAATAGCCAAGGGATCCAAACCAATTGTTTTAAGGCGATGAGCGCGACAGCAAGCGTGAGCCACATGATGCCAAACGCCAGTGCGCCTGCCAGCTTACGTTGCTGTGGTTCGTCATCAGGATGGTTTACTTTGTCTGCGATAGCATCCGCGACTCGCCGCCAAAGACTGAGAGGATTGGCTGAAGGAGGCACTGGAAAAAACCAATGCAATAGCAAAGCTCCCCACATCGCGAGCAAGGTTGAATAGCCAAGCAAGGTTTCAAACGGGGTAGGGAGCTCGGTCATTATGCGCTAAGCAATTCGACCATTTTCTCAACCATGGCGCTTGAGCTTTTCGCTGCGAGAGGCAGGAATTCATCAAACGTCATAGGTGACTCTTTGTCTGCAACATCAGAGATGGCGCGAACGACAACGAACGGTACGTTGAACTGATGACAGGCTTGAGCAATGGCAGCTGCTTCCATTTCTACTGCAATCACGTTCGGGAAGTGATCGCGAATGTAGTTTTGGCGCTCTGCGGTGCAAACAAAGGCATCGCCCGTACAAATCAAACCACGAACCGCGTGCGGCGCTGGGTTCATTGCAGTGAGTGCTTGCTCTGCAACGTCCATCAGTTTTTCGTTTGATTTAAAGGTGGCGGGTTGGCCTGCCATTTGACCCATGGTGTAACCAAATGCCGTTACGTCAGCATCGTGGTATGCCACGTCAGTAGAAATGACGACATCACCAAGGTTAAGCGATGGGTCGAAACCGCCCGCAGAACCCGTATTGATCACTTCCGTGACTTTAAAACGATCAAGCAGAATCGATGTGCTTAGCGCCGCTGCCACTTTGCCGATACCCGATTGCAGAAGAACAACGTCAACGTCGTTCATGTCGCCAGTGTAAAATTTGCTGCCCGCAATCTCTTGCAGTTGGCAGTTATTAATTTTGCTTTTTAGCAGGGTAACTTCCTGCTCCATGGCACCGATAATACCAATTTTCATGTTTATACTCGTTCGGTTTTTGGGAATGCACTGAGTGTAACATGGCGGTAAATTCGGGCGAAAAAAAAGTGCCCTTGTGGGCACTTAATTTCATGACAATTGAAGTAAGCGAAGCGGTTTACACCTCGAGATAATCCAAAATGCCTTCCGCCGCTTTTCGGCCTTCATCAATCGCGGTCACCACCAAATCTGAACCACGCACCGCATCACCGCCCGCGAAGATTTTTTCGTTGGTGGTTTGATACGAAAATGCGCCTTTTTCTGGTGCTTGAATGCGTCCCCATTGGTCTAAATCAACGCCGAATGGTTCAAGCCATGCCATTTGATGAGGTTGGAAACCAAAAGCCATGATAACCGCGTCAGCGGGCAGCACATGTTCGCTCCCTTTAACCGGTTCAGGACGGCGACGGCCTGCTTCGTCAGGTTCACCCAACTGGGTTTTCACCACGGTGACGCCTGTCACGTTGCCGTTGCTGTCCACTTCAAGGCCAAGAGGCTGAAGGTTGAACATGAAGTTCACGCCTTCCTCTTTGGCATTTTTTACCTCTCGGCGAGAGCCAGGCATGTTGGCTTCGTCACGACGGTAGGCACACACAACGTTTTTCGCGCCATGGCGAATTGAAGTGCGAACACAGTCCATCGCGGTATCACCACCGCCTAAGACAACAACTTGCTTGCCTGCCATGTCGATAAACTCAGGGGCATCGCCTTCCAGTTCCATCACACGGTAGGTGTTGGCAATCAAAAACGGCAAGGCGTCGTAAACACCTGGTGCGTCTTCGTTATCAAGGCCTGCTCGCATGGATTTGTATGTGCCGACGCCAAGGAAGACAGCATCATAATCCTTGATAAGCGTTTCCAAGGTGATGTCTGAACCGACCTCTGTATTCAACTGGAATTCCACGCCCATCTCGGTAAAGACGCGCTGACGATTGCGCATGATGTCTTTTTCCAACTTGAAGGATGGAATACCAAAGGTCAGTAAGCCGCCAATCTCAGGGTAGCGGTCGAACACAACGGGTTTTACACCGTTGCGAACAAGGACGTCTGCACAGGCAAGACCCGCAGGGCCTGCACCAATGATGGCGACTTTCTTATCGGTCCATTCCACGCCAGACATGTCTGGCTTCCAGCCCATTTCAAAGGCTTTGTCGGTGATGTATTTCTCGACATTACCAATGGTCACGGCGCCGAAATCTTCGTTTAGCGTGCATGATCCTTCGCAGAGGCGGTCTTGTGGGCAGACGCGACCACACACTTCAGGCAGGCTGTTGGTCTGGTGAGAAAGCTCCACCGCTTCAATGATTCGCCCTTCGTTCGCCAGCTTAAGCCACTGAGGAATGTAGTTGTGAACCGGGCATTTCCATTCACAGTAGGGGTTACCGCAGTCCAAGCAGCGATCAGACTGAGCAGATGCTTGCGTGCCTGTGAAGGGTTCGTAGATTTCAACGAACTCTGTTTTACGTGTTTTGATCGGCTTCTTACGTGGGTCGATACGTTGCACGTCGATAAATTGGTATACGTTCTGGCTCATAAGGTCCTCCGTTACTGCGCCTGAACACGCAGCTCAGCTGCGCTTCGGCTTTGGTGACCAAGCAGAGAACGCACGTCTGCTGCTTTAGGTTTCACCAGATAGAATTTACTGATCCATTGTTCAAAGTCGGCGAGGATTTCCTGCGCACGAGCGGAACCCGTGAGTTCCAAATGTTGATCAATGAGACCACGGAGGTGTTCTTGATGAATCGTTAAGTCATCGAGTGACAGCGCTTCAACCAGTTCAGGGTTTACACGGCCTGTAAAATCCCCCGTTTCATCCAGCACGTACGCAAAACCACCGGTCATGCCTGCACCGAAGTTGACGCCGCAATGACCGAGGATGGCGACAATGCCGCCCGTCATGTACTCGCAGGCATTGTCGCCAGCACCTTCCACAACGGCTAACGAGCCGGAATTCCGCACTGCAAATCGTTCACCTGCTGTACCGGCAGCAAACAATTTACCGCCCGTTGCGCCATACAAACAGGTGTTACCGATGATGGTCGATTCGTGCGAACGGAATGCAGAGCCGACAGGTGGCTTGATGATGATTTTGCCGCCTGCCATGCCTTTACCGACATAGTCATTGGCATCACCGGTGAGCGTGATGTGCACGCCGCCCGCATTCCATACGCCCAGAGATTGTCCTGCGGTACCTTGCAATTGGATATTGAGCGGTGTGCCCGCCATTCCTTGGTTGCCATAACGTTTCGCGATGGCACCCGACAAGGTCGCGCCGATGGAGCGGTCGGTGTTCTTCACGTTGAGATACGTACTCGCGGGTTGACGTTTTTCAATGGAGTCGGCAAATGTGCCCATGAGTGTCTGGTTCAGCAACGCTTTATCAAACGGTGGGTTAGGCTCGGTCCAATAAACAGATTTACCTGACACGGGCGTTGGGGATTCGAGAATGCTGCTCAAATCGAGTTTTAGCTGTTTGGCCGTGAACCCATCAACCGCTTCCAGTAAGTCTGTGCGACCAATCAAATCGGTGAGTTTTTCAACGCCAAGTTCCGCCATAAGCTCACGCACTTCTTCAGCAAGACCTTTAAAGAAGTTCATGACTTGCTCTGGCAAGCCTTTGAAGTAATCGCGGCGCAGGGTGTCATCTTGCGTTGCAACACCGGTTGCGCAGTTGTTCAAGTGACAAATACGCAGGTATTTACAGCCCAGAGCGACCATTGGCGCAGTACCAAAGCCGAAGCTTTCAGCACCCAATATGGTGGCTTTAATAATATCTAAGCCGGTTTTCAACCCGCCATCCACTTGAAGGCGGATTTTATGGCGAAGACCATTAGCCACGAGCGCTTGTTGGGTTTCTGCAAGGCCAAGTTCCCACGGGCTACCTGCGTATTTGACGGAGGTCAGTGGGCTTGCGCCTGTGCCGCCGTCATAACCGGAAATGGTGATGAGATCGGCATAGGCTTTCGCCACACCCACCGCGATGGTGCCCACGCCAGGTTCAGACACCAGCTTCACCGACACGAGCGCATCAGGGTTAACTTGCTTGAGATCGAAAATCAGCTGCGCCAAATCTTCAATAGAGTAAATGTCATGGTGCGGCGGCGGTGAAATCAGCGTTACGCCTTGGACTGAATGACGAAGACGCGCAATTTCTGCGGTGACTTTGTGGCCTGGTAGTTGCCCACCTTCACCCGGTTTTGCACCTTGCGCCACTTTGATTTGCAGTACGTCGGCGTTAGTCAGGTAATGGGGTGTCACGCCAAATCGACCTGACGCGATCTGCTTGATGCGAGAGTTACGCTCAGAGTTGAAGCGACGCGGATCTTCGCCGCCTTCGCCCGAGTTGGAATTACCGCCAAGGCGGTTCATCGCAATTGCGAGGGCTTCATGTGCTTCAGGGCTCAATGCCCCAATCGACATGGCGGCGGAATCGAAACGCTTGAACAACTCGCTGGCGGGTTCAACGTGCTCAAGAACCGCAGGTTTTTCAACCGGCTTGAGGCGCATTAAATCGCGGATTGAAGACACTGGGCGACTGTTAACCGTTTTTGCATAGCTCTTATAGTCGACACTTTCGCCGGATTTAACCGCAGATTGCAGTGAGTTAACGACATCTGGGTTATAGGCATGGTATTCGCCGCCGTGGACGTATTTGAGCAAGCCTCCATTATCGATAGGCTTACGCTTGAGCCAAGCACGGCGCGACAAGTTGACGAGATCTTGCTGGAAATCATCAAAATCTGCACCTTGAATACGGCTTGCTACGCCTTTAAAGCAAAGGTTAACCACGTTGTCGTTGAGGCCAACCGCTTCAAATAACTGAGAGCAGCGGTATGAGGCAATGGTCGAAATACCCATTTTAGACATGATTTTAAACAGGCCTTTATGGATACCATTTCGGAAGTTAAGTGCCGCTTCCGACATGGTTTTTGCAATCACTTTGTTGTCGACCATCTTGCCGATGGATTCATACGCGAGGTAGGGGTAAACCGCCGTCGCACCAAAGCCAAGCAAAACGGCAAATTGGTGTGGATCGCGCGCAGAGGCGGTTTCGATAACAATGTTGGCATCACAACGCAGATTAGCGTTCACCAAGCGTTGTTGCACGGCACCCACCGCCATGGCTGCTGGAATGGGGAGTTTGTCTTTTGTGATGCCGCGATCTGACAACACAACCAATACCGTGCCGTCACGAACGACGCGTTCTGCTTGGTCGCAAATATCAACAATGGCTTGTTTGAGGTCTTTTTCTTCTGGGTTGAAGTTGATGTCGATAATGCTGTTTTGATAATACTCATCGTCCAGCTCAAGTAACTGCACCATGTCTGAATAGAGCAAGACTGGGCTTTTGAACGAGACGCGGTGTGCGTGACCATCGGTTTCTGAGAAGACATTTTTCTCACGACCGATCGACGTTGCCAGCGACATAACGTGGTTTTCACGCAAGGGGTCGATAGGTGGGTTGGTTACTTGCGCGAATTTTTGACGGAAGTAATCCGCGACGTTTCGTGCTTGGGAAGAGAGCACTGCCATGGGGGTGTCATCACCCATCGAGCCTGTCGCTTCTTGGCCTATTTCACCCAGTACGCGCAGCACTTGATCGAGCTCTTCGCCCGATACGCCGTAGAGTTTTTGGTAAACCTGAAGCTCATCATCGTCCATGCTGCGTTGGCTCGCGCGATCGTTTGGATCCATGTCTTCGAATGGCGTGAGGCGTCGAACGTTTTTGTCGAGCCATGCTTTGTATGGGTGACGACCTTTCAGATCGTTATCGATGTCAGCTGAGTGCCACACTTCACCTTCAAAGGTATCAATAACCAGTAACTCACCGGGGCCAACGCGGCCTTTCTCTGCCACTTCATCCGGCGCGTAATCCCAGATACCCACTTCGGAGGCGAGGGTGATCAGCTTGTCTTTGGTGACCACATATCGTGCAGGGCGCAGGCCATTTCGGTCGAGGTTACACGCGGCATATCGACCGTCTGACATCACGATGCCCGCTGGGCCGTCCCACGGTTCCATGTGCATGGAGTTAAAGTCGTAAAACGCGCGTAAATCTTCATCCATGTCTGGGTGGTTCTGCCACGCAGGTGGCACGAGCATGCGCATTGCACGGAATAAATCCATGCCGCCAGCCAAAAAGACTTCCAGCATGTTATCAAGGCTAGAGCTGTCAGAGCCCGTTTCGTTAACAAACGGTGCGGCTTGTTCTAGGTCAGGCAATAGCGGCGATTTGAATTTGTAAGCACGTGCACGGGCCCATTGGCGGTTGCCTTCAATGGTGTTGATTTCACCATTGTGTGCCAAATAACGAAACGGCTGAGCCAGCGGCCAGCGAGGGGTGGTGTTGGTTGAAAAACGCTGGTGGAACAAACAGATCGACGACTCAAGACGAAGATCAGCAAGATCAAGGTAGAACCTTGGCAGATCTGCCGGCATGCACAAGCCTTTGTAGACAATGGTGCGCGTCGACAGGCTGGTGATGTAGAAATCGGGATCTTCTTGAAGGGCTTTTTCTGCGCGGCGACGTGCGATATACAAACGGCGCTCAAGGTCACGGGCGCGCCAACCAGCGGGACCGTTAATAAAAACTTGTTCGATGGTAGGGACTGAGCTTAGGGCGATTTCACCCAATACGTCTGAGTTTGTTGGCACTTCGCGCCAGCCAACAATAGACAAGGTTTCGGCTTCAATTTCACGTTCAAAGATCGCTTTGGCTTTTTTTGCTTTTTCGGGATCTTGACTGAGGAAAATCATACCGACGCCGTAGAGTTTACTGAGTGTCCAGTTGTTCTCTTCGGCAATCATGCGGAAAAAGTTATCGGGCTTTTGAAGTAATAAGCCGCAACCATCACCGGTTTTCCCATCGGCGTTAATCGCGCCGCGGTGGGTCATTCGGTCTAGTGCGGAAATGGCTGTTCTGACGAGTTTGTGGCTAGCTTCACCCTCTGTGTGGGCGATCAGACCAAAGCCACAGTTGTCTTTCTCCAGCGTTGGATCATACAGCGACATTGCAATTCTCCCTTGCGACTGCTCCAAGCAGTGACTGCAGTTCTTTAATGTCTTCCTGACATCATTTCTCTAATAACGGTGCTCGGTGGTATTCATTCCGGCATTGCACGTTATCGATTATTGATTAACAGGTCAAATTTCGTCACGTTACATTAACTTTACGGATAAACAGCAATATATGCCGAAAACAGACCCTTTGAGTAGCATTTTATGGCAGATATTTTTAAGTCTGTCGCAGAGATTACTGGCATGCACGAACGGGAAATAGAATGTGAAAGGAGGTGATTTGGCAGTTTTGAGGTGAATTTGTCTCTAAAAAGAAAAAAGCCAGCCACTGAGGGCTGGCAAAACTGGAAGATAACACTTACTTATTATTATGCGGAGAGCATCAACGAGTCAGCTTTTGCCTCGAGATGCGTATCACCCATAAGGAAGGCATCAATGGCGCGCGCACATTCACGGCCTTCGTTGATACAACGAACAACCAATGATTGACCTGTACGCATATCACCTGCAGCAAATACGCCTTTTTGACTTGTTTGATAATTGGTCGCCGCCACGTTACCGCGGTCATCCAATGCAATATCGAGTTGTGCTAGCACACCTTGAGGTTCAGGGTGAAGGAAGCCCATTGCCAAGAATGCGTTATCACATGGGATAACACGCTCGGTGCCTGCCACTTCTTCAAAACCGGGACGTTCGCCTGGCGCTGCATCTTTCCAAACAATATCCGCGATACGCAGGGCTTTAACATTGCCTGCATCGTCACCGATGAATTCTTTGGTCAGGATGTTCCAATGACGATCACACCCCTCTTCGTGAGAGGTAGAAGTGCGCATGATCATTGGGTACTGCGGCCAAGGCATGTTGGCAGGGCGCTGCTCAGGTGGGATAGGCATGATTTCCACTTGAGTAATGCTCTTCGCGCCATGTCGGTTCGATGTGCCTACACAGTCAGAGCCTGTATCACCACCACCAATAACCACAACGTGCTTATCTTTTACGTGGATTTCTTCGGTTTTCAAATCCATGCCATTTGCACGGCGGTTGTTTTGACCAAGGAATTCCATCGCAAAGTGAACGCCTTTTAGCTCGCGACCTGGGATTGGCAAATCACGTGGCACAGTTGAACCGCCGGTGAGCAATACCACATCGAAATCTTGACGAATTTGATGCGCGTTAACTGTCACACCTACGTGTGCATTCACTTCAAACTGTACGCCAGCTTCGGCCATTAGATTGATCTTGCGATCAATAATGTCCATGCCGAGTTTGAAATCTGGAATACCGAAACGCAGCAAACCACCGACTTTTTCATCACGTTCAAAAACGGTGACGGAGTGACCTGCACTGTTAAGCTGCTCGGCAGCAGACAAGCCCGCTGGGCCTGAACCGATGATGGCGACTTTTTTACCTGTGCGAGACGTTGGCGTTTTTGGCTTAGCATAGCCTTCACGGTACGCTGTCTCTACGATGGTTTTTTCGATGTTACAGATGGTGATTGGATCTTGGTTGATACCCAATACACACGAGCTTTCACATGGTGCAGGGCACACACGTCCTGTGAATTCTGGGAAGTTATTGGTAGAACTTAAAATGTTCCACGCTTCTTCCCAGCTGTCGCGATATACCGCGTCATTGAATTCAGGAATGATGTTTCCGATTGGGCAACCGTTATGACAAAACGGGACACCGCAATCCATACAACGTGACGATTGCTCGTTAATCTTTTCACCAAACTCTTCGTTCAGGACAAATTCCTTGTTGTCTTGAATACGAACAGCAGGGTCTTTTTTGCCCGGGAGTTCTCGGCCAAATTCTAAAAATCCAGTTGGCTTACCCATTTACAGCCTCCACTTCTTCCTTGTTTGCGGCTTCTGCTTTGCGTTGTTCCAGCACAGCTTTGTAATCACGCGGCATCACCTTCACGATGCGCTTGAGGTTCTCATCAACGTTCGATAAGAAGGTCTCGGCAACGGCACTGCCTGTAAATGCTTGGTGTTTACCAATCATCTCTTTCAGCAGTTCGATGTCTTCCGCATCCAATGGATCCAAGTCAACTAACTCTGGGTTCAGCTTAGATTCAAAGTTTTCGAATTGGTCCCAGATATAAGCGACACCGCCACTCATGCCTGCTGCAAAGTTACGGCCCGTTTGACCCAGAACGATAGCAACACCACCGGTCATGTATTCACAACCGTGGTCACCGATACCTTCTACAACCACTTTCGCGCCGGAGTTACGTACACAGAAACGCTCGCCTGCTACACCGCGAATGAATGACTCACCTGAGGTTGCGCCATAGAAACACACGTTACCAACAACAATGTTGTCTTCAGCAATGATGTCGCTCTTTGCATCTGGGTACAGCACCAAGGTGCCACCAGATAAACCTTTACCCCAGTAGTCGTTCGCGTCGCCTTCGACTTCGAACTTCACACCTTTCGCAAGGAATGCACCGAAGCTTTGACCTGCAGAGCCTTTGAATTTCACATTCATTTGCTCAGGCAAGCCTTGGTCTTTGTAGATTTTCGAAATCTCATTCGACAGCATGGTACCGGCGCTGCGGTCCGTGTTGACGATAGCGAACTCTGCATCCACCTTACGACCTTCATAAAGCGCACTAGAAGCTGCTTCAATCAAGCGGCGATCCAGAATGGTTTCAAGACCGTGGTTTTGCTCGCGCTGGCAGTACATGCCGTCACCTTCGCGTGGCTCTTCTTTATGAAGAACAACATTGAGGTCTAGGTTCTTGTATTTCCAGTGGCCTACATCGCTACGTACTTTCAGGTGCTGAGACTGACCTACCATTTCGTTAATTGAACGGTAGCCAAGCTCTGCCATGACTTCACGAAGGCCTTCCGCCATGTAAGTGAAGAAGGTGACGATGTCTTCTACGCGGCCGTCAAAGCGCTCACGCAGGGTTTTATCTTGTGTTGCGATACCAACAGGACAGGTGTTGAGGTGACACTTACGCATCATGATACAACCTTCAACAACTAGTGCTGCGGTTGCCACGCCCCATTCTTCTGCGCCCAGTAGTGTTGCCACTGCTAAGTCGCGAGGGGTTTTCATCTGGCCATCTGATTGAACAACGATACGGTTACGTAGGCCGTTTTTCAGCAGTGTTTGGTGTGTTTCCGCCAATCCCAGTTCCCATGGCAGACCCGCGTGTTTGATTGACGACAGTGGTGATGCACCGGTGCCGCCATCAAAACCTGCAATCAGTACCACGTCAGCTTTGGCTTTTGCTACGCCTGACGCGATGGTGCCAACACCTGCTTCTGATACCAGTTTGACGTTAACACGCGCTTCGCGGTTAGCGTTTTTCAGGTCATAAATCAGCTGCGCCAAATCTTCGATAGAGTAGATATCGTGGTGTGGCGGTGGAGAAATTAGGCCGACCCCTGGAGTGGAGTGACGTGTGCGACCAATCCAATCATCCACTTTGTGACCTGGAAGTTGACCACCTTCACCTGGCTTCGCGCCTTGCGCCATTTTGATTTGGATCTCAGCAGCATTGGTGAGGTAGTAAGACGTCACACCAAAACGGCCTGATGCCACTTGTTTGATCGCAGAGCGTTCCCAATCACCGTTGTCTTTCTTCTCAAAACGGACTGGGTCTTCGCCACCTTCACCTGAGTTCGATTTTGCACCGATGCGGTTCATTGCAACTGCAAGGGTAGAGTGCGCTTCATGCGAGATAGAACCAAAGCTCATTGCACCGGTCGCGAAACGCTTCAGGATGCTTTCGATTGGCTCAACCTCTTCAAGAGGAATGCTGCCTGCTGGATTCTTCACAAAATCAAACTGGCTACGCAGTGTTGCAGCATCATCGCCTTGGCTGTCTACAGCGTGGCAATACTCTTTGAACTGTTTAAGGTCTTTGTTGCGCGTTGAATTCTGCAGCAAGTGGATGGTTTCAGGGTTAAACAGGTGCTTCTCACCACGTTGTTTCCACTGATAAACACCACCGACATCCAGCATTTGAACGGGAATTTCACGCGTTGGATAACCCAAACGGTGACGGATCAGCACTTCTTTCGCGATGTCATCAATGGTCAGGCCTTGAATACGCGAAACAGTGCCGGTGAAGTATTTATCGACAACCGCTTTGCTGATGCCTAATGCTTCAAAGATTTGCGCACCGTGGTATGACTGAAGGGTTGAAATACCCATTTTCGAGAAGATTTTCAGCAAGCCTGCGTTGATAGACTTACGGTAGTTCTCGAACAATACATCCACGTCCGCTTCTGGATCCAGCTTCTTGGTGCGCTGTAAATCGACCAAAGTTTCGTAGACAAGGTACGGGTTAACAGCATTCGCACCGTAGCCAACGAGTGTGGCGAAGTGATGGGTTTCACGAGCATCGCCCGTTTCGATAACAATGTCCGCTTTCGCACGTAGGCCTTTGCGGATAAGGTGGTGGTGAACCGCACCCACTGCAAGCATTGCTGGGATTGCTGCGTGGTTAGAGTTCACGGCACGGTCAGTCAGAAGGATGATGGAGTAACCATCGTTAACCGCATCTTCGGCATACTGACAAATACGTTTTAGCGCACGCTCTAGCTTGCCATTCTCGCCACTCGCGCGGAACACGATATCGAGTGTTTTCGCTTGGAGGTGATCGTTGTCAATGGCACGCAATTTTTCCAACTCTGCATTGCTAAGAACTGGGGTTTCCAATTCCACTTTGCGGCAATGCTCAGGTGTTTCAATCAGCAGGTTCTGGTCTTGACCTAAGTAGGTTTTCAAAGACATGACCATACGTTCACGGATCGGGTCGATCGGTGGGTTGGTGACCTGTGCGAACAGCTGCTTGAAGTAGTTAGATAAGTGTTGAGACTGGTGAGATAGCACAGCCAATGGCCAATCCGCACCCATAGCACCCAGTGGCTCTTTACCCTCTTTTGCCATTGGCAGAAGAATTTCATTCACTTCTTCTGAGGTAACACCGAACGCTTGTTGATGATGCAACAGACGATCAGGTGATGGCTGGTGGTTCTTCGTGCCCGCTTCTGGAAGCTTATCGAGTTGCAATAAGTTCTTCTCAACCCACTCTTGGTAAGGCTGAGCAGACGCGATTTCGTTCTTCACTTCTTCATCAGAAATGATGCGACCTTGTTCTAGGTCAGCAACGAAGATACGGCCTGGTTGCAAACGACCACGGAAGTGAACGTTTTCTGGTGCGATTTCTACCACACCTGACTCGGATGCCATGATGAGGTAGTCGTCTTTTGTCACGGTATAGCGGCTTGGGCGAAGACCATTACGGTCAAGGGTCGCGCCAACTTTTACGCCGTCAGTGAAACACAAAGAGGCTGGGCCATCCCATGGTTCCATGATGTTGGCGTGGAATTGGTAGAAAGCACGGAGTTTAGGGTCCATGTCTTTCTTCTCTTGCCACGCTTCCGGCACCATCATCATCAAGACGTGCGGCATGCTACGTCCTGACAGAGTAAGGAGCTCTAGCGCCATGTCGAAGTTAGCAGAGTCAGATGCGCCTTCTTGACAGATAGGCAGTAGCATCTTGAGTTCTTGTTCGCTGAACAGCTTAGATTCAAGCAGTGCTTCACGTGCTTTCATCCAGTTCAGGTTACCACGAACGGTATTAATTTCGCCGTTGTGCGCGATATTACGGAAAGGCTGAGCCAAGCGCCAACGGGGGAATGTATTGGTTGAGAAGCGTGAGTGAACCAGTGCCAACGCAGTGACCATCGAAGAATTTTGAAGGTCTAAGAAATATTGTGGCACCTGCTCTGTGGTCAATTGACCTTTGTAGACCAGTGTTTTCGCTGAGAACGAGTTGATGTAGAAGTCATCACCAATGTTCGACACGCTTTCAAGGCACACACGAACGGTATAGTTACGAAGAACAAAAAGTTTGCGCTCTAGTTCATCGATTGAAAGGTGTTCGCCACCTGTAACAAATGCGTGTTCAAAATGGGGTTCTGTGCTTAATGGGTCAGCACCGATCATAGAGTTGTCGGTAGGCAACTCACGGTAGCCGATAACCTCCAAATCAAGACGCTTCGCATTACGTTCAAAGATCTCACGGCACTGGTAGCGCTTGTTTTCGTCTCTTGGGAAGAGCATGACACCAACGCCGTACTTGTCTGTCGACGGGAGTTGAATGCCGAGTGCGCGTGTTTCTTCAAGAAGAAACTCGTGAGGTTTTTGAAGAAGAATACCCGCGCCGTCACCACTGCATGGATCGCAGCCTTGACCGCCACGGTGTTCCATACGAGCCAGCATATCGAGTGCTTGGGTTACTATCGCATGGGACTTTCTGTTTTTTAGGTGGGCAACGAAGCCGATACCACAGGCATCGTGTTCCATCTCGGGCACATAGAGCCCCTCGGTGCGTAGCACTGAATCTGTCATCTTTACGTCCTTCCAGTTGACACAAATGCTGTGGAAGCATTTGTCTTCCCTTGCCATACCTGTTGCGGGCATGGGCATAGCGGACACGAATATAGGAACAACAAATGTGTTGTTTCCAGGTGTCCAAGCCAGATTACCTTCACGAAGAAAAGTAAGCCTTTTTTTCTACAAAACTATGTAGATATGCTGCGCTTTTTTCTAAATGCCAAATATGTCGCTATGAACAGGCGCAATTTCGCGAATTATATTGCTCACAAATTAGTCGCAGCTGTAGATATCCTACATATTCCGGAATTTAATTACCATAAAAACTTAACAATCAATTGCGCATCATTTTACATTTATTGCGTTTAATTTCGATTAAATTGACTATTTATTCGCTATGTGCTGCTTTTGTTGAATATTGAGTTTTCCTTCGTGATGTGTGGGCTAGGTGAATGTTTTTATTTTGTAATTTTTTTTCAATTCGTCGCACAAAATTACTATTTTGATTGATTCAATCGAGCTTTTCGGCTTAGTGCTGGTGATAAAATCGACGGCTTTTTTTCAGCATCATTATTTTATTACGTTTAACACTGAGGCAGTCGACGATGGAACTTCATCATTTGGTGAATACCTTTGGTCAGGATTTACAACGCAGGTATGGCGAAAAAGTACACAAGCTCACATTGCATGGCGGGTTTAGTTGTCCCAACCGAGATGGCACGCTAGGCCGCGGTGGTTGTACATTTTGTAACGTTGCGTCGTTTGCCGATGAAACGGCTCAGCAACTGTCGGTAACAACGCAGTTGTTACAGCGCGCGGACGAAATTGGCCGAGCTAAACGTTACTTGGCATATTTTCAGGCATACACAAGCACGTATGCGGAAGTGGAAAAGCTGAAAGCCATGTATGAAGAAGCACTCAAGACCGCAGACATTGTTGGCTTATGTGTGGGTACGCGTCCTGACTGTGTTCCTGATGCCGTTCTTGAGTTGTTGGCAAGTTATCATGCTCAAGGCTTTGAGATCTGGTTAGAGCTCGGCCTGCAAACCGCAAATGACAAAACCCTACACCGCATAAACCGTGGTCATGACTTCGCTTGCTATGATCGTGTCACCAAGAAGGCGAGAGCCCTTGGGCTGAATGTTTGCACCCATCTTATCGTCGGTTTACCGGGCGAGACACGCGCTGATCATATCGACACCATTGAACGCGTTGTTGAGACGGCCACTGACGGCATCAAGCTTCATCCTCTTCATATTGTTGAAGGCAGTGTTATGGCGAAATCTTGGCGTGCAGGCCGTTTGGATGAAATCACGATTGAAGACTACGTCGAAAGTGCTTCAGAAATGATCCTTCGTACGCCATCAGATGTTGTGTATCACCGCGTCTCGGCCAGTGCGCGTCGCCCAACCTTACTTGCGCCTACGTGGTGTGAAAATCGTTGGTTAGCAATGACGGGTGTCGCTCGAGCGTTGACGCTAAAAGGCGCTCAAGGGGCATTGTTAAATGATGCCTTTGTCTTTCCCTCCTAATATTCTGAAATCTGCGCTTTACTAGACATGCCTGTGCTGTAGTGATGGAAATCGCGTTATCCTAACGAACCTACGTCGCAAAACGACGTAGGCTTATTCGTTTTCTTTCTCAACCATATGGCAAGATAAAGCGTGAGGTTTGTTCAAAAATCGAATGTGCCAGTGATAAAGACGCAAAGGAAACACAAGTTTGGGATGGTTGAATGACTGATTGGATGCCAATGGCAGCCGTAACGCTCTTTGTCGGCTTTCTTCTCGGTACGTTTTGGGCGTCTCGCCGTCGCGTTGTATCGAAGAAAACGTGGCAAGCATACTTATCAAATCTGTATTCTCCCAAAGCCATGATCGGTATGGAGGATGGTAGGATCCTGTTTGCAAACAGAGGCTTTGTACGTCTTTTCAACGTAGAAACCGTCAATGGACAGCTCGAATTCAAAGGGACAAAAGACAAATCGACGTTTGATACGCTGTTGAGATACCGTCGCTGGCCCTTACCTTTTATTGATGTCACTGCTGACTTTAGGGCGGCCTCAAACCGTAATGCGCCAAGGTATGCGCGTTTCTCGGGCCTTCCTGTTTGGTGCAGTGGTCAGCGAGCGTGGATTATCTCCCTCGAGCCTGAATCTGAAAGCGTCTATAGCGAGTCTTTTGCAAACAACGACAACCATATATTCCGCAGCGTCATAAACTCTCTGGCTGAATTGGTGTGCTTTCAAGACCGAGATGGACGCATTGTTGGTACCAACAATGCGTTTGATCGTTTCTGGAAAGGGCGAGAAGAAGAAGGCTTGTTCTTTAATGCGCAAGATAACTTTGACAGCCGCCGGACCCAACAAAGCTGGACGACCACCCCTGCTGGCGATAGTTGCTTGCTTGAAACCAGTCAAACAGTGCTTCGAGACAACGACAATCGTATCTATGGCACCTTGAGCATTAGCCATGACGTGACCAATTGGCACATGATGCAAGAAGTCTTGGAGCAAGAGATTGAGGCAAGGCAAGAAGTCGAGCAACGCTTAAAACAGCACAGTAATGTGTTGACCTCCATCTTTGAGGCCAGTGTGGACCCGATTGGGATCTATAACTCTTCTTATGTTTTCCTTGGCGGGAATGCGGCTTTTGCAGAAGCCATGGGTGCACCGCATGACAACCTTGAAGGGCAGCAAGCTGCAGATCTCATGGATCCGGATGTGTTGGCGGATCATCAGCGCGTTGATATACCCGTACTGAAAGATGGCAAGACCATTAAATATGAAGACTTGGTGATGAAGCGCGATGGCTCTCAAGTCTGGTATGAGTTAACAAAAACCCAATTCCGCGATCCGACGGATGACACTATCGGTGTCTTGGTGATCGCCCGTGATGTAACGGCTCGAAAAGCAACACAGCAAGAATTAGCAGACGCCATCATGGAACTTGAAGAGCTCAGCTTTGTTGACGGCTTAACGAAAGTGGCGAACCGACGTAGCTTTGACGAGCAGCTAGTGAAAATGTGGCATTCCCATATTCGTGAGCAAGAGCCATTGTCTCTTATTCTTTGCGACATTGATTTCTTCAAACCCTACAACGATAACTATGGTCATCAACAAGGCGATAAAGCCTTGCGCATGGTGGCGGAAGTCTTCCTTGATGTAATTCGACGACCGCTTGATGCGGTTGCACGGTATGGCGGTGAGGAGTTTGCCATCTTGTTGCCGAATACCTCGGAAGAGGGGGCTGTGTATGTGGCTGAAAAAATATCGGAAGCATTGGCGCGCGCCAATATCGAACATGAGTTTTCTTCCGTCTCAACGCGATTGAGCTTGAGCCAGGGCGTGGCAACTATTTTGCCCGTTCAAGGACAAGATTATGGCGATTTGGTCTTGGCGGCTGATAAAGCCCTTTACCGCGCAAAACGCGCGGGTCGAAACCGCATTGCCTCGACAAACCTAGTCGTTGATCTCGTGTAAATCACGCAAGCCAATAAAAATAGCGTACATAAGGGGCGTTTCGACGCCTTTTTCTTTAGCTTGTTCTGTGGGCTCGCTATTATGTTGCTTCAGAACCGTTGATCAGGAAGTTCAATGAAGCAAATAAAACTCTTGGCACAATACTACGTCGACTTGTTGGTAAAGTTAGGTATTGTCCGATTCAGCATGTTGCTGGCCCTCGCGCTTGTTGCGCTGGCTGTTGTGGTGCAAGTGGCCATTACGCTTGTGCTCAATGGCAGTGTGCATGACAGTGACATCGTCCGCTCCGTCTTTTTTGGCCTCCTTATCACGCCTTGGGCCGTGTATTTCCTTTCTGTCGTCGTCGACCAACTTGAAGAATCTCGTCAGCGCTTGACGAAACTTGTCGCCAAGCTCGAAGAGATGCGTTCTCGCGATATGGAGCTTAACCGCCAACTCACCGATAACATTGCCCAGCTCAACTTAGAAATTGAAGAGCGTAAGCGTGCAGAAGAAGCACGTGAAGAGGCCATGCTCGATCTTGAAAACGAAGTCTATCAGCGTGAAAAAGCCCAGCTAGAGTTGGCTGAGCAGACTGCATTGCTGCGATCTTTCATCGATGCGTCGCCTGATCTTATCTATTACCGTAACGAACGTGGTCAATTCTCGGGTTGTAACAAAGCCATGGAAGAACTGACTGGCAAGAAAGAAAAAGAGCTGGTCGGCCTAACTCCTTGGGATGTCTACAGTGAAGACGTGGCGAGCAAGGTCGTTGAAACCGATCAGCAGGTTTTCGATAACAACGTTTCTTTGACTTACGAGCAATGGCTTGAGTACAACGATGGCCAAAAAGCGTACTTTGAACTGCGCAAGTTGCCGTTTTATTCCCGTGATGGACGCCGTTTAGGTCTGGTTGGGTTTGGTCGTGAGATCACTGAGCGTAAGCGCTACCAAGATGCATTGGAAAAAGCGAGTCGTGACAAAACTGCGTTTATTTCGACGATCAGCCATGAACTGCGAACCCCTCTTAATGGGATTGTTGGTTTAAGCCGCATGTTGCTGGATACCCGATTATCGAGTGACCAACTGGGGTATTTACGCACGATTCACGTCAGTGCGATTACCTTGGGGAACATTTTTAACGATATTATTGACCTCGATAAATCGGATCGTAGCCGCTTAGAGCTTCTTCCTCAGCCTATGGATTTGCCTGATTTCGTCACCGAAATTGAAAACATCAGCGGTCTGATGGCAGAACAAAAGGGTCTGCGCTTCTCTCTTGATCGCATGACGTCATTCCCTGCTGCGGTGAGTGTTGACGGTACGCGTTTACGTCAAATACTTTGGAATTTGGTCGGAAACGCCGTGAAATTCACCAAGCAAGGTGCGGTAAATGTCGCGGTCAGTTGCGACGTTGAAGACAAGATGGCGCACCTTCAATTTGATATTGAAGACAGTGGTATCGGCATTCCGCCAGAGGAGCAAAAGAAAATCTTCGCCATGTATTACCAAGTGAAACAAGGCGAAGACAATCTGCACGCCGTTGGAACAGGCATCGGATTGGCGGTATCGAGAAAGCTGGCGCGATTGATGGGTGGCGATATTGAAGTTGACAGTGAAGTGGGCGAAGGGAGTACGTTTACCGTTACGCTCAGCGTCCCGCTTTGTGATGCTGTTGAAAGCCAAGAGCGTGTGACAGCAGAACAACGTTCGCTGCACATTCTGCTGGTGGAAGACATTGAACTGAACATCACCGTTGCAGTGAATTTGCTTGAGAGCCTTGGCCATACGGTGACGGTTGCGCGATGTGGCAAAGAAGCACTCGAGACATTCCCAACCGCACATTTTGATCTTTTACTTCTGGATATCCAGCTACCAGATATGACAGGGTTTGATATCGCAGCGCAATTGCGTAGTGGCGACGCACCTTTACCACCTTTGGTGGCCTTGACTGCGAACGTCATAAAAGACAAATCCGAATACATTCAACGCGGCATGGATGACGCTATCAGTAAGCCGATTAGCGTCGCTGCGGTGACGGATGTGATTGAGCGATTAGCGCTTCAATGCCCATTGAGTAAAGGACATACACCTGTGGTTGAACCGAAGAAACCGGGAAATGAGCTCTACGAAACGCTGCTCGATCTCGAAATGCTGCGCTCCTACGTGGATATTGTGGGCCCAGAGCCTGTTTATCAAAGCATCACCATGTTCGAAGAGGTGATGCCTGAGTACCTCCAAATCTTAGACAGCAACATGACGGCCAAAGATCAGGATGGCATTGCCAGCGAAGCGCACAAAATAAAAGGGGCGGCAGGATCGATCGGTTTAAAACATATTCAGAAAGTTGCCCAAAAAGCGCAATCACCCGAGTTGCCTGCTTGGTGGGAGAACATTGCTGACTGGGTTGATGAAATCAAGGAAGGCTATAAGCACGATTTGTCCGTGCTGAAACAATGGCTGGATGAATACAGTCAGTAACAAGATAAAGAAGGGGTGAAGGCCGATGCTGTTGTCCCTCCCTCTTCTTTTCTGCTGACCTTTCTGGCTTTTGAACGCGATGTGCTCGCGAATCTGTCTGATAGGGCAGGGCATGAAGCATGGGCAGGAGAGGAAGAATAGTTGAAGTAAGTAGAGACATTCTCTGCATGACTGAACATCGAAAACAAAAAGGCCTGCAAAGCAGGCCTTTTCTATATCTGTCGTTTGCGTCAGCGAAGATTAAATATCTTCAAGCTCGCCGCAGAAACGGTAACCTTCGCCGTGGATAGTAGCGATGATTTCAGGTGTATCACCAAATGACTCGAAGTGCTTACGGATACGACGAATAGTAACGTCAACCGTGCGGTCATGTGGTTTCAATTCACGGCCAGTCATCTTCTTAAGAAGGTCTGCACGTGTTTGGATTTTACCTGGGTTTTCACAGAAGTGCAGCAGGGCACGGAACTCAGAACGTGGCAGTTTGAATTGCTCGTTGTCTGGGCTGATCAGTGAACGGCTGTTGATATCAAGTACCCAGTTGTTGAACACATATCGCTCTACAGAACGTTTGTCTTCTGGTACTGCACCTTGGCTCATTGCACGCGTCAAAAGGTTGCGTGCACGGATAGTCAGTTCACGTGGGTTAAATGGTTTAGTGATGTAATCGTCAGCGCCAATTTCCAAGCCTAGGATTTTGTCTACTTCGTTATCACGACCAGTTAGGAACATCAGAGCCATGTCGCCTTGCTCGCGCAATTCGCGTGCTAGCAGCAGGCCATTTTTACCTGGAAGGTTGATGTCCATGATCACCAGGTGTACCTGATTGTTGGAAAGCACTTGGTGCATTTCCTCGCCATCGTTGGCTTCCAGTACTGTGTAACCTTCCGCTTCAAAGATACTTTTCAGCGTGTTACGCGTTACGTGTTCGTCTTCTACAATCAGAATATGAGGGGTTTGCATTGGCGTTACCTAATTTCTTTAAGGAATCTGGTATTTAACAATCACAGAATATGTTGATTCTATGAAAAAAATTTACAAACAGGAAAAAAACCAAGAAAGCCATTGTTCGACTTTCAAAAGCATACTTCCCTGATCCGAACGCCATCCTTAGAGAAGGTTTTTGCTGAAGCGTAATTTTACGCTGCATGCTACTGATCAAATCATTTTGGCCAGCAAATCCATTGGATAGCGCTGATTGTATTCATTTAACAGCGTGCTAACAATAATTAGTAATAAATCAACGCGATTTTTTTTAATCTTTATTGATATACGTCAATCTCGGCGAAAGTCGTCCCAAAAAGGGGAATATCACTTAGATACTTGGCCGATTCTTTAAGAGTACGTTTAAACATTTTCGTACTATTACAACAGGTGTGAAAATTGTGTAAAGAGATTTCGCGCCAGCGCAGGTATCTCACCATGTTGTAGCATAACGGTCAACCACTTCCCCTATAGAGCTTTGCGCTCGTCACTTCACGTTTTTCTAATTTGTGCAGCAATCCGCAGAGGGGAATTAAATATATAAATAAGGTGTTAGTGTGGATGATTAAATTGTATTCAGTCGCTTTGTTAGAGTTTGCATCTAAGTAGCACGTTATCATTGAGGCTGACGCCATTTTGAATGTCAGGGTTATCTCGTTTGAGAACGTATTGTCTGTTCGCTAAAAAACGCGAGTCGTGAAAGTTTGGCTACAGTTATGGCTGGATACCCGCAATGCACGCGATCTTTCAACAGAATATTTAAGAAAATCATGAAAAAGCATGGAGGCGATATGAACGATTTACTTCCTGATTTGAGCGATGAACACGGTGATACCGTTCAATGGCTACCTATCCAATGGCGTGATTTTGGTGGTGAGTCAATTTTCTCAGGGCAGGTCGAAACCCTACATTGTATGGAAGATAACTCGAAGGTGAGGGAGCTGGTTAATCAACCTGGTCATGGCCGTGTTTTGGTTGTTGATGGGCAAGGCAGTTTGAACAAAGCACTACTAGGCGATTTGTTGGCAGAACGCGCAGTTGAAAATAATTGGAAAGGCATTGTTATTTTTGGCGCCGTGCGAGATGCGGGCGCACTAAGCACAATGGCGCTTGGGGTGAAAGCTTTGGGAGTCTGCCCGATCAAAACCGAAAAGTTGGGGGCTGGGAACGTGGGTGTAACGCTCGATCTGGGGGGTGTTTCCATAGCGTCTGGGGATTATCTGTATGCTGACCTTAACGGCGTCATGGTCAGCAAAGTACCCGTCAAGTAATGCAGCCGCATAAGCAAATGTCGGTTAGAAGCGGTAACCGACACCGAGTTGATATTGTGCTGACGCTGAAGGCTCTTGGTTTAATGAATAATCAAAACGCGCTTCAACATTGAGGTGCTCGGTGAGTTGCAACTTACTGCCCATCCCGACAATACCTACGGTCTCTTCGTTAGCGTGCTCCGCTTGGACACTGCTTTCAAAACTGAGCTTTTCATTAAAGCTGTATTGAATACCGCTTAACAAACCTTTAGTACTTGTTGAGTCGTTGGTGGCGGTGCGCATTTCAGTGGCTAAATAAACGTTTATGTTCTTAAGGACAGGGTAGTGATACCCGCTATTGATAGTCCAACTGTCGAACCCGCTATAACCGCTGGTGATTGAACTCGAAAACCACGGCTTGCGCGCGTCTTCCTCTATATATTCATAAAGCGGCAGGGAGTCTTGTGCAGCACTAAAAAATGCCACGAATTGAAGAGTGACAGCGAGTAAAAGCTTGTTCATTTATGCCACTCCTTTTTGATTATTTTTATGATTAAGTGTCTAGTCTAGTTCACTCGTTTCAGTTTTGATAAGAGGTGTTGCAGGTTTTTTCTACAATTGGGAATTGTCGCCGTGTCACTGCGTTGCCGCCTCTTCTTCTTCTCTAAATTAAAAGCAAACGGCGTGCCTAAATGGCACGCCAGTTAAGCCTTAATTCACATTTTAGCCCTGAGAATATTGAAACGAGTGTCATCGCTGTATGGGAAGACATCGTTGAACTGGCCTTGTTGAATGTTGCTTTGCAATTGCTTCCAATAGTCAGCATCAAACAAGTCAGAATGCAGTTCGTTAAAGAGCGAACGTATTTTCGGGTTGATCAATAAGAAGGTGCGAAACTCTTCGGGGAATACATCATATTCGCCAACGCTGTACCAAGGTTCTGCCGCCATTTCATCTTCAGGGAAGCGTGGTGGTGGAATACGTCGAAAGTTAACCTCTGTCAGATACATGATTTCATCGTAATCGTAGAAGATGACACGGCTATGCCTCGAGACACCGAAGTTTTTAAACAGCATGTCTCCCGCAAAGATGTTTGCGGCAGCGAGTTGTTTAATGGCATCGCCATATTCTTGCACTGCTTCTCTTAGTTCTTCTTCGTTCGCTTGCTCAAGGTAGATATTGAGCGGGATCATGCGTCGTTCCATATACAAATGACTGATATGGATTTCTTTGTTCGTGAGTTTGATGAGAGACGGCGCAACGTCCATGAGTTCTTTAATTAATTCTTCGCTGAAGCGTTCTCTTGGAAAGATAAAGTTGCGGTAATCCAAGGTGTCCGCCATTCGTCCCACACGATCATGCTCTTTTACCAATTGGTATTTCTCTTTGACGACGGCATGCGTGATGTCTTTCTGTGGGGCGAACTTGTCTTTAATGATCTTGAACACGAAGCCATAAGAGGGGAGGGTAAACACGGACATCACCATCCCTTTGATGCCTGGGGCGATAACGAACTGGTCATCTGAGTTATCCATGTGGTGCAGAAACTCTCGGTACAGTTCCGTTTTGCCGTGTTTCTGACAGCCTATGGCGGTATAGAGTTGCGCCGGTGTTTTGTGTGGCATCAACTGGCTAAGAAAATCGACCAAGGCCGCAGGCGCGGGGGCGTAAACCATGAAGTAAGAGCGCGCAAAGCCGAAGATAACACTGACATCATCGGAATCCGAGATACAAGCATCCACGACAAGTTCACCTTGTTCATTGATCAAGACTGGGATCACTAATGGGCGCATTTGGTTAGCCATCTCAATGCGGCCAATCAAATAAGCCCCTTTGTTTCGATAGAAAGGCTCACGCACCATATCAATGATGATTTCACTGGTCAGTTGAGGCCCTAAGCGAAGTTGGAGCGCTTCAACAATACGATGAACATCTCGCGCTTTGTTTTCCCACGCCAAGGTAAAAGGGGTATCGTCCAACAAACGCTCAACGGTATGAATCAGGTTTTTATTGCTGGCGTAACGTTTTAGCAATGGGGTTGGGTATTTGGGAATACGCCCGCCTTGCGAGCTGTTAACGAACAGTTTGTCTCGGCGAATATTACGATGATCGAAAATTCGGCAATACACAGAGTTAAAGAAGCTCTCTGCAATGTCATAGCGAGGGTAATCATCGAGGAGTTGGCTGTACGCATCTTTTACACCCATGAGGAATGAGCGTGTTGCGTGTTGCTTATCGAGCATGGTTTTGAGTTGCTGGGCGACGAGCCCGACATGAAGGTCGTAAAAGTTAATACGTTTTTTCAATGCCGATTGTACGCTTTTCCAGTCTTGCTGCTCAAAACGCTCTTGTGCGCCAGCCGTTACATCAAGAAAGCGACCGTACATGGCATCAGAGCCTTGTAAAATTGTCGCTGCGACGAGTTGCTCCATTGCTTCTGCCACGATTCCCTCCTTGGAGTAGATGCTTTTTCCATCACTTTTCAACCCACTATGTCTTGATGATGACTATTGCGCAAGAAGTAACCTCCGGAATGCTGCGCTTTCTCATCTTTTAAAATGGTTAACTAAGAGTTGCGAAAAGCTGCGTTTTTTTGAGAGATAACTTAAATTTTTGTTGACCTAGTAACCCGCTTTGGGTAAAGGTTATAAAAACGCAGCAAGGAAGTTCTAAAACATGCTTCAATCAGCCACAATCCGTTTCATTATTACCATTATTACCGGCACTACGTGTGCAGGTGCGGGCTGATTTGCACAGAATTTTAAAAAAAAGCCCGTACCCCACAAGGTGCGGGCTTTTTTTTCATTAGTTTACTTTTGAATTAGAAAGCTCGGGATGGAGCTGGAGGAAAGGATGCGAGTTTTAAAGTTTGGGGGAACATCCCTCGCGAATGCGGAACGATTTAGTAGAGCCGCAGAAATCATTACCAGCAATACCTGTCAAAGTGACGTATCCGCTGTACTTTCTGCACCAGCTAAAATCACTAACGCGCTTGTCGCAGTGATTGATAGCACCGTTAAACACGGTGAGGCAGAGCGCCAAGTTGCCGAGATCCACGCCATTTTTAGCGCCTTGTTTGATGGGCTTGATGAAATGGAAGAAACGTTCGATAAAGCGCCGCTTTACCTCGAACTGGATAAAACACTGAATCAGCTCAAGCAATACATCCATGGTATTGCGCTTCTGGGCTTGTGTCCTGACAACATCTACGCACGCATCATCAGCAAAGGTGAGCGTCTGTCTATCGCGACCATGTCAGCATTGTTGCAAGCACGTGGTCATAAGACGTTCGTGATTGATCCTGTGCATTATCTGCAAGCAAAAGGTGATTACCTTGAAGCCATGGTGGACATTGAGGTGTCTTCTGACAACTTCAAGCGCGAGCCAATTCCGGCGAAGCACATTGGTTTGATGCCGGGCTTCACCGCGGCGAATGAAAAAGGTGAGCTTGTTACCTTAGGCCGTAACGGCTCTGATTACTCTGCGGCGGTTTTGGCAGCGTGTGCGCGTGCGGAGTGCTGCGAGATTTGGACGGACGTAGACGGCGTTTACAGCTGTGACCCACGTTTGGTGCCAGATGCGAAGCTGCTTAAATCACTGAGCTATCAAGAAGCGATGGAGCTGTCGTACTTCGGTGCGAAAGTGCTTCACCCGAAAACCATCCTACCTATTGCCCGTTTCCACATCCCTTGCTTGATCAAAAATACCGCGAACCCTCAAGGTGCGGGCACATTGATCGGCATCGACAACGGCGAAGACAACCTAGCGGTTAAAGGGATCACCACCCTTAGCGACCTCAGCATGGTGAACGTGTCAGGCCCTGGCATGAAAGGCATGGTGGGCATGGCGGCGCGTGTATTTGGTGCCATGTCAGCGGCGGGTGTGTCTGTCGTTTTGATCACTCAGTCTTCGTCTGAATACAGCATCAGCTTCTGTATTGAGTCTGACGACAAAGCACTGGCAGAGCGTGCGTTACATGACAGCTTTGAGCTTGAACTAAAAGATGGCTTGCTAGAGCCAGTTGATTTTACGGATGACGTTGCGATCGTTTCTTTGGTGGGCGATGCAATGCGCACTGCGAAAGGCGTGGCTTCCCAATTCTTCACATCACTGGCGGAAGTGAACGTAAACATTGTTGCGATTGCACAGGGTTCTTCTGAGCGTTCTATCTCAGCGGTTATTCCGAACAACAAAGTGTCGGAAGCAGTGAAAGCGTGTCACGAAAACTTGTTTAACAGTAATCACTACCTCGATGTGTTCATCGTGGGTGTGGGTGGCGTAGGCGGTGAGTTGGTTGAGCAGGTGAAACGCCAGCAAGTCAAACTCGCAGAGCAGGGCATTGTGATCCGAGTTTGTGGTCTTGCGAACAGCCGCCAAATGAAGCTCGATAGCAAAGGTATTGACCTAAACAACTGGCGTGAAGCGTTAGCGAGTGCTGAAGAAGGCTTTAGTCTGCCAAGCATGGTGCGTTTGGTTCAACAACACCACGTGATCAACCCAGTGTTTATTGACTGTACGTCAGATCAATCAATTGCTGACCAATATGCTGATTTCCTGTCATCGGGTTTCCACGTGATCACGCCGAACAAGAAAGCAAACACTGCCAGCATGGCGTACTACCAGCAACTGCGTAATGCAGCGCGTACACGTCGCCGTAAGTTTATGTACGACACCACAGTGGGTGCAGGCTTGCCAGTTATCGAAAACTTGCAGAACTTGATCGCTGCGGGTGACGAGCTTGAGAAATTTACCGGTATCTTGTCCGGCTCAATGTCGCACATCTTCGGTAAATTGGATGAAGGCCAAAGCTTTAGTGAAGCAACAAGCGTTGCGCGTGAAAGCGGCTTCACCGAGCCCGATCCTCGTGACGACCTGTCTGGCATGGACGTGGCGCGTAAACTGTTGATCCTTGCGCGTGAAGCAGGCATGAATCTAGAGCTTGAAGACGTCGATGTCGAACCAGCATTGCCACCAGGCTTTGATGACTCTGGCGATGTAGAGACATTCATGGCGAAACTGCCAGAGGCAGATGCTTACTTCGATAAGATTGCGGGCGAGGCGCGCAGTGAAGGCAAAGTGTTGCGCTATGTTGGTAGCATCGACAACGGTCAATGTTCAGTGAAAATCCAAGCGGTTGATGCTGATGACCCGATGTTCAAGATTAAAGAAGGCGAGAATGCACTCGCGTTCTACAGCCGCTACTACCAACCGATTCCGTTGGTATTGCGTGGCTACGGTGCGGGTACTGAAGTGACCGCGGCGGGTGTGTTCGCAGACTTGATGCGTACACTTGGCTGGAAACTGGGGGTGTAACCATGAGTGTTGTGGTTTACGCGCCAGCGTCTATCGGTAACGTCAGTGTCGGGTTTGATGTATTGGGGGCCGCAGTGTCCCCGATTGACGGCACCTTATTGGGTGACCGCGTCTTAGTCGCCGACGGTGGCAATGTGCCATTTTCTCTAAACTGTATTGGTAGTTTTGTTGATAAGCTGCCTGAAGACCCGAAAGAAAATATCGTCTACCAAAGCTACTTGGTCTTTTGCCGTGAAATGGAAAAACATGGCGCGACGGTTCGCGCTGTTGCCATGACGCTAGAAAAGAACATGCCGATTGGCTCAGGCCTTGGTTCGAGTGCATGTTCCATTGTTGCTGCATTGGATGCGCTTAACCGTTTTCATGATAACGCCCTTGATGAAACCACCTTGTTGGCGTTAATGGGGGAAATGGAAGCGGCCATTTCTGGTAGCTTGCATTACGACAACGTAGCACCTTGTTACTTGGGTGGCTTGCAGTTGATGGTTGAGCAAAACGGTATCATCAGTCAGCAAGTGCCTTGTTTCGACGAATGGTATTGGGTCATGGCGTACCCAGGTATCAAAGTGCC
This sequence comes from Enterovibrio norvegicus DSM 15893, assembly GCF_900115495.1. GTDB lineage: Bacteria > Pseudomonadota > Gammaproteobacteria > Enterobacterales > Vibrionaceae > Enterovibrio > Enterovibrio norvegicus. The sequence goes on along the minus strand of NZ_FOWR01000011.1, from coordinate 81,378 downwards.
GACAGCTGAAGCCCGCGCCATTTTACCCGCGCAATATCGTCGCCAAGATGTGATTAATCATGGTCGTCATCTGGCAGGCTTCATTCATGGCTGTTACTCTGGTCAGCCGCAATTGGCGGCGAGCATGATCAAAGATGTGGTCGCAGAACCGTATCGTGAAAAGCTGCTGCCAGGGTTTGCACAAGCACGACGCTATGCGACGGAAGCGGGCGCACTTGCTACCGGCATTTCAGGCTCAGGGCCGACACTTTTTAGCATCACTGATGATAAAGAGATTGCCGAGCGTGTAGCGAAGTGGCTACAGGATAATTACGTTCAAAATGAAGAAGGATTTGTCCACGTCTGTCGATTGGATGTGACCGGATCGACCGTGACAGGAAGTGAACTATGAAGCTTTACAATATCAAGGAAAATGACGAGCAGGTCTCGTTTGGACAAGCAGTAAAACAAGGTCTTGGTCGTAACCAAGGTTTGTTCTTCCCGAGTGAATTACCCGCATTTGATGATGTTGATGCGTTGCTAGAGAAAGATTTCGTTTCTCGCAGCACCGACATCCTGTCTGCATTTATCGGCGACGAATTGCCACAAGAAACCGTGCGTTCAATGGTTGAAAATGCATTCCAATTCCCTGCGAAAGTCGAAAAAGTCACTGACAGTGTCAGCGCATTGGAGCTGTTCCACGGGCCGACACTGGCGTTCAAAGACTTTGGTGGTCGCTTTATGGCGCAATCACTGGCTGCCGTGTCTGACGGCGGCAAAGTGACCATTTTAACCGCAACATCGGGTGATACTGGCGCGGCGGTTGCCCATGCGTTTTATGGCATGGAAAACATCAACGTTGTTATCCTTTATCCCAAAGGCAAAATCAGCCCGCTACAGGAAAAGCTTTTCTGTACTTTGGGTGGCAACATTCACACAGTGGCTGTGAACGGTACCTTTGATGATTGCCAAACCATGGTAAAACAAGCCTTTGATGATGCAGAACTTCGCCAAGCGATTGGTCTTAACTCGGCGAACTCCATCAACATCAGCCGTTTGATGGCACAGATTTGTTATTACTTCGAAGCAGCGTCTCAATTGACACCAGAGCAGCGTGAAAACTTGGTGATTTCTGTACCAAGCGGCAACTTTGGTAACTTAACGGCAGGTTTGCTGGCAAAAGCGATTGGCTTACCAATCAAGCGTTTCATTGCCGCGACCAACGTGAATGACACTGTGCCACGTTACCTGAAAACAGGTGAGTGGACGCCAACACCCACTATTCCAACATTGTCGAATGCGATGGATGTCAGTCAGCCAAACAACTGGCCGCGCATCGAAGAGCTTTGCCAACGTAAAGGATGGGGATTGAACGAATTGGCTTCAGGCGCAGTGACTGACAAAGAAACAGCGGAAACACTGAAAGCCATGTTTGACGCAGGCTACCTATGTGAACCACACGGTGCGATTGCTTACCGCTTGCTAGAAGAGCAATTGCAGGACGGTGAATATGGCTTGTTCCTTTGCACTGCGCACCCAGCGAAGTTCAAAGAATCGGTAGATGACATTCTTGGACAAGACATCCCATTGCCGGGTCCGCTGGCGAAGCATGCTGTGATGGAATTGCTGTCGTCTGAACGCGATGCTGATTTTGCTCAGATCCGCGCTTACCTCATGGAAGTGGCTGGCTAAGAAAAAGCCCCACAGAAAGGCGTAATGCAAAAACAAAAAACCGACCCAAGGGTCGGTTTTTTCATTCTAGCTATCTGTGCAGAAAAATCTATTACAGAGAGTTAGTGAAGGTACGCGCGATAACGTCACGCTGTTGTTCAACAGTCAGTGAGTTGAAACGTACTGCGTAGCCAGATACACGGATCGTTAGCTGTGGGTATTTTTCTGGGTGTGCAGCTGCATCTTCCAGCGTTTCACGCTTAAGTACGTTTACGTTCAGGTGTTGGCCACCTTCGATTTTTGCAGGCACTTCGATCGCGATGTCGCGGCTCTCGTACTCACCTAGATCAGCGGCAGGGATAACTTGGTCAGCGTCGAAGCCAGACTGTGCACAAATGCAACGCGCTTCGTTGTTTTCGCTGTCCAGCAACCAAATTGAGTTCAATAGGTTGTCGTTTGCTGCTTTAGTGATTTGAATACCAGTGATCATAAACTTTCCCCTTGATAGGCTTTAGTGGTTTTATTTTTCCATCTTTTGATGAGCTGGGTACTGTATGCCTTATTAAATGTAAGGTTATTTTGATTTTGGTCAAATTACAACTAAAATATGCGGGATTCTCACGCTGTGTTTTTTGTCTCACATCAATAAAATTACAAATGTTTGCTTTTAAACAATTAAGTAACATAGGTGGTATGTATGGATGACTTTCATTTGTAATAAAATAACCACATTTTAATGTGTGAATTTCCATCGCAAAAGCCTTCTTAGCACCCTAGATGTAACCTAAAATGTTGTCGGTTACTAAAGTGATTACCTATCCCGCAAGAAGTGGGCGGAGAGAAAATGAAATATATTGGAGCGCACGTTTCTGCTGCGGGTGGCGTAGATAAAGCCCCTGTAAACGCAGCCGAGTTAGGCGCAAATGCGTTTGCACTGTTCACCAAAAACCAACGCCAATGGGTTGCCAAACCGTTGGAGTCCAGCACCGTTTCCGCCTTTAAAGCGAATTGCCAGCGCCTGGGTTTTGTCCCGGAAGCCATTTTGCCGCATGACTCTTACCTGATTAACCTTGGTGCGCCCGAAGAAGAGAAATTGATTAAATCGCGTGATGCATTCATCGACGAAATGCAACGCTGCGAACAATTGGGTCTGCCATTACTCAACTTCCACCCTGGCAGTCATCTGAAAAAAATCAGTGAAGCATCTTGTTTGTCTTTGATTGCTGAATCCATCAACCTTGCGCATCAAGCCGTGCCGCATGTGGTTGCTGTGATCGAGAATACCGCAGGGCAGGGCACGAATTTAGGTTGGTCATTTGAACAGCTTGCGAGCATCATCGAGCAGGTCGAAGACAAACAACGCGTTGGTGTCTGTATTGATACCTGTCATGCATTTGCAGCAGGGTATGATTTACGTACGCACAGTGCAGCGGAAAGCACGTTCAATGCATTTGGCGATATCGTGGGGTTTGAGTTCCTTCGAGGGATGCACCTAAACGATGCCAAAACACCCCTAGGAAGCCGCGTCGACCGTCACCAAGCATTAGGCGAAGGCGAAATTGGGTTGGCGTGTTTTGAAGTGCTGATGCAAGATGCACGATTTGATGGCATCCCACTTATTTTAGAAACCATCAAACCTGAACGTTGGGCGGAAGAGATTCGCTTGTTGCGTCAATTTCAAGTCGCCACGGCGTAAGCCGTGACAGGTTGTTTTGGGTGTAGAATAACGTTTTTGAACCAAGTAAGGACGAAGTAGCAATGACAGAGGCAGTGACCTGGCATGAAGTGATCGGTCGGGAAAAAGAGCAAGATTACTTTAAACAGACCATGGCCTATGTGGCTGAGGCGCGTGAAAGTGGCACCGTGGTATTTCCTCCCGCTGAGGATGTGTTCAATGCCTTTCGCTTTACAGCACTCAGTGACGTGAAAGTGGTGATTTTAGGGCAAGACCCTTATCACGGCCCGAATCAAGCGCACGGGCTTTGCTTCTCCGTTTTACCGGGCATTAAAACCCCACCTTCATTGGTCAACATGTACAAAGAGCTCGCACAGGATATTGAGGGATTTTCGATCCCGAATCACGGTTACTTGAAAAGCTGGGCTGATCAGGGCGTGTTACTCCTCAATACCGTGTTGACGGTTGAACAAGGCAATGCACACTCTCATGCTCACCTTGGCTGGGAAACCTTTACTGATCGTGTGATTGAAGCCGTAAACGCGCACACTGATGGCGTTGTCTTCCTGCTTTGGGGCGCACATGCTCGCAAAAAAGGACGCGTGATTGACCGAACACGTCACCATGTATTGGAAGCGCCGCATCCTTCACCATTGTCTGCGCATCGAGGATTTTTGGGCTGTGGGCATTTCTCTCAAACAAATCAATTGTTGAGTGAGCAAGGGAAAGCGCCAATCGATTGGCAGCCTGTCTTAGATTGATATTGCCTTTCCGATAACCGTCTTTAACAACGTACCGTTTCAGGACGTTAGTGAATCGAAACCCGCTATCAGTGACGCTGATCGCGGGTTTTATTATTTCCACCCTCCTGTTGAAATAACTGCGCAAAAAATGACCATGCGCAATTTGTCATCTCACCGCTTCGATAGACTGAGTAAGTTCGTGTGAATGAAGACAAGGAGGTGCTATGTTATTAGCCAGCATTCATAAAGATCACAACAATATAAACCGCTTACTGCAGTTGCTTACGGAAAAGCTGTCCGCAATCCGCGCCGAAAAAGACGTTAATTACAGCCTGATTAGAGATGTGGTTGTTTACCTTCAAGAACACGCCGAAAAATACCATCACCCCAAAGAAGATCTGATTTACCACTATTATATTGAGCACTATGTGGATGCGGAACGTGTTGCAGCACTCGATGATGATCATCAAGCGCTAGCAGAGCTCACGGCTGATTTTGCGTTAACCATTGAGATGGTGCTGATGGATGCCGTGATCCCGCTTGATGTGTTTGCTGACAAGCTAAATGGCTTTGTGATGACGCAACGGGCGCACTTAGAACTTGAGGAAACATCCGTATTGCCAGTGATTGAACGTGCGATGACGACGGGAGATTGGGACATACTGCAAGCGCGCTGGGATGAAGATGATCATGATCCGCTGTTTGGTAAGAATGTGTCTGCGAAGTTTAAGGAACTGGCGGCGTCTATCTAACGATCCGGTGGACGTTGCTTGTCGGGCGGTAAAATAAAAAGGCACCTTTAAAAGGTGCCTTTTACAAATCCGGCGCTGCGCACAGTGTGTCGTGCGTGGGAGGTTTCTACGAACACTGAACGAGATGGTTAAAGATCAAAGTCACCGTCGTTCAAGTTGCCAAGCATATCGATATCTTGTAGCTCTTTACGCAAGCGTTGCCTGTCTTGCAATGCTTCGATCTCTCTCCATTTACGTTTAGCTTGTTTGGTTCGTCCACCGCGTTGTGGGCGCTCTTGGTCAAAAAGTTCGTTGAAGGCAAAGCTATCCATAATTCACCTCATTTTTCCTTAGCGGTCGCTAATTAAGTATCAAACCTTCTTCAAAATAAAATTGAAGTGTTTCTCATTTGTTGCACTTGGGTGAAGTTTTTATGAGATACAAATCACCTAAAATGAATAATCGTACAAAATGCGCACAGTGGCATAGGCAAATGTTGTCGCAAAGAAGAAAAAGGGTGTCATTGCGGAAAAACAGGGAAAAGCTCAATGACAGCAATACACTAGGAATGAAAATGTTACGTACTCTAAAGATTAGGGTGGTAAAAACAAAGAAAACACGAAGAAAATAAAATGTTCCTCATATGTAACCAAAAAGCATCATGTGTTTTTATAAGAAGGCGAAAAATAAAAACAAATAGATATCGATATGATGATTAATGCATATTGATTTTTGTGGGCGCTACCTTCATCATCTCGCGGAAAATTGCTGGTAACACCTGCAATACCAATACTAAAACAATGCATTCAAAGGGATGTCGAGCCAATCTGGGTTCGAACCATCCGCATTTTTTGAGAAGCAATTTTTTGCTTTTCACTTCAAGTCACACGCTCCCTCATTGGAGACGTTTTCGCTGGCAAGAATGTTTATGCGTACAGAGAGGTAGGCGTGGTAAGTCTGGTTAATTTTTTGAACGACCTGATTTGGGGATCAGTGTTGATCTATCTCCTGATTGGCGGTGGCATCTTCTTCACTCTGCGTCTTGGGTTTATCCAAGTTCGTCATTTTGGCCACATGTTTAAAGTGATGAAGAACAGCCGTAAATCAGACAAAGACGGCATATCGTCTTTCCAAGCATTGTGCACGAGTTTGGCCGCGCGTGTTGGTACAGGAAACATGGCGGGTATCGCCGTTGCGTTGACGCTTGGTGGTCCGGGCGCAATTTTCTGGATGTGGCTTATCGCCATCTTGGGTATGGCGACGGCGTTTGCGGAAAGCACGCTCGCGCAGCTCTACAAAACCCGTGATGATGACGGTAATTTCCGTGGTGGCCCTGCTTACTACATGGAAAGAGGGTTGGGCATGCGCTGGATGGGCGTGGTGTTCTCTGTCTTGCTCATTATCGCTTTTGGTCTTGTGTTTAACTCGGTGCAAGCAAACTCTATCACCCAAGCTGCTTACGTCGCGTTTGGTGCTGATCCCCTATATGTCGGATTTGCACTGGTTGTTCTTTCTTCTTTTGTCATTTTCGGCGGCATTCGTAAAATTGCCCGCACGGCAGAAATCATCGTGCCATTGATGGCGCTTTTGTATCTGGTGCTTGCGGTTTACGTGATGCTCACGAACCTTGAGAAAGTACCAGATGTGCTTTCGCTTATCTTCCGCAGTGCGTTTGGTTTGGAAGAAGCCGCGTCAGGAGCACTGGGTTACACCGTCGCTCAGGGCATGGTTCAAGGAATCAAACGTGGTTTGTTTTCTAATGAAGCAGGCATGGGTTCTGCGCCTAATGCAGCGGCAACGGCAACGCCTTATCCTCCTCACCCAGCATCGCAAGGCTATGTGCAAATGCTTGGCGTGTTTGTCGATACCATTGTGATTTGTTCGGCCACCGTTGCGATCATTTTGATGTCGGGCGAATACATGCCGGGCAGCGATATTACGGGCATTGAATTGACACAACGTGCGCTGTCTAGCCAAGTGGGGGATTGGGGCGGGATTTTCATTGCGGTTGCGATTTTCTTCTTTGCTTTTACGTCGATCATTGCCAATTATTCGTACGCTGAAACCAACCTTATTTTCCTTAAGTACAATCATAAAGTGGTGCTAAATGTCTTCCGATGCATTGTATTAGGCATGGTGATGTTTGGGGCTTTGGCGGAATTGCCGATTGTGTGGGTAATGGCGGACACCTCCATGGGGCTCATGGCCATCGTTAACATGATCGCGATTTTGTTGTTGTCTGGTACCGTGATTAAGCTCGCGAAGGATTACAACCAACAACTCAAACACGGCAAAGTCCCTGCTTTTGATGGTCGCCAATACCCAGACATGCTGAATCAAATTGAACCGGGTGTGTGGGGTAAAGCGCCTGAAAAGGCTGAATCAAAAACATCACGGTAAGACCGTGGCGGAATAATAGGAAATACCCATCATAGCCATAGGAAAAAGCCATGCCTCATCGCGTGGCTTTTTTGCCTTTAAATGTTAACCTCTTAACAAGTGAAAAATGAGGGAAGAACATTATGCTTATCGTGGTTTCACCTGCGAAAACCTTGGATTACGAATCACCATTGGCCACTGATCGTCATACCCAGCCGATGCTGACTGCGCATTCAGAAAAGCTCATTGAAGTGTGCCGTAAGCTTACACCTGCTGATATTTCTGGCTTAATGAAAGTGAGCGATAAAATCGCAGGGTTGAACGTAGCGCGTTTTGCAGAATGGTCACCGACATTTACAACGGACAATGCTCGCCCTGCGGTATTGGCTTTCAAAGGCGACGTGTATACCGGTCTTGAAGCGGAAAGCATGAGTGACGATGACTATACATGGGCGCAAGATCACCTGCGCATGTTGTCTGGTTTGTACGGATTGCTTCGACCACTGGATTTGATGCAACCTTACCGTTTGGAAATGGGCACAAAACTGGCCAACGAACGCGGTACAAACCTTTATCAATTCTGGGGTGAGATCATCACTAACGAATTGAATGCGGCACTGGCTGCGCAGAATGACAAACTGCTTGTGAACTTAGCGTCTAATGAATACTTCAAAGCGGTTAAACCTGCGAAATTGGACGGTAAGATCGTCACGCCTGTGTTCAAAGACTGCAAAAAAGGCCAATACAAGGTCATCAGTTTCTACGCCAAGAAAGCCCGAGGCATGATGGCGAGATATATCATTGATGAGCGTATCGACAGCGTTGAAGGTTTGAAAGCCTTTGACCGTGCAGGCTACTGGTTCAGCGAGGAAGAATCTAACGATAAAGAGTTGGTGTTCAAACGCGAAGAGCAGTAATGCGTTGTGATGAGTAAACCATCGATAGTGATTAAAAAAGGTTAGCCGAGGCTAACCTTTTTTTTTGTTTCGGTATGGTTTTTGTTAAGCAGTAGCAAGGCGCAGTTAACGCACCTGCTACTGGTAACATTCATCGATATTACGCCGTTGGATTAACCAGTTTGTTAGGCGTTTTATCAGTGTTGTTTTGCGCTGTGCTTTCCTCTTGCTCACATGCGAAGCGACGTTCCCAGTAATCCGCATTTTTGATGCCGAGTTTCACCGGATCGAAAGTGTATTTCTCTACGCCTTCTTTCTGTTGGCGTTCATAGTCTTTCAGCGCTTTCAACGCCGGTCTGCCCAAGAAGAAGATGGTGAGAATGCCGACAATGTTTAGCCATGCCATTAAGCCGACACCTACGTCACCCATGGCCCAAGCGAGGTTCGCAGCTTTGACTGTACCGTAGAACACCGCAGTCATCAGCACGAGCTTTAGCGCGAACATCATTCCAGGTACCTTCACGCTGCGGCGGATATAAGCAATGTTGGTTTCTGCGATGTAGTAGTAAGCCAAAATGGTGGTGAAGGCGAAGAAGAACAATGCAATGGCAATGAACGGTTTGCCCCAACCAGGCATGGTGCTTTCGATAGCAAGTTGTGTGAAGACAGGGCCGTTAGCCGCGATTTCTGCTGCTACGTTTTGCACGATATACGCATCGCCAATGCCGTGTACGTTGTACGCGCCAGTGATGAGAATCATGAAGGCCGTGGCAGAACAGACAAGCAGCGTATCGATGTAGATAGAGAACGATTGAACCAAGCCTTGTTGGGCCGGGTGCTGAACGTTTGCAGCCGCTGCAGCGTGTGGCCCTGTTCCTTGACCTGCTTCATTGGAGTAAACACCTCGTTTTACGCCCCAACCGATAGCCGCACCAAAGCCTGCCATTGGCGTGAATGCATCGCCAATGATCATCGAAACAATCGCTGGGATTTCAGTGATGTGCAATAGAATGATGACAAACGCGATAATGATGTAAGCCAGTGCCATGAAAGGTACCACGACTTGCGTGAAACTCGCGATGCGCTTTACACCACCAAAGATGATAAAGCCAAGCAGCACAGAGATGATTGAGCCAGTGATGATCTTCGCCAAGCTGATAGTGCCAATGGCCGTGTTGATCATTTCGCCTGATCCAAATGCAGCTTCAATGGCATTACCAATGCTGTTGGATTGCACGCCCGGTAGCAGCACGCCACAGGCGAAAATGGTGGCGATAGCGAAAATCCACGCGTACCACTTCTGCCCCATGGCTTTCTCTATGTAATACGCCGGACCACCGCGGAACTGGCCGTTATCATCTTCTTTGTAAATCTGTGCCAGTGTTGACTCTGTGTATGCGGTGGCTGCGCCTAAAAAGGCCACGACCCACATCCAGAAGACGGCACCGGGTCCACCAAAGCCAATAGCAGCGGCGACACCTGCAATATTACCGGTACCGACCCGGCCTGACAGTGAAACGGCCAATGCTTGGAACGATGAAATACCTTTGTCTGAACTTTTCCCTGAAAGTAGTAGACGGCACATTTCGTTGAACTGGCGAACTTGAACAAAACGTGTGGCGATTGAATAAAATAAGCCTGCGCCTAAGCACAAGTAAATAAGGACTGGGCTCCAAATTATACTGTTTAAAAAATCTACAAAAGATTGCATTAAAAGATCCCTCTAAGACAAAGCGTTGGAATTGTATTTTTGTAATAAGTTAGCAGAATATACTTAAAATGATCTTAATCGTTAATGTTTTGTGCTGATTTTGTGATGCTTTGTGAGCCTGATCTGTCGTCGAGGTCGCTTTGGAGGTGTTGAGGGAGTGAGAATAATTCGCTGGCGTTATTGAAGTAGAAATAAAAAAGGAGACGAATCGTCTCCTTACTTAGGTGTTACTGCGCATCAAAGCTCATACGGCGTGCAATTAGCTTGCTTTTTTCGCCGCTTTTTTTGCTTTCTTCTTCGCTTTAGCTTTCACCACTTTGGTTGGTAGCTTTTTCTTTTTCTTCTTGAAAAGCGGCTTTTTGTGCGAAGGCTTAAGGCCTTCTACATAACGCTCTTTAACGTCTTCTTCCATGTAACGGCAAATACGATCCATCATTGGCTGATCGTGCGCTTCGACAAGAGAAATGGCGTTGCCTTTCTTGCCTGCGCGCGCGGTGCGGCCAATACGGTGTAAGTACACGTCTGCGGTACGTGGAAGGTCGTAGTTGATCACGTGGCTGATATCAGGCACGTCAATACCGCGAGCTGCAACGTCAGTCGCTAGCAGGATATTGATTTCACCATTGGTGAAGCGTTCGATCGCAGCGCTGCGTTTCGCTTGTGCCATTTCACCTTGTAACCAACCACATTTGATTTGCTCTGACTCAAGCATGGTGCGAAGAGCGGCAAGACGATCACGGGTTTTCACGAAGATAATGGCGCGTTCTGCTTGGTGCGCCAAAATGGCCTTTAACACTTCGTGCTTATGGTTCAGGTCGTCACAGCGGTAGTACCACTGTGTTATTTTCTTGCGCTCACGGCGTGGTGGCTCAACGGTGACTTCGACAGGATCGGTTAAGATTGCCGTTTTGAACCCTTCAATGCCTTTACCTTCAAGCGTTGCTGAAAACAGCATACTTTGTTTGCGCCAGCGACACTCATCTGACAAACGGTCTACTGTTTTACCAAAGCCCATGTCTAGCATGCGGTCAGCTTCATCAAGGATCAGGCTTTCAATGGCGCGGCAATCAAAACGTTCCGCATCAATGTATTCCATCAAGCGGCCTGGTGTTGCTACCACGATGTCTTGGGTTTTCCCTAAGATTTCAGCGTGCTCTTGGTAAGAGATACCGCCTGTGATGGTGAACACTTTCAGGTCAGTGTGCTTTGACAGCTCACGTGCTTGGTCAGCAACCTGAATCGCTAGTTCACGTGTTGGCGTCAGAATCAGCACACGGGCTGGGCCCGGTTTTTGACGAGGGAAGTCAAGCAGGTGTTGCAGCACTGGAAGCAAAAACGCGGCTGTTTTACCTGTGCCCGTCGGCGCTGATGCCATAATGTCACGGCCATCCATACCATGAGGGATCACGTCAGCTTGGATTGCTGTTGGTCGCTCAAAGCCCATTTCATCCAGCGCTAATAGCAGTTGAGGATCCAGTTCTAATTCAGCAAAAGTTCGCACGCGTTATGTTCTCCACTCAAAGTAAGGGTCGGATTATAGAGATAATTTCAAGCGTGATCATCACATCTTGAGGTAAAAATCCTTCGTTAAGGAAATAAAGTCTTGGGTGTACGCCCCTTTATCTTGAATTACAAGGTGTTGCACCGAGATCTTTTTACTTGAAATTGATGACGACAATGCCGTTTTGGGGGCCAAAGTGATCAGTTTTCGGGTGACGGGCTTATTGGCTGTCGCTTTTACTTCTGTGATCCGCTGACAAACAAGATGATGGGTCTCTGCTGCCGCAATAAGTTTGTCTGCTTCTACTGAGGGTAAGATCAAATGCGCCTGCCCGGTGGGTAAAAGTCGCGCATTTATCACTTTTAATAACATGGTGTGCGAAAGAGTGTCTGTATGACGGGCGGTTGCGCGTCGTGCATCATTCGCCTGTTCGCCTGAGTTGAAATAGGGCGGGTTACAAATGATGGTGTCGAACTGAGTCGGAATATCCCAGTGAGTGACATCTTGTTGGACGACAGTGATTCTGTCTGCCCATGGTGATGCACTCGCGTTTAATGCCGCTGTCTCCGTAGCGTGTTGGTCAATATCGACCGCCATGATTGTCGCACTTAACGCACGTTGTGCCAGCATCAGTGATAAAAGCCCAGTGCCCGTTCCAATGTCCAACACTGCATCGTCTTCGGCGACATGTGCCCACGCGCCGAGCAACACACCATCGGTACTTACTGGCATGCCGCACCCGTTGTCTTCGATGGAAAATTGTTTGAATTGGAAGCCTTTACTCACGTTTACTCCACAGGCGGCAATACTGCTCGCGATTAAATAACAGACAAATATGTTGCTGAAATGTTGACAATTTAACCTTTTAAAACCTACTTCATAAACCAGTCTCGATATTAAATTTGGTTTTATATGCTAATTAATTCAATTAAACTGGTTTATTAGTCCTATTTTTGATCCACTATTGTCTGACTAATGAAACTTCGTCATTATTCTGTTTAATCGGCATGGATTAGTAAAAATAACTAAAACACTAACCGGTTGATTACAGATAACTTAGGCGAACACACAAGGGTAGTATGAAGTGAGAGAGAGTTTAAAGGTTAGTGACATACTCGCGCTAGGGTTTATGACCTTCGCGTTTTTCCTCGGTGCAGGCAACATCATTTTTCCACCGCAAGCAGGCTTCCTTGCTGGTGAGCACACATTTTCTGCCATGCTCGGTTTTCTTATCACCGCGGTCGGCCTGCCTTTGATTGGTATTATTGCAGTTGCCGTCGCTGGTGGTGGTTGGAAAGGGCTGACGCGTGATTTGCCAACGTCTGTGGCGACGCTGATGGCTGTACTGATTTTCATCATTATCGGTCCTGCGTTTGCGGCACCACGTGCGGGTCTTGTCGCGTATGAAATGGGCTTTAAGCCATTTTTGACGGGGGCAGGACAACTTGAGCTGTCTTTGTTCTCTGTGGTGTTCTTTGCCATCGCGATGTTCTTCTCACTGTCGCAAGGCAAGCTGATCGACACCATTGGCAAGCTACTTACGCCTGCGCTTTTTGCTGCGCTGGCTGTGCTTGCTATCGCCGTGGTGGTTAATCCACAAGGCGACATCGTTGCGGCACAAGGCGCGTACGTTGACCAAGCGTTTACAACGGGTTTCCTTGAAGGTTACAACACCATGGATACCTTTGCTGCGCTGATGTTCGGTATGCTGATTGTCGATGTTATCCGCAAGAAGGGTATCACCTCTGAATCGCAAACCTGCAAATACTTGATCTACGCAGGCATCATTGCGGCAGGCGGTTTGGCATTTGTGTATGTATCTTTGTTCTACTTGGGTGCAACCGCATCGTCTGTAGCGGGTGGCGCAAGCAACGGCGGTGAGATCCTGGCAGCGTATGTTTTGGCGTTGTTTGGCCCAGCAGGTCAAATCATCCTGTCTACCATCATTATTCTGGCGTGTTTGACCACAGTGATCGGTTTGGTCTCTGCGTGTTCTGACTACTTCAGCACGTTGACGGACAAACTGAGCTACCGCCAGTGGGTTGTTGTGCTGTCTATTGCTTGTGCCGTGGTTGCAAACGTTGGTTTAACGCAGTTGATTGCGATTTCTGTGCCTGTTCTGTTCGCACTCTACCCTGTTGCGATTGCACTTATTGCACTCACGTTTGTTCGCCGTTTCATGCCTAACCCTGCAATGGCATACCGTGTTGTGCTGAGCGTGTCGCTGATTTTTGCTCTGATTGATGCGGCAAAAATTCTCGGTATTGATGTGTCATTGTTTAATGTTTTGCCATTGTTTACATATGGTATGGCGTGGCTGATGCCAACAGTGATTGCACTGATTGCGATGCGCTTTGTTGGCGAGGCGAAAAGCGAATCTTCGCACGCGTAACGGAGCAGATATGTGTGACTTATGCGCTTTTGTATTCAGGGGTTCTCGGTGACGTTGGCGTAGGAACTGGCATTGCTGAAACCTGGAAATGAGAGACAAAAAAACCACCGCATGCGGTGGTTTTTTTGCGATTTATAGCAGGGCGGCATATTCAGTGAGCACCTGTTCACACCAGGTAGCAATGCGTTCGTCGCTCAAATCGTATTGGCTGTCTTCATCCAATGCGAGGCCGACAAATTGGGTTTTATCCTCAGTTAGCGCTTTTGACGCATCGAATGTGTAGCCATCAACTGACCAGTAACCAACAAAGTGCAATCCTGTTGGAAGCAATTGATCGTGGAGCATGCCCATGGCATCTAAGTACCATTCCGCATACCCTTCCTGATCGCCAAGACCAAACAGTGCCGCGACTTTCCCACTGAGATTCAGGCCGTCAAGCTGCGCCCACACTGCTTCCCAATCTTCCTGCAACTCACCGAAATCCCACGTAGAGATCCCCAGTAACAAAAGATCGTATTGATTCATCTCGCTGACAGGCACGTCTTTGATGTTATGAATATCGACCAGTTCATCACCTAAAATGTCGCGGATTTTTTCCGCCGCCATTTCTGTGTAGCAGGTGGTTGAACCGTAAAACAAACCTATCTTCATTCTGTCTTCCTACTTTTGCGCGTGGCGAGATTTTACCTGCCTCGTCGTGGCTTCTCTACCCTTGTTTCAGTCTGATTTAATGAGACATCGTGACATGAAAGAAAGCTGAAGCACGCGGAAACATTGCAATATTACCAATGTGAGGTAACGTGATACTTAGCGAGATGTATTGTTAAGTGAGTGAATAGTGGAACAAAACGCCAGTTTGGTCGAACAGTTTTTAGACGCGATGTGGATGGAGCGAGGGTTATCTGAAAATACCTTGGCGTCTTACCGCAACGATCTGTTGAAGCTCTGCCATTGGTTGGAAGAGAAAGGCGTACTGTTAACCAAAGTACAAACCTCCACCCTTCAGGATTATCAACATTGGTTGTTTGACCAAGATTACAAACAAACCAGCCGCGCGCGTATGTTGTCTGCGATACGTCGATTGTTCCAATATTTGTACCGAGAAAAGCAACGCGAAGACGATCCGAGTGCGACGCTAATTAGCCCTAAGTTGCCAAAACGACTGCCTAAAGATCTCAGCGAAGAACAAATCGAAGCCTTGCTGGATGCGCCTGATGTGGAAGACATGTTGGAGCTGCGCGACAAAGCCATGATGGAATTGCTCTACGCGACGGGGCTGCGTGTCACTGAGCTGATTAGCCTGACGACGGAAAACGTTAGCCTCCGCCAAGGCGTGGTGCGCGTGATCGGTAAAGGCGGTAAAGAGCGCTTGGTGCCGATGGGGGAAACGGCCATTGATTGTCTTGAGCAATTCATGACCTACAGCCGACCACAATTGCTGGGTGAAAAATCATCAGATGTGTTTTTCCCGAGCCGACGTGCGCGCCAAATGACGCGACAAACGTTTTGGCATCGTATTAAGTTTTACGCGGCGTTGGCGAATATCGACAGTGAGCTGTTATCGCCACACGTATTGCGCCATGCATTTGCTACCCACTTGCTGAATCACGGAGCGGATCTGCGCGTCGTGCAAATGTTGTTGGGGCACAGCGACCTGTCGACCACGCAAATCTATACTCATGTCGCAACAGAGCGCTTAAAACAGTTACACCAAGAACATCATCCTCGGGCATAATGTTGCGCAATTTCGCGATTTTTTTATGTCGATCCGAGACTTTTTCCCCTTTCTCCGGTCTGAAAAAGTGTTAGTTGGTCTGCAAGAGGCAGGCTATTTGCAACAGTTAGGATAAAACACTATGAAATTCAAACGACTGCTAGCTGGCGTTATGTTTACTTCGGCGCTGTTGTCTATGGGTGCGCAAGCTGCAGAAGAGGCCAACCAAGAGGCAATTAACGGTGTGATGGCGAAGTACCGCTTGAACGTTGAAAGCATTGAAGCATCGCCTGTTGATGGCATTTATGAAGTGGTAACAAACGGTGGCATCTTTTACACGAATAAAGATGCGTCTTACTTTTTCTATGGCCAGCTGTTCCACAATACAGAAAACGATTCGATTAACCTGACCGACATTACTACCGCAAAACGCAATAAAGCAGTGTTTGATGCGGCAAATGTAGAGAAAGAGCTGATCGTTTACCCGGCGAAAGACGAAAAGTATGTGGTGAACGTGTTCACTGATACGACGTGCGGCTATTGCATGAAGCTTCACAGCGAAATGAAGCAATACAATGATGCTGGTATCACCGTGCGTTACTTGGCATTCCCGCGCTCTGGTGAGCGTTCGCCAAACATCCCTCAAATGAGTGCGATTTGGTGTGCGGATGACAAAGTGAAAGCGATGGATTTGGCGAAAGGGCGCAATTTTGATGAAGAATCAAATCAGTGCACTGACGTGATCCGCAGCCACATGGCGCTCGGTAGCACAGTGGGTGTAACGGGGACGCCCGCGATTTTGCTTCAAGATGGCTCACTGCTATCAGGTTACCTTCCAGCACCACAACTGCTGCAAGTGCTTGAGCAAAAAGCCAAGCAATCTTAATCCACGCGACATGCGCTATTAAACGCATGTGTGGTGAATAGAGTCGAATGAAAACGCAGGCATTCCGCCTGCGTTTTTTTGTTTCTGAGTATCCCCAACTCAACGACGGTTCGTTGTTTCCACCTTCAATTCCTCGATAGGGGTTTCGCTTTGCTTCTCGAGCGGTAGAATGACAAAGATTTTTGCTTGCGCATGCCTTTGCCCGCGCTCTTGCCGTCTGATACAGGTTCTGTTCAATGATTGAAATTAAACGTCGTCATGCGGCGGCTGATGCCGTATTCCCCGCGTCTATTCCGCCTCTTCTCCAACGTATTTATGCTAACCGAGGTGTCATCAGCGAAGGCGAACTCGAACGCAGCGCCAAAGGCCTTCATGGCTTTAATGAATTCCATGGCATGGACAAGGCAGTGGCGATCTTGGCTTCGGCCATTGCTGACGGTAAGCGAATCATCATCGTGGGCGATTTCGATGCGGATGGGGCAACCAGTTCGGCATTGTCTGTGACGGCGCTACGCATGCTGGGGTGTTTCAACGTGGACTACTTAGTGCCAAACCGTTTTGAAGACGGATACGGCCTAAGCCCTGATGTGGTTGAGCAAGCTGCGGCCAAAGGCGCAGAATTGATCATGACGGTGGATAACGGTGTGTCATCGATTGAAGGTGTTGCAACGGCAAAAGCCAAAGGCATTCAAGTGGTGGTGACTGATCACCATTTACCCGGCAATGTGCTCCCCGATGCAGATGCCATGGTGAACCCGAATCTGAACGAATGTGGTTTCCCATCGAAATCCCTCGCCGGTGTAGGCGTGGCATTTTATTTGATGCTGGCGTTGCGTGCGCATTTGCGTGATATCGGCTGGTTTGCGCAAAAGAACATTCCTGAACCTAATTTGGCAGAAGTGCTGGATTTAGTGGCGCTCGGTACCGTCGCAGACGTGGTGGCGCTCGATACCAATAACCGTATTTTGGTGCACCAAGGCTTGATGCGGATTCGCGCTGGGAAGTGTCGTCCTGGTATTCAAGCGCTGATCGAAGTGGCGAACCGTAACATGACAACCCTGGTTGCCAGCGATTTTGGTTTTGCCCTTGGCCCTCGTATCAATGCGGCAGGGCGCTTGGATGACATGTCATTTGGCGTAGAATTGCTGCTCAGTGAAAGTTTGCCTGCCGCCCGCCAAATGGCGAGTGAGCTGGATGCGCTAAACCAAACGCGCAAAGACATCGAGCAAGGCATGAAAGAAGAAGCCATGGCGATTTGCGAGCGTTTACAGTTTGGTGAACAGACGAAGCTGCCGTGTGGGTTGGCCTTGTTTCAACGCGAATGGCACCAAGGTGTCATCGGCATTGTGGCTTCGCGTATTAAAGATAAGTTCCATCGCCCTGTTATTGCGTTTGCGGATGGCGGGGAAGGCACAATCAAAGGCTCGGCGCGCTCCATCGTAGGCCTTCACATGCGTGATACGTTAGATTTAATTGATACACAAAACCCTGGTTTGATTCATAAATTCGGTGG
Source organism: Enterovibrio norvegicus DSM 15893 (assembly GCF_900115495.1). GTDB lineage: Bacteria > Pseudomonadota > Gammaproteobacteria > Enterobacterales > Vibrionaceae > Enterovibrio > Enterovibrio norvegicus. The sequence continues at coordinate 63,587 of NZ_FOWR01000011.1, read as the reverse complement.
GCATGCGATGGCGGCAGGCTTAACCATTGCCGAAGCGGATTTCGAGCGTTTTTCTCGATTATTCGATGACGCCGTTAAATCCGTGATCAGCGAAGAAGAGCTAAAAGGCGTGCTGATGTCTGATGGCGAATTGCTGCCAACAGAAATCTCGCTGGATGTGGCAGAAGTGCTTCGCAGCGGCGGCCCGTGGGGACAAGGTTTCCCAGAGCCGCTCTTCGACGGCAAGTTCAAAATTCTTCACCAGAAGCTGGTGGGCGGAAAGCATCTTAAAATGATGCTAGAGCATGTGATGGGTGGGCAAATGGTTGATGGGATTGCCTTCAATATTGATGTGCGCCGTTGGCCTGACCCGTCCGTTCAACTTGTTGATCTGGCTTATCGCCTTGATGTGAATGAGTTTCGCGGCAATCGTACCGTGCAATTGATGATTGAGCATATGGCGGCGGTGTAAACGGAAAGAGCCGATAAAGCAGAGTTGAGATTGCGAGTCGCGAGAAAAGAGCAGACAAAAGCCAACGCATAAAGAGAGAGCAAGCGCTTGTGTGTATCGGCTTGACAGGATTCCCTAGTCAAACATACTGGCTCGCACTCTCGCACTCTCGCACTCTCGCACTCTCGCACTCTCGCACTCTCGCACTCTCGCACTCTCGCACTTTCGCACTCTTTCCCCCTTTTCTGTCTTTTTCTCCGAAAATTTCCTGTTTGATCCCCATCACACTCTGTTTATTCTGCCCGCAATTCGATAGAATTCGGCGGTTAAAACTCATTCTGAATTTAGAAGTGACCATGTTTGAAATCAATCCGATCAAAAACCGCCTAGCGGACATTGCCGAACGCGCAAATGTCCTTAGGGGGTATCTTTGACTATGACGCCAAGAAAGAGCGTCTAGAAGAAGTTAATGCTGAACTTGAACAACCTGATGTGTGGAACGAACCTGAGCGTGCACAAGCGCTAGGTCGCGAGCGTTCTGCGCTCGAAGCGGTGGTAGAAACCATCGACCAACTCGATCAGGGTGGTGTGTACATCAACGATTTGTTGGAATTGGCCGTTGAAGAAAGCGACCAAGATACGTTCGACGAAATCGATCCAGAGCTTTCTGAGCTGGAAGAAAAGCTGGTGAAGCTTGAATTCCGCCGCATGTTCTCTGGCGACCACGATGGTTCTGATTGCTATATCGACCTGCAAGCAGGCTCGGGCGGTACCGAAGCGCAAGATTGGACATCCATGATGCTGCGCATGTACTTGCGTTGGGCTGATGCGAAGGGCTTCAAAACAGAAGTCATTGAAGTGTCCGACGGTGATGTAGCCGGATTGAAATCCGCGACTGTCCGCATTAGCGGCGAATACGCTTACGGCTGGCTGCGTACTGAAACCGGTGTTCACCGTTTGGTGCGTAAATCTCCGTTCGATTCAGGCGGTCGTCGTCACACCTCGTTTGCTTCTGCATTTATTTATCCAGAAGTTGACGACAACATCGAAATCGATATCAACCCATCTGATTTGCGTATTGACGTTTACCGTGCTTCGGGCGCGGGTGGTCAGCACGTTAACACCACCGAATCGGCGGTACGTATTACTCACGTACCTACCAATACTGTGGTGCAGTGCCAGAACGACCGTAGTCAGCACAAAAATAAAGATCAGGCGATGAAGCAGCTTCGCGCAAAACTGTTTGAGCTAGAAATGCACAAGCAAAACGCCGAGAAGCAAGCCAACGAAGACTCGAAGTCTGACATCGGTTGGGGTAGCCAGATCCGCTCATACGTGTTGGATGATTCACGTATTAAAGATTTGCGTACTGGCGTTGAGAACCGCAATACCCAAGTGGTACTTGATGGTGATCTCGACAAGTTTATTGAAGCCAGCCTGAAATCTGGTTTGTAATTTTTTACGTTAATTCAAAGGTTCACTATGACTGACCAATTACTAGACGAAAACAAGCTGATTGCGGAGCGTCGTGCTAAACTGAACCACATTCGTCAAAACTGCAAAGCGAATGGCCACCCGAATGATTTTCGTCGTGAGCACACAGCGGCAGACCTTCAGGCTGAATTTGGCGAAAAGAGCAAGGAAGAGCTAGAAGCATTGGATCACAAAGTGACCGTTGCTGGCCGTATCATGGCAAAACGTGGTCCATTCCTTGCGCTACAAGACGTGAATGGTCGCATTCAGGCGTATGCAGCGAAAGACGTGCAAAACGTACTGAAAGAACAATACCAAGGTCTTGATATCGGTGACATCATCGGTGTGACTGGTGCGCTGCATAAATCAGGTAAAGGTGACCTTTACGTGAACATGGAAGAGTACCAACTGCTGACCAAGGCGTTGCGTCCACTTCCAGAAAAATTCCACGGTCTTACTGACCAAGAAACGCGTTACCGTCAGCGTTACGTTGACCTTATCGTGAACGAAGATTCACGTAACGCGTTTAAAGTACGTTCTAAGCTGATTTCTGCGATCCGCCGTTACATGGAGTCGAAAGACTTCATGGAAGTGGAAACGCCGATGATGCAAGTGATCCCTGGCGGTGCGTCAGCGCGTCCATTCATCACTCACCACAACGCACTTGATCAAGAAATGTACTTGCGTATCGCGCCTGAGCTATACCTGAAGCGTTTGGTTGTGGGTGGTTTTGAGCGTGTGTTCGAAATCAACCGTAACTTCCGTAACGAAGGGTTGTCTCCGCGTCATAACCCAGAATTCACCATGATTGAATTCTACATGGCGTACGCGGATTACAACGACCTGATCAACCTGACTGAAGACATGCTGCGTACTGTGGCTATTGAAGTGTTGGGTAACTCAGCAATGCCTTACGGCGAGCACACGGTTGAGTTTGGCGGCAAATACGCACGCATGACCATGCTAGAAGCCATCAAGCAATACAACCCTGACCACGCTGACATCCAAGCATTGGATGATGAAGGCGTTCAGAACCGTGATTTGATGGTATCTATCGCGAAATCTCTAGATATCTACGTTGAGAAATTCTGGACCTGTGGTCAGCTACTTGAAGAAATCTTCGGTGAAACCGCTGAACCTAAACTGATCCAACCAACGTTCATCACGGGCTACCCAGCAGACATTTCTCCGCTGGCGCGTCGTAGCGATAACAATCCGTTCTTTACTGATCGTTTTGAATTCTTTATCGGCGGCCGTGAAGTGGCGAATGGTTTCTCTGAGCTTAACGATGCAGAAGACCAAGACAACCGCTTCAAAGCGCAAGTTGATGCGAAAGAATCGGGTGATGACGAAGCGATGTTCTACGACGCTGACTACATCACTGCACTGGAACACGGCTTGCCGCCAACGGCGGGTCAAGGTATCGGTATCGACCGTCTGGCGATGCTGTTTACTAACACGCACACGATTCGTGACGTGATTTTGTTCCCTGCAATGCGCCCACAAAACAAAGGCTAATTGCTAGTGTTTATTCGCTCACAAGGCGCATAAACGCCCCTGTTTTGTACGTTGAAAAACACCGGATTTATCCGGTGTTTTTTTATGCCTGATAATGGGCAATCTATGGATATGCAACCGTTTGGCATAGTTCACACTTTTGCGAGCGATGTTGCGCTTTTTATTTCTCTTTGTAGCACGTCAGCCCATTATTCACGCGAATTCCCTTGCTGTGTGAAGATGAAGAAATGATGTTCAAGAAAACCCTACTTTCCGCCGGTGTTGCTATCGCAACCATGGTCTCCTCTGCGGTATTTTCGTCGGCTGCGTTTGCTGCTGAAAAAGTCGACCTGTTGATCAAAGATGCGACCGTTCTGACCATGAACTCGGAGAAATCTGTGTTGGAAAATGGCGTGGTGGCTGTGAAAGGCAACAAGATTGTGGCGGTGGGTAATGCTGACTTGGCTGATGACTATGTCGCCAAAACGGTGCTAGATGTGGATGGCGACATTGTGATGCCTGGTTTGATCAACACCCACACTCATGCCTCCATGACGGTATTTCGCTCATTAGCAGACGATGTGCCTGATCGCCTACATCGCTATATATTCCCGTTAGAAAAAGCCTTGGTGAGTCGCGACATGGTACGCATTGGCGCGCAATTGGGGAACGTTGAAATGCTGAAAGGCGGTGTGACGACATATGCGGATATGTACTACTTCGAAGATGAAGTGGCGAAAACCGTTGATGAAATCGGCATGCGTGCCATTTTGGGCGAAACCGTCATTAAGTATCCGGTGGCGGATGCGGCCAATGCGCAAGAAGGCATTCAGTATGCTGTGAACTTCATTAAACAATACAAGGACCACCCTCGCATCACGCCTGCATTTGCCCCTCACGCGCCGTACACGAACACCACGGAAGTGCTTCAGCAAATCACAGAGCTGTCGCTAGCGCTTGATGTGCCTGTGATGATTCACCTTGCCGAATCTGATCGCGAAAACGAAGTCATTGCTGAGCGCAGTGGGGGTAAAAGCCCAGTGCAGTACATGGCTGATATTGGTGCGCTCACGCCAAACCTTATCGGTGCTCACGTGATTAATGTGAACGACCATGATATTGCGCTACTTAAAAAGCACGATGTGGGTGTGGCACATAATATGAGTGCTAATATCAAATCGGCAAAAGGCGTTTCTCCGGCACTGAAGATGTTCGATGACGGTCTGCGTATTGGGTTGGGTACCGATGGCCCAATGTCTGGCAACACACTAAGCACGATTGATGAGTTCAATCAGGTCGCGAAAGTGCATAAGCTGGTGAATCAAGATCGCGCAGCGATGCCGCCAGTGAAGGTCATTGAAATGGCAACCATGGGTGCAGCGCGTGCGCTGCACATGGAAGATAAGATTGGTTCACTTGAAGTGGGTAAGCTTGCTGACATCATCGTAGTCGATACAAAAGCCCCGAATATGGTGCCAATGTACAATCCTTATTCCGCTTTGGTGTATTCCGCGTATGCGACGAATGTGAGACATGCCATCGTTGATGGCAATGTACTGATGCAAGACAGAGACATCTCGACGGTCGATGAACGCTCAATTCGTGATCAAGCGTTGCAGTTTGCAGACAAAGTACGAGAAAGTGTCATTGCAAGCGGCGAACAAGTCCAATAAATCCTACTCTTTAACAAAGACCGCGTCAGATCTATGACGCGGTTTTTATTTCTAATCCTCCTGATGCACTCAAGAATACGGGTCATAGTCTATGATCTAAGAAATTTTAGAGAGATGCTCATTTTTCTCTAAATTGAGACGTGTGCGTTTGTGAGTCGCGATGAATAGTCATCTTGGTGCAAGGTTTTTCATTTAAATCTATGTTTTTAAATGATTTATTTTGATTTTCACCAAGGTCGTCTGTCAGAAACCGCAACAGCAAAAGTGTCTATTTTGGGAAGTCTGGAGAATTGAGATCTACATTGTATCCACAATGAGACAAACCTCTTTGTCTTACAAAATATAATGATACTCACAACATTTTGAACACATGTCGTTAATGGATGACTAAAGGCAGGCGTTATGGGTATGCAATTCAGATCTGAGGCAGTTCCAAGTTCACTCGTCGTAGTGGGTGGAACATACGAACCATGGTTGGCAACATTAGAGCAAGCAGGGTGGCGTTGTCACCGTTGTTACGACCTCAGAGCAGCACAAGCACTTCTTCAGGACATTGGTCCTTGCATTGGGATCGTGGACATTAGCCACGATGATTTCAGCTTGAACGGTGTCGCTTCACTGGTTAACCGCAACAAACAAGTTCGCTGGTTGGCACTTATCCGTGAAGATCAACTCAACAACGATGCAATCTGTCAGTTCATTGTCAGCTTTTGTATCGACTACTTCACTTCCCCAATTCCAGATAGCCAGTTGATGAGCACCATTGGTCACCAATTGGGTATGTTGAAACTTGAGCGTCATGTTTGGCCTCAGCTTGGCGATCACAGCGACATGGGTTTGCTTGGCAAAACCTCTGTGATGAAAAAGCTGCGTGACCAAGTTCGTCGTGTGGCACCTACTGATGTGTCAGTGCTTATTCACGGTGAAAGTGGCACAGGTAAAGAGCTTGTAGGTATGGCGATTCACAACGCTTCTACACGTGCTAAAGGTCCCTTCGTTTCTGTGAAATGCAGTGCGTTACCTGAAAAACTGATTTCATCAGAACTGTTCGGTGATGGCACCACAGAAGGCAAAGTGCAGCAAGCACACCAAGGCACCTTGTTCTTGGATGAAATCGGCGATTTGCCGCTTAACCTCCAAGCGAACTTGCTTCACCTTCTTCAAGATGGAACCGTTGAATCTCATGATGACAAATACGCGAAAGAAATCGATGTTCGCGTGATTGCAGCAACGCACATGGATTTGGAGAAAGCTGTTGCTGAAGGTCTGTTCCGTGAAGATCTCTACTACCGTTTGAATGTTCTGCGTATTTCAGTGCCTTCATTGAAAGAGCGCGGTGCAGACATTCCTGAGTTGGCTGAGCACTTCCTGCTCAAGTTTGCACGTCAATACAACACGCAAGCGCGCACCTTCTCAGAAGAAGCAAACAAAATTTTGGTCAACTACAGCTGGCCAGGTAACGTTCGTGAATTGATCAACCAAGTGAAACGTGCAGTGCTCCTTGCTGATAACTTGGTGATTGAAGCCGAGCACTTGGATCTACCGCGTCAAGGCGATTACAAGCAGAGCCTACGTAAGATCCGTGAAGAATCAGAGCGTGATGCACTGCTAGCAGTACTTGAAAGCAACAACGGTCAAGTGTCTGCGGCAGCGAAAGAGCTGGGTGTTTCTCGAGCGACCATGTATCGCCTGTTGAACAAGCACAGCTTGATCCCTGCACCGCGCAGCTTTCGTTAATTAAGGCATATTAATAACGAAATCTGCTGCGTAATGCATCAGCGTGCTATTGGCCAAAAGCCAAAAGCCAAAAGCCAAAAACAAAAAACCGCCCGAGGGCGGTTTTTTTTATGCGTGTGCTTGAGGCGTTTTCACTGGAAACAGTTTGTCATACGCCAAGTTGTAGACATAGGCATAAACCAGATAGAAGAGCACAAGGCCAATATCCATCAGGAAGGCATTCCACAAGCTTAGGTTTAGCCACCAAGCGATCACCGGAATGGTTATCCAAAGCAAACCTAACTCAAAGAGCAGTGCATGCAAGATGCGGTGCTTCTGTTTCTTATTAGTTGTGCCTGTCCACTTCTGCATGGCTTTGTCGAACCATACGTTATAGATATAGTTCCAACCGGTTGCTAACAGTGAAAACGCAATACCGAGCACACCCGTGTGGGCAGCATCAAAGCCAAACTGTGTCATGATCCCTATGATCAAGATCAGTCCAATCAATTCGAAGGCTATGGCATGTCTAATACGATCTGCGGCGGTTCTCATTATTCTCTCTCCTGTTGATGGGGAGAATGATATCCATAAATTAGATTGGTTGTAGTTACTTACTATCCGATATGGAGATAGATGGTTAAGCAGGAAAGCGGAAAGGGTTTCAATGTATGTCTTTATGGTCATTTTGCATTGAATCTGTGAGGGAGATAACAAACAGAGATATGTACCAATTTATAGGCAAATGACCGACAGTGGCGTGGTTATGTTTTGTACCGCTATAAAACAGAAGAGGATGCGGCTAAATTCATTGTTATAAGAAATAACCCGTTGATATATTGATCTATATCATTAGTATTAACAATGAATTTACAAACGCGATTTTACTGAAATGAAAGGGTTAAGGAGGCAAGCGATGACTTTAAATACGTTTACATCTGTCATGAATTGTTCTGTCTCTTCGCATGCGGGCATGCGAAAACCTGTACAGTAATTTCCGCACCGTAAAATCGGGCCGCGGGAATGATTGCGGCTTTGAAGATACGATATTTTTCACTTTTTCCTGCCGTAACATTCTCTAAGGCCTCCTTAAACCTTAATAGGAGACCATCATGAATCAATCTGTATACCTTCGTTTAGCCACTTTGTTCGTTCAACTTGATATCAAGCGTGAAGAAAAAGCGTGGCGAAAAGCCCATCGACGCATCCGATATATTGGCGAACCTTTGTCTGAGCACATGTTAAAAGATATTGGCTTTGAAAAAGACGGCCTGTCCATTGGACACACTGTTGCACCTCAATATAAGGCACTTCGTGAAGTGGCGCGTATCCGTCGTCGGTTGAGGGTGAACTTAACAACGTAACGATGCGGGAACCTTTAGTGTAAAGGTTCCCGCATTTCTCGTTTTGAGATTCAAAAAACCAAAGAAAAGCGCCAGTGGGCGCTTTTTTGTGTTGAGGTGTGACGTAAGCGAGTGGCTATGGACAGGGGTTCGAATACGTCGCCCCAATCTCTTCAATGCGAGTAAGCAGCGCTTCGGGTAGTTGCACATCTATCGATTCAATGTTGGTTTTTAATTGCTCAAGCGTGGTGGCACCGATGATGTTACTGCCAACAAACGATCTGCCATTCACGAATGCCAGCGCCATTTGAACCGGATCCAACGAGTATTCATGGGCCAAATCCACGTAAGCACGTGTTGCTGTTTGACCTTGTTCGGTGAAGTAACGGCTGAAGCGGCTCCAACGCGTGCAGCGAGCGCCATCTGGGCGAGCACCATCGAGGTATTTGCCCGTTAATGCACCAAAGGCAAGGGGCGAATACGCCAGGAGTTCGACACCTTCGTGGTGGCTGATTTCCGATAAACCGACTTCGAAACTGCGGTTTAACAGGTTATAAGGATTTTGAATGGAGACGATGCGGCTCAAGTTGTGCTTTTCTGCCAGCTTTAAGTAATTCATCACACCCCAAGGGGTTTCATTGGACACGCCGATGTATCGAATCTTTCCTTCGCGCACGAGTTCAGTCAGGGCATCCAACGTTTCTAAGATGCTAACCCCTGAATTTTCGTCTTCATGCTGGTAGTTGAGCTGACCAAAGCTGTTCACATGGCGTTGTGGCCAATGCACTTGGTACAAATCGATATAGTCGGTCTGTAATCGGGCAAGGCTGTCTTCAACGGCTTGGCGAATGTTACGACGATCCAATGACATGTTTTCGCGAATGTAGGGAACACCGCGTGGTCCGGCAACCTTGGTGGCAATAATGCGTTTGTCACGCTGGCCTGATTTTTTTAACCAAGTGCCGATATAGGATTCGGTTAATCCCTGGGTTTCAGGGGTTGGCGGCACGGCATACATTTCAGCGGTATCAATAAAATTCACGCCAAGATCGGTGGCGAGGGCGAGCTGTTCGTGCGCTTCAGCTTCCGTGTTTTGTTGACCATATGTCATGGTGCCTAAACAGATCTTGCTGACGTCTAAGCTGGTATGAGGAAGGGTATGGTATTGCATCCGATCTCCTTGGATTGCGAGCGTAGTCAGTGAAAAACAATGCGTTACAGACAGGACATGCCCAATGGCGATATCGGGCGAAGAAATACGACAAACACTTCCATCTTAGGAGATTTTGTTGGAGGTACAAACCCCTTTATGACTGTTGAACGCGAGGCAGCCTTGGACGCCGCTATTTTTGCAGGATCGAAGCGGATCTCTCCTCACCTTTAGTGTGTTTAATTCTTGAAACTGGTGTGAATTAACGTCTGTTTTCACTATGGGAAGTGTTTGTTTTTCGATGAAATGCACTATAGTTAACATATGGTTAACAATGTGGTAACGATATGAAATTAAAGCAATTGAAGAACTGGATTCTTTCTCACCCAGATAATGTACCTCATTGTTACGTTGTGGCGCACGCGGGTGGCGCTAAGTACATTGTGGAAGTGGAAGTGAGGCATCAGCTTGAACCCCTTAAAGATGACAAACATGATGAAGTGATGCACTTCGATAGCATTGAGCAGGTGAGTGATAAGCTGCGAAAAATAGGGGTAAAGAAAGTGACGCTAAGGCTGCTTGATCCCTACGACGAGTTTGGGCCTGCTGACACCTCCTGCAAAGAAGACATGGAAATTACGCTTTAAAAGGTGTCTTCCGCTGGCAGCATGAAGTGTGCTGCCAGTATCCTGCTTGTAAACGGCTTCTTGAGATAAAACCCCCTCGGCAGTGTCTTTATCGGTTGTCCGTTTGCGCCGTATGCTTCGGTTACGGCTTTGCTGTTGGCCGCCTTAGGGCGCAATTGAAGATACTCTCCATGCTTGGCGGTAATTTGGTGTACCTTCCCAAGGACAATAAATTCCATCAACTCTTCCCAATCCGCTTTTAGCTGGGCTTCTTCTTCATCTGATGGTTGCCAAATGAGTGGCATGCCAACATGCCGTTCGCACACTGGGATTTCACGCTCGCCTTCTACTGGGATCCACAGTACTTTCGACAGTTTATTGCGGATATGGCTGTTTTCCCATGTTAGGCCATGCACATTGGTGAGCGGTGCGACACAAACAAAAGTGGTTTCAAGTGGCTTTCCGGTGTGGCTGATGGGGATCGATTTGAGCTCTATGCCCAAGTCTTGAAAATCTTGTTCTGGTTTGCTTCCTGCGGTTGCGCCTAAACAAGTTTCAAGCAGCATACCCACCCAACCTTTTTCCCGGCGAAGATCGGCAGGGCAGACCAAACCATACTGCTCTGCCAATTCACCAAGCGTAAACCCAGCCAAGGCTGTCGCTCGCTCAAGCAATTCGTTTTCAGAAGTAGGTGCAGGGATCATGGTCTATTCCGTTCAAGATTCTTCGCTGAGCACGCTACCAGCCTCGTTGAGAAAAAACCAGTGTCGAGAAGATGATCATATGGGATTACCCATTAAATGCAGTTATCCACAGCGGAAAGTGACGATTTAGTGTCCAACGATAATGTGTATGTTTACACAGTGTTTTTTTAGGTTTAATTTGAAGGTTTTGCAGGTTTAAGGCGATAAATTGCGCAAGTGGTGTGGGTAACTCTCGCTTTGGTGGATCTTTAACCAGTTTAAGATCTTACCGTTTTTATCCGATACGATCTTCTTTCTACTCCCTAGTGGTTTGTTTTTATCTTGTTGTAATCATTGATTTTATGGTTTTTTTTTCTAGGTATGTAAAACGCAGTTAGCATGGTGAATAAAAATAAAAACAGATGTTTAAGTCCTTTCTACACAAATCTATCCACAGAAAGCGTGAATAAATGTGCGCTTGGTCTCACCGAGCTGTTTATAACTCTAGGTTTAATGTCTTTTCAGCACAGAAGACGGTTGAAGCCCCCAAAAAATGCGTTTCATACGCAATGTTTGTTTACCACTGTGCACATAGTATGAAAAAATCACTGTTAATAGAGATTTATATTTGAGGTCGTCCAGTGATAGATGGCGATGGCTACCGTCCCAATGTAGGGATTGTTATATGTAATAGCCACGGTCAGGTTCTCTGGGCTCGTCGATACGGACAACACTCTTGGCAGTTTCCACAAGGTGGCATTGATGAAGGCGAAACCCCTGAACAAGCCATGTTTCGAGAGTTATACGAAGAAGTCGGATTAACTAAAAAGGATGTCCGAATTCTGGCAACAAGCCGACATTGGCTACGCTATAAGTTGCCTAAACGTTTAGTTCGTTGGGATTCAAAGCCTGTGTGTATCGGACAAAAACAGAAATGGTTTTTGCTGAAACTGGAATGTGACGAGTCTAAGGTGAACATGCAACGCGGGGGTACGCCAGAATTCGACGGTTGGCGTTGGGTGACTTATTGGTACCCCGTGAGGCAAGTGGTGTCATTCAAGCGCGACGTGTATCGCCGTGCAATGAAGGAATTTGCCGCCATTGCGATGCCTTTTCGTGAGCGAAAAGTGAAGCGCAAAGGAAAGCGAGGTTCTCCAAAAAACTAGAACAGTAAATTGCGTGTTCGGTAAAGGCTAGGTCTACGAAAGCAAAGGAAAAGAAAGAGGGTGCTGATGCTAACGAAACTGCGAGACATCGTGCACAACGTTGCGTCATCAAGCGACGTGAAGCAAGCCCTCAATACTTTGGTGGGAGAGACCTGCACTGCAATGGAAACAGAGTGTTGCTCTGTTTACATTGCGGACCATGAACGACACGTTTACGAGCTGATGGCGACGAAGGGACTGAACTCCCGTGCTCGCCGTGTTTCTCTCTCTTTCGAAGAAGGTTTGGTCGGGCTAGTTGGTCGTCGTGCTGAACCCATCAATCTTGCTAATGCCGCAACCCATGCGGACTTCAAACACTTTCCTGATATCGGCGAAGATCATTTCAACTCCTTCTTAGGTACGCCCATTATTTATCGTCGACAAGTGCTCGGTGTGCTGGTGGTTCAGCAACGCGCACCTCGTCAGTTTGATGAAAGTGAAGAATCATTTCTTATTACACTCGCCGCGCAACTGGCTGTCGTTTTTGCACACTCTAAAGCACAAGGTGTGTGGCCAAGTGACGGCAGTGGGTCCATGTTATTACAGGGGGCTGCAGCGTCGCCGGGTGTTGCTATCGCCGAAGCGTGGTGTGATGTCTCTCAGCCGCGCTTAGATCTTGTTCTTCCCGCTTCTTGTCTTGATATTCAACAAGAGCGCGATCGTTTCGACGGTGCTGTCAGTGCCGCCATTATTGAGTTTGGACGTCTTCGCAAACGTTTTGACAGCGAACTCAATCAAGACACCTTGGCGATCTTCGATCTCTTTATCCACTTGCTGAATGATCCTGTGCTTAGAAAAGCCATGAAGGAACGCATTCACAGTGGTGATATGGCTGAGTGGGCAGTGAAGCAAACCATTGATGAGTTTGCTGAACGTTTCAATAACATGTCTGATCCGTACCTTCGTGAACGCGCGAACGATGTGAAGGAGTTAGGTCAACGCCTGCTGTATTTCCTCGAAAACCAAGAAACCAAGCATTGGCAGTTTGAGAAACCCATCGTATTGTTCGCCCGTGAATTGACGGCAGGTATGTTGGCATCCATTCCTCGCGATCAGCTCGCCGGTGTTGTCGCCGAAGAGGGGGCGGTCAATGCCCATGCTGCGATTTTAGCGCGTGCGCTAGGCATTCCCGCGGTGATGGGGGTGGAGTTTCGCCCTGAGCTCGTTCACCGTAAGAAAGTGGTGCTGGACGGTTTTAAAGGACGTTTGTTGGTTGAGCCTGCGCCACAGGTACTTAAAGAATATAAACGTCTGCGAGACGAAGAGATTGAGCTTCAAAAAGAAGTTGATAATGCCTTCACCAAGCAAACCAAAACCGCAGACGGCGTTCGTGTTCAAATACACCTCAATGCGGGGTTGAGTGCAGATACCAGTATTGCCATTAACCGCGGGGTTGATGGCGTGGGTCTTTACCGTACTGAAGTGCCGTTTTTGATGCAGCGTAGCTTTCCATCCGAAGATGATCAGGTCAATCAGTACCGATCCATTTTGGATTGTTACCCGGGGCAACCTGTGGTCATGCGTACGCTCGACATTGGCGGTGATAAGCCGCTCCCGTATTTGAAAATTGAAGAAGATAACCCGTTTTTGGGGTGGCGAGGCATTCGTTTTACGCTGGATCATCCTGATATCTTCTTGATTCAAGTTCGCGCCATGCTTCGCGCAAGCATTGGCCGAGAGAACCTTGCCATTCTGCTGCCGATGATCTCCGGATTGTCTGAGTTGCTGGAAGCCAAAACGTTGATTGAACGTGCGTTTGCTGAAGTGACAGAGCTTGCGGAAGCCGAAGGGGAAGTGCTGCATCGTCCACGTTTGGGGATCATGGTGGAAGTGCCGTCAGTGCTGTATCAATTTGATGCCGTCGCACCCCATATCGATTTTCTTTCCGTTGGTACGAATGACTTAACCCAATACCTGCTGGCAGTGGATAGAAATAACGCCCGAGTCGCAGATGTCTATGATACATTTCACCCATCGGTGATTGCGGTGCTTGTTCAAATACTTGCGCAAGCCCAACGGTTAAAGTTACCTGTCAGTGTTTGTGGGGAATTTGCTGGTGATCCTATAGGTGCAACCTTACTTGTTGGCATGGGTTACCGCCAATTGAGTATGAACACGCGCAGTGTTGCAAAAATTAAATACGTACTTCGTCATATCCCCTCTGACGCGTTGCAAAACCACGTCAACGCGATGCTCGGTCTTTCTCTGGCGAGCGATATTCGCTCGGCGTCAGAAGACTTTCTGGAGCAGTACAACTTGGGTGGCCTCATTCGGGTCGGTAAATAGGAATACATTCATGTTAGATGCCACCTTGTGGCTGTTCGCTGTGTGCCTCATGTTAGGCTGCTGCGTGGGGTTGTTGGCTGGCCTGTTGGGTATTGGCGGCGGCTTGTTGATCGTTCCTGCTTTGTCGGTGCTGTTACCATGGGCCGATATTTCTCCCTCTTTGATCATGCCAATGGCGCTCGCGACATCTTTAGCCAGTATTGTTGTGACTTCTTCTTCTTCCGCGTTCTCTCATTATCGTCTTGGCAATGTTCAACCCTCAGTGATCAAAACGCTGCTACCGGGCATTCTGGTCGGTGGATTAATGGGGAGTGGCATTGCAGATATACTGCCAACAGAGTATTTGCCGAGAATCTTCGGCGTGATTGTGCTGTTGCTCGCGCTACAAATGGTGCTTTCGCTACGTGTAAGGGCGGAAAAGCCATTGCCTTCTGTGGGCAAAAACGTGCTGAGTGGCGGTCTTATAGGTGTGACATCAAGCCTTGCAGGGATTGGTGGGGGCTCGCTTACCGTGCCTTATTTGAATTATCATGGTGTTGAAATGCGCAAAGCCATCGGCACGGCATCTTTGTGCGGTGTGTTTCTGGCGTTATCTGGGATGACGGGGTTTATCTTTTTTGGACTCTCACAACCGGAATCTTTGCCAGAATACAGTGTCGGATATGTTTACTTACCCGCGTTGATTGGTATCGTAAGCACCTCTGTGTTCACCACTCGTTATGGTGCCAAGTTAGCATCGCGGTTACCTACACCAATGATAAAACGCGTGTTTGCAGTATTTTTGCTCCTTGTTGGGGCGAGTATGTTTTTAAGCTAAGGAAGACAAGCTAATGTCACTGACATTTCCCCAAATAGATCCTATTTTGATTGAAATCGGCCCTGTTGCCGTGCGCTGGTATGGTTTGATGTACCTCGCGGGCTTTGCGTTTGCATTGTGGCTAGCAAACCGTCGCGCCGATAAGCCGGGAAGTGGTTGGACGCGCGATGAAGTGAGTGATTTACTTTTCGCAGGCTTCCTTGGTGTGATATTGGGCGGCCGTATTGGCTACGTCTTGTTCTACCAATTTGATACCTTCCTCGCTGATCCTCTGTTCCTGTTTAAAGTATGGACGGGTGGCATGTCTTTCCACGGCGGCCTATTAGGGGTGATCTCCGCGATGGCGTGGTATGCGTTCCGCACCAAGCGCACTTTCTTTGCGGTTTCCGATTTTATCGCGCCACTTGTGCCGTTTGGCCTTGGCGCGGGTCGCCTTGGTAATTTCATGAATGGCGAGCTGTGGGGACGTTCAACGGATGTTGCATGGGGCATGGTATTCCCAACCGGTGGTCCACTGGCTCGACATCCTTCCCAGCTTTATGAATTTGCCCTTGAAGGCGTTGTGCTCTTCTTTATTCTTAACTGGTTCATCAAGAAACCACGTCCAGCCGGTGCGGTATCTGGATTGTTCCTAATGGGTTACGGTACATTCCGTTTCATCGTGGAATTCTATCGCGAGCCTGATGCGCACTTAGGGCTGTTCGGTGAATGGATCAGCATGGGACAGATTTTGTCATCACCAATGATCATTCTTGGTGCCCTAATGATACTGTGGGCGTACCGTCGCCAGAGCGTATCTCAGTCCGCATAATGTCAAAATTTAAGCCGCAGCCCTGTCTGCGGTTTTCTTTATTTTATAAATCATAATTGTCACGCCGGAAGGCGTGCGGGGTAACGAAAGGAAATTCCATGAAGCAATATCTTGATTTAATGCAGGATATCATCGAAAACGGGAGTGATAGAGGCGATCGCACGGGTGTGGGAACGCGTTCTGTATTTGGTCGTCAATTACGTTTTGACCTTAGCGAAGGCTTTCCGCTTCTGACAACCAAGAAGCTGTATACCCGCGCCATCATTCACGAACTGCTTTGGTTTTTGAATGGCGAAACCAATATCAAATACCTGCAAGACAACAAGGTATCGATTTGGGATGAGTGGGCAACAGAAGCTGGCGATCTCGGCCCTGTTTACGGTGCACAATGGCGTTCATGGGCATGTCCAGACGGTTCAACGGTTGATCAAATTGCCGATCTGATCGAGCAGATTAAAACCAAACCGAACTCTCGCCGACACATCATTACTGCATGGAACCCGTCTGACTTGCCAGATGAGAGCATTGCACCGCAAGCGAACGTAGAGCAAGGCCGCATGGCATTGGCACCTTGCCACTGTTTGTTCCAGTTCTATGTTGCCGACGGCAAACTCTCTTGCCAGCTTTACCAGCGCAGTGCGGATTACTTCCTTGGTGTACCGTTCAACATTGCAAGCTACGCGCTGCTCACGCACATGATCGCGCAGCAGTGTGATTTGGACGTGGGCGACTTCGTACACACCTTTGGTGATGTTCACCTTTATGGCAACCATCTGACAGATGATATCGTCTATGAGCAGCTTAAGCGCACGCCAGGGACGATTCCGACATTGACCATCAAACGTAAGCCAGACTCTATCTTCGATTACAAACTGGAAGATTTTGAAATTGAAGGTTACGAAGCACAAGCCGCTATCAGAGCGCCTATTGCGATTTAATTGTTGAGTGCGATGCCAATGAGATAGAAGCCGGGGATTCCCCGGTTTTTTTATGGACAAAGATAATCAAGGCGAGTTAGGAAAGCGTGTTCATATTGCAGCACAAAGCGAACGCTGAATGTGATGAAAGCAGGGTTTGTTTGGTGAGATGCTTGGAGGCTAGAGGCTAGAGGCTAGAGAGTAGAGAGTAGAAGCTAGAGGCTAGAGAGTAGATAACGCAACGAGAAAGCGTTCCGCTAGAAACAAAAACGCCCGCTAAATGCGGGCGTTTTTCATATCTGTCTGAGTGCTTATTGTGTTGCTAGCATCACAGCAGATGGGATTGCTACGAAGACGAGACCAAGGTATGCAACCACAGCCAACTTGCTCTTCGCTGCCGCTTCACCCAGCATCTCAGCACACTTCAATGGGATTTCGCGTAGGAACGGCGTACCAAAGATGAGCAGTGTCGCGAGAATGTTGAACGTTAGGTGAACCAATGCAATTTGCAGAGCAAATACTGCGTTTGGACCCGTTACCGCTGTCGCTGCAAGCAGAGCAGTGATACAGGTACCGATGTTTGCGCCAAGTGTGAATGGGTAAACATCGCGTACTTTTAATACGTTTGTACCTACCAATGGAACCATCAGGCTTGTCGTCGTAGAAGAAGACTGAACCAGAATCGTTACCAAAGTACCTGATGCGATACCGTGGATTGGACCACGACCGATGGCATTGTGAAGAAGTTCTTTTGCACGACCAACCATCAGTTTACGCATCAGTTTGCCCATCATAGTGATAGAAGCAAAAATCAGTGCGATACCCAGTACGATCAGTGCGACGCCGCCCCAGTCACCAGGTAGCACTGATAGTGCGCTCTTGGTGCTGTTAACAAGAGGCTTAGTCAGTGGACCCATGAAGTCCAAGCCTTTCATGCTTAAGCTGCCATCAAACATCAATGGAGCAACCAACCAGCTAGAGATTTTATCAAGAAGACCAAACATCATTTCCAAAGGAAGGAAGATTGAAACAGCCATCAAGTTAAAGAAGTCATGAACGGTTGCACAGGTAAATGCACGACGGAATTCGTCTTTGCAACGTGCGTGTCCTAGGCTTACCAAAGTGTTGGTAACTGTGGTGCCGATGTTAGCACCCATAACCATAGGAATGGCGGTCTCTACAGGTAAGCCACCAGCTACCAGACCAACGATAATTGACGTTACTGTGCTTGACGATTGAATCAGTGCAGTCGCAACGATACCAATCATCAAACCAGCAACAGGGTGAGACGCGAATGCGAATAAGGTCTTAGCCTCGTCGCCTGCAGCCCACTTGAAACCACTACCAACCATGGACACTGCCAAAAGCAGAATATAAAGCATTAGTGCCAGGTTAGCCCAACGTACCCAATTCTTAGAGCTGTTAATCGGTGCAGCAGTAGAAGCTTGGGAGGTCATAAAGAAATCTCCGTGACAGTTGTATGTCAGATTTATGTCAATGAAAGAATCTGAGGGCGATAGTAGGCATGAAATATTTCACTAATATTACAGTTTTATGGCTTACCCATAATCAATCATTTCCATAGGGGGCTAAGTAGTAGTTAAATGGTTGTTTATATAATTAAAAACAATAGTTTAGGTGTTAAGTTGGCAGGGGTGTTTGATCGGTCGTTTTTCATACATTCGCGCTAAATTAGGCTCACATCACAACAAAAAAAACAGCATTTATGACAATAGGGAAATTCATATTGCGAAAAAATCATCAATAATTATTGAATCATTCGGGAATTCCGAGGTTTAATCTCCGAAGAACCGATTTTTCATACTTGCTGGTCGACGCCTAGACTAGTATCGAATAACTATTTTATGGAGTGCTTTTAATGACTGATGCCATTCGTCAGTTTATGAAGATGGAATCAGCCGGTGGTTTAGTGCTGATCGTTGCTGCTATTTTAGCAATTATCATCGCAAACTCACCGCTGCAACCTGTTTACGAAAGTGTGCTTTACAGCTACGTCGCAGGTCTATCTATCGAGCATTGGGTGAATGATGGCTTGATGGCTGTCTTCTTCCTCTTAATTGGACTGGAAGTCAAACGAGAACTGATCGAAGGCGCACTCAACACTAAAGAGAAAGCGATCTTCCCTGCCATTGCCGCCGTTGGTGGTATGGTAGCGCCAGCTCTGGTTTATCTAGCATTCAATGCTAATGACCCTGTTACTGCAAGTGGTTGGGCGATTCCAGCGGCAACCGACATTGCTTTTGCACTGGGTGTGATGGCGCTGTTGGGTAAACGCGTCCCTCTTTCGTTGAAAGTGTTCCTGCTGGCTTTAGCCATCATCGATGACTTAGGTGTCATTGTGATCATTGCGCTGTTCTATAGCAGTGACCTTTCTGTTACCGCCTTGACTGTTGCCTTCCTCTCTACCATTGCACTGTTCTTAATGAACAGTAGAAACGTGACAGGGGTTAAATGGTACATGCTGGTAGGCGCGATCTTGTGGTTCAGCGTGTTGAAATCCGGCGTGCATGCAACGCTTGCGGGTGTCGTGCTTGGCTTTGCGATCCCACTTGAAGGGGGCAAAGATGGCAAATCACCGCTTAAGACGCTTGAACATGCCATTCACCCATATGCCGCATTCTTTATCCTGCCGCTGTTTGCGTTTGCAAATGCAGGCGTGTCTCTTGAAGGTGTCTCTTTTGACAGCCTAACGAACACATTGCCTTTGGGTATTGCGCTTGGTCTCCTTGTGGGTAAACCACTGGGTATTTTCACCTTTAGTTGGTTATCGGTGAAAATGGGGGTTGCAACTCTTCCTGAAAGTGTCAACTTCAAACAGATCTTTGCTGTGTCCCTGCTGTGCGGGATTGGCTTTACGATGTCGATTTTTATCTCGTCGTTGGCGTTTGTTGGTGTAGATCAAAGCTACATTACGTTCTCTCGACTGGGTATTTTGATTGGTTCAACGCTATCGGCCCTAGCAGGTTATGCCTTACTGAATGCTGTATTGCCGAAATCGAGTCAGGTGGAGGAAGAAAGCGATGAAAAGAAAGTGGGTATTGATTATTAGTGGTGCGTTACTTGCCACACCAGCGTTAGCGTCGGAAGACTATTCGCATTGCTTTGACGATAACACGACCGATGTTTGCCAAGCGTTTATCGCTGGCACGGAAAGTGGTTACTCGGAAAGTATTGATACAGAGAAGGCGGTATTTGTTGAGAGTAGCGCTGACAAAGACAGCTGGTTTAGCCGAGCGCTAGAACAAAGAGCCGGAGGGCGTAACCGTGCGCCTACGTCTCTTGAGAAAGGCTAAATTTCCCACCCATTAAATTTAAAGACGTCAGAATCCCATTTTGGGGCAACTCTGGCGTCTTTTTCGTTGAAATCATATGTCACATTTAAACTATAACCATTTGTACTATTTTTGGATGGTCTGCAAGCAAGGCTCGGTGACCAAAGCGGCTGAAGCCTTGTTTCTTACGCCTCAAACTGTGACAGGCCAAATTCGTGCGCTGGAAGAACGTCTGAAAGGGCGACTCACTAAACGTGTTGGACGAAATATTGAGCCTACTGAACTTGGGCAGTTGGTTTATAAGTACGCGGATAAAATGTTCGGTCTTAGCTACGAAATGCTGGATATCGTGAACTACAGCCAACAAGAGAACGTGTTGTTCGATGTAGGTGTCGCTGACGCATTATCGAAGAGTCTCGTCAGTAGGGTGCTTCTGAAGGCCGTTCCTGAGGACAACAGCATACACTTACGCTGTTTTGAATCGACTCATGAACTTTTGCTTGAACAGCTTAGCCAGCACAAGCTCGATATGATTTTGTCTGACTGCCCTGTTGATTCCACCCAGAGCCCCGGCTTGTTTAGCGTGAAGTTGGGGGAAAGTGTCATGAGCTTCTTCTGTTCTGACTCGTTGATTGACGCATCATTTCCTGCTGTGATCGAAGAGTACAAACTCTTGATTCCTGGCACGAGAACGGCAATGGGACGCAAACTGATGCACTGGTTTGATAGCCAAGGTATCACGCCGAATATTTTGGGTGAATTCGATGATGCGGCGCTGATGAAGGCTTTTGGGTCGAACCATCGCGCCATGTTTGTCGCGCCGACTTTTTACTCAGAAGACGTGCTGGAACTACCAAATGTGCAAGAAGTTGCAAAAGTGAAAGAGTTGAAAGAAGAGTATTACGTTATTTTTGCAGAGCGCATGATTCAGCACCCTGCAGTAAAAAGAATATGTGAAGCAGATTTTAGCAAGTTGTTTCATTAGTTTTTAACGCCTTTCTTAAACGATAGGCATTGTTAACAAAATGATCAGTGTTAAACTAAAATGAAACCAAACAACCCGTTACATGGAAGACAGTAGGCAGTAAGTATGGATTTGAAACAGATGCAAGAACAAGGGCCAAAAGCGGTACAGTTGTTAAAAGCAATGGCCAATGAGCGTCGACTTTTCATTCTATGCTATTTGCTGGAAGGTGAGTTGTCAGTGGGCATGCTCAGTGACAAATTACAACTCAGTCAATCAGCGTTATCACAACACCTTGCTTGGCTTCGTCGTGATGGGCTTGTGGCCACACGCAAAGAAGCGCAAACGGTGTACTATTCGCTGAAAAGTGTTGAAGTTCAAACGATTATGTCGACACTTCATCAGCTATATTGTAAATAACCACCGTCGAGCAAAGCAAAGTATTCATACCTGATCAGTCATCTTGCCAACACAATACTCGGCCTTGTGAGGCCACGTTCTTAATGGGCGTTTTACTATGGGAATCATAGCCAAGAGGTGTTACTGAAGCTTTAAAGCGAATGAGTGATGAGGTGTGAAGATTCGTTTAGTTAGCACTCAAGTCTAAATATCACGTATAAAAAAACCGGCCATAAGCCGGTTTTTTTATTTCAAATTGAAGCGCTATTAAAGAGCTTTAATTTGAGCAACTAGGTTCGCTTTATGACGAGCAGCCTTGTTCTTGTGGATAAGGCCTTTTGTAGCCATACGATCCAAGATAGGTTGCATTTCGCCAAACGCTTTAGTAGCCGCTTCTTTATCACCAGCTACGATAGCTGCGATAGTTTTTTTCATGTAAGTGCGCATCATTGAGCGACGGCTTGCATTGTGCTGGCGGCGCTTCTCAGATTGGATTGCACGCTTCTTAGCAGATTTGATATTCGCCAAGGGTCTAACTCCCAAATCTTATATTCGGTGACAATTTAAGGCCGAGGAATATGCCCCGTTTTACCCGAGTTGTCAATTCATTTGTGCAATAATGCGCCGCATTACCATAGCAATGGCATGTGACGAACATCGCGGTTAATATGGCGGCAGATTCTACCAGCATTCTTAGTATGAAGTAAGCCTTTTATCTGCCTTTTCGCATTTGTTGTTCAGTCTAGAATTCAATTAAAACAGACGTGATAACATGAACAGACAGATGCATCTTACTTTATTTTTGGTTTTAAGGGGTTATAGGTGTCAAAGCGATTACTTCGCTCGGGAATGATTGTCAGTTTTATGACCATGGTGTCTCGCGTGATGGGGTTGGTGCGCGATGTGGTTATCGCAAACTTAATGGGGGCTGGTGCCGCCGCGGACGTTTTCTTTTTCGCGAATAAAATCCCTAATTTTTTACGTCGTCTGTTTGCAGAAGGTGCGTTTTCACAGGCGTTTGTGCCTGTTTTAGCCGAATACCAAGCCAGTGATGATAAAAATAAAACCCGTGAGCTGATTGCTTACGTATCAGGCACCTTGGGTGTATTAGTGACCATTGTCACCGTGGTGGGCGTGATTGCATCGCCTGTGATCACTGCACTATTTGGTGCGGGTTGGTTTTTGGATTGGGTCAACGATGGCCCTTCGGCGCACAAATTTGAATTAGCGTCTCTAATATTGAAGATCACCTTCCCTTATCTTTGGTTTATTTCCTTTGTGGCGTTGGCAGGATCCATCCTCAACACGCTAGGGCGATTCGCCGTTTCATCATTTACGCCTGTATTTCTCAATATTGCGATGATTTCGGCGGCCATTTGGATAGCGCCCAATTTAGAACAGCCTGAAATTGGATTGGGTATTGGTGTTTTCCTCGGCGGTTTGATCCAGTTTGCATTCCAGTTTCCGTTTCTTTACCGCGAAGGAATGCTGGTTAAACCGAAATGGGGATGGTCTCATCCCGGTGTTGTGAAAATTCGCACCTTGATGATTCCAGCACTGTTTGGTGTGTCTGTTAGTCAGATAAACTTACTGCTTGATACCTTTATCGCGAGTTTTCTTGCGACGGGCTCCATCAGTTGGTTGTATTACTCTGACCGCCTCTTAGAGTTTCCGTTGGGGTTGTTTGGTATTGCAATTGCCACCGTAATATTGCCGGCATTGTCGAAAAAGCATGTTGAGCAATCGTCCGGTCAGTTCGCCAGTACGATGGACTGGGGTATTCGCATGGTGCTATTGCTTGGCTTACCCGCCATGGTCGGCATGATGGTGTTGGCCAAACCTATGCTGATGGTGCTCTTCATGCGTGGCGAGTTTAGCCCGTCAGACGTGGATGCCGCGGCGCTGTCGTTAATGGCCTACGCATCGGGCTTGCTTAACTTCATGCTCATCAAAGTACTGGCACCTGGCTATTACGCTCGCCAAGACACGAAGACGCCTGTGCGCTATGGCATCATTGCTATGGTTAGCAATATGGTGTTTAACCTTATCTTCGCTTCATTTTATGGCTATGTCGGTCTTGCTATGGCAACGGCGTTGTCAGCATTGGTGAATGCGGGCTTACTTTACAGAGGCCTCCATAAGCAGGGTGTGTACCGCGTGAGTCGTGAAACACTGTTCTTCACGCTACGTCTCGTGATTGGAGCGGCATCGATGGGCAGTTTGGTGTTTTGGTTGATGCCAGAAAATACAGATTGGCTCGCGATGGGGCTCTGGGAACGTACCTACATTCTTTTTGGCTTAATCGCTTTGGGTGCAGTGACTTACCTAGTGTCTTTGGCCGTATCTGGTGTAAGGCCGCGTCAACTTCGAGCAGAAAGCTGATTGCTGCGCATAACTAGTATATAATCCGTCGGTTTTTTTAGGGGAAAGCAGTTTTACCATTATGGAATTGATCCGAGGCATTCATAACATCCGAGACAGACACCGAGGGTGCGTACTGACGATCGGTAACTTTGATGGTGTGCATTTAGGCCACCAACAAGTGCTTATTCAAGTGGTAAAGAAGGCCCGAGAGTTGGGTGTTCCGCCCACGGTCATGCTGTTTGAACCGCAACCAAGAGAACTGTTTGCTGCTGATCGAGCGCCTGCGCGATTGACCCGTTTGCGTGACAAGTACACGCAACTGGCGAAATTAGGCGTTGAGCGGTTACTTGTGGTGAATTTTAATGCAAAATTCGCTGCCATGACGCCCTATGACTTTGTTCATCGCTTGTTGGCTGAACAATTGGGTGTTAAGTTTCTCGTGGTCGGCGATGACTTCCGCTTTGGCGCTATGCGTCAGGGTGATTTTGTTTATCTGCAACAAGAAGCAAAATCTGCACATTTTGATGTGGTGAGTACGCAAAGTTTTTGTGTCTCAGAGCAGCGTGTTAGCAGTACGGCCATTCGTGATGAATTGGCACGAGGCGAGCAGGACGCTGTGGAGCAGATGCTAGGGCGACCTTACAGCATCAGTGGGCGTGTTTCCCACGGTAAAAAGCTGGGTCGTACCATCGGATTCCCTACCGCAAATGTACCCTTGAAACGACGCGTTACGCCTGTGTCAGGTGTGTATGTCGTCAAGGTTGGCGGTATTGATGAGAACACATGGTTAGGTGGTGTTGCCAACGTAGGCACGCGACCAACCGTTAATGGTGTACGCCAACAACTGGAAGTGCACCTTTTTGACTTCGCTGGCGATCTTTACGGTCGACATGTTGAAGTGCAGCTTCTTCATAAGCTGCGAGATGAGAAAAAATTTGGTTCGCTAGACGAACTAAAAGCCCAAATTGAACTTGATGACCAGACAGCGCGTGGCTGGCTGGTCAAGATAATGTCGAAAACGTCCATACGGAATGAACAATCAATGAGTGACTTTAAAGATACCTTAAACCTGCCGGAAACCGCGTTTCCGATGCGAGGTAATCTTGCACAACGTGAGCCGCAAATGCTCAAGCGTTGGTACGATGAAGATCTTTACGGCGAGATCCGTAAAGCGAAAAAAGGCAAGAAATCTTTCATCCTGCATGACGGCCCTCCGTATGCAAACGGCAACATCCATATTGGTCACTCAGTAAACAAGATTCTTAAAGACATTATTATTAAGTCCAAAACATTGTCGGACTTTGACGCACCTTACGTACCTGGTTGGGACTGTCACGGTCTACCAATCGAACTGATGGTTGAGAAGAAAGTCGGCAAGCCGGGCAAAAAAGTGACGGCTGCTGAATTCCGTCAGAAGTGTCGTGAGTACGCAGCAAAGCAAGTTGAAGGCCAAAAGGCGGATTTCAAACGTCTTGGTGTGTTGGGTGAGTGGGATAAGCCATACCTGACCATGGACTTCAACACTGAAGCGAACATCATCCGTGCACTAGGCAAAATCGCAGACAACGGTCACCTCCACAAAGGCTTTAAGCCTGTTCACTGGTGTACTGACTGTGGTTCAGCACTGGCTGAAGCAGAAGTAGAATATGAGAACAAAGTGTCTCCTTCTATTGATGTGATGTTCCGCGCGACGGACGAAGCAGCGGTACTGGCAAAATTCGGTTTGGCGGAAGGCCATGAAGGTCACGGTGACGTGTCTATCGTTATCTGGACCACCACGCCTTGGACGTTGCCTGCAAACCGTGCAGTGGCCGTTTCTGATGCGCTGGAATATGTACTTGTTCAAGTGGAAGGCGAGACGCCTCGCCGTTTGATCGTGGCATCTGAACTTGCGAAGCAAGTGATGGATCGCGCAGGTATCGAACATTTCCATAATCTTGGCTTCTGCCAAGGTGACGCGTTGGAGCTATTGCGCTTCAACCACCCGTTTTACAGCTTTGATGTGCCGGTTATTTGTGGCGAACACGTAACGACAGAATCAGGTACGGGTGTGGTTCACACTGCACCTGGTCACGGTCAAGAAGACTTCGTGGTAGGTCAAAAGTACGGCCTAGAAGTGGCGAACCCAGTCGGCAGTAACGGCGTTTACTTGCCAGATACCGAGTTGTTTGCGGGTCAACACGTGTTAAAAGCAAACGACAACGTGATTGACGTGTTGAAAGAACACGGTTCTTTGCTTCATCACCACGCGTACGAGCATAGCTACCCACATTGCTGGCGCCACAAAACACCGATCATTTTCCGTGCAACGCCGCAGTGGTTTATCTCTATGGAGAAAGCTGGCCTGCGTGCGAAAGCACTGGAAGAGATCAAAAACGTAAAGTGGATCCCTGAGTGGGGTCAAAACCGCATCGAGTCGATGGTTGAAGGTCGCCCTGATTGGTGTATCTCCCGTCAACGTACGTGGGGCGTGCCAATTGCGTTGTTCGTTCACAAGGAAACCTCAGAACTTCACCCGAACACGGTTGAACTGATCGAGCAAGTGGCGCAGAAAGTTGAACAATCAGGCATTCAAGCGTGGTGGGATCTCGACACGGCAGAGTTGCTTGGTGACGACGCTGAAAGCTACGAAAAAGTATTGGATACCCTCGACGTATGGTTCGACTCAGGTGCTACGCACTATGCAGTTGTTAACCAACGTGCGGAATTCAACGGCCATGAAGCTGACATGTACTTGGAAGGCTCGGATCAACACCGTGGCTGGTTCCAATCGTCACTTATGACGTCTGTTGCAATCAAAAATGCCGCACCTTACAAGCAAGTATTGACCCACGGTTTCACCGTTGATGGTCAAGGCCGTAAGATGTCTAAGTCGATCGGTAACGTTGTTTCTCCACAAGAAGTGATGAACAAGTTGGGTGGCGACATCTTACGCTTGTGGGTGGCATCAACGGATTACACGGGCGAAATGACCGTGTCAGATCAAATCCTAAACCGCAGTGCTGATGCGTATCGCCGCATTCGTAACACGGCGCGCTTCCTGCTGGCTAACTTGAACGGTTTCAACCCTGAAACTGACATGGTTGCAGCGGAAGACATGGTGATTGCAGACCGCTGGGCGGTTGGTAAGGCACTGGAAGCACAAGAAGAGATTCTGAAAGCGTTTGAAGAGTGTAACTTCCACGCAGTAACACAACGTCTGATGCAGTTCTGTTCTGTAGAGATGGGTTCATTCTACTTGGACATCATCAAAGACCGTCAATACACCGCGAAAGCAGGTGGCCTTGCGCACCGCAGCTGTCAAACGGCCTTGTTCCATATCATGGAAGCGTTGGTTCGCTGGATGGCACCGATCATGTCGTTCACTGCAGATGAAATCTGGAACGAAATGCCGGGCGTTCGCAACAAGTACGTATTCACTGAAGTGTGGTACGACGGTTTGTTTGGTCTGAACGATGACGAGACGCTGAACAACGCATTCTGGTCTGAATTGCTGCGTGTTCGCGGTGCTGTTAACAAAGTATTGGAACAAGCGCGTAACGATAAGAAAATCGGTGGTTCACTCGAAGCTGAAATCACCCTTTATGCGAAACCTGAGTTTGCTGCCAAGCTAGAAGCGATGGGTAATGAGCTACGTTTCGTGTTGCTGACCTCAAAAGCAGACGTTGTTGCGACTGACGCAGCGCCGGAAGCTGCAGTGGCAACAGAAATCGATGGTTTGTCTGTGGTTGTTGCGAAATCAGATGCAGAGAAGTGTGAGCGTTGCTGGCACCATGTTGCAGATGTAGGCACAATCGACGCACATCCAACCCTATGTGGTCGTTGTGTAAGTAACATTGATGGTGAAGGCGAAACGCGTCAATTCGCGTAATCGTCATCACGCATAAAGAGAGTAGGAAGGCTGGATGAAAGATCTGACAGTAAAACAGTCGGGTGTGCGTTGGCTGTGGCTAGCACTGCTGGTGTTCGTGTTGGATATTGGCAGCAAACTGTTTGTTATGGACACGATGGGATATGGTTGGGCGAACCGCATTGAGGTGCTGCCTTTCTTTAACCTTTTGTATGTTCACAATTACGGTGCTGCATTCAGCTTCTTGAGCGATGCCGGTGGCTGGCAGCGATGGTTCTTCGCGGCTATTGCACTGACTGTATCAGGCATGTTGGCGTACTGGATGCGCCAAACACCTGCGAGCAACAAGATCTTGAACATCGCTTATGCCTTAGTCATTGGTGGTGCGATCGGTAACTTGTTTGATCGTCTTGTTCATGGCTTCGTGATCGATTTCCTCGATTTCTTTATCGGAAAGAATCACTGGCCAGCCTTTAACCTGGCAGATACGGCAATTTGTATTGGTGCTGGTTTGATTGTGCTGGAAAGTATTTTGTCCTCAAGAAAACAAGCCGCTGAAACTGAGTAAACGGTTTGTGGTGAGACAAAAGAAATAACACTATGGCGCTGGTCGTTTTACGGGCAGCGCCGTATTGTATTCAAAAATACATAACCCAATTAGAATTGGGGTTTATACCCAACATTAAGATGTTACTGGGTAAGATTGGACGGTAAACGTCCTCATTGAATTCAAGGATGGTTGAATGGCAAACATTAGTGCTAAGAGTGAAGTGGTTATGCACTTCACCATAAAACTGGAAGACGGTTCTGTAGCAGATAGCACCCAGACATCTGGCAAACCTGCGAAGCTTGTGATGGGCGATGGCAGTTTGACGGATAACTTTGAAAAGTGCCTATTAGGTTTATCCGAAGGCGAGAAAGCCAGTTTTACACTGGGTCCTGATGATGCGTTTGGCCAATCCAACCCTGACAACATCCAACATATGGATCGCAGTCAATTTTCTGGGGACATTCCTTTAGAGGAAGGTACCATCGTCGCGTTTGCAGGTCCCGGTGGTCAGGAAATTCCAGGTGTCATTACGGAAGTGTCGGGCGAGTCTGTCACGGTGGATTTTAATCACCCACTCGCCGGCCAAAATGTCATCTTTGATGTAGAAATAGTGAGTGTCGGTTAAAAGGCGTTGTAATGAAGATTTTGCTAGCTAACCCTCGTGGGTTTTGTGCCGGTGTCGATCGTGCTATCAGCATTGTTGAGCGTGCACTAGAAATGTATCAGCCTCCTATTTATGTGCGTCATGAAGTCGTGCATAACCGCTTTGTTGTGGAAGGCCTAAAGTCTCGTGGTGCTGTGTTTGTTGAAGAGCTCAGTGAAGTGCCAGATGACAGCATTGTTATTTTTTCAGCCCACGGTGTGTCACAAGCGGTTCGCAATGAAGCAAAATCTCGCAGTCTAACCGTGTTCGACGCAACGTGTCCGTTAGTGACTAAAGTGCATATGGAAGTTGCGCGTGCAAGTCGTAAGAATATGGAAGTGGTGCTGATTGGCCATGCTGGTCATCCAGAAGTGGAAGGCACCATGGGACAGTACGCCAGCGAAACAGGTGGTATGTACTTGGTGGAAACGGCGGAAGATGTCCATACCATCAATGTGAAAGACCCTTCTAACTTGCACTACGTCAGTCAAACCACCTTGTCGGTGGATGAAACGGCAGACGTGATTGACCGATTACGTGAGGTATTCCCTGAGATCCAAGGCCCGCGCAAAGATGACATTTGTTACGCCACCCAAAATCGCCAAGATGCAGTTCGTGAGTTGGCGACACAATGTGATGTGATGGTGGTGGTGGGGTCGAAGAACAGTTCAAACTCCAATCGCTTACGTGAATTGAGTGAAAAACTGGGAACGCCAGCATACCTGACGGATTGCGCAGAAGATGTGAAGGCGGAATGGTTTGAAAGCAAGGTGAAGGTCGGGGTGACGGCGGGTGCGTCAGCACCAGAAGAACTTGTGAATCTTATCATTGCTCAAATTGAAGCGTATGGCGGTACGGCGGTGGAAGAATTGAAAGGACGTGAAGAAAACATGTTCTTTGAAGTGCCGCGCGAGCTTCAAGTTAAGCATATTGACTAACGAC
The DNA here is from genome assembly GCF_900115495.1 of Enterovibrio norvegicus DSM 15893. Lineage (GTDB taxonomy): Bacteria > Pseudomonadota > Gammaproteobacteria > Enterobacterales > Vibrionaceae > Enterovibrio > Enterovibrio norvegicus. The sequence goes on along the minus strand of NZ_FOWR01000011.1, from coordinate 33,955 downwards.
ACCTTGATTATTCTCGATTGTGTAAAAGGAGCCTTTGGCTCCTTTTTGCGTTTTAACGCGGGAAGAATTTCGTCGACGATACAGAGCGTCATTCCAAGCATTGCTCGGATATACATCACTGTTTGAAAAAGGTAGAGTGACAAACGAATGATTTTATTGCGCCGCGTTGACGTGGCGCTGACCAAGATTGAAAGGGGATTTACATGGTTCGCATTGCAATTGCGGGCGCTGCTGGCCGTATGGGCCGACAGCTAATTCAAGCCACGGATGGAATGGAAGGCGCAATACTGGCTGCTGCAAGTGAACGTCCTGAATCGAGTCTTATTGGCGCTGACGCAGGTGAGCTCGCCGGCATTGGTAAGCGCGACGTGACCATTGTGGATGATTTAGCTAAGGTGGCAGATGACTTTGACGTCATCATTGATTTTACTGCGCCTGTCGTGACGTTAGCCAACCTTGCACTTTGCCAACTGCATGGGAAAAAACTGATCATTGGTACAACAGGTTTTACTGATGAGCAGCGCGCACAGATTGATGCTGCAGCTTCTGACACCGGTATTGTGATGGCGCCAAATTATAGCGTTGGCGTAAACCTTGTCTTTAAGCTGCTTGAGAAAGCCGCAAAAGTGATGGGTGACTACTGCGACATTGAGATCGTTGAAGCGCACCATCGTCATAAAGTGGATGCACCTTCGGGTACTGCTATTGGTATGGGTGAAGCCATTGCAGGTGCGATGGGCAACAAGCTGAGTGATGTTGCTGTGTATGCACGTGAAGGTATCACTGGTGAGCGAAGCCGCGACGAAATAGGTTTTGCCACGATCCGTGCTGGCGACATTGTGGGTGAACATACAGCCATGTTTGCTGACATTGGTGAGCGCGTTGAAATCACTCACAAAGCGACAAATCGAATGACGTTTGCTAACGGTGCTGTTCGCGCAGCGATTTGGCTCAATGCGAAACCATCGGGCTTTTTTACGATGCAAGATGTATTAGAGCTCGATACCCTTTAATCAAAATTCGATTAACTATGCAGTTTGCGTGAGCGGACTGCATGGTGTTTTCCCCTTTCTCTGGATCTTTCCTTTCTCTCTTTCCTTTCCATGTTTCCACCATGTTTAGGTGTGCTTTTGTGCCTTTGCCCCTGTTTATGCTGCTTTAGCCTCTAAAAGTATCGAAAAGATAACATTAGGAAACGGTTGCGTAATGGTCTGATTGCTTACCTTTCTTTTCGAATGCTCAGCCAACCATGGTAAGAGGTGTTTTTATGGGAAATGCGTATTTCGCTTGAGTTTAGTGGGGTTTTTATACGCTTGAGGGTGAAAACTATTTAGGGTGGGTGAAAGTTATGTTCTTTTTTGCGAGTCCTGTTGACACATTCGGCGTGGATCTCTAGAATGCGCGCAATTTGTCAAATTTCGGCTTGACGTCGAACTGGCAATTGTATGGAATGACTTAATGCGAATTTATCTATTTATTTTGCATTTTTATTGATTTGGAGGTTGTCTTGAGCAAGTCTGCGCTCTTAGTCCTAGAAGATGGGACTGTATTCCACGGTGTGTCCATTGGTGCTGATGGTTCTGCTGTTGGTGAAGTTGTTTTTAATACCTCGATGACGGGGTATCAAGAAATTCTCACTGACCCTTCTTACTCTCAGCAAATTGTTACTCTTACTTATCCCCACATTGGCAACACCGGTACTAATACCGAAGACGAAGAATCCTCAAGAATCCACGCGCAAGGCTTGGTAATTCGTGACCTTCCCCTTATTGCTTCAAACTTCCGCAGCCAACAAACGCTTTCCGATTACCTTAAGTCTCAAAACATCGTTGGTATCGCCGACATCGATACCCGTAAGCTGACACGTCTATTACGTGAAAAAGGCGCACAAAACGGTTGTATCGTTGCAGGTGACAACCTTGACGAAGCATTGGCACTTGCTAAAGCGAAAGCATTCCCAGGTCTGAAAGGCATGGATTTGGCGAAAGAAGTGACCACTGCAGAAGCTTATGAGTGGAAGCAAGGCTCTTGGACGCTAGAAGGCGGTTTGCCAGAAGCAAAAGACAGCAGTGAATTACCATTCCACGTTGTTGCTTACGACTTCGGTGCGAAGCGCAACATTCTGCGTATGCTGGTGGATCGTGGTTGTCGTTTGACCGTCGTCCCTGCACAAACATCTGCTGAAGATGTATTGGCACTTAACCCTGATGGTGTATTCCTGTCGAATGGCCCGGGTGACCCTGAGCCATGTACATACGCTATCGAAGCAACAAAAGTATTCCTAGACAAAGGTTTGCCAATTTTTGGTATCTGTCTTGGTCACCAAATTCTGGCTCTGGCATCGGGCGCCCAAACGGTAAAAATGAAGTTTGGCCACCACGGTGCAAACCACCCAGTAAAAGACTTGGATCGCAGCGTTGTGATGATCACATCGCAAAACCACGGTTTTGCCGCTGACGAAGCCACGCTTCCTGAAAATCTACGTGCTACTCACGTATCGCTATTTGATGGTTCTCTGCAGGGTATTCACCGTACAGATAAACCAGCCTTTAGCTTCCAAGGGCACCCTGAAGCGAGCCCTGGTCCGCACGATGCGGCACCGCTTTTTGACCACTTCATTGAACTTATTAAGCAACACAGCGCGTAATCCGGAGTAGCAGAGAATGCCAAAACGTACAGACTTAAAAAGTATTCTTATTCTAGGCGCAGGCCCAATTGTTATTGGCCAGGCGTGTGAGTTTGACTATTCAGGTGCGCAAGCTTGTAAAGCGCTGCGTGAAGAGGGTTACCGCGTTATTTTGGTGAACTCTAACCCAGCCACCATCATGACCGACCCAGAAATGGCGGATGCGACTTACATTGAGCCAATTCAATGGGAAGTTGTTCGCAACATCATTGCAAAAGAGCGTCCTGATGCGGTTCTACCGACAATGGGCGGTCAAACGGCATTGAACTGTGCGCTTGAACTTGAAAAGCACGGTGTACTGGCTGAGTTCGGCGTCGAAATGATTGGTGCAACGGCGGATGCGATTGATAAAGCAGAAGACCGTTCGCGCTTCGACAAAGCAATGAAGTCTATCGGTTTGGAATGTCCAACCGCAGACACAGCGAAAACGATGGAAGAAGCTTACAAAGTTTTGGACATGGTCGGTTTCCCTTGCATCATCCGTCCTTCTTTTACCATGGGTGGTACCGGTGGTGGTATCGCGTACAACAAAGAAGAGTTTGATGACATCTGTCGTCGTGGTTTGGATCTTTCTCCAACCAACGAACTTCTTATCGATGAATCTCTGATCGGTTGGAAAGAATACGAAATGGAAGTTGTTCGCGACAAGAACGACAACTGTATCATCGTATGTGCCATCGAAAACTTTGATGCAATGGGCATCCACACGGGTGACTCTATTACTGTGGCGCCAGCACAAACACTGACCGACAAAGAATACCAATTGATGCGTAACGCATCGCTAGCGGTTCTGCGTGAAATCGGCGTAGAAACCGGCGGCTCAAACGTTCAGTTTGGTATCAACCCGAAAGATGGCCGTATGGTTATCATCGAGATGAACCCACGCGTATCTCGCTCTTCTGCGCTAGCATCGAAAGCAACAGGCTTCCCGATTGCAAAAGTGGCAGCGAAGCTAGCCGTTGGTTTCACCCTTGATGAGTTGATGAATGACATCACTGGCGGTGCAACACCAGCATCATTTGAACCAACCATCGATTACGTTGTGACTAAGATCCCTCGTTTTAACTTCGAAAAATTTGCTGGTGCGAATGACCGTCTGACCACTCAGATGAAATCTGTGGGCGAAGTCATGGCGATTGGTCGTAACCAGCAAGAATCGCTTCACAAAGCATTGCGTGGCCTAGAAGTTGGCGCGACAGGCTTTGATGAGATGGTCGATCTGGATGAACCAGACGCAATGACCAAGATTCGTCACGAATTGAAAGATGCCGGTGCTGAGCGTATTTGGTACATCGCTGATGCTTTCCGTGCAGGCATGTCGGTTGATGGTGTATTTAAGCTGACCAATGTTGACCGCTGGTTCTTGGTACAGATTGAAGACATCGTCAAAATCGAAGCTGAAGTCAAAGAAAATGGCTTCGCGGGTCTAAACAAAGATGTACTGCGCAAACTAAAACGCAAAGGCTTCGCTGATGCACGTTTGAGCAAACTATTGGGTGTGAGCGAAAACGAAATCCGCAAGCTTCGTGACCAGTACGACATCCACCCTGTTTACAAGCGCGTGGATACCTGTGCAGCAGAGTTCTCGTCTGATACCGCGTACATGTACAGCTCTTACGATGAAGAGTGTGAAGCGAACCCAACAGATAAAGACAAGATCATGGTATTGGGCGGTGGTCCAAACCGTATCGGTCAAGGTATCGAGTTCGATTACTGCTGTGTACACGCATCACTAGCACTTCGTGAAGATGGCTATGAAACCATCATGGTTAACTGTAACCCTGAAACGGTTTCTACCGATTACGATACGTCTGACCGTTTGTACTTCGAGCCAGTAACACTTGAAGACGTGCTCGCTATCGCTCGTGTTGAAAAGCCTAAGGGCGTTATCGTGCAATACGGTGGTCAAACGCCACTGAAATTGGCGCGTGCGCTAGAAGCTGCTGGTGTGCCAATCATTGGTACGAGCCCAGATGCGATTGACCGTGCGGAAGACCGTGAACGTTTCCAATCTGCGGTTGACCGTTTAGGTTTGAAAACACCAGAAAATGCGACAGTGACGACAATGGAACAAGCCATTGATAAGTCAAAAGAGATTGGTTTCCCTCTGGTTGTTCGTCCATCGTATGTTCTGGGTGGCCGTGCAATGGAAATCGTGTATGACGAAAACGACTTGCGCCGTTACTTCAATGAAGCGGTAAGCGTTTCTAACGAATCACCAGTACTGCTTGACCGTTTCCTTGATGATGCGACCGAAGTGGATGTGGATGCTATTTGTGACGGCGAACGCGTTGTGATTGGCGGCATCATGGAGCACATCGAACAAGCGGGTGTTCACTCAGGTGACTCTGCATGTTCACTGCCAGCTTACACCTTGAGCCAAGACATTCAGGACGAGATGCGTCGCCAAGTTGAAAAACTGGCGTTTGAATTGGGTGTTCGTGGTTTGATGAATACGCAGTTTGCAGTAAAAGACGGCGAAGTTTACCTGATTGAGGTGAACCCGCGTGCTGCACGTACGGTGCCATTTGTATCGAAAGCTACTGGTGCACCACTGGCTAAAATTGCAGCGCGTGTTATGGCTGGCCAATCGCTTGAGTCACAAGGTTTCACACAAGAAATCATTCCACCGTATTACTCTGTGAAAGAAGTGGTATTGCCGTTCAACAAGTTCCCAGGTGTTGACCCACTGTTGGGCCCAGAAATGCGCTCGACCGGTGAAGTCATGGGTGTGGGTGACACATTTGCTGAAGCGTTTGCGAAAGCGGATCTTGGCTGTGGTAAGCAATACAGTGAAAAAGGTCGCGCACTTCTGTCTGTTCGTAATACTGACAAGCAGCGTGTTGTTGACCTTGCCGCGAAGCTTATCAAGCTTGGCTTTGAACTGGATGCGACACACGGTACTGCTGTTGTTCTTGGTGAAGCGGGCATTAACCCTCGCCTAGTGAACAAGGTACACGAAGGTCGTCCTCACATTCTTGACCGAATCAAGAACGGCGAATACAGCTACATCGTGAACACCACTGAAGGCCGCCAAGCGATTGAAGACTCAAAAGTACTTCGTCGTGGCGCACTGGCTGAGAAAGTAAGTTACACCACAACGCTAAATGCGGCGTTTGCTACCTGTATGGCGCATGCCGCAGTAGATATGTCGAAAGTGAACTCAGTACAAGAGCTTCACGCACGCGTTGTTGAGAAATACGGTAAAGCGTAATTTCTTAAAAAATGTAAAAACATAATCAATGAGTCGGCAGGAAGCCGACCTAGATAACAACCTCCTTGCCCGCCTTTATGGCGGGCTTTTTTGTGCCATTTATTTACGGAAGCAATGCCAATATCGTGTTGTATTTTGCTGATAAATCAGCGCATGGCGTGTTATTAAATTTTCACAATTTAACCGTGGGTAAATGTTTTTTATCGCGTGAAAGAGGCGTAGTATTGCTCCGTCGCAATACTGCGGCACTTTTGGAGAAAACCATGAACGTTATCGACCATCCTCCGAGTTGTCAGGGAGGCCAGCAAGTCCGGCGGTGACATTAGTGTGTTTTCACATTTCGACTGCCCGGTCGGAATGATCTGTGCTTTTCCATTCCCAGTGCTTCCCCAATATTCTGAGTGAAAATACGTCTAGAAACCTTTAGGTTTCCAATCTTGCGTAGTGAGTAATCACTGTGCGCGAACATTTGCTGTTTTATTTCTCTAGAACAACATGCTGTTGAAACACGTATTTTCATGGTCGTTACCCTCACCAGATAATGTCTGGCACTAGCCAATCGGGAGGTTCGCTATGGCGGTAATGAATGCCACCTTGCTGGAATACCAGCACAATCATGTCGCTGCTCATGAAATTGAAGCAGCAAAAAACGCGTTTCTTATTCACAGTGGAGAAGACAGAATTCGGTTGCTGTCTGTAATGCCTGTGGCTGAAGCGATTGGTGTACTGAATTGTTGTCCGTTGGGCTTGGTCAGAAAGCTACTTGATGATCTGGCTGAAACTGGCGATGCGATTAGGGTAAGGCAAATCGCGACAGGGCTGGGTTTGATTAACTCTGAAGTAGAGCCTGATGGGGACTATCTAACGAATTCAGTCATGTCACATGTCCGACAGCGCATTGGTTGGATCATTGGTCTTGCGTTACTGGGCGTTGTATCGGGGCTGATCATTTCTCATTACGAGGATTCGATCAGCCAGCTGATTTTACTGGCGATTTATATGCCCGTGGTTGCGGCTGCGGGGGGGAATGCAGGCTCACAAGCGGCCACGTTAGTTGTTCGCGCCATGGCAATGAACGAAGTGCGCCCGTCTCACTGGCTACGCGTCATGTGGAAGGAAGTACGCGTGGCGGTCGTCATCGCGTTTGCACTGGCTGCCGTCATCATGGCAAGGGTGATGCTCTTTAGTGACAGCGCCGCACTGCCATCGGGTTTTTCGCTAGATGACATTGCTATGGCTATTGGCATTGCGCTGATCATACAAGTTCTGTTGTCCACCACCATTGGAGGTGTGCTCCCGCTCATTGCGACGAAATTTCGCCTCGATCCCGCTGTGCTTGTGAGCCCTGTATTGGCATCCGTTGTCGATATCAGCGGAATGGCGATTTATTTCATGACAGTTAACGCGTGGTTAGACTTGATGTAAGCAAGGCTTGATACAATTCGCGCTCAAATTGCGTAATGGGGCTGGCGAGGGTCGCTGGGCGCTCGTCTGTTTTAGGGATGTGGTAGTTGGTGACCAATTGCACCACTAACACATCCTGCCCCTTATCATTTCTTATCACGCCAGCTAAGTTGTAACTCCCGTAGAGCGAGCCAGACTTGGCTTTTAACCTTTGCTTCAAAGGCGCATTCCTCACGCTACTACGATACTTCAACGTGCCATCAACGCCGGATACTGGCAGCATCGCTAATACACCTAAATCTTGATGAGAGTAGGTGTAGTGGATGACATCCATCAATTGTTTTGCAGACATACGGTTGTTTCTTGAAAGCCCAGAGCCATCAACGATTACGGCGTGGGTTAAATCAATATTGGCACGTTCTTGCATGATGGCTTTCACGGCTGCAGCGCCGTTAGAGAAAGAGCCCGGTTGGTTGAAATACTGATGCCCCAGTGTTTTTAACAGATTGTCTGCGATCAGGTTGTCTGAACGTTTGAGCATTTTCTTAAGCAATATGTCGCGAGGTGCCGAGGTGTGCGTGGCGATGCGTTGTTTTGGTGCATTGCTGATGGGGTTACCAATGCGGATTTGTCCTGTGAGACCAATTCTTGCCTTTTTGAGCTCCGCTGAAAGTACATCGCGCATGTATTTCTCAGGGTTTTGAACCGCGAACTTAAGTGGTAAGGGTTTGCTTCTGTGGGGTAAACAACCGGTTAATTTGTAGCTATTGTTGTTTTCGTAGTGCAGTTCGAGGTCGCAATGTGTTGTTTTCATCTCGTCTTTTGTCACAGCGAGTGCATCAGTGGTGACGGAAATAGGTTGATGCTCTGGCACAAAGACACGCGTCGTTGTTTTTCCTTTTTCGCTGTAAATCGAACCCTGAACACAGTTTCGCTCAAGAGCAATAGAAGTGGATGGGGCGCTATAACAGACCCCCAGAATATCCCATGGCCAGCCGACTGCGCGCTCATAACCAGTAAAAATGCTGCCATCTAGCCACACATCACCATTGATACGGGTGACCCCTGCTGTCTTGATGTCCTTCAGTAAGGATTGGATGTTTTTACGCGTTAACGTTGGGTCGCCAGAGAATGAAAAAATAACGTCTTTACCTGAGCGATATGCGTGTGTAGTGAAGGTGAAGTCTTTAGGAAGATAAAGTGCAGAGGCGAGCGCGGTGACGACTTTTTGAGTACTGGCAGGGGGAAGTAGAATCTGATCATCCAGCGCAACCATCTGCTGTTTACTGTCGATGTTGTAAACCGAGAGGGCGAGTTGACTGCCCGCAGGAAGCATGGCTTCAAGCGTATTCACAGGCACCGCTGATGCACGAAATGATAAGCAAAGGGAAAGAATAAGAAGGCAACATCGCACCATGGTGGGCTCCAATGAAGAGGGCAGATCCAGTATGGTACAAAAAACGCCTACACGGAGGTAGGCGTTTGTCTCTGTATTCAGTGTTTAACTGAAATCAGATTAGAAATCGTAGCGTAGACCGAATACTAGCTCGTCTTCTGCCTTCGCTTTGCCAACTTTATCTGCATCAAGCAGGTTGAAGTTGTAAGACGCGTAAGTGCGGAAGTTACCGTTGAAGTAGTGGGTCGCGTCGATTGCGATAGAGTCTGCAGTGTCGTCTGACTCAGTTTCAGCTTTACCGTAAGTGGTAGTGAACTTGGTTTGGCCCATGGTGTAAGCCGCTGCCAATTCGTAACCAGTTAGATCTTTGTCAGAGCCTGAAACGTTGCTTTCGCCGTCTTTGTAAAGTGCAGCAACGTAGATGTCGCCCATGGTGTAAGAAACCGCTGCTTCGATTTGGCTTTCAGTGGTTTTGGTTAGGTTGTCTTGGTCAGCGTAACCTAGACCCATAGCCAAACCGTTCTCCATCGCGTAAACCGCACCTAGAGAGTAACCTTTGTCGATAGTTTCGTTGTTACCAACGTAGTTAGCTTTAACCGTTAGGCCACCGAATTCACCTTTGTACGCGATGTTGTTGTCGGTACGGTCAGCAACAGTGATTTTTGAGCTAGCAGCAGCGCCGTGGTAAGACATGATATCAGTGAAGTCAGTGATCATGCCCAGAGAACCGTCGTTCTTACCGTAAGTTACTAGACCGTACTCAGTACCGATACCAGCGAACAGGTAACGGTTTTCGTCGCTATCTTTGTTTGATTTGAATTCACGTTCGAAGAAACCAACACCGTATGCTTCTTCTGAGATTTGAGTGGTACCCAGAACATTGATACGTACGCGGCTTGCATCATTCATGTCGCCATCTTTGATAGACGCACGTGCTTCTGCACGACCGCCGATAGCCATAGAAGAAGTACCGTCATTGAAAATTTCAGCAGCAGAAACAGAGGTAGACGCTAGAGCAGCTACAGCAAGTGCGATAAACGTTTTATTCATTACGTTGTCCTTTATAAGGTTTTGAGTTTCTTGATGGTATCTCCAACCATCTCGATGCATTGTTTGTACCCGCTGACGATTTACGACCGCTAGTAAAACAATCAAAAAACACATTTAAAACACTGTTTTTTATGTTGATCTTGTGTTTTTAATTCAATATTTTCAATGACTTGAAATATTGCATTAAAGTTCCGTTACATTTGTAGCGTTTATGTTTTTTTATCTTTTTGTGCGAGCCGAATCTCTTGTTAAGCGTTTGTTTGTGTGAGCTTTGATTGGTTTTTTTGGTTTGATTTGTGTATGTATCTCTTGCTTGTGGAGTGGGTACTTGGTGTGCTCTGAGGGGGCGAAAAATGATTGGTGACCTTCAGGGATAAGTTGTTTACACTGAAAACACAGATATTCGTTTGCTGCGCTCATCATTGTATATGGGCGTGGCTTTGTTATTGCCAAAACCAAGGGTTTTGGAGACAGAGGTAATGTCATTTATGGATAAAGTACCCATGACTGTTCGTGGCGAACAGCAGCTTCGTGTAGAGTTAGACCGCCTGCTGAAACGTCGTCCAATTATTACTCAGGCGATCGGTGAAGCTCGTGAGTTGGGCGATCTTAAAGAAAATGCTGAATATCACGCAGCGCGTGAAGAACAAGGTATTTGTGAAGCGCAGATTCGTGATATTGAATACAAGCTTTCAGTGGCTCAAGTCATCGACATCGCAAAGATGCCAAACAATGGCAAAGTGATCTTTGGTTCAACTGTAGGCTTGATTGACATTAATACCGATGAAGAGTTGTCTTACCAAATCGTTGGTGATGACGAGTCTGATATTAAGAAGAACCTGATTTCCATCAACTCACCCATTGCACGTGGTTTGATCGGCAAAGAAGCAGGCGACGAAGTGTCAATCACCACGCCGGGTGGCGTGAAAGAATTCGAGATCGATAGCGTAACGTACGCTTAATCGAAAAAATGTTAGCGGTTGTTACTATCGTAGAAACAAAAAAGGCCGCGATGCGGCCTTTTTTTATTTGCGTGGGATTTCTATTTTACGTTCTGCGCTCTGGCGGTACAGTACAAGTGTTTTACCAATAACCTGTACTTTCTCTGCCTTGGTTTCACGAACAATTGCGTCTACAATCAAGTTCTTAGTGTCGCGATCTTCTGATGCAACTTTCACCTTGATTAGCTCGTGATGATCGAGAGCGATTTCAATCTCAGCAAGCACTGCTTCTGTTAGGCCGTTGGCGCCCATCAATACGACAGGTTTAAGAGAGTGTGCCAGTCCTTTTAGATGCTGCTTTTGTTTTGTGCTTAGATTCATGTTGACTCGATTTGTTGTTTTATCGGGGTTGAAAACGTGACATTCTACCGCCATATCTATACAAACTGAACAAATATCCCCCTAAGCAGTTCGTTAACATTTAACGACAGTAAATGTGGGCTAGGTAAAACATGAGCAAAAAGAAACACTCAGCGAGTTCTGGCCGCTGGTTGAAAGAGCATTTTGATGATAAATATGTTCAAGAAGCCCAGAAAAAAGGCTTTCGTTCACGTGCGATTTTTAAGCTAGATGAAATTCAAGGCAAAGATAAGCTGCTTAAACCTGGTATGACTGTGGTTGATTTGGGTGCCGCTCCAGGTGGGTGGTCTCAGTACGCTGCAGAACAAGTTGGTGACAACGGTCAAGTTATAGCATGTGACATCCTTCCTATGGATTCCCTGCCTGGAGTAAGCTTCTTGCAAGGGGACTTTCGTGAAGAAGCAGTCTTGAATGCGTTATTAGATCGTATTCAACCTGACATGGTGGATGTTGTTATGTCCGACATGGCGCCAAATATGAGTGGTAATTTGGCATCAGATCAACCCAAAGCAATGTACTTAGTTGAACTTGCGATGGAAATGTGTCGAGAAGTTCTCGCACCAAATGGCGCATTTATTGTTAAAGTTTTTCAAGGCGAAGGCTTTGATCAATATTTAGCTGAAGTGCGTAAAATGTTTAAAGCAGTAAAAATTCGTAAACCCGATTCTTCTCGTGCTCGATCACGTGAAGTCTACATTGTAGCTACAGGTTATAAACTGTAGTACTCTACCATTATTCTTATAGTTTTCGCGGGGCTAACACCTTGAGTGACATGGCAAAAAACTTGATTTTATGGCTGGTCATCGCTGTTGTGCTGATGTCTGTGTTCCAAAGCTTTGGACCTGGCGACAGTGCTGGCCGTCAAGTCGACTACACAACGTTTGTCCAAGAAATAGGGCAAGATAAATTACAGGAAGTACAGTTCGATAATCGCGAGCTGAAAGTCACGCGTCGTGATGGCACGAATTATGTCTCTTACATGCCTGTTCTCCAAGATCCTAAATTGCTTGATGACCTGATCAGTCATAAAGTGCAGGTTCGTGGCACGCCTCCTGAAGAGCCGAGCATTCTTGCGTCTATCTTCATCTCTTGGTTCCCAATGCTTCTGCTTATCGGTGTATGGATTTTCTTCATGCGTCAGATGCAAGGCGGCGGTGGCAAAGGTGCGATGTCTTTCGGTAAATCGAAAGCACGTATGATGAGCGAAGAGCAGATTAAAACAACGTTCGCGGATGTCGCAGGTTGTGACGAAGCGAAAGAAGACGTTAAAGAACTGGTTGACTACCTGCGCGACCCAAGTCGTTTCCAAAAACTCGGTGGTAAAATCCCAACGGGTGTTTTGATGGTAGGTCCTCCTGGTACCGGTAAAACCTTGCTGGCGAAAGCCATTGCAGGTGAAGCGAAAGTACCGTTCTTTACGATTTCTGGTTCTGATTTCGTTGAAATGTTCGTTGGTGTGGGCGCATCTCGTGTCCGTGACATGTTCGAACAAGCGAAGAAAGCCTCGCCATGTATCATCTTTATCGATGAAATTGATGCCGTAGGTCGCCAACGTGGCGCGGGTCTTGGTGGTGGTCACGACGAACGTGAACAAACATTGAACCAAATGCTGGTTGAAATGGATGGCTTTGAAGGTAACGAAGGTATCATCGTTATCGCAGCGACTAACCGTCCAGATGTTCTTGACCCTGCCTTGTTGCGTCCGGGCCGCTTTGACCGTCAGGTTGTTGTTGGCTTGCCAGATGTACGTGGTCGTGAGCAAATTCTTAAAGTACACATGCGTAAAGTACCACTAGGTGGTGATGTTGAAGCATCGCTTATCGCACGTGGTACCCCAGGATTCTCTGGCGCAGACTTGGCGAACTTGGTCAACGAAGCAGCATTGTTTGCTGCACGTGGTAACAAGCGCGTTGTATCTATGATCGAATTCGAACTGGCGAAAGACAAAATCATGATGGGCGCTGAGCGCAAATCAATGGTTCTGACTGAAGAAACCAAAGAATCGACCGCCTACCACGAAGCGGGCCACGCTGTTGTAGGTCGACTTGTGCCTGAGCATGATCCGGTTTACAAAGTGTCTATCATTCCTCGCGGACGAGCGCTGGGTGTCACGATGTATCTGCCTGAGCAAGATCGTGTGAGCATGTCTCGTCTACACCTAGAATCCATGATTTCGAGCTTGTACGGTGGCCGTCTAGCGGAAGAGATTATCTATGGTGTTGAGAACGTTTCAACGGGTGCGTCGAATGACATCGAACGTGCTACAGATATCGCGCGCAAGATGGTGACGCAATGGGGCTTCTCAGATAAGTTGGGACCTCTGTTGTACGCTGAAGACGAAGGTGAGGTTTTCCTTGGTCGTTCCGTCGCGAAATCTAAGCATATGTCTGATGAGACCGCGCGTCTTATTGATAGCGAAATTCGTTTATTGATAGACCGTAATTACATACGTGCTCGCAAGCTTATCGAAGAAAATATGGATATCATGCATGCAATGAAAGATGCACTGATGAAGTATGAAACGATTGATGCTGGTCAAATCGATGATTTGATGGAGCGACGTCCAGTTCGTGAACCTGCAGGTTGGGGCGCTGAACCAGATAATTCTGGCAATACGCCGAAAAAACCGGATGCAGATGCTGATGTGGAAGCTGAAAAGCCTTCATCGTCAGACGCCAGCGCTAAGCCTGTCGATCCTGATAATCAGCCGGACGCGTAATTGCATTTTAGTTAAAAGAAACCCCGGGCTTACTCGGGGTTTTTCTTTTGGTAGTGACAAATTCTAGCCTCAAACAAAGCCCAACTATGATACTGACCAGCAAAGAATTCTTTCTCGATCTATCTTCCCCGAAAGTTATGGGTATCCTCAACGTCACGCCTGATTCTTTTTCAGATGGCGGTAAATTCAATCATCTCGATACGGCGCTTTATCATGCAGAAAGTATGCTCAGTGCGGGTGCGTCGGTATTGGATATTGGTGGTGAGTCTACGAGACCTGGGGCGGTAGATGTTTCGCTGGATGAAGAACTATCAAGGGTTATTCCCGCGATAGAAGCTATTCGAGAAAGGTTTGATTGCTGGATTTCAATTGATACCAGTAAAGCGGCAGTAATGACCGCAGCTGTGAATGCAGGTGCTAATCTAATCAATGATGTGCGTGCACTTCAAGAGCCAGGGGCGCTTAACGCGGCAGCCATGGCTGATGTGCCAGTATGTATTATGCACATGCAAGGGCAGCCTCGTTCGATGCAGGTTGATCCAACCTATGACGATATTTTTGAAGATATCCATGGTTTCTTCAATGAAAGAATTGAAGCTTGTGCGGCAATGGGTATTGGCAAAGAAAAACTGATTTTAGACCCAGGGTTTGGGTTTGGTAAAACATTGACACATAACTACCAGCTGTTAGCAAAGCTGGAATTGTTTCACCGTCATGGACTGCCGATACTGGCGGGTATGTCACGGAAGTCTATGATTTTTAAATTATTGGATAAACCCCCTGCCGATGTTTTGGGGGGAAGTTTAGCTTGCGCTACCATTGCTGCTTTGAAAGGGGCTCAGCTCATTCGCGTGCATGACGTAAAAGAAACCGCAGATGTGGTTCGTGTTGTCAGCATGATGCAAGAAGCAGCAGATCTACTTGGAGATACACAATGACAGAACGTAAATACTTCGGCACCGACGGTGTACGCGGTAAAGTTGGCCAGTTCCCAATCACTCCAGATTTTATGCTGAAATTAGGTTGGGCTGCGGGTCGTGTGCTGAGCCAGCAAGGCACGAAGAAAGTATTGATAGGCAAAGATACACGCATCTCTGGCTACATGCTTGAATCTGCGTTGGAAGCTGGCTTATCAGCTGCTGGTCTTCAGGCTGCGTTTACAGGCCCAATGCCAACGCCTGCCATTGCGTACTTAACGCAAACGTTCCGCGCGGAAGCGGGGATTGTTATCTCAGCATCGCATAACCCTTACTATGATAACGGCATCAAATTCTTTTCATCAGAAGGCACAAAATTGCCTGATGCGGTTGAGCTTGCGATTGAAGCTGAACTCGAAAAGCCACTGACTTGTGTTGAGTCAGCAGAGCTGGGTAAAGCAAGCCGTATCGTTGATGCTGCGGGCCGTTACATTGAGTTTTGTAAAGGCACGTTCCCGTCAGAAATGAACCTGAAAGGCCTTAAAATCGTTATCGATTGTGCACACGGTGCGACGTACCACATTGCACCTGCCGTGTTTTCTGAGCTGGGCGCTGATGTCATTGCTATGGGTGTGGAGCCAAACGGCACAAACATCAACGCAGAAGTGGGTGCAACCGATGTTCGAGCACTTCAAAAGCGTGTTGTTGAAGAAAACGCAGTATTGGGTATTGCGTTTGATGGTGATGGTGACCGTATCATCATGGTCGACCATGAAGGTAATAAAGTAGACGGCGACCAAATTGCCTATATCATTGCGCGTGAATCGTTACGTCGAGGCGAACTGAAAGGCGGTGTCGTTGGTACTTTGATGACCAATATGGGCATGGAAGTGGCGCTGAAAAAACTCGGTATTCCGTTTACCCGCGCGAAAGTTGGCGACCGCTACGTCATGGAAAAACTGCTTGAGAGCGATTGGAAGATCGGCGCAGAAAACTCAGGTCACGTTATCCTTCTTGATAAAGTCACCACTGGTGATGCTATCGTTGCAGCGTTGCAAGTATTAGCAAGTGTTGTTGGAACAGGTCTAACACTCAAAGATCTGTGTGATGGCATGAGCATGTTCCCACAAGTCCTTGAGAATGTTCGTTTTAGTGGTGATAGCGATCCATTGCAATCAGACGCAGTGATGACTGCGACTGCAGCGGTTGAAGAGAAGCTAGGTGACACGGGTCGTGTATTGTTACGTAAATCTGGCACTGAACCATTAATCCGTGTCATGGTTGAAGGTGAAAACGCTGATGAAGTGCAAGCGTATGCACTTGAAATTGCAGATGCGGTAAAAGCGAACTGCTAATAACAAAAGGAAAGCGGAAGGGACGCGAGTCTGTTTGGTTATAAGATGCGCAAACGGGATGAAAAGTACCGCTTTTTTGTATTTTTCTCTTGTTTCGTATGCCGTCATTCGTTAGTATTCCTCCGCTCCCAATGATGGGAGTTGCGCTAGTGAACTGAATAGTCAGCTGGCTCAACAATTTGGAACATAGGTGGAACCCATGTACGAAATTCTACTTGTGATTTATCTGTTGGCCGCGCTTGGTGTAATTGGCCTAGTTCTGGTTCAACAAGGTAAAGGCGCAGATATGGGAGCCTCTTTCGGGGCTGGGGCATCAAATACAGTATTTGGCTCTGGCGGCTCTGGAAACTTTCTGACCCGAATGACCGCGATTTTCGCGACAATATTTTTTGTTCTTAGCCTAGTGCTGGGTAACATGAGTACTCAAAACGCAACCGTTGGTAGCGAGTACGAAGACCTGAGTGTACCTGCCAGTGAGCAAGTAACTCCGGCGAGGGATGTCCCTGCTGAAAACAACAGCGACATCCCTCAGTAAAAGAATTAAGCAGTAATGCTTGCCGAGGTGGTGAAATTGGTAGACACGCTATCTTGAGGGGGTAGTGCCTGTATAGGCATGCGGGTTCAAGTCCCGCTCTCGGCACCATTTTAAAATCCTTACTTAGTAAGGTCGCAGTACTTGAAAAAGAATGCGAGGCGACGATATAATAATCGCCAATCGGACGCGGGGTGGAGCAGTTTGGTAGCTCGTCGGGCTCATAACCCGAAGGTCGTCGGTTCAAATCCGGCCCCCGCAACCACTTTATCGACAATTGTTTAGTGAGACCAAAACAGTTGTTGGCCATGGGAAACCATGGCATCAGGGTCCAGTTGCATTAAACCCCGTAATTCGGGGTTTTTTATTATCTGAACATGACCCATTCGGATGGATATCTGGGCTTTTAAGCCCTTTTTTTATTTCTGGGGTTTGTATGACCGGACTAGAAAAACAGCTTGTAGCATTGCTAGAAGCGCCTGTTGAAGCATTGAACTATGAGCTTGTTGGGCTTGAGTTTGTTCGTGCGGGACAACATTCAACCCTGCGGATCTTTATTGATCATGAAAACGGCATCACTGTTGATGCTTGTGCCGAAGTGAGCCGCCAGGTTAGCGCTGTGATGGACGTAGAAGATCCAATTACCGTTGCTTACAACTTGGAAGTTTCATCACCAGGGTTGGAAAGACCACTATTTAAAGCCGCGCATTATCAGCAATTTATCGGTCACGAAGTGAACGTAGTGTTGAAAATGGCGATGCAAAACCGTCGCAAATGGAAAGGGCTGATTCTTTCTGTTGACGGCGAGACCGTCACCATCAACGTGGATGGAAACGAAGAAGCGTTCGCCCTGAGCAATATCGCCAAGGCTAACCTGGTTCCTTCATTTTAAATTTAAATGAGGCATTAGTTCATGAACAAAGAAATCTTGGCTGTCGTAGAGGCGGTGTCGAACGAAAAAGCTGTTCCACGTGAGCGCATTTTTGAAGCGTTAGAAATAGCGCTGGCGACGGCAACAAAGAAAAAATACGAAGCAGAAATCGAAGTACGTGTAGAAATCGACCGCAAAACCGGTCAGTTCGAAACACTTCGTCGCTGGGAAGTGGTTGAAGAAGTTACTCAGCCTACTCGCGAAATTACGCTAGAAGCGGCACAGTTTGAAGACGAAACAATGTCTGTCGGCGATTACGTTGAAGATGACATTGAGTCAGTAACGTTTGACCGTATTACGACACAAACTGCAAAACAAGTTATCGTACAAAAAGTACGTGAAGCTGAGCGTGCACAAGTGGTTGAGCAGTTCATGGACAATGAAGGTGAGTTGATCACGGGCATTGTTAAGAAAGTGAACCGCGAAGTGGTTATCGTTGATTTGGGTAGCAATGCAGAAGCGGCAATCCAACGTGACGATCAATTACCACGTGAAAACCTACGTCCAGGCGACCGCGTGCGCGGTTTGCTGTATGCTGTGCGTCCAGAAGCTCGTGGCTTCCAGTTATTCATGACCCGTTCTAAGCCAGAAATGCTGATCGAATTGTTCCGCATTGAGGTGCCAGAAATCGGCGAAGAAATGATCGAAGTGATGGGTGCGGCTCGCGATCCGGGTTCTCGTGCGAAGATTGCTGTTAAAACTAACGACAAGCGTATCGACCCTGTAGGTGCGTGTGTAGGTATGCGTGGTGCACGTGTTCAAGCCGTTTCGGGTGAACTTGGCGGCGAGCGTATTGATATTGTTCTTTGGGACGATAACCCAGCGCAACTTGTTATCAACGCGATGGCACCTGCAGAAGTAGCATCTATCATCGTTGACGAAGATACCCACACAATGGATATCGCTGTAGAAGCTGATAACTTGGCTCAAGCTATCGGTCGTAACGGTCAAAACGTTCGTCTAGCCTCTCAACTTACTGGTTGGACGCTGAACGTAATGACAGTGGAAGATCTACAGAAGAAACACCAAGAAGAAGCTGGCCAGTCAATTGAACTGTTTAGTAAGCACTTGGATATCGAAGAAGATTTCGCAGCACTGCTGGTTCAAGAAGGCTTCACCACGCTAGAAGAAGTTGCATACGTTCCTGCAGCAGAACTTCTAGAGGTTGATGGTCTTGATGAAGATACCGTTGAAGAACTGCGAAGCCGTGCGAAAGAAGCGCTGACCACAATCGCGCTTGCGAAAGAAGAAATCCTTGACGGTGCTGAGCCGGCTGAAGATCTGTTGGGTCTTGAAGGTTTGGATCGCGACCTTGCGTTCCGCCTTGCAGCGAAAGGCATCTGCACTTTGGAAGATCTTGCTGACCAAGGCACTGATGATCTTCTGGATATCGAGGGAATGGATGAAGTTAAAGCGGGTGAGCTGATCATGGCCGCGCGCAATATTTGCTGGTTCAGCGACGAAGCTTAAACGCAGCAAAGGAGGAGCAGAATGTCAGAGGTTACAGTTAAAGCACTGGCGAGCGAGATCGATACGCCGGTAGAACGTTTGCTGAAGCAATTTCAGGATGCAGGCATTCAAAAGTCGGCAGACGACAGCGTAAGCCAGGATGAGAAACAAACCTTACTGTCTCACTTAAAACGTGAACATGGTGACGATGGTAGCGCTCCAACTCGACTGACGTTACAGCGCAAAAAACGCAGCACCCTAAGTGTTTCTGGAGCTGGCGGAAAGAGTAAGGATGTTCAAGTAGAAGTGCGCAAAAAGCGCACCTACGTGAAGCGCAGCGAACTAGAAGAACAACGTGTGGCTCAAGAAGCCGCACAACGTGATGCTGAAGACGCAGCACAACGCGAGGCTGAGGAAAAAGCCCGTCGTGAAGCTGAAGAAGTAGCGAAGCGTGAAGCTCAAGAGAAAGCGAAACGCGAGGCCGAAGAAAAAGCCCAACGTGACGCTGAAGAAAAAGCACGCATTGCCGCTGAGAAAGCGCAGCAATCACAAGAAACAGCAGAAGAAACATCTGCTCGTGAAGCTGCAGAAGCGCAAGTGAAGAATGAAGCTGATGAACTCAAGCGCCGCCAGGAAGAGGAAGCCAAGCGTAAAGCTGAAGAAGAAAGTCAGCGCCAGCTAGAAGAGGCACGCAAAATGGCAGAATTAAACGAAGAGCGCTGGAGTCAACAAGAAGCAGTGCCAAACGTGATGGAAACTGCAGACCATCACACAGTAACATCTACGTATGCACGTGAAGCAGAAGATGAGGCGGATCGTCGCCAAGAAGCTGCGCCACGTCGTCGCAAAAAGAAAAAATCAGCACAAGACAAAGATGATAGCCGTAACCGTGGCAATCGTGGGAAAAGCAAAGGCCGTTTGGCTAAGCCAACTTCTATGCAGCATGGTTTCCAGAAACCAGCTCAGAAAGTTAACCGCGATGTAGAAATCGGTGAGACCGTTACTGTTGCTGAACTTGCTAACAAAATGGCCGTTAAAGCCACTGAAGTTATCAAGGCGATGATGAAGATGGGTGCCATGGCAACCATCAACCAAGTGATTGACCAAGAAACAGCAGCACTTGTTGCTGAAGAAATGGGCCACAAGGTTGTTCTTCGCAAAGAAAACGAATTGGAAGAAGCGGTACTGTCTGACCGTGATGACACTGCGTTACGTGAACCACGTGCGCCAGTTGTTACTATCATGGGTCACGTTGACCATGGTAAAACGTCGCTACTTGACTACATTCGTAAAGCACACGTTGCTTCGGGCGAAGCAGGCGGTATTACGCAGCACATCGGTGCTTACCACGTTGAAACTGACAACGGTATGATCACCTTCCTGGATACTCCAGGACACGCAGCGTTTACATCTATGCGTGCTCGTGGTGCGAAAGCGACAGATATCGTTGTTCTGGTTGTTGCAGCTGACGATGGCGTAATGCCACAAACTATCGAAGCTATCCAGCACGCAAAAGCGGCAGAAGTGCCACTGATTGTTGCTGTGAACAAGATCGATAAAGAAGCAGCAAACCCAGACCAAGTTAAAAACGAACTTGCTCAGTATGATGTTATTCCTGAAGAGTGGGGCGGCGAGAACATCTTCGTTCACGTTTCAGCGAAACAAGGCATCAACATCGATAGCTTGCTTGAGGCAATTCTTCTGCAATCAGAAGTTCTTGAACTTGACGCAATCCGCGATGGCATGGCAAACGGCGTTGTTATCGAATCACGTCTAGACAAAGGTCGTGGCCCAGTTGCTACCGTTCTTGTACAAGAAGGTACGCTGAAAAAAGGCGATATCGTTCTTTGTGGTCTTGAGTACGGTCGTGTTCGTGCAATGCGCGATGAAAACGGTCATGACGTTGACGTGGCTGGTCCTTCTATTCCTGTGGAAATCCTGGGTCTTTCAGGTGTTCCTTCAGCAGGTGATGAAGCAACAGTTGTTCGTGACGAGCGTAAAGCTCGTGAAGTAGCACTTTACCGCCAAGGTAAATTCCGTGACGTTAAACTGGCTCGCCAGCAGAAAGCGAAACTGGAAAACATGTTCTCTAACATGACCGAAGGTGAAGTATCTGAACTGAACATCGTACTGAAAGCTGACGTACAAGGTTCTGTTGAAGCGATTGCTGACTCACTGGTTAAATTGTCTACTGACGAAGTGAAAGTGAAGATCATCGGTTCAGGTGTTGGTGCTATCACCGAAACTGACGCTGTTCTTGCTGCTGCTTCTAACGCGATTCTGGTTGGCTTTAACGTCCGTGCTGATGCATCTGCACGTAAGACGATTGATGCTGAAAGCCTAGATTTACGTTACTACTCAGTTATCTACGCCTTGATTGATGAAGTGAAACAAGCGATGAGCGGTATGCTTGCGCCTGAATTCAAACAAGTCATCATGGGTCTAGCGGAAGTGCGTGAAGTCTTCAAGTCACCTAAGATTGGTGCTATTGCTGGCTGTATCGTTTCTGAAGGCACCATCAAACGTAACAACCCAATCCGCGTTCTGCGTGATAACGTTGTTATTTATGAAGGTGAGCTAGAGTCACTACGTCGCTTTAAAGATGACGTAAATGAAGTGGCGAAAGGTTACGAGTGTGGTATCGGCGTTAAGAACTACAACGATGTTCGCGTAGGCGACCAAATCGAAGTATTCGAAATCGTTGAAGTGAAACGCACCATCGAATAATAGCTGCCTGTAACAGGTTGTTTATACACACCATGGGGGGAAGCGCTTTGCGCTTTCCCCCCATTTCTTATGAGAGAAGAGCGTTATGGCCAAAGAATTTAGCCGTACTCAACGCGTATCGCAGCAAGTGCAAAAAGAAATCGCACTGATCCTGCAACGCGAAATTAAAGACTCACGTATCGGCATGGTGACGGTATCGGGTGTTGATGTTTCTCGTGACCTTGCTTACGCAAAAGTACACGTGACCTTCCTGACTACGGGTGATCAAACCGCAGAAGAAGGCCTAGAAGCATTGAATGAACAAGCTTGGTACGTACGTACTTTGCTTGGTAAAGCGATTCGTCTTCGTATTACCCCTGAAGTGATTTTCATTTTTGACCAATCACTGACTGAAGGTATGCGTATTTCCAACTTGGTAAGTCAAGCGGTGAAATCTGACGAAGAACGCCATGTTGAAGATGATAAAGATGGAGAGGCCGAATAATGGGCCGCCGTCCACGTCGTCAAGGACGTCCTGTTGACGGGATTGTTCTGCTAGATAAGCCAAGTGGCATCACGTCAAACGGTGCATTACAGCAAGTTAAACGCATTTTCTTCGCAGAAAAAGCGGGTCACACTGGCGCACTGGATCCTTTAGCAACGGGCATGCTGCCGATTTGCTTTGGTGAAGCGACGAAGTTTTCCCAATTTTTGTTAGATTCTGACAAGCGTTACCGTGTGGTGGCGAAATTGGGCGAACGTACCAATACATCAGATTCTGATGGTGAAGTGGTTGAAACACGTGACGTAAACGTCAACCTAGAACAGCTTGAAGGTTTTATCGCGGGATTCCGTGGTGAAACCATGCAAGTCCCTTCTATGTTTTCAGCATTGAAGTTCGAAGGTAAACCACTTTATGAATACGCACGAGCAGGCATCGAAGTGCCGCGCGAAGCGCGTAAAATTACGGTTTACGAAATCTCATTACTGCGCTTTGAAGGCGACGAAATTGAGATGGAAGTGCACTGCTCTAAAGGCACGTACATCCGTACTATCGTTGATGACCTCGGCGAGATGCTGGGTTGTGGCGCACACGTAACGGCACTTCGTCGTATTGGTGTTTCTCACTACCCGGTCGAGAAAATGGTCACGTTGGAACAACTGGAAGAATTGCTAGAACAAGCGCGTGAGCAAGGCATTCAGCCTCGTGAACTGCTTGATCCATTGCTGCTTTCTCTTGATTCAGCGGTACAAGATCTTGAAGAAGTGAACCTTCAACCTGATGTCGCAAGCTATGTCTTGCAGGGCCAAGCTGTTCAGGCTGCAAATGCGCCGTCTGAAGGCCAAGTTCGTATGACGATGGGCGAAGAGCGCACCTTTATTGGTGTGGGGGAAATTGATGCCGACGGCATGATCGCGCCAAAGCGTTTGGTTAAGATCCGTCAGCAATAAGTTTCCCAAACTGAAATTAGTTATTGGTGGGGACTATATCGATTGCCTTATTGGGGCAAGCGCTGTAGAATCCGCCGCTCGGGTGTCGGCTGAATCAGAGATTGGCTGGCGCAAATATAACCTTTTACATTTAGGAATAGACTATGTCTCTGAATGCAGAAACTAAAGCAGCAATCGTTGCTGAATACGCACAAGGCACTAACGACACTGGTTCTCCAGAAGTTCAAGTAGCGCTTTTGACTGCTTCTATCAATCACCTGCAAGGCCACTTCGCTGAGCACAAAGGTGATCACCACAGCCGTCGCGGTCTACTGCGCATGGTTTCGCGTCGTCGTAAACTGCTTGACTACTTGAAAGGCAAAAACGCTGACCGTTACCTTGAGCTGATCAAGCGTCTGGGTCTGCGTCGCTAATAAGCCTTTGGCTTATAGGTACCGCATACCGAAAAGGAGCCTTATGGCTCCTTTTCTCGTTTTTGTTCCCGCCCAATTTAGTGTTTTAACTAGGCTTAAGCGTCAGGGATTGTTGGTCAAGAATTGGCGTTTGGTCATTTTTGATTCCGTCTTTTCGCATTGCAACCTCAAGCCTTGAGCATAACCCCAGTTATTCGTGCCGAAACATGCAACTTACACCCGTTTGGGTATATAATATTGGCGCTTTCATTGGCTTCGCAGTCTACGAAGTCGACCATCAGGTCGCGACTATTGAGAGTACTCCGTTAATCTCTTACTTTTCAACTCAGTAAGAAGGCTGAGTATTGTCATTAGTCGCGATTGGTGAAGCCTTTGAACAAAAAGTGACTCGCACTAAGTAAGTGCAAATAAAACAAGGAATTTCTCGTGAATCCAATCGTAAAAACATTCCAGTATGGCAACCACACCGTTACGCTAGAAACCGGTGTTATGGCTCGCCAAGCGACTGCTGCTGTTATGGCTAGCATGGACGACACTTCAGTATTCGTAAGTGTTGTTGGTAAGAAAGACGCTGTTGAAGGTCAAGATTTCTTCCCGTTGACTGTTAACTACCAAGAGCGTACTTACGCTGCAGGTAAAATCCCTGGTGGTTTCTTCAAGCGTGAAGGCCGTCCTTCTGAAGGTGAAACGTTGACGTCTCGCCTGATCGACCGTCCAATTCGTCCACTGTTCCCAGATGGTTTCAAAAACGAAGTTCAAGTTATCGCTACTGTGGTTTCTGTAAACCCAGACGTTAGCCCTGACATCGTAGCAATGCTTGCAACCTCTGCTGCTCTGGCGATTTCTGGTCTTCCGTTCAATGGCCCTATCGGTGCTGCACGTGTTGGTTTCATCAACGATCAGTTGGTGCTTAACCCAAGCAACACTGAACTTGAAAACAGCCGTTTGGACCTGGTTATCGCGGGTACTGAAGGCGCGGTTCTGATGGTTGAATCAGAAGCTGACCGTCTAAGCGAAGAGCAAATGCTACAAGCCGTTGTGTTTGGTCACGACCAACAACAAGTTGCGATCACTGCAATCAATGAGTTTGCTGCTGAAGTTGCAACACCTGCTTGGAATTGGGCTGCTCCAGAAGTCAACGCTGAGCTGAAAGCACGCGTTGCTGAACTGGCTGAGTCTCGTTTCGTTGAAGCGTACCAAATCACTGAGAAAATGGCGCGTTACGCTCAAGTTGGCGACATCAAGCAAAGCGTTATTGCTCAGCTGAGCGAAGAAAACGACGATCTTAACGTTCGTGAAATCCAAGGCATGCTAGGCAGCCTTGAGAAGAACGTTGTTCGTGGTCGCATCATTGCGGGCAACCCACGTATCGATGGTCGTGAAAAAGACATGGTTCGTGCGCTAGACGTTCGTACTGGTGTACTTCCACGTACTCACGGTTCATCGTTGTTCACTCGTGGCGAAACTCAGGCATTGGTTACTGCAACATTGGGTACTAAGCGTGATGCGCAAATCATTGATTCAATCACTGGTGAGCGTACTGACCACTTCCTACTGCACTACAACTTCCCTCCATACTGTGTAGGTGAGACGGGTTTTGTTGGTTCACCTAAGCGTCGTGAAATCGGCCACGGTAAACTGGCTAAGCGTGGTATTGCTGCAGTAATGCCAAGCCAAGATGAATTCCCATACACCATCCGTGTTGTTTCAGAAATCACTGAATCAAACGGTTCGTCTTCAATGGCGTCTGTATGTGGTACCTCTCTTGCGCTGATGGACGCGGGTGTTCCTATCAAGAAATCTGTTGCGGGTATCGCGATGGGTCTTGTGAAAGAAGACAATGACTTTGTTGTTCTGTCTGACATCTTGGGTGACGAAGACCACCTAGGCGACATGGACTTTAAAGTAGCGGGTACTGATGATGGTGTTACTGCATTGCAGATGGACATCAAAATCGAAGGTATCACTAAAGAGATCATGGAAATTGCTCTGAACCAAGCGAAAGGTGCGCGTCTGCACATCCTTACCGTGATGGACGAAGCGATTGGCTCTGCACGTGAAGATATTTCACAGTTCGCGCCACGTATCCACACTATCAAGATCAACCCTGAGAAGATCAAAGATGTGATTGGTAAAGGCGGTGCGGTAATTCGTGCACTGACTGAAGAAACTGAAACCACCATCGAAATCGAAGATGACGGTACAGTGAAAATTGCTGCAACTGATGGCGACAAAGCGAAAGCCGCTATTGCACGTATCGAAGCGTTGACTGCAGAAGTTGAAGTTGGCCGTATCTACACGGGTAAAGTAACGCGCATCGTTGACTTCGGTTGCTTTGTGTCTGTTATCGGCACTAAAGAAGGTCTAGTACACATTTCTCAAGTTGCTGATAAGCGCATCGAGAAAGTGTCTGACTACGTAGAGCAAGGTCAAGAAGTGCAAGTTAAGGTTCTGGAAATCGACCGTCAAGGCCGTATCCGTCTGAGCATGAAAGAAGCTGTAGAAGCGCCAGCAGGCGAAGCAGCAGCGTCTGAAGCACAGCCAGAAGCTGACGCATAAGATAGCCTGACTCTGCCACTGGCTCGTGTTGAACGGCGTTTCGCCCACACAACATCACTCAGGTAAGGCATTGAGGTTTACGCCACACGCGTAAACAAGGTATAAGAAGGGGGCGATGCCCCCTTTTTTAATGGTAGGAGATTGGTGCGAATGCGAAAAAATAGATGGCTAACGTTCACGCTTGTGGGCTCGTTGTTGTTGCTTTCAGGGTGTGCGTCGACGTCGTCAGTCAGTAGTGCTCAACCTTGGCATTTGCTGCCAATGGCTGAGCCTTTGCAACCTACCACGCAGCAAGAAGTAAAGCTTGCACGCATTGATCAGCTCCTCACACGTTCTGATTTAACTGAAAAAGACAGAGCGCAGATTTATTATGAGCGTGGTTTAGTTAACGACAGTTTAGGTTTGCGTAACCTTGCGCGTCTCGACTTCAATCGTTCCCTTTCTTTTAATCCCGCTCAGCCGGATGTGTTTAACATCTTGGGTGTGTATTTCACGCAAAGCGGGCTTTACGATGCGGCTTATGAAGCCTTTGACTCCACATTAGAGCTTGACGAAACGCATCAGTTTGCTGAGCGTAACCGTGGCATTGCGCTCTATTACGGTGGTCGTTATGAGCTTGCTGAGCGTGACTTGCTCAAGCATTACAAAGACAACACTCATGATGCTTATCGTGCATTGTGGCTGTATCTGGTCGAAGTTGAAAAAGACGGCGATGTGCTTGCAAGGGAGCGTTTAGCGTCTCGTTATCAGGCTTCAGACAAGCAAGATTGGGGATGGCAGATTGCACGTCTTTATATTCGAGATGTCAGTGAAAGTGAATTTTTTGAAAATATCGGGCGTACAAGCCGAGACAATACGCAACTGGCGGAGAGACTGTGTGAAGGGTATTTCTATTTAGCGAAACGCTACCAGACCATGGGTGATTACCGTTCCGCTGAGGCCCTTTATAAACTGGCGATGTCAGGCAATGTGTACGACTTTGTTGAGCATCGCTATGCCATGTTAGAGCTGGGTCTTATCGCGCAGAAGATGAGACAAGCGCCGTCGTCGTAGCGTTGGATCCCACACTGTGCTATTCATTATTTAGATCGGATTTGACGCAGAAAAAAAGCCGCATAAGCGGCTTGTTGTTTTTTAGCTATCACAGCGTTGTCCGGTAACGCTTGATACATTTAGCCTTGTGTCGCCATGCCTTCGATGCCATGCCAGTAGCCATTACATTGATGGTTGCGTGGCGTAAAGCCTGATTGACCTGATTTGAAGCCAGCAAGAACGTCTAAGGTATCTTTACCCTGCGGGCTAATACGAACCACATCGACCACGCCATCCATTGAAACAAGGTCGCCACTCAGATCGTAGCAATAGCCAGATTGTGTCTGAATGCCATTTAACGTAAAGACCGATTGGCCTTCCTGGCTTTTTACGTCAATGCCTTGTGGGTAGCGAATACAGCAGGTTTCGCATTTGTCTTTGGGTTTGTCTTCAGCTCTTGCTGTGAAACAGCGCGCTGAATAGGCCAATGGCAAATGCCCGTAGCTAAAGACTTCAACCTCAAATTTGTCTCGAATACCTAAGGCCTCAGCTTCAACAAGCACCTTTTGCAGCCAATCACGTGATAACTCGATGGGCATGCACCAGCGAGTCATGCCTTTTTTCAGCATCACGTTTAGTGCTTGTGCGTTGTATAGGTTAAGCGCTGGGCCCGCGACAAAAGGCACCCCTTTCGCGTGAGCAAGCTGAATGGCTGACACATCGTTTGCTTCAACAATGAATTCGCCATTGTCGATCAAGGTTTTCATGATGTTGACTTCAGACGGTGCTTCGAGCAATGCCATGGTGGAAAGCACCACTTGTTTGCCACTGTTTGCGAGTTCTCGTGCCAAATCTAGCCAGTCGTTAGTGCGCATCTCTCTACGCTTGGAACATACTGTTTCACCGAGATAAACAATATCAGCTTGGCCAGTAGCAGCTTGATGGTAGAAATCTTCAACGTCGTTTTTCGGCCAAAAGTACAGTAGCGGGCCAAGAGAGTATTTCATAAGTGGTTAGCTCCTACTGCCATTTGCGGTGGTATGCGCCAAGGGTGGTTTGCGCCCCTTCAGACACGCTGTCTAAGCATTGATTCCATTGAGGCAGTACGTGGTAGCCCTCAGGGTTTGCTTTGTAGCTATCAATGGCTTGTCGCCATGTGCGTGTTACTTGTTCGACATAAGCCGGGCTGCGTTGGCGGCCTTCAATCTTGACGGAAGCTATGTTTGCTTCAAACAGCTCAGGCAGGATAGACAGGGTATTCAGACTCGTTGGCTCTTCCAGTGCGTGGTACGGCTCACCATCGGTGATGAAACGGCCTTTACACAAGGTCGGGTAACCGGCGTTTTCGCCTGCTTTGTAACGGTCGATCAAAATCTCATTCAGACGAGACTCTAACCCTTCGTTGGTTTCTTTCCAGCGCACATATTTTGCCGGAGAGCATACACCGACCGTGTTCGGCGATTCTCCTGTGAGGTATGACGACAGATAGCAACGCCCCTCAGACATGATGCAAAGGCTGCCGAAGGCAAAGACTTCTAGATCGACATCTGTGGTGCGAGAAAGCTGTTTTACTTGGTGCATAGACAGCACACGAGGAAGAACCACACGCTTTACGTTGAAATGATCGCGGTAGAAATCGATGGCTGCACTGTTTGTGGCTGATGCCTGCACAGACAGGTGAATTTCCATGTCTGGGTGTTTGGTCGCGGCATAATCTAGCACGGCCAGATCGGCCACGATCAAGGCATCAACACCGAGATCGACCGCAGCATCAACGGCATCCGTCCAACGGTGAAAGCCATCAGGGTGTGCAAAGGTGTTGAGTGCGACATGCAGTTTCTTGTTACGGTCATGCACATAACTTGCGGCTTTTTGAAGTTTCTTGCCGTCGAAGTTTAATCCTGCGAAATGGCGGGCGTTAGTGCCATCTTTAAAGCCGATGTAAACGGCGTCCGCACCATTATCGATGGCGGTTTTTAGGGCGGGTAGATTCCCTGCCGGGCAAAGTAATTCCATATAATTCCCCACGTCAAAGAATATGACGTGTTGTGTTAATGAACCTAATGAAGGGATTTTAGGGAGTCACTTCTGACGGGGCATTGATATAAGGCAGGTTTACGCGTCATACGCCGCGTTTCATCTCTGAAAGGCATGAAGAAAGCGGTCGGGTTGATGGCTTTTTCGCTCAGCAACCCGACGCAATAGGGCTTATGACGCTTTTGCTTTGACTTTTTTGTTGCTCACTAAGATGGCTTCAAATTCTGCACGAGGCATGGGTTTATAGAAGTGGAACCCCTGAATGGTGTCGCACTTTAGGTTGGCCAATACGCTTGCTTGCTTGCCGGTTTCGACGCCTTCGGCCACTAACGACATATTCAACGATCGACCAAGGTTGATGATGTTTTCAATCAAGGTCACCTGTTTAGGAAACGTCTCCATGTCGCAAATAAATGCGCGGTCGATTTTCAACTCATCAAGCGGGAATTTAGCCAGATAAGACAACGACGAATACCCAGTACCAAAATCGTCAATCGACAAGGAAAAGCCAAGATCTTTGATGGCGTTGAGCATTTGGATGGCGTGTTCGCCGTCATTCATGACCGCACTTTCCGTCAGCTCAAAGGTAATGAGTGATGGATCGGTTTGCGTCGCGACCTGAAGTTTTTTCATGTGCGAGGTGAGGTTCGGGTTTTTGAACTGTTGTGGCGAGAGGTTTATCGCCACGCGACCTGGCAATACCTTCATGTTTTGCCAGCGCCTCACGGTTTGGAACACCTCACGCATAACATTACGGCCCAGCAATTCAATCATGCCAGAACGCTCAGCCACAGGGATAAAGCGTGCAGGGCTTATGTAGCCTTCAACAGGGTGCTTCCAGCGAACTAGCGCCTCTGCACCATTGATGGTGTAGTCTTTTGCACTCACCTTAGGCTGATACCACACTTCTAGTCCGTTGTTTTGCAGGGCTTTCTGGAGCTCGATTTCCAACCATAAACGCATGCGCGCTTCTTTATTCATGTGTTGGCTGTAATTCACCACACGATTACGGCCTTGCTCTTTGGCTTCGTACATCGCGGTGTCGGCATTTTGCAGCAAACTTCGAGCATCTTTACCATCGCCCGGGTATTTCACCAATCCAATGGAACACGCGAGAAACTTACTGAAATGGTAAAGATCGAAAGGTTGGCTGATCACATTCACAATGCGGTTAGCGAGATCTGTGGCCAACGCTTGATCGCTTTGTTCGGGCATCAATACCGCGAACTCATCACCACCGAGATGGCCGAGGATGGTTTCTGGCGGCAACTGCTTTCTTAGACGTTGAGCGATGTCTTGCAGAACACGATCACCAATGTGATGACCAAGAGAGTCATTGATGTTTTTGAAATTATCGACATCAAGATAGAACATGGCCAGCGGCGTTTTATTGGCGATTAACTGCTCTAATCGACGCGAAAAGCCGTGACGATTATACAGTCCTGTGAGTGCATCAAACTGTGCCAATTTTTCAATGGTTTGCTTGTGGTTTTCAGGCTCTGAAACGGAGCGGGAAAGGGTAATGATCGACCCTTCACTGCCTAGTACATTGATGGCACTGAATGCGATATTGATAGGGCTGCTATCTGCAGCGGTGCAAACCGGTTGGCAAGCGAGTTGCTGTCCGGGTTTCAACGACGTTAACGCTGCCACAATAGAGCGCCCTTTTACGGGGCTTATCAGCAGCTTTTCGATATCCTCACCAAGGATTTCATTGACGTTGTCATAGCCAAGTAAGGCGACTGCGCGTTCGTTAGCGCTTAAAACAATACCATCATCCAATACACAACAGCCATCGCTCACAAGCTGGCTAAGGTGTTTAAATCTGTGTTCGGATGATTCAAGCGCACTGGTGAGTATCTGACGCTCAGAGGTATCTACAGCATGAAAAACGATCGCACCTTCAGGCAATCCTTCATGCAGAGAAGGACCGAGCGTGGAAACGCTGAAGTGAAAGCTGGAGTCATGTACACCATCGTTGAGAACGATTTCACCTTCGGAGTTTTCTCCGTTAATGGCACGTAAATAATGGGGTTTTAATGCCTCGTAGAACGTCGAACCCAATATGTCCTTATCGTGTTTTCCTACTAACTCATCTTGATTCAATCCACTGATTTCACAATAACGCTGGCTGACCCATAGGTACTGGTGGTTTTTGTCGAGAACGGCGAAGAGAAAAGGGCTGTTATGAGTGAGAAGGGAGAACCAATATGTTAACTGCTTCATTGGCATTAAGGCACCACACATCCGAACTGGCGGAGTATTTCCAAATACAACTCCGAATTAATTCAACACTATATAACGTTGAGATAGCAGAGATAAACCTTTATAGCGATGAGCACTGTTTTTTTGACTCAAGGCATAAAAGTTAGGTGATCCACTGGCATACAATACATGCTCATTTCGACTGACCTTAAATTGGATGGCAATTTTGCTCGACAAGATTCACACTAAGTTAGTACAGCAAGCTCCTGCTTTTCTTCGCTTACCTGTTAAGCTTGTTCCAGCATCAGTTCAGCAATCATTGATGCTTGAAACATTGAAACGTGTTTTTCAAGAAGCGTTAGACGATGGTGAGTTTGAGTTCCTCGAAAATCGTTGGTTAGAAGTGCACGTTCGCGATATTGGTTTTAAAAGCTACATCAGCTTTGAAAATGAAAAGCTGGTGGTTCGCAGTGATATTGAAAACGCCGATGTGCGTTTCAGTGGCGATCTTAACGATTTGATTTTAATCGCTGCACGAAAAGAAGATCCTGATACCTTGTTCTTCCAGCGTCGTTTGATTATTGAAGGCGATACAGAATTAGGTCTAGAAGTGAAGAATTTGATGGACAGCGTGGATCTGGACTCGTTACCCTCCATGCTTCGACAGGCATTGTTTTCCTTAGCTGATTTTGTTCAGAAAGGCCTGCAAGCCCCAACCTCTTTGGAAGAAGCACACTATGCTCCTAAGATCTGAAGCTCCAGCTGACCTCCTGCCTATCGATCGATTGGTAAAAAAAGCGTTCGATACTGATGCAGAAGCTAAATTGGTCATGACATTGCGTGAGAATGGACATAACACCTTGTCCCTCGTTGCATGTAATGACGACGGTAAGGTTGTTGGACACATTATGTTTAGCCCTGTGATTATTGGCGGGCGAGACACGGGCATTCAAGGTTTAGCGCCCGTTTGTGTGCACCCTGATTACCGAAAACAAGGCTTGGCGTCTGACATGATCCGTGAAGGCTTTGAAATTCTAAGTGAGTTTGGTTATCCCGCCTGTGTTGTTCTGGGCGATCCTGCTTACTATTCGCGCGTTGGTTTTGTTCCGGCTTCTCAATATTCGCTAACCTGCAAGTGGGATGTGCCTGCTGATGCCTTCATGGCGATCGAGCTACTCGATGGTGCATTCAGCGATGTAACAGGGTTAGTCGAGTACTGCGCGGAATTTGACGCGCTATAATCATCACTCAACTTGTCAGCGTTTCACCGTTATGGCGTGCGCTGACATTCCTGCTTTACCTGTTTTTTGATAGCATGCCTTCATTAACCTTACCTCGTGAAACGGGCTCTCGCTTTTTATGAACGATGTTCAACGTCTCAAAGAAATGGGTATTCCCGTGTGGGGATTGCGACGCCCTGAATTGTTTCCCAACGTTGCGTTAAACACATTGACGTTACCGGATACCTGTAAGCTGTTGTTTGTGTCTGAAACAACGCCGAATGAACATGACGCATGGCTGTTTGGTAAGATCTTAGCCAGTATGAAGCTGACGCCGGATCAAGCACTGCGCTTGCCGAGAGAAGCAATTTCAAACCTCAAATCACACGCCTTGGAATGGTGTTGGTTTGCGGGTGTTGATGCCATCGCGATGGCAGATGTAAAGCAACTTACGTCGCCGTCACTTTCACTTCTTCAAGATAACCCTGATGCAAAAAAAGCATTGTGGGTGCAGATCCGACAACATGAACGCTGAACTTCTCACGCTCGACGAGCAGTGGTTTGACGCCGTTATTAAGATAGAGCGCGCTGCACATTCGCATCCGTGGGCCGAATCGATGTTGGCTCAAGCTGAAACCAAGTTTGCTTGTAACCGTGTCCTTGTCGTGGATGGCGACGTGGTGGGGTATTTCTATGGGCAATGCGTGGCGGGTGAAGCGTCTTTATTAAACATCGCTGTTGCACCGACACAACAAGGTAAGGGCTATGGGAAGCAACTTCTCTTGGCGTTTATTGATTGTATGCAGTCTGCTGGTGCCCAAGAAGCATGGCTTGAGGTGCGTGAAAGCAACGTAAACGCTATCAGGCTTTATGAATCTCAAGGTTTTAATGAATTCGATCGTCGCTTCGATTACTACCCTATAGCGGGTGGACGAGAGGATGCGTTGATCATGAGTTACTGGTTTGAGTAACCGTGACTTGGTGAAAAGAAGCCCGCACTGAGCGTAATGCCGATCAGTTAAGCAAAAAATGATCGGTTGAACGATCCTGAGAGGCTGGCAAAATCCGAGTGTATTTCTACACTCGGATTTTTTTATGTTCTTAAGACAAGCCCTCGACCGAATACACCAATTTTCTGCTGACCAACTCAATGGCCTATCAGATCTCCTGTGCCCCGCTCTCATTAATCAATGCCTTGAAGACACAGGCGTCACGACGATTCGAAAGCGTAGGCTCCCCATGGAACTGATGGTGTGGAGCGTCGTGGGAATGTCACTTTATCGGCATCTATCGATGAGTAAGGTGGTCTCTCAGCTC